>NZ_AP027363.1:2400000-3000000 GCF_030295955.1 Thalassotalea agarivorans
TTGAAAACGCTTCCGATTCGCATGGAGCGCCATTGCGACAATGCGATGAAAATAGCCACATATCTATCACAACATGAAAAGATTGCACACGTGTATTACCCTGGTTTAGCCAACGATAAAGGTAACCAATATATCGGCAAGCAAATGAAGGCTGCAGGAGGCGTAATTGCCTTTGAATTAAAAACAGATATTGAAGGTGGCGCTGCGTTTATTAATCGCACCGCGCTTTTTTCTATCGCGGTGAGTTTGGGTGATGCCGAATCGCTGATTCAACATCCGGCGTCCATGACGCATTCACCTTATGAGGCAAATGAACGACTTGAAGCCGGCATCAGTGATTCATTGATTCGTATTTCATGTGGCCTTGAGCACGCTGACGATTTAATTGCGGATCTTGAACAAGCTCTGGCTGGTGTGCATTTAAGCCAAAATTGGGCCGCTTAAGTTAAGGGGCTATTTGAGCAAATTTCGCCTGAAGTTTACTTACTAATACATCTAGCGTTTCTTGCTGATAAGGAATCGCTGGGTGTTGGCCCCACACCGGTTTTGGCCAGCTGGCATCAGTTTTACGACGAACGACATGATGAATATGCAGTTGGGGACACAGGTTTCCAATAGCTGCAACATTAAGTTTATCTCCATCAAACATGCTCATGAGTAACTCGCTCACAACACTCGATTCATTTAAAAATTGTTGCTGCTGTTGCCATTCCAACTGATAAATCTCTGTGAGTGCCGGTTTGCGCGGTACTAAGATTAACCAGGGATACTGACTATCGTTCATCAACAACACTTTACATAGAGGCAGGTCGTATATCTCAATGCAATCATTGGCCAACATGGGGTGTAGTGTAAAGTCTGTTGTCATCGCTATTTCCTTTTATTTTTGCGACCGCGGCCACGTGCTTTCTTGCGGGCTTCTCGCTCAGCGATTTTCTTTTCTTCAAGCTCAGCAAAATGAATATTCTCTTGCTCCACCATCTCTGGTGTTTCAAAGGTTAGTTCGCCCAAGGTTTTATCGCGTATTTCATTAATTAAAATCTCGGAGGCTTTGTGAAAGTCGACCATGCCACCACTGCGCACACAACCGCGCTTTCTGCCGATCTCTTCAATCAATTCGACTTCTTGCTGCGGCAGTTGATCTATTTTATAGCGCTCTTCTAAACGCTTAGGGTAAGCCTCTAGTAAATACTCTGCGGCAAAGCATGCAATTTCTTCATGATCAAAGGCGGTATCTTTAACCGCACTTGTAATTGCAAGACGATAGCCACTATTTTCATTGACTATTTTTGGCCAAAGCATGCCCGGTGTATCATAAAGGTACAAACCTTCTTCAAGCCTGATTCTTTGTTGGCCTTTGGTCACAGCTGGCTCATTTCCAACTTTTGCTTTTACTTTGCCAACGAGCGTATTTATCAGGGTAGATTTGCCTACGTTTGGAATCCCCATAATTACGGCATTAATTTGTTTACCTGTTTCATCCTTATTGGGCACTAATTTGCGAATTAGCGCAGGTATCGTTTTCGCGATCGCAGGGTTTTCAGTGGTCAAGGCGATAGCTTTTACATGCTGCTGCGCATCTAAATAGGCTATCCATTGCTGGGTTAGCACAGGATCGGCTAAATCCGACTTATTTAGAATTTTAATCAGCGGTTTATTTCCCCTGATCTCTGTGATCATTGGGTTCTCACTACTAAACGGAAGCCGTGCATCGCAAACTTCTATTACCACATCTATCTGCGGTAATATTTCTTTAATTTCTTTTTGGGCCTTATGCATATGCCCAGGAAACCAATTTATCGCCATTACTTATTTATTTCCTTGCTGTTTTTCTTCTTTTGCCAAATGTGGGTGACAGCTGTTGATAGTAATTTTGTTCACTATCTTCATCTTTTATTACGTTAAAGAGCTCATCCGCTACAATACGGTCTTGCCATTTTATTACGATACGCCATGGCCCTATCTTATTCTCTATAGGCGCCCATATTGTATCACCCAAATAAAAATCCCAATCACTGTTTCTCACGTAAACTTCACCATCGAAGGGCGCCATTACCCTACCATTATCGTCGGGAATATCTGGATGATATATACAATAATCTAATTTAATGCCTTTGCCTTTCTGCACATTCAGAATATAACCAAATTCTATGTCTATTTTAGCAGGTACTTCATGGGTAAATGCTTTAATTTTAGGCAGGTTTTTTGAGGTTTCATCCCATGAAGAATGGATGCCACAAGTTTTTAAGGTGAAAACTGGTTTTTGTTTAGCCATATACAAAATTTTAAACTAAAAAACATTGATATTTTATCAAAGTTAAGTAAAGTTGTATGCCTGTTAAATCATCGGCAATTTCTTTATAATATCAGTCGATGAACTGGAGAGATTTATGAGCAGAAGAAAAAAGGCCGACGAGATCCAAGAAAGTGAAGTAGATATGACACCGATGCTAGACATCGTTTTCATTCTATTGATTTTCTTTATCGTAACTACCTCGTTCGTGAAAGAGGAAGGTTTAGAGATTAACCGCCCGAAAGCGGAAAATAATCCTAATCCACCTAAAACACCAGTAATTGGTATTAAAATTACGGATAACGGCCAAGTAGTTTTCAACAACAAGCTTGTTGATATTGAGCGTTTACCTGCTCGTATAGAAAACTTCTTAGCAAACACGCCAACAACTTCAGCAGTTATTATCCCAGAAGATAATGCTGTATATGAAGACGTTGTAGCGGTTATCGACCAAGTAAAACAGTTTAACGAATTAACGGTTTCTATCGGTAAAGCGAAATAACAAATCATACTTGACAAAAAAAGCGCCTGTTGGCGCTTTTTTTGTTTTTAAAGACGGTCTACACTGATTCTATGAAAATATTAAAAACCTGTTTAGCACTTAGCGCTTTGCTTTTAGCCAGTTGCACTACACAATATTCAAGCCCTGTATCTGATGGTGCAAGCAGCGATCAATGCAGTGAGGTTGCACGTTTTTGCCGTGAAAAGAATGTCGGTATCTATGATGAGTGGTATCGAGAAAACGGTGAGAAGAGCTGCGTATGCCATCAAAATGTAGACAATCCAGAACCAGTTAGGAAATAAAGAACTTAACCCAATACTTCTTTTACTAGTGGCTTATTCGAGGCATAACTTTTTAATGGGTTAATGTTTAGGTTTCTTTTTACCGTAATTAAAAATTCCTACCCAAAAGCCTAGTTCAAAAATAGCACCCAATATCAGAAAAAAACCACCACCTATTGCAAAGCCACGGGTGTAACAAATTAGAGCTAAAATAATTAAAGTAAGTAATATTAAAAAACGTTTCATAATGCCTACTCGCTACTGTTTTTAGCTATTAAAGCTCAAGCAAGCTTAAAAGTAAAAAATCAAATGTTACAGCATTTTGCTAGCTATTGGCCGAAGCAACAATAGCCATTGTGCCAGCAATAAACATTTGCGTGCCGATAACCGCAAGTATTAAGCCCATGAGTCGAGTAACGATACTTAGTCCGCTTGTACCAATAACCGACAATATTCTCCCGCTAAAAACAAAGCAAGCGAAAGTAACTAGACACAAAAAGGCAAATACAGATAGCGTAATTAAAATACCCGAAAAGCCGCCTGATGCGGAGTAATTCATCGCTGTTGCTATAGTGCCAGGGCCGGCAAGTAAAGGAACCGCTAAAGGCGAAACAGCGACATCTGATTCATCATCGCCTTGTGCCGAATGTAACTTAGAGCCATGGCCATTTAGCATATGATAACCGACAATAAACACCAAAATACCACCGGTTATTCGCAGTGCATCTATGGTAATGCCAAACAAATGAAAAATAGCTTTACCAAGCACAGAGAAGGCGACAATAATCAAGAATGTGATAAGTAGTGCTTTAGCTGCAATTTGCTTTTGTTCGCTTTTAGGTTTATTAACTACCAAACCAGCAAACGCCGCAGTATTAGCGATAGGATTCATTATCGCAAAGAAGCCAAGAAATACTGTAACTAACTGCGTTATCATTTCATTCATACTTACTGTTCTCGCTTAAATAATTACTGTTAATAGCGCCAGATTAAAGAACTGCCCCAACTACAAGGCATAATAAATCTTTAACCCTTCTAATACGTTAGCCGTTGCAACCGATGCTAGTATAAGCCCCATTACACGGCTTACAACGCTAGCACCGCTGTTACCGATAAACTTATGTATCCATGTAGCACATAACATCAACACTAGAGCAAGTCCCAATACAGCTAACAATGTAAGAGTCACTTGAGTTTGTTCCAACAGCGTATACTTAGCATTTTCTGTCATCAATACTGCGGCCAACATAGCACCTGGGCTTGCGATCGAAGGTATGGCCAATGGGAAAATAGCTGTTTCTTTAACATTGTTGAGCATTTTAATCTCTTCTTCAGGCTTACTTTCGCCAAAGATCATGCTAAATGCGAACATAAAGAGAATAATGCCACCAGCGGTTTGAAACGCTGATAGTGGTATATCCATAGCAGTTAGAATTAATTCACCAGCGATTACAAAAAACAATAACACCGCAGCTGCAACTATGGTGGCTATGAATGCAATTTTACGTTTATCGTGACCTTCATAACCATTTGTTGTTGCAATAAATACCGGTACGGTACCGATAGGATCTATTACTGCAAAGAAGAAAATAAAGGTAGCTAAGTAATCAATCACAACACTCTCCATACATCATTTACGTAGCTCTAATGCCGCAAAGTGGTGTCGTCACCTAACATTGGCTAACGTTTTATTGTTGTACATTGATTACATAATACGCAAAGTATTGAAGGATTGGCAATTATTGGGGGTTGGCTTGTGGCTTCGTGCTGCGTGTATAAAATCTGCGTTTCTATTTTAGCTACGTGCCTCGAGCTGTGTGCTGTGTGTAAAAAGACTCCACGTTCCTATTTTAGCTGCGTGCTTCGAGCTGTGTGCTGTGTGTAAAAAGACTCCACGTTCCTTGTTCCCTTAAGCAACGCGCACCTAAAAAGCTGTAGATCCCGTATCATAGTAAGGGATGACGATGTAAGAACTAGCTATAGGCTATTAGCTTTATGCGATAAGTAAAAACGATTCATACTTCGAGCTTCGTGCTGTGTGTAAAAAGACTCCACGTTCCTTGTTCCCTTAAGCAACGCGCACCTATAAAGCTGGAGATCCCGTGTAACGACATCACGGGATGACGATGCTTTTTTCGTCCCATGTACTGAGTAGACATCCTAAAATTATTCCAAAAAAAAAAGCCTGACGTAAGTCAGGCTTTTCTTAGGAATAAAAGCTTAGCTCAGGTCCAGGGTAAGCCAGAGGCTAACCCGCTTATATGGCCATGGATGGTCGGTATACCTAAACTGCAGGAGCAAGTTTAGGTGCTAGGGCAAACATAAAATTGTTTATCTTTACGAAAACCTGAAAAGCCCTACTCGAGAGTACGGACATGCAAGCGCTAATAACAAAAAAGCCCGCTCAATGAGCGGGCTTTCTCTTAATTAGAAGCTTAGCGATGTCCTACTCTCACATGGGACCTCCCACACTACCATCGGCGCTGCTGCATTTCACTTCTGAGTTCGGCATGGGATCAGGTGGTTCTACAGTGCTATTGTCGCTAAGCAAAAACTTGTTAACTTGGAAAGCGTCTACTAATACTCAATTCTTATCGATTCAATCAATCTTCATACAAGGCCTAAATCATTTAGGTGTTGTATGGTTAAGCCTCACGGGCAATTAGTACGGGTTAGCTCAACACCTCACAGTGCTTCCACATCCCGCCTATCAACGTCGTAGTCTCCAACGACCCTTCAGGGACCTTAAAGGTCCAGTGAGAACTCATCTCAAAGCCTGTTTCCCGCTTAGATGCTTTCAGCGGTTATCAGTTCCGAACGTAGCTACCGGGCAATGCCATTGGCATGACAACCCGAACACCAGAGGTTCGTCCACTCCGGTCCTCTCGTACTAGGAGCAGCCCTCTTCAATTCTCAAACGCCCACGGCAGATAGGGACCGAACTGTCTCACGACGTTCTAAACCCAGCTCGCGTACCACTTTAAATGGCGAACAGCCATACCCTTGGGACCGACTTCAGCCCCAGGATGTGATGAGCCGACATCGAGGTGCCAAACACCGCCGTCGATATGAACTCTTGGGCGGTATCAGCCTGTTATCCCCGGAGTACCTTTTATCCGTTGAGCGATGGCCCTTCCATACAGAACCACCGGATCACTATGACCTGCTTTCGCACCTGCTCGACGTGTCTGTCTCGCAGTTAAGCTGGCTTATGCCATTGCACTAACCGTATGATGTCCGACCATACTTAGCCAACCTTCGTGCTCCTCCGTTACGCTTTGGGAGGAGACCGCCCCAGTCAAACTACCCACCAGACAGTGTCCCCAAGCCCGATAAGGGCCCTAGGTTAGAACATCACGCATACAAGGGTGGTATTTCAAGGTTGGCTCCACACAAACTGGCGTCTGCGCTTCAAAGCCTCCCACCTATCCTACACATGTAGGAGCAATGTTCACTGTCAAGCTATAGTAAAGGTTCACGGGGTCTTTCCGTCTAGCCGCGGGTATACGGCATCTTAACCGCAATTTCAATTTCACTGAGTCTCGGGTGGAGACAGTGTGGCCATGATTACGCCATTCGTGCAGGTCGGAACTTACCCGACAAGGAATTTCGCTACCTTAGGACCGTTATAGTTACGGCCGCCGTTTACCGGGGCTTCGATCATGAGCTTCGCAAAGCTAACCCAATCAATTAACCTTCCGGCACCGGGCAGGCGTCACACCGTATACGTCATCTTTCGATTTTGCACAGTGCTGTGTTTTTAATAAACAGTTCCAGCCACCTGGTTACTTCGACCGACCAAAGCTTAGGGAGCAAGTCCCATCACCCTAGCCGGCGTACCTTCTCCCGAAGTTACGGTACTATTTTGCCTAGTTCCTTCACCCGAGTTCTCTCAAGCGCCTTAGTATTCTCTACCTAACCACCTGTGTCGGTTTGGGGTACGGTTCCTATATATCTGATGCTTAGAAGCTTTTCCTGGAAGCAGGGCATCAACAGCTTCTGTTCCGTAGAACATCGTCTCGACTCTCAGCCTTAAGGCGACCCGGATTTACCTAAGTCACCAGCCTACAATCTTTCACATGGACAACCAACGCCATGCCTGCCTAGCCTTCTCCGTCCCTCCTTCGCAATATATAGAAGTACAGAAATATTAATCTGTTTCCCATCGATTACACCTTTCGGTCTCACCTTAGGGGCCGACTTACCCTGCCCTGATTAACATGGGACAGGAAACCTTGGTCTTTCGGCGAGGGGGTTTTTCACCCCCTTTATCGTTACTCATGTCAGCATTCGCACTTCTGATACCTCCAGCATGCGTTACCACACACCTTCAACGGCTTACAGAACGCTCCCCTACCACTTATCCAAAAGGATAAATCCGCAGCTTCGGTGACTAGTTTAGCCCCGTTACATCTTCCGCGCAGGCCGACTCGACTAGTGAGCTATTACGCTTTCTTTAAAGGGTGGCTGCTTCTAAGCCAACCTCCTAGCTGTCTAGGCCTTCCCACATCGTTTCCCACTTAACTAGTACTTTGGGACCTTAGCTGGCGGTCTGGGTTGTTTCCCTCTTCACTATGGACGTTAGCACCCATAGTGTGTCTCCCGGATAGCACTCATCGGTATTCGGAGTTTGCAAAGGGTTGGTAAGTCGGGATGACCCCCTAGCCTTAACAGTGCTCTACCCCCGATGGTGTTCGTCCGAGGCTCTACCTAAATAGATTTCGGGGAGAACCAGCTATCTCCCGGCTTGATTAGCCTTTCACTCCGACCCACAGGTCATCACCGCATTTTTCAACATACGTGTGTTCGGTCCTCCAGTTGGTGTTACCCAACCTTCAACCTGCCCATGGGTAGATCGCCGGGTTTCGGGTCTATGCCTTGCAACTAAACGCGCAGTTAACACTCGCTTTCGCTACGGCTCCCCTAATCGGTTAACCTTGCTACAAAACATAAGTCGCTGACCCATTATACAAAAGGTACGCAGTCACCCCGAAGGGCTTCCACTGCTTGTACGTATACGGTTTCAGGTTCTATTTCACTCCCCTCACAGGGGTTCTTTTCGCCTTTCCCTCACGGTACTGGTTCACTATCGGTCAGTTAGGAGTATTTAGCCTTGGAGGATGGTCCCCCCATATTCAGTCAACATTTCACGTGTGCCGACCTACTCGTTTTCACAAAGTGCTTGTTTTCGTGTACGGGACTATCACCCTGTATCGTTGTCCTTTCCAGAACATTCCACTAACGCACACCCGCTTAAGGGCTAATTCCCGTTCGCTCGCCGCTACTAAGGAAATCTCGGTTGATTTCTTTTCCTCGGGGTACTTAGATGTTTCAGTTCTCCCGGTTCGCCTCTTTATCCTATGAATTCAGATAAAGATACCCGCCTGATGACGGGTGGGTTTCCCCATTCAGAAATCTCAGTCTATAACGGTTTTTATCACCTCAACTGAGCTTATCGCAGATTAACACGTCTTTCATCGCCTCTAACTGCCAAGGCATCCACCATATACGCTTAGTCACTTAACCATACAACCCTAAATAATCTAGGATGTATGCGGACTGATTGCGCTCATAATGAGCTTCTTGAGTAAGAATTTTGAGAACGTCTTAATAAATTAAAACGTTTTCTGATAAGTCGTTAAACTTATCGTGATACATAACAAGGAAGATTATGTATCTGTTGGTATTTATAGCGCGACACTATAAACACCGGGTATTAATATCAGCTTTCCAAATTGTTAAAGAGCATGTTTCTTAAAGAAACTAAATCTAAATAGTCGCTCAGTTTGTTGAACTGGCCATTTAGATTTAATTTCTAGCGTAAGAGTTATCAAGGGCGCCTAATTGGTGGAGCTAAGCAGGATCGAACTGCTGACCTCCTGCGTGCAAGGCAGGCGCTCTCCCAGCTGAGCTATAGCCCCAGTCAGGCTTCTCTTACATGCGTTATCAAAGCAATTTGTGTGAACACTCTTGGTACATGGATGTACCTGTGTCGATTTAACACGGATGTTATATTATCGACCGATAATGTTGTTTCACCTTTCAAGATAAGGAGGTGATCCAACCCCAGGTTCCCCTAGGGTTACCTTGTTACGACTTCACCCCAGTCATGAATCACAAAGTGGTGACCGTCCTCCCGAAGGTTAAACTAGCCACTTCTTTTGCAACCCACTCCCATGGTGTGACGGGCGGTGTGTACAAGGCCCGGGAACGTATTCACCGCGACATTCTGATTCGCGATTACTAGCGATTCCGACTTCATGGAGTCGAGTTGCAGACTCCAATCCGGACTACGACGTACTTTCTGGGATTCGCTCCACCTCGCGGTCTCGCTGCCCTCTGTATACGCCATTGTAGCACGTGTGTAGCCCATCCCGTAAGGGCCATGATGACTTGACGTCGTCCCCACCTTCCTCCGGTTTATCACCGGCAGTCTCCTTAAAGTTCCCGACATTACTCGCTGGCAAATAAGGATAAGGGTTGCGCTCGTTGCGGGACTTAACCCAACATTTCACAACACGAGCTGACGACAGCCATGCAGCACCTGTCTCAGAGTTCCCGAAGGCACTAATCTATCTCTAGAAAATTCTCTGGATGTCAAGGGATGGTAAGGTTCTTCGCGTTGCATCGAATTAAACCACATGCTCCACCGCTTGTGCGGGCCCCCGTCAATTCATTTGAGTTTTAACCTTGCGGCCGTACTCCCCAGGCGGTCAACTTAGCGCGTTAGCTACGTCACCCACGCATCAAGTGCACAGACAACTAGTTGACATCGTTTACGGCGTGGACTACCAGGGTATCTAATCCTGTTTGCTCCCCACGCTTTCGTGCCTCAGCGTCAGTATTTGTCCAGGTGGCCGCCTTCGCCACTGATGTTCCTTCCAATCTCTACGCATTTCACCGCTACACTGGAAATTCCACCACCCTCTACAATACTCTAGTCACACAGTTTCAAATGCAGTTCCGAGGTTGAGCCCCGGGCTTTCACATCTGACTTATGTAACCGCCTACGCACGCTTTACGCCCAGTAATTCCGATTAACGCTCGCACCCTCCGTATTACCGCGGCTGCTGGCACGGAGTTAGCCGGTGCTTCTTCTGTTGCTAACGTCACAGCTAGCAGGTATTAACTACTAACCTTTCCTCACAACTGAAAGTGCTTTACAACCCGAAGGCCTTCTTCACACACGCGGCATGGCTGCATCAGGGTTTCCCCCATTGTGCAATATTCCCCACTGCTGCCTCCCGTAGGAGTCTGGGCCGTGTCTCAGTCCCAGTGTGGCTGATCATCCTCTCAAACCAGCTAGAGATCGTCGCCTTGGTAGGCCATTACCCCACCAACTAGCTAATCTCACTTGGGCTAATCAAAAGGCGAAAGGTCCGAAGAGCCCCTCCTTTGGTCCGTAGACATTATGCGGTATTAGCAGTCGTTTCCAACTGTTGTCCCCCACCTTATGGCATATTCCCAAGCATTACTCACCCGTCCGCCGCTCGACGCCAGAGGTGCAAGCACCTCTTCGTTTCCGCTCGACTTGCATGTGTTAAGCCTGCCGCCAGCGTTCAATCTGAGCCATGATCAAACTCTTCAATTAAAATCGTTTGTGTATCGATAAATCGATACGATGCTCAATGAATATTAATCGTCTCCGCTTTTAAAAAAAGCAGAAGCAAAAAACTGACAAAAGCGCCTAATCAATAAAATATCGATTTAGACTTTGTGTCACTCACTGAGTTAATTATTTGGTAAAACCAACATTAACGTGAGTGCCCACACAAATTGCTTGATAACTATTTGTTAAAGAACGATTCTTGCGAATCTCACCGAATATCTCATTCGTATTCGGCGTGTGCTCTACCGTTGAGAGCGGATGCGCATTTTACGCGTCCCTGTTTTGATGTCAACCTTTTTCACAAAAAAACTTTAATTTATTTTGTGAGGTTTTGTTAACTGCTTAGTAACCATATTTGCTTACTAAACTTATCAAAACCGACCTTTCGTCATCCTGACTCGGCCTAATAAGTATTTCCTATACAAAACCTTCTTGGCTTGTCCCCGAGAAGTGGATGCGCATTTTAGGGATTTTTTAGGTCAATGCAACCCCTTTTTTAAAGTTTTGGTTTGTTCGCTCAAAATATAAACAAAACCATTAAAATTCTCGAAAGAGCATAAAGTATAGACAACAAAAAAGGAGCTTGCGCTCCTTTTTTAAGAAATCGGTGATTAAGTATAGATTAACTGTCGTCTTTACTCGCTTTATCGGTACTTTCTTCCGATTTCACCTTTTTTTGTTCAGCGACATCTTCCAATGTGAAGTCTGCATCTTCATCGTCGCCAACAACGTGCTCTAGTTTCAAAGACTCTACCGTTCTTAGTGTCGTAATAGGACCAGACAGTGCATACAATGCAAACACACCTAACAATAATTCAGCCGGACTTGATGCTACTACTACAAATACCAACACGATAATTAGCAATACTAGAAAATTGACTTTACCTTTCCAGTCAACCTCTTTAAAACTGTTGTACCTAAAATTACTAACCATCAGTAGCCCGGTAATGATTGTAATAACCCCCATTACAATGCCGTAGTCATGACCATTAATACCATTTTCTGTACCTGTCCAAACGATACTTGCAATTACAGCCGCCGCAGCTGGGCTAGCAAGGCCTTGAAAGAATCGTTTATCAGCTACACCAACTTGAGTATTGAATCGTGCTAAACGCAGCGCAGCACCCGCTACAAATACAAACGCGGCCAACCAACCAAATTTGCCTAAATCGTTCAAAGCCCAATTGTATGCAACGAGTCCCGGCGCAATTCCGAATGAGACCATATCGGCCATAGAATCATATTCTGCACCAAATTCACTCTGTGTATTTGTCATACGTGCAACACGGCCGTCTAAGCCGTCAAAAATCATTGCAATAAATATCGCAATAGCGGCTAACTCAAATTTTCCATTCATTGAAGAGACAACGGCATAAAAACCAGAGAATAACCCAGCCGTTGTTAGTACATTAGGTAGTAAATAGATGCCTCTATTTGGTGTTGAACTACCTGATTTGTTGTCTGACATAGTAAAACCATTATTTTTGTCATTGTTTAACTGCGCACAATTTAACATAAAATTGCTTACAGATCCCAATATAAACTTAGCGACCTAGCGGCTGCAAACTCAAAATAATTTGTAAAGCCATAGCTAGCTTGTTATAAACGTATCATAAGAAAAGGTATTGCAAACAAAAGGATAATTCTTTTTGTACGCTTTTCATAAATATAACAATAAGGATAAATAATGCGTTTGTTAATTATAGCGTCTGCATGCGCACTTTGGGTCTCACCGGCATTTAGCGCAGATAAATTGATTTATCGTTGGGTGGACAATAACAATGTTGTGCATTACAGCGAGCAACAACCTGATCACAATAACTACACCACCATTAAAGTAGCCGATACTAATAGCGCTCCGAAACAAACTCAATCAGCAAGCGAACTTGCACAAGAGCAAGCTAAAAAAGCGGACGAAAACGACAAAGCATTTAGCAAAGAGTTATGTGAAACGGCACAAACCAATTTGAAAACGCTCACAAGTTTCGACCATATTCGTATTCAAGAAGACGGTAAATCTAGGACATTAACGCCCGAAGAAGTTGAAACTCAGATAGCGAAAAACAAGAAACAAATTTCCGCCTATTGTGATTAAAAAAAGGCTGCATTGCAGCCTTTTTTATTTAATTAAACGCTAACTCTCCATTAGCAGCACTCACCTCGATAACATCCCCATTATCATATTGCCCTTGCAGTATGAGCTGAGCCAATGGATTTTCCAACTTATGTTGTATCGCCCTGTTAAGGGGTCTCGCGCCATAAACGGGATCGAATCCGGCTTGCGACAATAACGTTAATGCATCATCGTTAATCGACAATGACAAACCGCTACTTTCAATACGTTTAGCTAATTTTGCGACTTGAATTTCAGCAATAGCTTTAATCTGATTGGCAGCAAGCGAATGAAATACCACACTCTCATCTATCCTATTGATAAATTCGGGTTTGAAGAAATTGCCCACTTCTGCCATAACGCCTTCACGCATTAATTCGTATTCGCCGCTACCATCAAACTGCTGGATAACCTGAGAGCCTATGTTGGAGGTCATAATAATAACCGTATTTTTGAAATCTACAGTTCGACCTTGACCGTCGGTCAACCTGCCATCATCTAATACCTGTAAAAGAATATTGAATACATCAGGATGCGCTTTCTCTACTTCATCTAATAAGACAACCGAATAAGGTTTTCTTCTGACCGCTTCAGTTAAATAACCGCCTTCCTCATAGCCAACATAGCCAGGAGGTGCACCAACTAATCTAGCAACAGAATGTTTCTCCATAAACTCACTCATGTCGATGCGTATTAATTCATCTTCGGAGTCAAACATAAAGTTTGCCAGTGCTTTGGTTAATTCCGTTTTACCAACACCCGTTGGTCCTAGGAAAAGAAAAGAACCAATAGGTTGGTTGGGATCGCTTAAACCAGCTCTAGAGCGTCTAATCGCATTGGCGATAGCGGTGACAGCTTGCGCTTGTCCGATAACGCGTTGATGAAGTTCTGACTCCATATTAAGTAACTTATCACGTTCCTCTTCTAGCATTTTTGCAACAGGTATCCCTGTTGCTTTGCTGAGTACCTCGGCAATTTCGGCATCAGTTACTTTGTTCTTCAGCAAGCTGGTTTCTTGTGTTTCGTTTTCAGACGCTAGTGCTAGCTGTTGCTCTAGTTCTGGTATAACACCATGTTTAAGCTTGGCTGCTTGTTCAAAATCGTTATTACGCGTTGCTACTTCTAGTTCATAGCGGCTGCGCTCTAATGATTCTTTAATGCCATGTGTGCCGTGTAAAGCCGCTTTTTCACTTTTCCAAATCGCTTCTAACTGATCAAATTTCTCTTGTTGCTTTGCGATATCAGATGAAATGTCTGTTAGCCGCTTTTTAGAGGCATTGTCACTTTCCTGCTCCAACGCCTTTTGTTCAAGTTTCAATTGGATAAGTTTTCTCTCTAACCTGTCTAAATCTTCAGGTTTTGAGTCCATTTGCAAACGAATACTAGAAGCAGCTTCATCAATCAAATCAATGGCTTTATCCGGTAGTTGGCGATCACTAATATATCTGTGCGACAAAGTGGCAGCAGCTACGATAGCAGGATCAGTAATATCTACCGAATGATGTAGCTCATAGCGCTCTTTTAAACCGCGCAAAATGGCGATGGTATCTTCTACACTTGGCTCTTCGATAAGGACTTTTTGAAAACGACGTTCTAATGCAGCATCTTTTTCGATGTATTGACGATATTCGTCCAAAGTCGTTGCGCCAACGCAATGCAATTCACCTCGGGCTAATGCTGGTTTAAGCATATTACCGGCGTCCATAGCGCCGTCAGTTTTACCGGCACCGACCATAGTATGTAATTCGTCTATGAATAAAATGACTTGCCCTTCTAATTTTGCCAGTTCATTCAACACAGCTTTTAATCGCTCTTCAAATTCACCGCGATACTTAGCGCCAGCAACCAGTGCGCCCATATCTAAAGACAAAACTCGTTTATCCTTTAAACCTTCTGGTACTTCATTTTCAACAATACGTTGTGCCAACCCTTCAGCAATAGCTGTCTTACCAACACCTGGCTGACCAATTAATACTGGATTATTTTTTGTTCTGCGCTGCAGAACCTGAATGGTGCGGCGGATTTCATCGTCACGGCCAATGACAGGATCCAATTTACCCTGCTCGGCTCGTTCAGTCAGATCAACTGTGTATTTGTTAAGCGCCTGCCTAACATCCTCTGCGTTTTGATCATCCACCGTTTGACCTCCTCGAACACTTTCTATTGCAGCTTGCACTTTTGCCGCATCTGCTCCCAACGTTTTTAAAAGTTGACCAAGTTTGGACTTATCTTGAATTGCTGCCAAAACAAAAAGCTCGGAAGAAATAAACTTATCACCAAATTTTTGAGCAAATTTGTCACACAGGTTCAACAACGTGGCTAGTTGAGAAGATACTTGTACGTCTCCACCGCTGCCAGACACTTGCGGCATATCGGCAATGGCACGTTTAACTTCTTGTTTGAGCGTATTGGTGTTCACACCTGCGGTCGCTAGAATTGGCACGATAGTGCCACCTTGTTGGTTGATCAAGGCAAGCATTAAATGCAACGGCTCTATAAATTGATGGTCTTTGCCTAGCGCGATTGATTGCGCATCCGCAAGGGCATTTTGAAATGATTGGGTGAATTTATCTATTCGCATTACTACTCCTATTGCCATATTACTGGTCTTACGTTTACTAAATAAATAGGGGTAGATGGCGATTTTTCAAGCGTTTACATGAAAATTATCTTATTTGAGACAGATCACGCTAGCCATGCGTCCTGTATTTGGTTGACGTCTATAAGAGTAGAATGTGTCCTCTTCAGTATAAGTACAGCGGGCCAATTGTGTTACATCTTTGACACCTAACTGTTGCAGTTTATAACGCGCTATTCCCTGCAAATCTGCAAGGTATTTACCCGCTTTAGATTTTGGCTGAAAAAAAGAAGAGTAATTTAAATCCTGTTGCTTAAAAGCGTCGAGGACATCTTGTCCCACTTCAAAGTGCTGTTTTGATATACATGGGCCAAGCCATGCTTGTATATCTGAGGCAGACGTTTTCATTTGTTCAATGGTTTTTTCTATTAGCCCCGCAGCTAGGGGGCGCCAGCCACAATGCAAGGCAGCAATCTCATCGCCTGATTTAGCGGCAAGTAGCACAGGCAAACAGTCTGCCGTCATAATGGCAAGTGCTGCGCCCTTAGTAGATGTTAATTGTCCGTCAGCTGTAATCGGGTTGGTGCTGGGTGTTGATATTTGAGCCAATTCTATGCCGTGCACTTGATTTAGCCACTGGATCTGACTCTGCGCTGGCAATTTGCTCAATAAGGTCGCACGATTGTGATTGACAATGTTAGCATCGTCACCAACATGCAGGCCCAAATTAAATGCGCCAAAGTCACCCGACTTTGCAATACCCTCTGGGTGATGGATTGTCGTAGTGAATGCTACAACATTGGCGCTATTAAACGCGATATCAATAAACGCGTCACTATTCATTAATATTCAACTTCTTGATTTTCATTGGAATCGTCTCGAAGCGTATCCGTGAGCTTTACCATATCCTCTGGCACATCTGCATGCCAAGTCATCAACTCTCCAGTCGTGGGATGATACAGTGACAACATTGCTGCATGTAATGCTTGTCTTTTGAAACCACGAAGTTCAGAGAGCAACTCAGGTGTTGCATTTTTTGGTGGACGTGGGCGTCCGCCATATAAAGGATCCCCGACAAGCGGATGTTGTATATGGGCCATATGCACCCTGATTTGGTGAGTACGGCCCGTTTCTAATCGCAGTCGCAAGCGCGTATGCAATCTAAATTTTTCCATAACACGAAAATGTGTCACCGATGGTCTTCCGGATATAGTCACGGCCATATGCGTACGCTTTGTCGCATGACGGCCTATTGGTTCATCAACCGTGCCGCCACCAGTCATTTGACCACTGGCAATCGCCTCATATTCACGCGTAATTTCTCGGTGCTGGAGGGCATCGACTAAATATGTCTGAGCAGCGATATTTTTCGCAACAACCATCAAACCTGTTGTGTCTTTATCAAGTCGATGAACAATACCTGCTCTAGGAACCACTGCAATATCAGGGTAACGATGCAGCAAGGCATTTAAAATAGTGCCATCTGGATTGCCTGCACCAGGATGAACAACTAAGTCAGCAGGTTTGTTGATCACAAGTAAATCATCGTCTTCGTAAACCACATTTAGGGGAATATCTTGCGCTTCAAATCGTTGTTCTGCTTCGACGACGGCCTTAATTATAACAGCTTCACCACCAAGTACTTTCTCACGTGCTTTGCTAATTACAGCGCCATTTACACTGACATGGCCAGCTAAAATCCATTCTTTTATGCGCGATCTTGAATATTCTGGAAACATTTCGGCCAAAGCTTGGTCTAAACGTTTGCCAAGACATGATTCTGGGACGGTTTCTTTGTGTTCAATTTGTTCTGACATGGAACTCTCTTTGAATTAGCGCTGTGCAAGACACGATTGCTGAGTTAGAATGCTTGCAATTATTTTACCTCGTTGTGGCGATTAACGCCTAACAAATTTTATTAAAACAGATGTGTGATTTTAATATTATGAAAAATCTGACCCTAAAAGTAGCAACAGTACTTCTAGTTTTTGGCCTAGCTGGCTGCTCATCATCAAGTGAAGATGATTTAGAAGTTGTTCCTGATAAATCAGCTCAGGCGCTGCTAACTGACGCACGTGAAGCGCTTGACGTAGGCTTATACCAAAAAGCCATTCAAATTCTGTCGGCGGTAGATTCTAGATTCCCGTTTGGTCCTGTATCACATCAAGTACAACTAGATTTACTTTTTGCTTATTATAAAAGCGGCGATGCTGACCAAGGCATTGCATTAGCGGATCGTTTTATTCGTTTAAACCCTGATAATCAAAACCTAGATTATGTTTACTACATGCGTGGACTTATTAACTTGTCGACGGAAGAAAACCTATTCCAAGATTTAGTTGGCATAGACCGTTCAGATAGAGATCCTACAGCCGCACGCGACGCATTCGCAGATTTTAAAACAGTCGTTTCTCGCTACCCTGATAGTAAGTATGCAAACGATTCACGTAAGCGCATGATGGACATTAAATCGCGTTTAGCTAAATACGAGCTTGCAGTAGCTAAATTCTACATGAAACGCGACGCTTGGGCGTCTGCTGCAAACCGCGGTAAATACATCGTTAGATACTATTCACCGAGCCCAGAAGTAGAAGAAGCGTTAGAAATCATGGTTAAGTGTTATGAAGAAATGGAGTTAGAAGATTTACGCACTAACACTTTGCGTGTGCTAGCAGCGAATTACCCAAATAACTCGCTCGTCAATTAATTTATAAACTAAAAAAAAGGCCAACATCAAGTTGGCCTTTTTTTTATAACGCTTGTTCGTCTTCTTCGCCTGTTCGAATGCGCACGATGCGTTCAACCGATGTGACAAATATTTTACCATCACCAATTTTACCCGTATGTGCATTATCAACAATTGTTTGCACACATCTGTCAACTTCACTTTCAGCAACGACAATCTCTATTTTAACTTTTGGCAAAAAGTCGACCATATATTCTGCACCGCGATAAAGCTCTGTATGCCCCTTTTGACGGCCAAAGCCTTTGACTTCAGATACAGTCATACCTGTTATGCCAATTTCTCCTAATGCTTCCCTTACGTCATCCATTTTAAATGGCTTAATGATCGCTTCTATTTTTTTCATTGCCGATATTCCTAATGCATCGAATTAATAACCTTGATTGTACAAAGTAAGACTGCATAAACAAAGCATATAAGTGAAATCTTTTTTGGTATCTATTGACGTATTATTTGATACACTAACCTCGTTTAACAATACCCTGTAAGGAATAGCAATGGATCCGAAATTGATCATCGAAGAAATGAAGGTTTTACCTGAAATTGATGTCGATTTTGAAATTAATCGTCGTGTGGCATTTATCAAACAACAACTTGTCGCTTCCGGACTAAAAAATTTAGTACTGGGCATTAGCGGTGGTATCGACTCTTCCACCTGCGGCAGGTTAGCACAACTAGCGGTTGAGCAACTTAATCAAGAACATGGTGGCGGATATCAATTTATTGCAGTGAGACTACCCTACTATGTACAAGCCGACGAAGAAGATGCGCAACTTGCACTTTCATTTATCAAACCTAGTAAGTCTGTAACAACCAACATATATGCGGGTGCTAGAGGCATACATGAAGAAACGCTCAAAGGTTTGCAAGAGGCAGACTTACTTGATGCTAGCGAAGGACAAATTGATTTTTCAAAAGGTAATGTAAAAGCCAGAACTCGTATGGTTATGCAATATCATATTGCCGGCATTCTTGGTGCGCTCGTGTTAGGTACAGATCATTCCGCTGAAAATATTACTGGCTTCTTCACTAAATGGGGTGACGGTGCGTGTGATCTGATCCCATTATTTGGCTTGTCTAAACGCCAAGTTCGACAGCTCGCTATGCATTTGGGTGCACCAGAGCGCTTGGTCACTAAAGCCCCTACGGCGGACTTAGAAGACCTTGAGCCAGGCAAAAAAGATGAAGACGCTCTTGGGTTAAGCTATGACCAGCTTGACGACTTTTTAGAAGGCAAAGGGGTGTCTGCAGAGGTTGAAAAAGTTATTGTCGATACATACCGTAAAACGCAGCATAAACGCCTCGCCATTCCGACTGTTTACGATTAATCACTTTTGTAAAAGCTTGACTATAATGAAAAGGCTACGATTTGTAGCCTTTTTTTGTGCACGGACGCACGACTCTAAGAAACAAGGATGTGATCATGATTACTTCTCACTACACGTCTAGAGCTTTTTCATTGCTTGAAGGGCTTATTACTGTGTGTTTAATCGCTATATTTATGAGTATTTCTTTACCCAGTATAGAAGAATTTATTGTAAAACAACGGGTGCAAAAAGAGATAATAACGCTGCAAAGAACGCTTTCAATTGCTCGTAATTATGCGGTTAACTACGGCGACGTAACTGTTGTTTGTCCATTGAAAAACAATAAGTGCTCTAATGATTGGCAATCAGCTATCTCGGTATTTAGTGATGCGAATAGAAACTATCAGTTAGATAGTAAAGAAGAGGTTATTAACATTTCCGAATCAAGTTTTGAAACAAACCATCGTTACTTTTCTTCAAAAAGGCGATACATCGCTTTCGCTCCTACAGGAAGGCTTCGCGGATTATCAAATGGCACCTTTAAAATTTGTCCAATAGGAATGCCTCGATATGCTAAAGGGCTTATCGTATCACCCAGTGGAAGAACCTATAAATCGGTAAACCAAGATAGTAGCGATATTGAAAAAACACGTTCTGGAAAAACGATACTTTGCAATTAATACTAATGTTTACGTATTAAAAAGTAGAGTAAAGAACAATAAATTGATATAAATGATGTTTATAGGAGGTAACACCTCAGCAGTCTATAGAAGGGAACGGCATGGATAACAAAACAAAAACTGCCTTAACAATACAAAAGCGTAAAGGTTTTACTCTCGTTGAATTAATCGTGAGTATCGGTGTGGTAGCCATAATAGCGGCAATTGGTTTGCCCGCCTTAAGCAATTTTTTAGTAAAAAATAGAGTGGACAACGAGATTAACAGTTTTCAGCGAGTTTTCTTGTCGGCACGTAACGAAGCTATTAATACAGGGAAATTTGTCACTGTTTGCCCTCTAGACGCAAACAATACATGTTCGAATAACTGGGGCAACGAAATAACTGTCTTTTCAAATAGTGAAAATTCAATTGCAAATAGCATTGTTTACGACAATGCGAATGATACTGAGATATTAATAAAAGAAGCGATTAATCAAAGCGATACTGTGGTTTTTACGCCTAATCAGCTTATTTACAGCCCAACCGGCAGTTTAGTTATTCAAGTAAGTGGCACTATTGTTTATTGTCCTGAAGATAAGACGGAGTTTAATAGAGGTATAGAAGTATCGACCTCAGGAAGAGTATTAACGACTAAAGATTATGACAAGGATGGCGACAATGAAACAAGAGCAGGTACAGCACTAACTTGCGTTTAACATACAGCATAAGAAAAAGGCGGCTTATTGCCGCCTTTTTTATTTTGGTGTAACCTCGTCTAGGCGTTTTGCCGCTAATGTTTTAAATTCATCTTGCAATGCGACACATTCAAAAGCTTTAACTACTCTAGACTCCTTTTTTCTTTTTATATTGTAAAATTTTTGGCCTAAAATACCCTTTGTTTTAGTGTTTATTTTACTTTCTTTATCAACCGTAAACACTATTGCTTGGGTTTTGTCGGTGAACTCGACATGACATTTTATATCTATTTTCTTTACCGTATCTTTTTTAGCAGCAAATGCTAAGTTAAACGGTAACGATGCTAAAGCGGTTGCCAATACTAATCTTTTCATATTTTTACTCCCAACAACTACCTGTTCCAGAGGCCGATTTTCTGCCAGTATGTGTAATGGACAAATTCTTACATGCGTCGCGCGACGCCTGGCTTCCTTGAGGTACTGCTGTAAGCGTAAACGTAGCACCATTTACCGCCGCTGAAATAGAGTAGTGTGAATTTTCCGTTATAAACGGACTTGCATTTAAACCTAATTTTTTCAAGTCGGTTGTATAACTTTTGTTATCAATAAAATGTTGCTCTTGCAGGTTTGCTATCCTTACTAATTCCCTATGGCCTTCCGTTCTATTAGATCTAGTAACATGATCTGTATATGTAGGATAGGCGATAGACGCTAAGATGCCGACTATAGCAACCGCTATCATAAGCTCTATAAGCGTGAACCCGGATATATTAGCCTTGCTAAACATTACTGCTCCTCTTCAACATATAAATAAGTTTTCATCGTTTTTAGCTCGAAGCCAACAGGTATAATCCTACGTCCAACAATAATATTACCTTTACTTGTTGAAGTAGAGTCACCATCTACCTCCGGCAATACGATTAAGGTTGGGGCACCCAAAAACTGCTCACTAACATAGGCGATTCTATCTTCTCTATTCTTAGTATCTTCCGATTGCCATGCATATTTAGCTAAACCTTTTGCCAAATCAATCGCATACAACCAACCGCTTCCCGCAGGCGGCCTACAATTGACTAACTCCCCTCCCAATGGTGGTGGTGAGTATGTTGTAAAGTAAGCAACACCATTAATTACGATTGCTGAAGCGGAGTTCTTTTCCCCAGTAACACTTAAGTTCACAAACCAGCCATCTTTCTCACTAACGGCTAAAGAAAGCGTCTCTATTTCCGTTGTTGAAGATACTTTAGAAAATGGATTGTCAGAATAATCATATAGATCGCTTAATGTAATAGCAGACGGCACAGTCGCACCACTTGTTCCACCAAAAGTCTGCGTTTTCACGTTACTATCTTTGATCATAAACATGGCATCTTGATTGTTCTCTGCCAAAGGATTTGAACGATCACCACTACCAATCAAAATAGCGTCGTAAGGTCTTTCGACTTTTCGTATAACAGGCTGACCATTGGCATTATCAGCCTTCATCGTTTCGACAACCAATGTTCTCACAATCGATGGTTCATTAAAAAACCTGCGATCGCTAGCATGTGTTGTACCGCCGAGCTCAGCAAGTTTAAATACGCTCCATTTACTTGTATCAGCATCAGGCATATCAACGCGCCATAGGTTTCCACCAGTATCTCCAGCGTATAATCGGTCAGCAAAACCATCTCCGTCACTGTCTAGCGGCGCTAAACTTGACGGGATACTATCTGTACCAGAAAACAGGGTTGTACCACCAGTTGGCGAAGCACTCCACAATAAAGCCCCAGACGCAGCATCTATCATATACAGTGCTCTGCCTTTGGTATCGTTGCCACCGGCATTACTTCTATTGTCTTTAGCTATATCGTATCCGCCGCCAATAAATAGTACTGGTTTAGCGGTATACACTTTATTTCCATCAGTATCTGTCGTTGTTACAGCATTCTTTTTCGAATAAGCGACTTTAGGTTGCGACCAAGATTGTCCAAGTTCGCTAAAGCCAAGCGAATTATTGTCAATCTTCCACATTAACTTTGGATTACCTGGGCTTGATATATCAAGCGCGTAATAACTACTGCCACCACGTCTTAGTCCAAAAAAGATATAGACTTTGTCACCACTTTCAATAATACCGTCGCCGTCATAGTCCTTCACATATGACGTAATTTTTCCGTCGATACCATATACTTTAGAACTGGCTACATCGTTTTGGCGAAGGGATTTATGAATATCAAGTAGCTCTGAAGGCATAAATGCCCAATTTTCAGATACTGTAGCGCCCTTATCTTCGAACATATGTAAGGCACCAGCATTAGTACCGACTAAAATACGTATACTATTGCCATAGTTCACCACGAGTGGTTTCGAATGCAACGGGTCGCCAAATGTATCAGGTCTATAATCAGTTACCTTTCCGTCATTATTTTCATCATCGACATCTTTACCCGTTATCCAATCAAGCATTTCATCGACATTTTCACTGGCTACGTCTAACTCTGTTTCAAGATTAAGTCCGGCATTGACTAAATTTGTCTTATTAAATTCCTGCAAAGATCCAGACAAATCTGTGTAGATTTTTCTAGCGGTTGCACTTCTATACCAATCAACAACACCACCAGAGGCGACACGATTTCCATCGATATCTTTAGACCAAAAACTTTGTACCTGCGTAGAGAAGTGTCCAGTTGCCGGATCGACAGCTAGCTTTCCATTGGTACCTACTTGCAAGCCATTTTTAACTTGATACTTTTTAAGGTTACCTTGCCATCTTGTGCCAAGTTGCGGATCGAACATCGCATAATAAACCGCATTTAAGGTTTGAGTTCTATCGAAGTTATTGGCGGCAACTGATGCTGACGTTAGCGTATCATTTGCGGCTGCCAAATTTCGTAATGAATTCGATATTGCCTCCGCCAAAGTTGCGCCATTATCAGCGTATTGATATTTACCAATTATTCGGCCATATTCATCAACGCTTTGATTAGCAGTTTCTAACAGAACACCTTCAGCTTCTCGGACGGTGTTACCATCACTATCTACTTCCTCAATACCGAATCCTATGGTATGGGTAACCACTGTTTGTTTCCCATCAAGGTCTAGGTTCATATCTTGACTGGACATCCAGCTTGCTAACGCGGGTAGATAACTCTTTTTACCGTTTGGCAATGTGTATGGCGAGCCAGAAAAGCTCACTGATTCCATAACAGGCGCGCCATCTGCATCAGTGATGACGATACCATCTGAATCTCTTTTTGGTTGTAAAGATGACAATGCTAAAATCTTGCTATCAGCATCATTGTCGTGAGTGGGTAGACCATCGGTGATTAAAATAACATAAGCTGTATCGACACATTCGTCAAACGGACTTACATATGTGCCGCTCGACTGAGCTGTCATATCTTGTGGAGGCGTATTGCCTTTATATGAACTTCCAAAGTTCTTATCTTTGTCGCCAAAGGTTACTGCTCCGCCTTTGAAATATTGATGCGCTTCATATAACGATTCACATAAAGGCGTCCATGTTTCTGCGGCAAGCTGATTGTTGACCAAGTCTAATATACTGGATTTGTTTGTGGCATTCATCTCCTTAATGCCGGCGATAATACGCCCACCATCGGCCCCAGAATCTTTCGAATTATAATTAAATACCTCGATACCAAATTGCACACTTGGCGTCGCTTCAATTACGTTAGTTATCGCCTCTTGAGCCGTTTCTAAACGTGTTTTCAACGTCTCAGCAATCGTTTCACCATGGTGCCATCTTAGGTAATTATCTGAATAAAGTGTTACCAGCTGGCCTGTCCAAGCCACAGTATTTTCTGAGTCTTCCTTCGAACCAAAATACACTGGGTTTTTCTTATCACCAAAACCATTAACAGGATATCCATCTTGACCATCAGCGCTAAAAGTGTTGCCGGTCGCTGGGTTTACCCCTAAGTTAATACTTGAATCAACGCTTGGAGTAAATGTTTCTGGTATGCCATCAACATCATCCTTACAATCAATTACCTCTATATTTGCGCCATTATTGTCGGGAATTTCTTGCCAGCTGCCTGAATTTCCTTTTTGGACATACTCTCTAATGTATCCCGTATAGAAACCTTTGGTTTCGATTAAATGTCTTGCAGTTGCACAGTTGTTAATTGCCCCTAAAAATCGTCTAGCTTCACTTGGGCTATCTGGCACTGGTAGTGAAGAGCCATCGACACCACCTTTAGTGAAATAAACCATTCTCTCGGCAAAAGCATTGAGCGATCCAACCGCGGGATAATCTTCTGCTGGGTTATAACTTTCTTTGGCCGAAAAAGTAGCCCCCCATACTTCCAGAATTATCAAGAATTATAAGTACTTTCGCATTATTCGCTGACTTTTTGATACGATCATTGATATACAATTCAATATCTTCTGCAAATGCAGTAATTGATATTAATGCTACCAACGACGTTAAGATTTTATTCTTCATGCTTTGCTCCGAATCCTACTTCTTATCTAAGCAATTGTTGTGCAATGCCCGCGTTAACATCCACATCACTCGCTTTATTACGACCGTACTGTCTAGAAACTTTGACTTCTAATACGTTACAAGTGAATACTTGCGATGACGATGCTGTATTTGAATGAGGGCAGTCTGCTTCTAATTGAAACTCATTATTTACAATACCTACCTCAGCCGTAGTGTCTTTGCCCTTATTCGTTTGGACTAAGTCATTTGTTAGGTTTTTAGGGTAGGTGCTGATCGGTTTTGCAAAACTATTATTCGCGCTTCCACCAGTCACTTGTTTGTATATAGCCTCATCTACCGCGCTTATCGCTTCTTGTTTTGCAACTACCATTTCCTGTGTCGCGCCAGCCATTTTTATATCGGTTGTAGTGCTTTGCACAAGCACCACAGCAATTGCGGTCAACGAACTAAGAAAAACTAAGGCAATAACGAGTACCATACCTTGTTGTTTTGTCGGGTGAAACATAATGCTATACCCCTCCTGAATTATGTAACGTAACTGTGCTGGAGAAGAGCAGTCGCCTAAAGTTATCATTAGGTGTAACGCTTATTTGCCCCAACTGATATGTATTTCCATTTGTATAGTCAAAATCTTCAGTCACCGCTCTAGCTAACACATACACTTTAACGGCCAATATTTTTGAATCGATTGAACCATTCCAATATGCGTCCGTCATATCCGACGCAGCGATAAAGCTATTGACTGAACCATCACCATTAGTATCAATACCAAACTCAAAATGAATGCGCTCTATGCCTTCGACAAGCGGAGAAAATACCATTCCTGTCGTTAATCTACCTTGCATAAGCACTGGAACATTTGATGGTCCCTCTTCTCTTATATAGTAGATTCTGTGCTGATATTCCCACGTTCGGCTATTTTCTAGAAATGGAATGGAACCAGCGCCAGCATAAATAGCGCCAACCGACAAATTAGAGGTTAGATAGTAGCGCCCTGCCGTAGCGGCTGTTACGGGTGTCGATACGACCCGTTTTAATTGTAATAAATCAGAGTTAAGTTTTGCGTCAGCAATACAATTTATCGGGTTAGCGGCTGAAACCGCATCGCTCCATAATGTTCTAAATGGACCAACCGCCTGGGGAAATGTGCGATTGTTTAGCCCATCACCGATACAATCCGCACCTGTTGGTGATGCGGGTGAGCTGACGAGACTATCTTTACTAAATTTAGATGCAAAATCGCCCCAAAAATCGGCCCTTAGCAGTTCATCAGACAGCACTGCTAGCGCGAAACGACCATTTTCTTGGAGTTCTCCATAATCAGACGTTTCTTGTGTTGTCGCTCTCATACTGACAAAAATACTTAATACGCCTGCGAACAGAAATACGCCAATAGTTAAAGCGACCAGTATTTCCAATACTGTAAAACCTTTTTGACTTTTTTGCATTAAAACACAAACCCCTCTACAACCAATTGACGTCTTGTATTATTCGCAGCCCCACAGTCACCTGTTCCACCGTCGCTAGTTTCTGTTCTGCCTTGCCAGGAAATAGTAATCGTTACCGCATTAAGTGTGTGCTCGATACAACCTGTCGCGGACAACAGTCCACCGGCACCTGAAGCATTAGCGCCAATCAAGGCCTGCTCCCATTCGTAGAGATCTTGGTCTTTAATTTGTGCAGCGGTACAACTGACAGCCAGTTTACATATTGTTGGCTTAGTTAACCCTTTGCTTCCAAAGTTACCCACATAATCATTCAAAGCAGTTTCATTATTGCGCATTCGCTCAATAATATCTTGTGCTAACGACGTCGCAACACTGCGTTGCATGGCATCATAGCTGTTTCTTTTAGCTACACCTTCCAGCGCAACCGCGCCAAGAATGCCAGTAACAATAATGAAAAGCGCAACAAGTACTTCTAAAAAGGTCATCCCCTTAATTTTAGAAGGTGTGCGAGAAGAAATGTTTTTTGAAACTGCTTTAGTCAGCATTCATGTTTCCTCAACCTATCGAGAGAGGAATAAACTAATGCACAACTGACAACAACGTGAAAAGTTTTTACAAACCTTAGCAGCCTTGGGGCTACTAAGCTTACTGCGTTTTTGCCATATGTGTTAAAAATCACAAATGTGAACTGCATTAACCCATACCTCAATATCCATATAACAAACGACATTCCAAGCTTTTTTGTTAGTCTTAACGTGTCGTTTGATTGTCTTTATTTCTACTTAAGAATAACGACTTAAGTAGAAATATACAATTTTTCGTAGATATAAGGCTAGCGTAATTCGGCAGGAACCGCAAATACAATATTTTCTTCGCGGCCTTGGTGTTCAGATACGATCGTGCCACCATTAGATTTAAGTGCTTCTATCACTTGTTGCACAAGCACTTCTGGAGCTGAAGCACCTGCTGTTACACCGACTTTAGATACGTTTTTCAACCAGTCACAACTAATATCGTCAGAGGTGTCGATAAGGTAAGCTGTTGTACCAATTTTTTCCGCTAGTTCTCTAAGTCGGTTAGAGTTCGAACTATTTTTAGCGCCAACTACTAGCATTAAGTCAACTTCATGCGCTATAGCTCGCACGGCATCTTGGCGATTTTGAGTGGCATAACAGATATCATCTTTGCGTGGCCCTTCAATATTCGGGAACTTAGCACGCAATGCGTCTATCACGTCAGCTGTATCATCAACAGACAAGGTTGTTTGACTGCAATAATAGAGCTCATCTGGGTTTTTAACCTCGAGTGTATCAACATCACGTGCTGACTCGACAAGGTAAATACCGCCTTGGTCACTTTCATATTGGCCCATGGTGCCTTCAACTTCTGGGTGACCTGCATGTCCTATTAAGACACACTCAACGTTTTTTCTACTTGCTCGAGACACTTCCATATGCACTTTCGTGACAAGCGGACAGGTCGCATCAAATACTTTTAAACCACGTAGCTTGGCTTCTTGTCTAACCGCTTTTGATACACCATGGGCGCTAAAGATAACGGTTGAGTCATCCGGCACCTCATGCAGTTCATCTACAAACACCGCACCTCGGTTTTTCAAGCCATTAACAACAAACTTGTTATGCACAACTTCATGACGCACGTAAATTGGCGCATCAAACAAGTCTAATGCTCTATCAACAATACTAATTGCTCGGTCAACGCCGGCACAAAAGCCGCGCGGGTTTGCTAAAATGATTTCCATGAAAGCCTCTATTTCACCTCGATGACATCAATTACAAAGGTAACCGCCTGCCCTGCTAACGGATGGTTAAAATCCACCGTTACCGACAAATCCGAAACTTCTTTTACAATGCCTGGCAGCTCCACACCACCCGGTTGTGTAAAGGTAATGATACTACCTACTTTTGCCGGAGCGTCAGCACTAAATTTAGTTGCGTCTACGTAGTGGATATTATCAGGGTTAGACTCGCCAAACGCGTCTTTCGCTTCTAACGTAAATTCTTTGCTATCACCCGCTTTCAAGCCCAACATTTGTTGTTCAAACGCAGGTGAGATGCTCGCATTACCCATCACAATTTTTGCTGGTTTGTTATGCACCTTAGTGCTTTCTGCCGCACTTCCATCAGATAACTTCATGGTGATATGCGCCAAAATTGTTGAGGCATCGGTTATGACACTACTCATGATTTTTCACCTGCTGTCGTTTTCGAGTCATCATTAGACAAAAACGCGTCTAAAATCATAAACGCCGCGCCAATAAATATGGCAGAGTCTGCAACGTTAAAGGCCGGCCAATGATAGCTTCCCCAATAAAAATCAAGAAAGTCGATCACGTAACCAAATATCAATCGATCAATTAAGTTGCCCAAAGCACCGCTTAGCATCATGGAAAAAGCCACGTTTAAACGTGTATTACTTTTATCTTCTTTGGCAAGCCAATATACAAAAAGGATGCTAGCTGCAATCGCAATAAAGGTAAAAAACCAACGCTGCCAGCCACCTTGATCGGCTAAGAAACTAAAGGCTGCGCCATAGTTTCTTGCATAAGTTAAATCAAAAAATGGTAACAAATTAACGCTTTCACCAAGATAAAAGTTTTGCGCAATGAGTTGCTTTGTTACTTGGTCTAAAACCAAGAAAATAACGGTTAACCATAGGTAGGCTAATCCTGTTGTTTTAAACGCTTTCATCATACTTCGTACTTCTATTAAGCGAACTCGCGTTGCTCACCTTCACCATCAACATTTGTTACACAACGACCGCATAATAATGGATGCTCTTCATAGCTACCCACATCAGTTGTCACATGCCAACAACGGTCGCATTTTTTACCTGACGCCGGAGCAACTGCAACAGCTAACCCTTCTAGCTCTGTAGTGCCCGCTGATTGTGGTGCTTCTGACAGTGGCTTAACAAGCGCTTCAGAGGTCAGTAGTACAAAACGTAACTCGTCACCTAATTTGTTCACTAGCGCAGCTAATGCATCGCTTACATAGAGTGTTACGCTTGCTTCTAGCGCTTTGCCCACAGTTTTTTCTTTACGAGCAAGCTCTAAAACTTTATTTACTTCATTGCGCACTTGGATCAGCGACTGCCAATCATCATTACTTAACGATGATGCGTTATTAGAAGTTAAACCGTCATACCAAACATCAGTAAATACGAAATCGCCTCTCTCTCCTGGTAAAGCAGACCATATTTCTTGCGCAGTAAAAGACAAAATAGGTGCCATCCAACGCGTCATGGCTTCTGCAATAACGTACATCGCTGTTTGACATGAACGGCGCGCATGTCCATCAGCCTTAGCGGTGTATTGTCTATCTTTGATGATATCTAAATAGAAGCCACCTAATTCCGTAGTACAGAAATTCATTAGCTTGTGGACAACTTGGTGGAATTCGTAGTTGTCGTAGGCTTCGATAATTTCAGATTGAAGCTGAGCCGCTCTATCAACAACCCATGCATCAAGTGCCACCATGTCTTCAACTGCAACACTGTCTGTTTCTGGATTAAAGCCATTGATGTTAGCCAACAAGAATCGTGACGTGTTACGAATACGACGATAAGCATCTGCCTGACGGTTAAATATTTCGTCAGATACGGTAATTTCCTGCGTATAGTTTACTGACGCGACCCACAAACGCAGAATATCAGCACCAAGCTTGTTAGTGATTTGAGATGGTGTAATTACATTACCCAATGATTTCGACATTTTGTGGCCATTAACGTCTACAGTAAAACCGTGCGTTAATACTTGTCTATATGGCGCTTTACCATTCATCGCAACGGAAGACATCATAGAAGACATAAACCAACCACGATGTTGGTCACTACCTTCTAAATATAGGTCTGCAATATCATCAAATTCTTCACGAGCATTGATCACAGAATGGTGAGTAACACCGGAATCAAACCAAACATCTAAGGTATCTTTCACTTTGACGTATTCTGCTGCATCTTCGCCTAAAAGCTCTTCAACCTCTAAATCGAACCAAGCTTGGATACCTGTCTTTTCAACGCGCTGCGCCACTTCCTCAATCAACTCAACTGAACGAGGATGTAGAGCACCCGTATCTTTATGAATGAAGAATGCAATCGGCACACCCCACGTTCTTTGACGAGAAATACACCAATCTGGGCGGCCCTCTACCATTGATTCGATTCGGCTTTGTCCCCAGTCTGGGATCCACTGTGTTTTTTCGATCTCAGCCATTGAGTCTTTACGCAGATTATTTTTGTCCATGCTAATAAACCATTGTGGCGTAGCGCGGAAGATAATCGGCGTTTTATGACGCCAGCAATGCGGATAAGAATGCTCATAGGCATGATGGTGCAACAATGCGCCTTTTTCAGTTAGCACATCGACAACACTCGCGTTAGCTTTAAACACATGTTGACCTGCAAACAATGGCGTATCTTCGAGATAGACACCATTTGCGCCCACTGGATTTGCAACTTCTAAATCGTATTTTTTGCCAACAGAAAAGTCATCTACACCGTGACCTGGTGCTGTGTGAACACAACCTGTACCAGAGTCTGTAGTAACATGGTCACCTAAAATAACAGGCACAGTAAAGTCGTAAAATGGGTGTTTTAGTTGCACAAGTTCAAGCGCTTCACCCTTGGCAAAACCAAGTGCGTGGTAACTGTCTACTGAAAAACGGTCCATACAATCAGCAACTAAGTCTGATGCTAGGATGAGTCTAAACTTTTCACCGTCTTTTTCACATTGAACCAATGTGTATTCTACTTCAGGGTGGATTGCGACAGCTCTGTTAGCTGGCAATGTCCATGGCGTCGTTGTCCAAATAACAGCAGATACATCACCTTCGCCAGCATGGCCGTCAGGGTGAGAAAACAAGTCTGCAACGGCATCTGAATCAACGGCTGTAAACTTCACATCAATCGCTGGCGATTGCTTGTCTTTATATTCTACTTCCGCTTCTGCTAATGCTGAGCCGCAATCTGTACACCAGTGAACAGGTTTGAAGCCCTGCTGAATATGGCCATTTTCGGCGATTTTACCTAATGCACGTATAATGTTTGCTTCGGTGTCAAAATTCATTGTTAAGTATGGGTTTTCCCAATCACCAAACACACCTAAACGTTTAAAATCTTCGCGTTGGCCATCAACTTGTTTAATGGCGTACTCGCGACATTTTTGGCGAAAGTCAGCTGCCGACACTTTATGTCCTGGCTTACCCACTTTCTTTTCAACCATTAATTCAATCGGCAAACCATGACAATCCCAACCAGGCACATAAGGTGCATTGAAGTCTGATAAAGTTTTAGCCTTAACGATAATGTCTTTAAGTATCTTGTTAACTGAGTGACCTAAGTGAATATTGCCGTTGGCGTAAGGAGGGCCATCATGCAAAATAAATGATTTCTTACCTTTCTTCGCGGCACGAATTTGGCCGTACACATCTTGTGCAGCCCAATCTTTCAGCATCTGTGGTTCGCGATTTGCCATATTTCCACGCATGGGAAATTCAGTATCTGGCAAATTTAAAGTATGTTTGTAGTCACTCATTTACTTAGTATCCGTTTGGGTATTACCCATTTACTCAATTATAAAACAAGGTTATTGAGATATACTCGACCTTGTTTACTGTCTTCTATAATTTGTTTCGTTAATTCGTCTATCGAATCAAACTTTTTCTCATTTCTGATTTTGTTTAGAAAAGCAACTTCGATGGTTTGACCATATAAATCACTTTCAAAATCAAACAAATGTACTTCTAATTGTTGCCTAATACCAGCAACCGTTGGTCTCGAACCAACATTAGCAACACCATAATGTGTGCCATAACGAGTTGTCGCCTTTACCACGTAGACACCTGATACCGGCGAAACACGACGTTTTAACTTAATATTTGCCGTTGGAAAGCCTAAGGTACGCCCACGTTTATCGCCATGAAATACGCGGCCGATTATACTGTATGGCCTGCCAAGCATTTGCTGCGCTTCGTTTAGCGCATCTTTTTCGAGCGCCTGCCTAATTTCGGTACTAGAAATTCTGCAGTCAGATAGCATAAAACTTTTAGTATCTGTCACAGAAAAACCAAAGCGTTGACCAGCATCTACTAACGTCTGGTAGTTGCCTTGCCTATTCTTACCAAAATGAAAGTCATCACCAACAATTAGGTGTCTAACGCCCATCTTTTCAACCAGCAAGTGTTCAACAAAATAACTCGCGGATTGCGCCGCAAAAGCTAGGTTAAAATTAACGCATAACAATTTGTCGACACCTAGCTTTTCAAGCTGTTGATACTTTTCTCTTAATCGAGATAATCTGGCTGGTGCCGTATCAGGCGTAAACACTTCTCTTGGTTGTGGTTCAAACACCATAACCACGGCAGGTAATCCTGACGCTTTCGCTTTTTCAATCAGAGCTGAAATAACGCGTTGATGGCCTAAATGTACACCATCAAAATTACCAATAGTTAATACACAGCCGAAATCAGCTGTTTTAATATTGTGTATACCACGTATTAACTGCATGTAAGTATTTTAGCCCTTGTTGCGTATAGCCTAATTGGCATACTAAAAACCGCCGAATTATATATTAGTCCAGTCAAAGAATCAGCATTTTAACGTAATTACTGAGACTTTTTTTGTCTAAACTTGTTCGCTTTCTGAGCGGGTGGTCTGCACTTTAAAGTCTGATAACCTGACACCGAGTAACAACGCCAACACAAAATACACCGTAACCCCTAATAGAATAAGCCCTACAAGCAAACTGACTTTTCTAGCGAAAGTGAAAGTTAACCATTGTTCAAAAGCCGGAGAAAAGTGATATACCACTGCCGCCATCAAAGCAGCACTAACAACCAGTTTTAACGCAAATAACAGCGTTGCCTTGCTTAACGTAAACACTGACGATTTATGCAAACCACGATACAACAAAATGGCGTTTAATGTACCCGATAAAGTCGTCGCTAAAGCTAAGCCAACGTATCCTAATATTGGCGCTAACATCAGGTTTAGCACCATATTAGCAACCATTGCGATAATACCAATTTTGACGGGAGTTTTTGTATCCTGTCTGGCGTAATAACCGGGCGCAAATATCTTAATCAGCATGAAACTTACCAAGCCCGACAAATACGCAAACAAGGCGTAAGACACTTGCGCCACATCATAAGCTGTAAAGGCACCACGCATAAATAGTACACTGACAATTGGCTGGGCTAGTACCATTAAGCCAGCAAGTGCCGGCAGTCCCATGAATAATACGAATTTAAGTCCCCAGTCCATTGTATCGTTAAATTCTTGCGTACCTTTACTGGTATGGAGACGAGACAAAGTTGGTAGAATAACGGTTGCAATGCCAATTCCAAACACCCCTAACGGAAACTCAAGGAGTCTATCAGCGTAGTAAAGCCAACTGATTGAGCCGGAGACGAGAAAACTTGCAATCAATGTATCTAGTAACAAATTGATCTGTGTCACTGAAACACCAAACAGCGCAGGAATTAAAAGACGTTTTATCTTTTGCACACCCGGCGTTTTCCAACCCCAGGACGGCTTAACTAAAACTCCTGCTTTATACAAAAACGGCAGTTGAAAAAGAAACTGAACCAAGCCACCAAAAAATACACCCCATGCAAGTGCATAAGCCGGTAAATCAAAATAGTCGTGCCCAAACACAGCGGCTAAGATAATCGTAATATTAAGCAACACAGGGGTAAATGCTGCGACAGCAAACTTGCCTAAAGTATTTAAAATCGCACCTGCAAGCGCTGTTAGACTAATAAACCAAAGATAAGGGAAGGTGATTTTAAGTAAGCTCGACGCCAGTTCGAATTTGTCACCGTTTGGTCCATCATTTAGCCAATCGTAAAACCAACCAAAACCAAACAACATGACAAGTAGTGGCGATGCAACGACACCGACTAAGGTGACAATCGATAAGATAACGCCAAGCGTACCCGAGACATAAGCGATTAACTGACGGGTTTCGTCTAGGCTTTGTTCTTTTTCTTGTTCGTTAACTTCGCTCAAGACAGGCACAAATGCCTGTGCAAAGGCACCTTCAGCAAATAACTTTCGTAAAAAGTTAGGGATTTTATTAGCGAAAAAGAAGACATCAGCGCCAGAGCTTGCCCCCATAAAATTAGCCATAACAACGTCACGTACTAATCCGAGTACGCGTGAAATTAAGGTCATAAAGCTAACGATAAGTCCTGATTTTAGGAGCTTTTTACTCAAAGGTATCCCTGCTTAAGTGGTTGTTTTCGCTTTTTTGTTATTATCTATGTAAAACCAAAGGCTTCTCAAGCAAAGTTTTACAAAAATTGCTAAAAAAATAGACGACATTATTAAAACAATCAGGTACAATGCGCGCCAATGTCTCAGTCGAAAGCTTGTTTTTAACATCCCTCAGCGTGACGAAGCCCTTAAAACGGTTGACTTTACGTACAAAAGCAGGCATATTTCGCAGCCTTATTTTTAGGCTTAAACTTATTATTGTTAATTAGGAGTTCACCTTGGCTAACTCAAAACAAGCTAAGAAGCGCGCAGTACAATCTGAAAAGCGCCGTCAACACAACGCAAGTCGTCGCTCTATGATGCGTACTTTAGTTAAGAAAGTTATCGCTGCTATCGAAGCAGGTGATAAAGAGCTTGCAACTAAAGAATTAGCAGCTGCTACGCCAATCTTAGATCGTTACGCAACTAAAGGCCTTATTCACAAGAATAAAGCTGCACGTAGCAAGAGCCGTTTAAACGCTGCTATCAAAGCACTTTAATCGCTTACAAGATTTCTTAAAAGAACCAGCCTAGTGCTGGTTTTTTTATATCTCCATTTTATTCCAATAGTTGCACCTCGCCCCACATTGCTCTAGTCTCACTGACTATCCTATCTACTCAACGACAGTATGAGCGATATCATGAAAACAAAAATAGTGGCAATTGCCTTAACCATCAGCACACTAGTAGGCTGTGGTGAACAAAATCAAAGTAAACAACTTTCCCTTGTTGATGGCGCAGAGCAGCGTCTTGATATCTACTATCAAGTTCCCCTCACCGCAGATTTAACGCATCTTTCAGACAATCAAAAAGAAATGCTTGGTTTGCTTATTGAGGCTTCCAACATTATGGATGATTTATTTTGGCAGCAAGCTTTCGGTGAAGGCAAAGACCAATTTTTAGCGGCTATATCAGATCCAAAGGTGCGTAAATTTGCGCAAATGAATTACGGCCCTTGGGATCGGCTAAATGGTGACAAACCTTTCATACAAGGGTTTGAACAAAAAGCTGTTGGCGCACAATTTTATCCGCAAGATATGACTAAAGCGGAATTTGAGGCGCAAGACTTCGCAGACAAAGACGGCTTATACTCTTTAGTTAGACGAGACGAACAAGGAAAACTAACCGCTATTGCCTATTCTGAGGCATATCATGAGCAACTCACTCGCGCTGCAGCTATCTTAGAACGTGCGGCGAAGCTTGCTGACAACGAAGCTTTTGCGAACTATTTGAGTATGCGTGCATCGGCCTTTTTATCCGACGATTACCAACCATCCGACTTTGCTTGGATGGATATGAAAGACAATCCGATTGACGTCGTCATTGGCCCGATCGAAGTGTACGAAGATCAATTATACGGATATAGAGCTGGTTTTGAGTCATATGTCCTTATTAAAGATCTGGCATGGAGTGAAAAACTTGCCAAGTATGCACAGTGGCTCCCTAAACTGCAAAAAGGCCTACCTGTAAGTCGCAAATATAAGGCGGAAAAACCGGGTACTGACGCTGACTTAAACGCGTATGACGTCATCTACTACGCCGGTCACTCAAATGCTGGTAGTAAAACGATTGCCATAAACTTACCCAATGATGAGCAAGTACAGCTTGAAAAAGGAACGAGAAGATTACAACTTAAGAATGCGATGAAGGCAAAGTTTGATCACATATTAGTGCCGATTGCAGATGAGCTTATTGTTGAGCAGCAAAGAAAACACATTACCTTCAATGCCTTTTTCGCGAATACCATGTTTCATGAAGTTGCACATGGGCTAGGTATAAAAAATACAATTAATGACAAAGGTACTGTTCGCCACGCGCTTAAAGAACATGCCTCGGCATTGGAAGAAGGCAAAGCCGATATTTTGGGCTTGTATATGGTCCGTCAGTTGTTAGACGAAGGCGTAATCACCGAGGGCGAATTGGCCGATTATTATGTTACCTTCATGGCAGGCATATTCCGCAGCGTACGTTTTGGCGCAAGCTCCGCACATGGTAAAGCCAACATGGTGCGTTTTAATTATTTTGAAGAACAAGGCGCCTTTAGTCGCAACGAACAAGGCCTGTATCAAGTTGATTTCGATAAAATGACGGCAGCTATCGATAGCCTGTCAGAACTGATTCTAACCTTGCAAGGTAATGGCGATTACGACGGCGTAGATAAGTTAGTTAAGGAAACTGGCATGATCAAAGAAAATTTAGCCAACGATTTGGCACGCCTTGAGGCGGCTAGAATTCCGGTCGATATTGTATTTGACCAAGGCAAAAACGTTTTAGGGTTGTAAAATGAAAAGCCGAGCAATGCTCGGCTTTTTTTATCACACTAATTCCTGTTTTAATTACTTAAAACTGAAAACTATCTTCATCGTGCGCCATTAAGGTATCAACACCGTTTTCTACGCAAGCTGCATGTCCCAATGCTCTAGGCAGAATGCGAGCAAAATAGAACTTAGCGGTATTAATTTTCGCTAGGTAAAAAGCTGATTCGTCCGTACCTGCGGCTAATTTTTCTTGTGCAACTTTTGCCATTTTCGCCCAAAAGTATGCGAGCGTTACATAGCCAGCAAACATTAAGTAGTCCACCGATGCGCCACCAATTTCATCAGGGTTTTGCATAGCCTTTGCACCGATACCTTGTGTCATTTTTTGCAATTGTCCCGCATATTCCATTATCGGTTTAATGAACTCAACCATTGCTTCGTCCGCCATATTTGCCATACAAAATGCTGTTACTTCTGCAACAAATGGTTTGAGTATTTCACCTTGCGTACCTAATACCTTGCGTGCAAGCAGGTCAAGTGCTTGGATACCCGTAGTACCCTCGTAAATACAGCTTATTTTGGCGTCGCGCATTAATTGCTCCATGCCCCACTCTTTAATAAACCCGTGCCCGCCAAGGACCTGCACACCATGACTCGTTGCTTCCATTGCTAGCTCTGTCAAAAACGCTTTTGCAACAGGCGTTAACAAAGCAAGTATTTGTTCAGCATTATCAACCGCTGTTTGATCTTTCTGAACATGCACGATATCAACAAGTTGAGCTAGATAGGCTATCAGTGCTCTACCACCTTCAGCAATCGACTTTTGCGTCAACAACATTCTACGGACATCAGGATGAACGATGATAGGATCAGCTGCGCCTTCTGGATTCTTTGGACCAGATAAAGAGCGCATTTGTAAACGGTCTTTAGCGTAGGCTAGCGCTCCTTGGAACGAGATTTCACATGCTCCAACACCTTCATTGGCTACCCCTAAACGTGCAGCATTCATAAAAGTGAACATACAGTTCAAACCGCGATTTACTTCACCAATGAGATAACCTTTTGCACTATCAAAGTTGATAACACAGGTCGCATTGCCATGAATGCCCATTTTGTGTTCAATTGAGCCACAATTTACAGCATTTCTATCCGCTTTTTCACCTTCTGCAGTAACATCAAATTTTGGTACGGTAAACAGTGAGATACCTTTTGTGCCTGCTGGCGATCCAGGAATTCGGGCAATCACAATATGCACAATGTTTTCTGACAAGTCATGCTCGCCGGCAGAAATAAATATTTTAGAGCCAGTAATTGCGTAGCTACCATCATCGTTAAGCTCGGCTTTAGTGCGCAACAAACCTAAGTCTGTACCACAATGTGCTTCAGTTAAGCACATTGTACCTGTCCAGGTACCTTCGACTAATTTAGGTAAAAACATGGCTTGCTGCTCTTCCGTGCCATGTGCCTCTAATGTAGCAATTGCGCCATGACTTAGTCCTGGGTACATAGCGAAACTATGATTCGCCGCAGATAGGTATTCTCCAATGGCCGTATTTAAAGAATGGGGTAACCCTTGTCCGCCAAAATCGATATTTTGTGCAAGTGTCGGCCAGCCAGCTTCTACATACTGCGCATAGGCTTCTTTAAATCCATCTGGTGTGGATACGTTACCATCATTAAATTGACAGCCTTGTTCGTCGCCAATTTGATTCAATGGCGCTATAACTTGTTCGGTAAACTTTGCCGCTTCCGCTAAAATAGCGTCCACCATATCAGGTGATGCATCTTCATAACCTAACGATTGAAAATGTTGCTCGCTATTTAGTAACTCTTGCATGACAAATTGAGTGTCACGGACGGGCGCTTTATATTCAGGCATCCTCTTCTCCATTAATTCGCTAAACACTGGTAAGTGGTCAGATGTGTATACTGTTAAATTAAAGCATGCGATCACAATTTAGGAAAGGTGAATAGCTGTTTGAATCTGTAAAATACTGATTAAAGGTTTAAAAAACTTTTGTTTTTTTATATAAAAAAAAGCCCACTGGTGTGTGGGCTTTAATATTTAAGTGAAACTACTTGTTTGATTGATAATGTTCTAAAAACGCAAACGCCGTTTGGAATGCGCCTTCTTGAAACTTTTTAAGTCCTGTATCTCTAAAGTCGATTTGCAATTGTGTTTTTGCTAATGTCTGTTTAATGAAATTTGAAGAGACTATTTCACAATTGGCGCTGGGCAATAATTGAATAGCGGCTTCCAATTTAAAACCTACTGGGCCACCGGCAAATTTACCTTTCATCGCTCTGCCTTTGATCACCACTTTATCGATCGCATAATCCTGCAACAATTTCTCTATGGTAAACTGAAACTTTTGCATTTGTTCAGCATCACCCGCGTCATTGATAGCAATTTTAGGTACTCTAATTCTCGGCAAATCATAGAGTCCGTTAGCCAAAGACATCACACAAATAATTGCGTCATTCCCTTTCAATTCAACACCACAAACTTTCATGTTCCAACCCTTTACTGTTTTTGCATATTATAACAGGGGTGTTGCGTTTTATTAGGTAAAATTAGGTATACTGAGAAAAAACAACATAAAACTCGACTTTCTATGAATAAAGTATGCGTTATTACAGGTGGCAGTTCAGGTATCGGGCTTGCAATCGCTAAAAAATTTGCTTCACAAGACCATGATGTATTTAATCTAGACATCGCTCCCGGTGAATATGGTCAGCATATTCCATGTGATGTAACCGACACTGAGGCGATTCATAGTGCTATCACCCTCATTACAAAGACGCATAATATTGATTGTTTGGTGTGTAACGCAGGCAAGCATTTGTCGGCAAATATTGAAGAGACGTCAGAGCAACAACTAGACCAAATGTTTGCACTAAACGTCAAAGGCGCATTCAATGCGATTAAAGCCACCTTACCCAATATGAAAGCAAATCAGGCCGGCACCATTATTATCATGTCTTCTGATCAAGCCCTTGTCGGCAAGTACAACTCTTTCGCATACAACTTAACTAAAGCAGCGCTAGCCTCAATGGCGAAAACAACTGCTCTCGATTATGCCGCATTCAATATCCGTGTAAATGCAGTGTGCCCTGGTACAATTGAAACGCCGCTATACCATAAAGCAATCGAGAACTACTGCCAAACCTCGGGGGAATCACTCGACAAAGTTCACCAAGAAGAGGCAGAAATGCAGCCACTTGGGCGCATTGGCAAACCACAAGAAGTGGCTGAACTTGTAGCTTTCTTGGCATCTGATAAAGCATCGTTTATCACCGGATCATTACAGGTAATAGATGGCGGTTACACGGCAAAGTAATGAACGTTATCGATAGCCATATCCACCTGATTGCGCAACCACACGGCCACTATCAATGGCTAAAGTTAGATAATGCGCCGCATTGGCCAAACAAAGCACGAGTTGTTGAGCAAGCAAGGCTATCGACTCCTCAACTACCCACCCCATTGATAAGCAGCGGTGTGGTTCATATAGAAGCAGGATTTAACAACGAACACCCTTGGCAAGAGATTGCATATGTTGAGTCACTAGAAATAGAGCAGTTACGCAGTGTTGCTTACCTGGATTTTAGTTTGCCATTGGCGATGTTTGAACAACATCTTAGAAAACTAACGCAGTATCAATCTGTCGTCGGTGTTAGGGATATATTAGAAGATTCTTTTGACGCCACTTTCAGCCAAAAAGATATCCTTGATAAATTTACCATGCTTGCAAATGCAAACCTGCACTTTGAACTGCAATGCAACATCACGTTACCAAATATTGTTCCCACAATTAATCAGCTGCTAAGCGATGTACCCAACTTACGCTGCGTCATTTGTCATGCAGGAATTAGTGGTCTTGCGCAAAAAAGTCTTGATTGGAATGACTACGAAACGGCAGTGCATCACTTGCACTGCGACAGAGTATTTTGGAAGGTAAGTGGTATAGAAATGATGCTAGTTGGCGATGACGCTGAGCAAGAAAAAATGCTTAAGTTGCAACAACGCATTATCGAACTATTGTTGTTACATTGCACAGCGGCTCACGTGATGTTAGCTAGCAATTTTCCTGTTATGTACTTAATGACTACATACCAAGATTACTGGCACTATTGGCAGGAAAATCTACCCAAAGACATATTCTTAACTATCGCTTATTCTACACCAAAGCAGTGTTATAGCTTTTAAAATAGCATTTTATCCTTTACTCTGTTCTGAGAATTTTCATTTAAGAGTCCAAATTTATGGACAAGTTTGATCAACATATTCTAAAAATCTTGCAACAGGATGCTAGTATTTCCATGAATGACCTAGCAGAAAAAGTGGGTCTGTCTGCAACGCCTTGTTGGCGCAGAATTCAGGCAATGGAAAAAGCGGGAATCATTCGTGGCAAAGTTGCTTTAGCCGATGCAGAAAAACTCAATGTCGGATTAACTACGTTTGTTATGGTAAAGACCAATCAACATAACCAGGCTTGGTTAGAAAAGTTTGCTGCAGTTGCCGATGCTATGCCTGAAATTGTCGAGTTTTATCGCATGAGTGGCGAAGTCGATTACCTGCTAAAAGTTGTAGTACCAGACATGAAAGCTTATGACGCTTTTTACCAAGAGCTTATCGAAAAAGCTGACTTTTCTGACATATCTTCAAGTTTTGCTATGGAAGAAATCAAATATACTACTGCCCTACCGGTTACTTATAGTTAACTGTCGATATCAAATAGAAACAAAAAAGCCTGCTTTTGCAGGCTTTTTCTTTTAAACAACTCGCTTTCTTCGAACTAATGCATAAGCAAGAATTAATAAAACAACATGGATGGTACCACTACTAGAGGAATAACCTGGTTTGTAGCTTACTTCCACTGTTTTGTTATTGTTTTGAATATCTTGCTCAAACATCGCCAGTTGCGTATGCAAGTTGGTGATCATATCTGATGTAGCCAAATCAAACCCTTGTTCACTGTCAGCTTTGAGCTGCTCGCTTTGATTTACAGGAGTCGCAGTGCCTTTTACTCGGCTAATGCCCGGCGCTCGAAATAGCATTTTTTGACTATCGATATCGACTACCACCGTATCCATCATGGTGTTGGTGTCGTTTTTTTCACCTTTTACTACGTATGCACCTACTATCGTCCAATAGCTTAGAGATGATAAGCCTTCGTGCGTAAATTGCACTTGGTCATAGGCTACCAAAGCAACAACGTCGACTTCATACATGGTTTTTATTTGGGCTAAGTTGTTAAAACCGCCACCTGGTGTTAAATATGCACTTGGAATGATTTCGATTGTTTGCACATAATCCAGTTGCTTAAATTGTTGCGCGACTTTAGACAACAATTCCATTTTTACGGTTTCTTGCAAACTGCCATCATAACGTTTGCTAGTCCATTCATTGTAACCATAATCTTTGTCACTGCTTTCAGGAACAAAGGCTATCCCTACCTTTAAAGGTAATTTAAGTTTAGGGATAGAGGGTGTTATCGTTTTTTGTTCGATGTTTGGATAAAGGTAATCAACGACGCTACTTTTAGTACCCGCCTTTTGACCGGCGCAGCCAGCAAGCAGAGTTGTTAAACACAATAATGTAGTAAATGTAAAAAACGCTCTAGTTTTTCCAGACATAAATATCCTTTTTAAACAATTGTATTCGGAAAATTAGACCTAATTTTTAAAATTAGTTCACTTTACAACTACATACGGCGAACGTTTTACTACATCATCATTTAACTCTATACCAATACCTGGCGTGTCTGGCGCTTCAAAAAATCCGTCAACAGGTTGCGGGTCTTGAATACACAATTCTCTATTCCACTGTTTTATCGCATAAGTGTGATGCTCGTGGATTAAGAAATTCGGAATCGCTGTTTCTAAATGCAAAGACGCCGCCGTAGCAACAGGACCACCGCATACATGGGCCTGCACGCGAATATCGTAAACATCCGCGTAGTCGCACACTTTTTTAGCTTCAGTGAAACCGCCGCATAGTCCAACATCCGGTTGTAATACATCAATACTTTGGTCCTCAAAATATGGACGTACATCCCAACGATGGTACAAACGCTCCCCGCCAGCAATAGGCACATTAACATTGTCTGCAACTTTTTTATGGACGGCAGAATTAAGGTAATTAACTGGCTCTTCATACATCATACAGCCTACTTCCTCGATAACTTCCGCCATTTGAATAGCTGATGCTGCGCCCATCAAAGAGTGAGATTCAAAAATGATATCCACGTCGTCGCCAACGGCATTTCGAATGGCTCTCAAGCGATCACCAAATAGTCGCATTTGAGGCCTTGTGAATAACTTAGTGCGATCAAAGGACGAGTTACCATCTTTGTCATAAACAATAGGGTCAACTTTTACCGCATCATAACCTTGTGCAACAGCCTTGAGTGCCGCTTCACCATATTCTTCAGGTGCTAACAGTTTTTTACACTCAGTATCCCAATCAAATTGTAATTGGCTTGCGTAAGTACGCAATTTTCCATTGGTTTTACCGCCTAACAATTGATAAACAGGTAAACCGAGTGCTTTGCCTTTAATATCCCAAAGCGCTGTATCTATTGCGCTCATCGCAGCATAAATGACGGGTCCACCACCCAGTCCCCAGAAACTTTCTCTGAGCATTCTCGACCATAAAAGCTCGGTATTAAATGGGTTAAACCCAATTAAAACAGCTTCAGCAATTTCTTTGATCATGGCTGCTGCTGCGCTGTGCCCCCAGTCATAAGCCAAGCCTGCTTCACCAACACCGTGGATGCCTTCATCAGTATGTATACGAATAAAAACAGGATTCCATTGCTCGCGATCAGGACAATGAATATCAAAAATTTCTACATGGGTTATTTTCATTATTAATTTTACTCTGCAAAAGAGGGATCGATTTTATGTACGCGCCTTAACATTGCTGGCCACGCTTTTTGGCCGCCTGTTAATCCTGTATGAACAACATTTGCCTGTGCTTTTATACCGTCAATCACGCTTTGTGGCACATATATAGGTTCTTGCCCAGTCGACTGAATGTGAAGCTGTACCTGACAAGCTCGAATCAAGTCATACATATGCATAAAGGCATCACCGATAGTGCGCCCCATAGTGAGTGCACCATGATTTCTTAGCAGCATAAAGTTTTTGTCACCTAGATCTTGTTGCAAACGCAACTTTTCATCTTGGTTTACCGCTAAACCTTCATAGTCGTGATAGCTCATCGAAGCTAATGCAAACGCTGCATATTGACTCAATGGCTGTAAACCTTGTTTTAAGCTGGCAATGGCGATAGTTTCGTTGGTATGCACATGTAAAGCACAGATATCATCGTGTCGTACTTCATGTATGGCACTGTGAATAGTGTAACCGGCAGGATTAATTTCAAAAGGAAATTCTGGATCTATTTTATTCCCTTCTAGATCAATTTTAACCAGGTTTGATGCCGTTATTTCTTCAAAGGTGAGTCCGAAGGCATTAATTAACACGTGTTCAGTGTCCGGGATTCGAACGGAAATGTGTGTGTATATCAGATCATCCCAACCATGCAACGCTAAAAGGCGATAGCACGCGGCCAAATCAACGCGCAATTGCCACTCTAAATCCGATACTTTACCTTTAAGATTAGGCTTGACTAATTCCTGCATAACGCTTTCCCATTAAAATTTCGCCTTATTTTAGCTAAGCTTAACCTATGGTTAAAGAGATTCGTACTGGATAAATAGGTTTACTTGATGTGTATTTTGTTTTTTGCAATCAACCAACACCCCAAATACCCACTAGTGGTATGCGCTAATCGCGATGAATTTCATTTGCGCGAAACGCAAAGTATGCATTGGTGGCAATCACCTGCTATTTTAGCCGGCAAAGATTTGCAAGCAGGTGGGACTTGGCTTGGCGTTAATAAAGCAAAGAAATTTGCCGCCTTAACAAATTACCGCAGTGTCGACATTGCCAACAAACATGTGCAGTTAGTTAAACCAAGTAGAGGCGAACTGGTCACTATGGCACTGAGTATGGATACACAGGATTTTGAGCAATATTTAGATGAACACGGGCAAAGCTATGCAGGCTTTAATATTGTTTACGGCGACGTCAACGGCATAAAATGTTTTGACAATAAATCTAATCGCTTTGTCACACTAAACAATGGGTTTCACGCCTTGTGCAATGGCGCTATTGACGACATTTGGCCAAAGATGGCAAAAGGTGTGAATGCGTTAAGTTCTCTTGTTGCGAGCGAACAATTATCAAAGCAAGCGCTACTTGCACTAATGACAAATAAAGAAAAAGCATCTATTGAAGAGTTGCCTGAAACAGGCATAGGCATTGATTGGGAGCACTTACTGAGCAGTATTTTTATTGTGTCGCCAGAATACGGCACTCGAAGCACCAGTATTCTAACGATAGACGACAAAAATAATCTGACAATGTTGGAACAAAGTTACGATAGTGACGGTGAAGTGACGTCAGCGACTAACCTGTACAAGCTTTGAACGTAGCCGATACCAACATGATGACCATTAAAATAGGCAAGATTTTACCAAATTTTTGTTTTTGTTCATCCGTCATAGGTTTTCCATGTTTTTCGCCAACCGCCACCATAATGGCTAATCCCGCGAACAACACACCTAGAATAATCAATAAAGTCATATTTCACCTTTGTAATTAACAACGCGCTGCCACTAAGACAACAATGCGCCATAGTCTACTACACCAATCAGTTATGAATCCACATTCATTATTGGCATAAAAAGTTCGATTAAGTTCAACTAGCGCTTACATTTTTATCAAAATTTGGTAACAATATAGCCCATGTAATTGGTGCAAGTATGTAGTGACTATGGATTCAGTGTTTGACGAAAAAAGACGATTTATTATTCGCCTAGGTAAAGCATTGCATAAATTTGGTACGCCAGCCTATCGTTTAGAAGCGCATCTGCAAAATGTTGCTAAGCTATTGCAAATTGAAGCGAGCTTTATGGTCACGCCAACTGCCCTCACCTTTGTTTTATCTAACGAAGAGTCACAAGATTTCAATTATCATATCAGGGTAAAACCTGGCGATCTAAACCTTGGTGCTTTAGCCCGTACCGACCAGCTCGTTGATGAATTAGAAACGGGGCAACGCACTTTATCTGAAGCGATTGAACGCTTAGACGAAATTGCAGATAAGCATGACCCCTATGGCAAGTTTTTAACCTTTCTATCGTTTGGTGCGGCATCTGGTGCCTTTGCCATGCTAATGAATACTGGCTGGAATGATGTGTTTTGGTCGACTATTTTAGGCTTCATTGTCGGTTTGTATGTTTTTTGGGCCGAACGTTCTAGCCGAATCGCAGAAATGTTAGAACCTCTAGCTGCACTTACCTGCGCACTTTGTGCTTCAGCAATTACCCTTATCGATCCACACATTAACGCGCCACTTATTATCCTATCGAGTGTCATCGTCTTTATTCCAGGTCTTGCCCTCACACTAGGACTATCAGAGTTAGCAGCAAGACATTTAATGTCCGGTACCGCGCGTATTATGGACGCCTTAATGATGCTATTTAAGCTTTATTTTGGCGCCGTCTTAGGTATGGCTATTGGTACCAAACTATGGGGGATTGGCGAGTACGTTGCGCCAGAGGTAATCCCGGCTTGGACGGCTTGGTTAGCGGTGACTATTTTATCTATTTCGCTGGTGATCTCATTTAAGTCGAGAAAGAAAGACGCAGTTTGGGGCATTTTATCGGGCTACGTTGCATTTGGCGCCAGCATATTAGGCGCAGAGTACTTAGGTGCAGCCTTGGGCGCATTTGTAGGTGCCTTTGCACTCGGCGTATACAGCAATTTGTTCTCTCGCATTAGAAACCTTCCTTCAAGCATCGTTAAGCTACTTGGGTTAGTTGTTCTTGTTCCGGGCAGTAAAGTTTACATCGGCTTAAACTCTTTAGTGTCTGGTGAAATGATGGTTGCGACAGACAATATCGGTTCAACAACATTTTTGATCTTTATGTCTTTAGTGGCAGGACTCATTTTTTCTGATGTCGCTTTACGCTCACGGAAAACACTCTAATGATGAAAAAGAAGTATCATCACGGCGATTTAAAAAGCGCACTAGTTGACGGTGCAACACAGTATATTGAGACACACGGTGTTGAAGCCTTGTCCTTTAGAAAGTTAGCAGTAGAAATTGGCGTATCACGTACCGCCGCCTACCATCACTTTGCTGATAAGAATGATCTACTTTGTGAAGTCGCTGCAGCAGGATTTAAACGTTGGAGTGCAAGTTTTAGTGCGCTTTTCGCAGAAAAAGATGATCTCAGTGCAGAGCAAGTTTACCGACGCTTTGTTTTCCACTACATGCAATTTGCCATAGAGAATAATAAGCTTTATGACCTTATGTTTGGCGCCACTATTTGGAAAGAAAACAAAGGAACATCACGTCTAAAAAGTGCGGCCTACCCGTCTTTTGAACAACAACTCAACATGACTAGCTACTGGCAAGAACAAGGTGTGTTGCCTCGGCATATCAAAAGCTTGCGATTGTCCCAAGTTATTTGGGGAACGCTTCATGGAATTGCACGACTTGCGATTGATGGTGTATACCACGAGCAAAGCCCGATTGATGAAATGTGTGAATCGGCAATTCAATTATTTTTACACAATTCTCAATAACGATACGCTAGGTCGCATAGACGGCACAAACTGTCCTAGTGTCAGCATATCCATACACATTGTATGCAAAAGTTGTAAACGAATATGTCAAAGTCTAGATTTATTGCTTACATCTCATTTACACTGCCTAAGTACTAAAAAGGTCACCTATAGACCTTAACGGCTCAAAAAAAGATTAAGAGAGAGATTATGAAAACACTTATAACGGGTGCAGTATGTACTTCTCTGCTTTTGGTGGCTGGCTGTAACAGCTCATCAGATGTCGCAGAAAAGCCTGCAATGCAAAAGACGGCGTTAGCTTCCGGTATTGATAAAGCTAATATGGATCTGAGTGTTAGACCACAAGACAACTTCTACCGTTACGTTAACGGTGGCTGGATAAACAAACATGAGATTCCAGCAGACAAAACCGCTATTGGTTCTTTCTATGACCTACGTGATGAGTCAGAAGAAGCGGTAAAATCAATCATCGAAGAATTAGCGGCTACGCCTAATTTACAACAAGGTAGCGATGAGCAAAAAGTTGCTGATTTGTTTAACTCTTATATGGACAAAGACGCGAGAGAAGCAAAAGGTATTGAGCCTATCATGCCTGTGCTTAATGAGATCGCCGGCTTAAAAAGCAAAGATGATTTGGCTACGTTCTTTGGTACTTACCAAGCTAAAGGATTAGGCAGCCCACTTGCGTTTTACATTTCAATCGACGCAAAAGAATCAACACGTTACGCGACGCATATTTGGCAATCTGGTTTAGGCTTGTCAGATCGTGATTATTACTTTAATGAAGGCGAGCGCTTCGAAACGATGCGCGATGGTTATAAAAAACACATCGCTAACATGTATCAATTAGCTGGCTTTAAAAATGGTAGCCAAGCAGCTGATACTGTCATGGCAATTGAAACAAAGTTAGCCGAGCATCACTGGACCCGCGTTCAAACACGTGACAGTGAGAAGCGTTACAATAAATTTGCTGTGGCAGATTTGAACACAGTAACTGACAAGTTTAACTGGACAAATTATCTAACTGCACAAGGTGTTGCTAACCAACAAGATATCATTATTAACCAACCTGACTTTGTGAAAGCCTTTGGTGAAATCTTTGCTGATACCTCGATGACCGACTGGAAAACGTATTTACGTTTCCACGCGCTAAGTAGCTATGCAAGCTATTTAACGAAAGCAATCGATGATGAAAACTTTGACTTTTATGGTCGTCAAGTTAGTGGTCGTAAAGAACAAAGAGAAGCGTGGAAACGCGGTGTATCTGTTGTTAACGGTAGTTTAGGTGAAGTCATCGGTAAGGTTTATGTAGGACGTTACTTCAAGCCAGAAGCGAAAACCCGCATGAGTGTTTTAGTGGAGAACTTACGCAATGCCTACGGTGAAAGCATTAATGACTTAGAGTGGATGTCTGAAGATACCAAAAAGCAAGCTCAAATTAAGCTGGCGGCATTCACACCAAAGATTGGTTATCCGGACAAATGGCAGGATTACAGTGGCCTAGAAATTAAACGTGGTGACCTTGTTGGCAACATCATGCGTGCTAACCAAGACGCTCATAACAAGCAAGTGGCTAAACTAGGTGGCGCTATTCAAAAATGGGAATGGCTAATGACACCACAAACAGTCAACGCTTACTATATGCCACCGGCAAACGAAATCGTTTTTCCAGCCGCTATTTTGCAACCGCCATTTTTCAATATGGCTGCAGATGACGCAGTGAACTACGGTGGTATAGGCGCTGTTATTGGTCACGAAATGGGCCATGGTTTTGACGATCAGGGAAGTCGCTACGACGCAGAAGGTAACTTGCGTAACTGGTGGACAGACCAAGATCTCGAAGAGTTCAAAAAGCGCACGACACAACTAGTGGCGCAATACGATGGCTATCAAGTGTTTGATGATTTGGCTGTTAATGGCAAGCTTACTTTAGGCGAAAACATTGGTGACCTATCAGGCGTTACTATCGCTTATAAAGCTTACAAAGCATCGTTAAATGGTAAAGAAGCGCCCGTTATTGACGGATTGACAGGCGATCAGCGTTTCTTCATGGGTTTTGCTCAGATATGGCGCTCAAAGATTGTAGAAAAATCTATGCGTAACCGTGTCGAGACAGACCCGCATTCACCTGCAGAATTTAGAGCATTAGGAAGTTTATCAAACATGCCAGAATTCTATGAGGCATTTGATGTTAAAGAAGGCGACAAGATGTATATTGCGCCGGAAAACAGAGTTAAAATTTGGTAATTTTTATCAAATCAAAAAGCCACCATCGAGGTGGCTTTTTTTTGCCTCATCAATTCGCAAATTCAATAACTTAGCGCTACGCTTAAAGAATCTTTAACTGCACCACGCGTATACTATGCTTATATTTTTTATTTGCCTGACCATTTTGTTTTTAGGTTACAAACTTTATAGCCCGTTTATTGAGAAACAATCAGGCATCGATCCCAGTGCCGAGACTCCTCAAGCGAAATACAGCGAAGGGGTTGATTATGTAGCAGTTCATCCAGTAAAAGCCTATCTCATTCAGTTTCTCAATGTCGCTGGTGTCGGACCAATATTTGGCCCTATTTTAGGCGCATTATATGGCCCAGTTGCGCTCATATGGATAGTAATAGGTAATGTCATTGGTGGCGCCGTACATGACTATTTTTCTGGGGTGTTGAGTATAAAAGAAGGAGGTAAAAGTTTACCTGAGATAGCGGGTCATTATGTCAATAAAACTTTTAAAGCGATTATGCTGCTGTTTACCGCCATGTTACTGTTTTTCGTCGGGGTTGTATTTATCATGAGCCCTGCCGGGTTACTAAGTAATCTCGCTTATTTTGACGGTACAATTTTGGCAAACAATACTTTTTGGGTAGTGGTTATTTTAGGCTATTACTTTTTAGCAACCTTGCTACCTATTGATAAAATTATCACTAAATTGTATCCCGTGTTTGGCCTACTTATGATTGTAATGACAGTATCTATCGCCATTTCATTACTGGTATCAGCGCCTCATTTACCTACTGGAGATAGTTTTTTCGCATATTTCAATCACGAACTCTACAGTGAAGACTTACTCGCGCCGAATCCCAATGGCCTACCTGTTTGGCCGTTATTGTTTCTCACCATCACCTGTGGCGCTATTAGTGGATTTCATTCTACTCAAGCACCCATAATGGCACGTTGCCTAACCAATGAAAAATATGTACGCCCTGTCTACTATGGTGCCATGATTTCAGAAGGTGTAGTGGGTTGTGTATGGGCACTCGCTGGTATCGCAGCTTTCCCTGGTGGCTATGAGGAATTAAAAAGCGTCCTAGATCAGGGTGGTCCAGGATTGGTGGTTGATCAAATATCGACTCTTTATCTTGGCGTTGTCGGTGGCATAATGGCGATTGTTGCCGTTGCTATCTTCCCAATAACATCAGGTGATACCGCTTTTAGAAGCTTACGATTAACCATTGTTGATGCCTTTAGTATTCCCCAAAGTATTCGTAATCGTTTGCTATTAGCGACACCTATTCTAATCATCGCCTACTTTATGACTAAGATAGATTTCTCATTGATTTGGCGTTATTTTGCTTTTTCAAACATGCTACTTTCTACAAGCGTATTGTGGTTAGCAAGTATTTACATCTATCGTCGAAACGCATTTCATTGGATAACAAGTTTACCTGCCATTATCGGTACCAGCATTACTATTAGCTATATTATGACGGCAGATATTGGCTTTGACCTCCCGATGGAACAGGGTAAACCCATTGGCATCGCCGTTGGTATTGTTGCCTTAATCGCACTACTTTTTGCTCATAATAAACGAAAAACAGCCACCGCATAGGTGGCTTAAACCAACAACATCAAATCCTCATTTAAAAGGCCAGCTTTCCTAATCTATTTTTCCGATTGTAATAATCTAATCAATCAATTTTATCTATATTTGATAGCGTCATACACTAGCTTCCGTAAACTTTTAACGGAGAACAATAATGACTCAATCAATTATCAATACCAAACTTAAAGAATTTAACGCTACAGCTTTTCACAAAGGTGATTTTATTGACGTAAGCGAAGCAGACTTACTTGGAAAATGGTCAGTGGTCTTCTTTTACCCTGCAGACTTTACCTTTGTTTGTCCAACAGAATTAGGTGATATGGCAGATCACTATGCACAGCTTCAGGATATGGGTGTAGAGATTTACTCTGTATCAACAGACACCCACTTCACGCACAAAGCATGGCACGATTCATCTGACACGATTAACAAGATTCAATTCCCAATGATTGGTGACCCAACAGGTAAAATTAGCCGAAACTTTGGTGTAATGATTGAAGAAGACGGTCTAGCACTTCGTGGTACTTTTGTGATTAACCCAGAAGGTGAAATCAAAATAGCAGAGATTCACGATTTAGGTATTGGCCGAAGCGCTTCTGAACTTGTTCGTAAAGTTCAAGCAGCACAATATGTGGCTGAACACGACGGTGAAGTATGCCCTGCAGCATGGACACCAGGAGAAGAAACATTGGCTCCATCGTTAGACCTAGTAGGTAAGATCTAGGTTGCAATAGTATTAGAGGCGCCCTAGCGCCTCCAATACAACAAAATTCCGCTCGCTGAAGGTTTTCCTTCGTAGCCCAACTTGGGCAGTTTATGCCAGCGCTTCCCTTCTCTTCGCGCTGGCTTTTTTTAATTATCAGGAGTTAACTATGTTAAATGCACAGTTAGTTGATCAACTTAAAGCTTACTTACAACACATTAAAAACAACATCGTATTGTCGCTTGCACTTGATAACAGCGCTAAATCGCTAGAGCTAAAGCAATTGGCTGAGCAACTTGATACGTTATCTTCAAAAATCTCGATACAAACCAACGACACCCCAGACGCTCGCGTTCCGTCTATGACGCTATCTAATGAGCAAGGCAACCAAGTTGCTTTTGCCGGTATTCCGTTGGGCCACGAATTTACCTCACTAGTTTTAGCGCTTTTACATATCGGTGGTCATCCAACAAAAGTGGAAGCAGATATTGCAGAGCAGATTAAAAATCTCGAGGGCACATTTCATTTTGAGACATATATTTCGCTAAGTTGCCAAAACTGCCCAGATGTTGTTCAGGCGCTAAATATGATGGCCGCGATAAATCCTAATATTAGACATACCATGGTCGATGGTGCGCTGTTTCAAGATGAAGTTGACGCTAAAAACATCATGGCCGTGCCGACAGTTATGCTTAACGATGAAGTCTTTTCACAAGGTCGAATTTCGCTAACAGATATCGTCAGTAAAATTGATACCAACGCCGCTAAAACGCAAGCTAAAAAATTAAATGCCAAGAAACCATACGATGTATTGATCGTCGGTGGAGGTCCAGCGGGTGCTTCGGCAGCTGTATACGCCGCGCGCAAAGGGATACGCACAGGCCTAGTTGCTGACAAGTTTGGCGGGCAAGTAATGGATACCGTGGGTATCGAAAATTTTATTTCAGTAAAAGCTACTGAAGGGCCAAAGTTAGTCGCCAGCTTAGAAGAGCATGTTAAAGATTATGACGTCGATATTATGACAGGACAGCGCGCAACAGCCGTCTCTCAAAATGGCAATATCGAAGTTGAACTAGAAAATGGAGCTAAATTGCAAAGTAAGTCAATCATCCTTGCAACCGGTGCTCGTTGGAGGCAAATGAATGTGCCGGGCGAAACTGAGTACAAAGGAAAAGGCGTGGCTTATTGCCCGCACTGTGACGGACCTTTGTTTAAGCAAAAAGATGTAGCCGTTATTGGTGGCGGTAACTCGGGTATCGAAGCGGCAATAGATTTGGCAGGGATTGTTAATCACGTGACGGTTTTAGAGTTTGACAGCACATTGCGTGCAGATGACGTTTTAGTGAAAAAAGCACATTCACTAAATAACATTACCATCGTTAAAAATGCACAAACGACGCAAGTGCTGGGTGATGGCAATAAAGTTACAGGCTTGCATTACACAGATAGAGTGTCAGGTGAAGAGAAGCAGCTGAATTTATCAGGCATTTTTGTTCAAATTGGACTGGTGCCAAACAGCGAGTTTTTGCAAAATACGATTGATTTGACAGAGCGTGGTGAGATCATCGTAGATGGCCAAGGCGCAACATCAATGCCAGGCGTATTTGCCGCAGGTGATGTTACAAATTGTGCCTACAAACAAATCATTATTGCCATGGGCAGCGGCGCAAGTGCATCGTTAGGTGCGTTTGATTACCTGATAAGACAAAGCGATAACGTGGCAGAAACAAAAGCTGCATAATTTTTAATTAGCATTGATCCTTTATAGCAACGTCGCCGTATTTAACGCTGACTTCTTGAAAATCCCTTACGGATTTCCATTCAAAGATGCAAAGGACTGCCCTTGACCACGGGATAAGCCCCCTGCTTATCCCTTTTTTTTTGTCTGAAAATTATAAGTCTGTTACTCAGTCGCAACTTGGTAAATACGGCGAGAATTCCAGCCTCTTTCGAGCGCTCCATCAAGGTATAATCGAATTTTATATATCGCGTGATATTTATCATCCACTCTATCAAAAAACTCAACGTTACGAATCAAGACATATTGCCCAGAGTCTATGACTCTTGTTAAACATTGCTCAAATGTTTCACCATCACTACACGATAAACTAGACGACCAAGTTAAACTGCCATTGGTTTCAGTATTCATGGTGTAAGGCGATGAATCACTAAAATCCAGCACCGTTTTTTGGTCATCGAACAAATCATTAAACCCTACATCATAAAACGTTTGTTGATAGTCTTGTGAGGTATAAGTTGGTGGATTATATTCGACAAAACTGCGCAATTCAGCGTAAGTTTCATGATAAATAGCAGCCGCTAGTTGATCATTGGGAAGCATAAAAAATTCTAGTTTTAAATCTACGCTGCCAACAGTTAATATTGCGTCATCACCATTGTTTTGCCACGAGAATGACGCAGATTCTAAAGCATCACCGGCTAAATTGGAAAACAGTAACTCTCCCGCAGTTTCCGAGCTAAATGAAAACATTTGTCCACCATATTCAAGCTCACTTTCAGCCAACGCACCTTCGTCTAATCGAATTGATTTTGGTCCTAACCAAGTTTTGTTTGCTAAGTTGCTTGGTACCGATACTTTCTCAATTGGTATCAACAATTGCTCACTGCTCACAGTACCTAAAACTTCTGAAATAAGTTGACCGTCAGTTTCATAATGCTGAGGATCACGACCTTCTGCGTTTGCCCATTCAATGTCATAAACTGTTCTTTGTATGAGTTGTTCATTGTGCCCAGGGTTTAAGGTTACAGACCTTACTTTGAATGCAAACTCAGCTTGAACGGTTTCACAACATGTCATTGAATTTTCAACATTAATTGTCAGACTGTATGCTTGATTATTCGCAAATGAATCCATTTCTGCCTTGTCATTGCTTTGCGTCCACTGCCCTATGACACTACCTGTAAGGTTGGTATACGAATACCTTCCAAAAGAAAAATCACCGATATTGACGGTTACATTATCTTGTTCGGTGCCATTGAACGTCACTAGTTCGGCGTAAAGATCAGGCTCTAGCGTCGACGTATAGTAATCTGTTAGCTGGATAGTATCGGCTTTTGTTAATTCAACAACTTCCACTGAGTCACCTGAACCTATGCTTACTCTGATCTTGTTTTCCTGCTGAGCAACAATTTGCCACGTCTCATTATATTGCGCGTCACATGCTTCTGTGCAGTAGGCAGTCAATACGTTTACGGAAATACCATCGGATGACTGCCAATCAAGCGGAGAGTATGTATCTTCATGAGACATTACACCGCGACCATCAACAAATAGGTTATAGCTAGTCTCTGAACCAGATACTTTCCAAGCGCCAGTTAACTCTTCGTGTGTTAGTTCTATGTCACCCCAAGCACTAGGATTATCTTCAACCTCAATTTTTAAAGAATAGCCTTTCGACGCGGTTCCGTCAGATAAGGTGATATCGACGCTATGCTCTGCAATATCAAAAAAGCCGGGTTCTACAGACACGGTTAGTTCATTTGATTCGAAAGTATAGTTAAGCCAGCTTGGCGCATTATCAATTGAAATGGTTAACTCGTCGCCATCAGCATCAGACGCTGAAAACACTATATCCGTCGATACTGCGGCTTTGACAGTTTGACTGTAAGTACCGGACATGGAAGGTTCAGCGTTTGTAGGTGGAGGCGGAGGCGGTGGTGGCGTAACACCAGAATCTGAAGATCCGCCGCAGGCAACAAGGGTTGATGCCAGCGCACTCATGATTAAAAACCGTTTCATTACTACTCCAATATGTTTGTTATTTTTATTGCGGCATTAAACTACTACACATCGGAGTTGTTCGAAAGTATTTTTTAGTTGTTTTTGCTATAATCCGCGCGCGGAAAATCAGTTCAATTGGGCGCACAAATGGCAGAACATCAAAAGCAATCAAATAATTTCAATAAGCTTGAAAAACGCATCAGACGCGACACAGGTAAAGCAATCGCTGATTTCAATATGATTGAGGATGGCGACAAAATAATGGTGTGTTTATCTGGCGGGAAAGATAGTTATACATTGCTCGACACCTTACTACATATGCAGCGAGTTGCGCCTATTTCTTTTTCCATTGTCGCGGTTAATTTAGATCAAAAGCAACCGGGATTTCCAGAGCATGTGCTACCACAATACCTATCCAGCTTGGGTGTAGACTATCAAGTGGTTAACGAAGACACTTATTCTATTGTTAAAGAAAAAATTCCAGAGGGTAAAACTACCTGTTCACTGTGCTCACGATTACGTCGTGGAATTTTGTATCGAACGGCGAGTGAATTAAGTGCGACAAAAATTGCGCTTGGCCATCATCGCGATGACATTATTGAAACACTATTTTTAAATATGTTTTATGGCGGTAGCTTAAAAAGCATGCCACCTAAACTTGTGACGGACGATGGCAAGCATATTGTTATAAGACCCCTTGCTTATTGCCGCGAAAAAGATATTGCAAAGTACGCGGCGGGTAAAAACTACCCCATTATTCCGTGCAATTTATGTGGCTCTCAAGAAAATCTTCAACGACAAAATATTAAGCAGATGTTGCAGTTATGGGATAAGCAACATCCCGGCAGAATTGAATCAATGTTTAGAGCGTTGACTAATGTCGTGCCTTCACACCTTGCGGACTTTAGTCTATACGATTTTAAAGGGTTGCAAGCGACTGGAGAAGCTTTTGCAGAGGGCGATATAGGTTTCGATCAGCCAGTGTTTGAACACGCAAGTGTGCCACCAGATGACGATATTGAAGATTCTATTGAGGTAATTAATATATCCTAGCTTCGTTGTAGCTGCTCCGGCATTGCTGAGATGTAAAAAAGCCAGTTGAATATACATCAACTGGCTTTTGAAAAGATTCTTTTAAAATCTAAAAGCTTCCTAGTGATTTTCAGACACCATATTGACCGTGTATTTCGGTATTTCTACCACTAAATCTTCGTCTTTGATAATGGCTTGACACCCTAAGCGTGATTCAGGCTCCAAACCCCAGGCTTTATCTAGCATGTCGTCTTCAAGTTCATCACTTTCGTCTAATGAATCAAAACCTTCACGGATAACCACATGACATGTTGTACACGCGCATACTTTCTCACATGCGTGTTCAATACCAATATCACTTCTCAAAGCAACATCAAGTACGCTTTCACCTTGCTCTGCTTCAACAGCCGCGCCATCTGGACATAGTTCTTCATGTGGTAAAAAAATAATTTGTGGCATAACTCACCTATACTTTGTCAACAGATTGCCCAGACAATGCTGCACGGATAGAAGAATCCATGCGACGTTCTGCAAAATCTGCTGTTAACTTGTTTAACTGTTCAATAGCAGCTTCGATTAGCTCTGCTGCTTCTGCTTTTTCACTGATAGCGGCAAGTGACGCTATACCTGCCGTAATATCATTTAATTCTTGTTCGCTTAAAAGTGCGCCATCAGCGTCAATCGCCGATTGCACTGACTCAATAACACGTTGTGCTTCAACCTGCTGCTCTTTTATCATACGTGCTTGCATATCTTCTTGCGCATGGGTCATAGACGATACGATCATGTTTGAAATCTGAGATTCATCTAGACCAAAAGATGGTTTAACTTCGATACTTGCTTCAACGCCAGTTGATTTTTCCATTGCAGATACTTGTAACAAGCCATCAGCGTCTACTTTAAATGTGACGCGAATATGCGCAGCACCTGCTGCCATTGCTGGAATGCCTCTCAGTTCAAATCGAGCTAAAGAACGACAATGATCAACTAGTTCACGTTCACCTTGTAAAACGTGAATTGCCATCGCGGTTTGGCCATCTTTAAATGTGGTAAATTCTTGTGCTTTCGCGACAGGAATGGTTGTGTTTCGAGAAATAACCTTTTCGACAAGACCACCCATGGTTTCTAAACCAAGCGATAGCGGAATGACATCCAACAGCAACATATCACTGTCAGGTTTATTGCCCGCCAATATATCGGCTTGTATGGCTGCACCAATCGCTACAACTTTATCTGGGTCTATCGATGTTAATGGTGTTTTACCAAAATAATCAGCAACTTTTTCACGCACAACAGGCACACGTGTAGAGCCACCAACCATTACCACCTCGTTCACTTCTGATGCACTTACTTCTGCATCTTTCAGCGCTCTGCGACAAGCGCGCAAGGTTTTAGCGACTAAGCTTTCAACCAATTGGTCGAACTGTTCTCGAGTAACCTTAGTGTTATAGCTTTCACCAGTACTTAGAGTATAACTTGCTTGCACTGTATCTTGCTCAGATAATGATTCTTTTACATGGCAGGCCAACTCTTGCAACTGTCTTTCATCACTGTGCGAAAGTGGGCGTTGTAAATTAAACGCGTCAGCTAAATAGTCTGCAACAGCGTGGTCAAAGTCGTCGCCGCCAAGGGCTGAATCGCCACCGGTAGACAGCACTTCAAACACGCCTTTGTTTAGTCGCAAAATAGAGATATCAAAAGTACCGCCACCTAAATCGTATACCGCTATAACGCCTTCTTGACCACTATCTAAACCATAAGCCACGGCTGCAGCTGTCGGTTCATTCAATAATCTTAATACATTTAAACCCGCAAGCTTCGCTGCGTCTTTTGTACTTTGCCTTTGTGCATCATCAAAATAAGCAGGTACTGTGATTACCGCACCCGTTAACTCGCCACCTAAGGCTGACTCAGCGCGTTTCGATAAACTTTTTAATATTTCTGAGGATACTTGAACAGGGTTTATTTGCCCTTGATTAGTCAATATCTCAGGGTGATTTTCGTCACCGACAAATTGGTATGCTAGCTGCGGGTACTTCGCTTTTATATCAGGTAGTGAGCGACCTAAAAAGCGCTTAGCAGATACGATAGTATTTTGAGGGTCAACAACAGATTGTTTTTTAGCTTCCGCGCCAACAAGTACGCTATCTTTACCGTAATGTACTACCGACGGTAAAATTTCTTCGCCAAGCTCGTCGATTAACGTTTCTGGCAAGCCACTTTTGACCGTAGCAACTAAAGAGTTTGTTGTGCCTAAATCAATACCAATAGCCAATCGATGTTCGTGCGGTACGGTACTTTGACCAGGTTCTGCAATTTGTAATAATGCCATGTGTAATTCTTTACTTAAGACTAATCGTCAAACACTTGATCTTCAATGCGATCAAGCTCAATCAATAATTTGTGATAAAACTTCAGTTTACGAACAGTGTCAGCGGCTAGGTTATTTGAATCGGGCGTACTTTCAATTAGCGCAGCTCTAAGTTGTGTTAACACCGTTTGATAATCCCCTTCTAGGGTTTCTCTTGCTTCTTCAAGCGCCGCCTCTGCGTCGTTACTTGTCAAAATCTCTTCTAACATTTCGCGAAGCTCCATTTGACGCATTAAAAACGACATATCACCAACGGTAGCTTGCTCATCAGCAAGAACAACGCCACGCTCTGTAAGCATATATTCTGCACGGGATATTGGTTGCTTCAATGTATCAAAAGCATCATTAATCATAGAAGACTTTTGCACCGCTAGCAGTTGTTCTTGCGCGCTTGCATGCGCGAACCTGTCGGGGTGTACTGATTTTTGCAATTGCTGGTATGTTGCTTTCAGCGCTGACACATCAATATCAAATGAGCTGTCGATACCGAATAATTGAAAGTAATTCAAGGAAACTCCGCTACCTAATTTGATCAAGTTAGCAAGCTATATAACAAAAAAACTCCGGTGTTACCGGAGTTTTGATTATACGTTAAAGCTCTCTCCGCACCCACATTCGCCTTTGGCGTTAGGGTTGGTAAATTTAAAGCCTTCATTTAAGCCTTCTTTAACGAAGTCCAGCTGCGTGCCGTCCAAGTAAACTAAACTTTTACCATCGATAATGATGTTAACGTCATCCACTTGAAACATTTCGTCGCCTTCAGTCATTTCGTCGACAAACTCAAGTACGTACGCTAAGCCTGAACAACCCGTTGTTTTCACACCTAAACGTAAACCAAGGCCTTTACCTCTGTTTGAAAGAAATGCTTTTACGCGTTCAGAAGCCGCTGCCGTCATGGAAACTGCCATGTTAACTACTCACCTTGCTTCGTTTTGTAATCTTCAAGTGCCGCTTTAATTGCGTCTTCAGCTAGAATTGAACAGTGAATTTTAACAGGTGGTAATGCAAGCTCTTCTGCAATATCAGTATTCTTGATTTCAGACGCTTCATCAATTGACTTACCTTTAACCCACTCAGTTACTAGCGAGCTTGACGCAATCGCACTACCACAACCATATGTTTTGAATTTAGCATCTTCGATGATACCGTCATTCGAAATTTTAAGTTGAAGTTTCATTACGTCACCACAGGCAGGCGCACCTACCATACCGGTTGCAACTTGAGGATCGTTTTTGTCTAAAGAACCAACGTTACGTGGGTTCTCATAATGATCGATAACTTTTTCGCTATATGCCATAACTCTACTCCTAGGCGCTTAGTGCGCTACCCATTCAACCGAATCCAAATCGATGCCGTCTTGGAACATTTCCCAAAGAGGCGACATTTCACGTAGGTGGCTGATGGCGTTTTTAATTAATTCAATTGCGTAGTCAATTTCTTCCGTCGTTGTATAACGACCGAAGCTAAAACGAATTGAGCTATGCGCTAACTCGTCGTTTAATCCTAATGCACGTAGTACATATGAAGGCTCTAAGCTTGCAGATGTACATGCTGAACCCGATGATACCGCTAAGTCTTTCAGCGCCATGATAAGTGATTCACCTTCAACGAAGTTGAAGCTTACGTTTAGGTTACCTGGGTAACGTTTGTCGAAGTCGCCATTAACGAAGACTTGTTCCATATCTTTAACGCCAGCCCATAAACGATCTCTCATTGCTGTTACGTGCGCTAAATCTTGAGCCATTTCTTCTTTAGCAATGCGGCATGCTTCACCTAAGCCGACAATTTGATGCGTTGGTAATGTACCACTGCGCATACCGCGCTCGTGACCACCACCGTGCATTTGTGATTCTAAACGAATGCGTGGTTTACGACGCACGTATAATGCACCGATACCTTTAGGGCCATACATTTTATGAGCAGAAATTGATAACAAGTCTACTTTCAGTTGTTGCATATCAATGACAATTTTACCGGCACTTTGCGCTGCATCTACATGGAAGATGATCTTACGTGCACGGCACATTTCGCCAATTTCAGCAATATCTTGAATCACACCAATTTCATTGTTGACGTGCATTACTGATACCAACACAGTATCTTCACGCATTGCCGCTTCTAACTTGTTTAAGTCGATTAAGCCATTTGGCTCTGGATCAAGATACGTTACTTCGTAGCCTTGACGCTCTAGTTCACGACAAGTATCCAGCACAGCTTTGTGCTCTGTCTTCACCGTAATAATGTGCTTGCCTTTCTTGCTGTAGAAATTTGCAGCACCTTTAATGGCCAGGTTGTTTGATTCAGTTGCACCAGATGTGAATACAATTTCGCGAGGATCAGCATTTAATAGATCAGCGATGTGGTTACGTGCAATATCAACTGCCTCTTCTGCCTGCCAACCAAATTTGTGGGAGCGTGACGCCGGGTTACCATACAACCCGTCAGTCGTCATGTATTGCATCATTTTCTCTGCAACACGCTTGTCTACTGGCGTAGTTGCTGAGTAATCAAAATAAATAGGCAGCTTCATCGGCTTTAAATCTCCTAGTGCTACGCAGGCTTATTGCCAGTCGTGCATTACTTGTTTCGTCGATATCAATGTCTCTAAAATCGCGTCGTCATGATTCGCCAAATAGCGTTTATCCTGACGTGCAGACACTGACTTAACATCTCTTTTTTCTACGAGCTCAGATAAAGAAATGCTTTTTAAAAAATCTTCAATACGTTGGCTTAAGTCTTCCCAAAGAGAATGCGTTAAGCATTTGTCACCACCTTGGCAATTACCTTGCCCTTGGCAACGAGTAGCGTTAATGGACTCATCAACGGCATTTATTACATCTACGATAGATATTTGTGCTGAACATTTACCCAGTCGATAACCACCACCTGGGCCTCTAATACTAGAGACAAGACCATGTTTACGCAGTTTGGCAAACAATTGTTCAAGGTAAGATAACGAAATTTCTTGGCGCTCTGAAATATCAGCAAGAGGTACCGGACCAGAAGCCGCGTGAATAGCGACGTCAAGCATTGCCGTTACCGCATAGCGTCCTTTAGAAGTTAATTTCATACGTTACCCCATTTAAAATGCCGCGCAATTGTACATAACCAGACAAATTAGTCAACTATATACCCGAGTAATTTACTCAAGTATTTTACGCGCATTTTTAAGGGAGTCAATAAATACTTGAGCATTTTACTCAAGTATTTACGTTTTGGCTAAATTCCGGGATCAAACTTTTCAGCAGCTTGCTTGCGTCGCTCTGCTGCTTTGGCTTCATCTTCGACAAATTCTCCGACACTCAATTGAGGCAATTCGTCTTGGCAAACATTACCGCCAAGTTCATTTACCTCTTTACAAACGTCCGACATTTTTTTGTCGACAAGGTGGATATGGTCAAGCAATCGGCCAATCGCTTTAGCGACAGGATCAGGATTTTCATCAGATACAGCATAAGCGTCAAAACCATATTGCTTGGCCATTTCGGCACGTTCTTTCGTTTGCGACGCTTTGGTTGATGCATCATTAACAATACGGCCCGGAATCCCAATAACGGTAGCGCCAGGTGGAATGTCTTTTACGACAACGGCATTAGAACCAATACGAGCATTTTCGCCAATATCAAGCGGGCCTAGTATTTTGGCGCCAGCACCGACCACTACATTGTTACCCAACGTTGGATGACGCTTGCCCGCATTCCAGCTAGTACCACCAAGAGTTACGCCATGATAAAGCGTTACATCGTCGCCAATTTCCGCGGTTTCGCCAATAACAACGCCCATACCATGATCAATAAAAAATCGTCTGCCTAACGTGGCGCCTGGATGAATTTCCACCCCAGTGAACCAACGAAACAAAGTCGATACTGTGCGCCCTAGCCATTTAAAGCCGTTGCGCCAAAAGAAGTTGGAAAGTCTATGTCCCCATATCGCATGCATGCCTGGATAGTTTGTTAAAACTTCAAACATATTGCGTGCAGCAGGGTCTCGATCAAAGACGCTATTTATATCCTCTTTGAGCCTTTCAAACATGAACTTCCAACTCCTTCTATGCAGCTACTTGCTGCCTAATTTTCGCTTTTTGCGCGTTTTAACGCTTTCTCCACAGAAGAAAGAATACCACGCACCATTTTTAATTCTTTGACATCAGGTCTAGCACGGTTAAACAAGCGTCGAATCTTTGTCATCACTAAACCAGGATGTTTCGGTGTAATAAATCCCGTAGCACTAAGTGCTTCTTCAAAATGCTTATACATACGTTCGGTTTCTTCAACATTTGGATAAGCTTCTTCATCATCTGACAAGTACTGCGTATTTTTATCAGCTAAATAACCGTTGCGCACTTCGTAGCTTAGCAGTTGCACTGCCATGGCTAAGTTCAACGAGCTATACTCAGGGTTCGCTGGTATTTGCACATGAAAATGACACAGTTGCAATTCTTCGTTGGTTAAACCGCTGCTTTCGCGACCAAATACAAGTGCGACCGGATACTGTTTTGCTTCAGCCACCATTTTCTCGCCACATTCTCTTGGCTCTAGCATCGGCCAGGGTAATGTACGCGATCTGGCACTGGTTCCTACCACAAGACCACAATCAGCAACTGCTTCTTCCATAGTAGAAACAACTTTCGCGTTGGCCAATACATCAGTTGCGCCGGCGGCTAAAGCTTGCGCTTGTCCATTAGGCATTTCCAGCGGGTCGACCAAAACAAGTTGGCTGAGCCCCATTGTTTTCATCGCGCGGGCTGCTGAGCCCATATTGCGACAATCCGACGTATTTACTAATACGATTTTTACTTTATCTAATAATGAATCCGACATAGCACTTATAAACTGTACAAAAATTGCCGAGAATTCTATCACAGAACCTTAATTGTTTAGAGTAAAAAAAGCACCGTAATTTTGTGAGTTTGTTATCGAATTTCGCGATGATTTAGTTAAAAAATGCATAAAAACCAAATCGATGTACAATTTTTAACCAAAAATAGCCGTTCTTTACGTGCATTCCCCCATAGTGCCTGCTATAATTCGCGCCGATTTTAGGGCAAGCTGCCCCCTGTTCTTTTACAAAGTTTTGGTAACGCTGTCGCCTATGGCGAGGCGCTCATTTATTTGAAGGGTTTTCAATATGCATCCTATGCTAAATATTGCGGTGCGCGCTGCGCGTAACGCAGGTAAAGTAATCGTCCGTACTTTTGAGCAAACTGACAAAGTTGAAGTGGATTTAAAAGGGCAAAATGATTTAGTCACGAATATTGATCGTGAAGCAGAAAGTATCATTATCGATACGATTAAAAATGCATACCCAGAGCACAGCATCATTGGTGAAGAAACCGGTGTAGTGTCTGGCGAAGATGATAGTTACCAATGGATCATCGACCCTCTCGATGGTACCACTAACTTTGTAAAAGGTATTCCTCATTTCGCGGTTTCTATCGCATTAAAAGTTAACGGTAAACTAGATCAAGCGGTTGTATTTGATCCCATTCGTGGCGAACTTTTTACTGCAAGTCGTGGTAAAGGTGCGCAATTAAACGGTATGCGTATTCGCGTAAATAAAGCAAAAGAATTGTCGGGTGCTGTTTTAGCAACAGGCTTTCCATTTAAGCAAAAGCAACACATGAACGCGTTCATGGAAATGTTCAAAGCCATGTTCACCAAAACAGCAGATATGCGCCGTGCAGGTTCTGCAGCGCTAGATTTAGCTTATGTTGCAGCAGGCAGAGTCGATGGATACTTTGAGCTTGGTCTAAAACCTTGGGACAGCGCGGCAGGCGAATTACTTGTGATAGAAGCGGGCGGATTAGTTACCGACTTCCGTGGTGGCGCGGAACAATCAAAAACTGGCAACATCATCGCGGCAAGCCCGAAACTAGTAAAAGAGATGGTTAAAGATGTGCGCCCATTTTTAGGTGATGCTATTCGATAACGTAAATGAAATTACGTAAAAAAAGGCTGCAATTGCAGCCTTTTTTATTATCTTAAAAACATCTTATACAACATTTTATGGATTGGCTTACCAAAAGGCGGAATGGCCATCTTAGCTGAGTTAAACTTACCTTTGGCAAATACTGATTTTGCTTTTGATAAGGTTAAGAAGCCCTCATGACCGTGGTAGTGCCCCATGCCAGATGGTCCGATACCACCAAACGGCATATCATCTTGTGCTACGTGTAATGTCGCATCATTAATACACATGCCACCTGCATGAGTACCTTCTAACAATTGTTTCTGAACAGTTTTGTCGAATGAAATCACATACAAAGCAAGCGGACGTGGTCTGTCATTAACGTATTGCATTGCTTCTTCAATCGAATCATAACCAATGATTGGTAATAGCGGACCAAAAATCTCTTCTTGCATTAAGGTCATGTCATCATTCACATTGGTGACCAGAGTCAGCGGTATCTTACGTACACTTTTATCTGTTGTTTCTTCTGATAAAGGTAAAATTTCCGCACCTTTTTCTTTAGCATCCCCTAACCAACTAGTAAGTCGTTCAAACTGCGCGTCATTTATAATTGAACCATAGTCGGCATTGTCATTAATCGATGGGTACATTGTATTAAATTGCGCTTTACAAGCACTCACTACCGCATCAATTTTGTCATTTGGACATAAGATGTAATCTGGGGCAACACAGGTTTGACCCGCATTTAATGTTTTACCAAGTATAAAACGAGAAACGCCCTCATCAATTGCCATATCCGGACCAATGATCGTTGGTGATTTACCACCTAACTCTAATGTAACAGGGGTTAAATGCTGTGCTGCCGCCGCCATTACAAGCTTGCCAACACGAGTAGAACCGGTAAATAGCATATGGTCAAAAGGCTGTGACGAAAAATGTGCTGCCACACTTGGGCCTCCATCAATTATCGCAACTTTATCTTCAGGAAACACACTGGCAATCATCGATGCAATGACTTTGTTTGTTGCTGGTGTAAATTCAGACATTTTAATCATCGCACGATTGCCCGCGGCTAACGCTGTCGTTAACGGACCAAGCGCAAGGAATACAGGATAGTTCCACGGTGTAATAATGCCCACCACACCAAGTGGTTGATACATTACATAGGCCTTCGCGGGTTGGAACATCATGCCGACGTGACGCTTCGATGGCTTCATCCATTTTTTAACGCGCTTTATCGCGTAATTAATCCCCATCACTGTCGGCATAATATCGGCAATTTTTGAATCATCTGCGCTACGACAGCCAAAGTCCTGGTTTAATGCGTCTACTAGCGCTTGTTCATGAGACAAAATTGCCTGCTTAAGCGCTTTAAGATCTGCAATACGATAGTCCGCACTTGGATACGGCATCCCAGCATATGCGCTCTTTTGAATTGCGAGCGTTTGGTCAATTTTTTCTATTAGCGACTGATCATATTCAGCGCTGTATGGATTATCCGCCATATCACTTTCCTCAATACATGTTAAGCGGACTATATCAGCCCTCTTTTTATTTGCAAGCAGTGTAACCAAACAAGTGTTTAAACACCACTAAAATTGTACATTTATACAATTTTAGTGATTGTTTTTTTTCCGTGTATAGATAAATACCGCTTCTAATAGATTATCCTATCGATTGAAAATCTACGTTTTTTCTGCACGTGAATAGAAGTTATTCGTCGTTTATGTTTGCGCAACTCTTAATTTGAATCCATGCTTACTACTATTAAAGCACGGGGGTTTCATGCGTATTAGTGTACATGTTTTGTGGTTAACTTTAGGCTTACTGCCTGTTAAAGCTATCGCCTATGACTGGTCAAAAACCGTTAAACACAAACTCACACACAATGTTAACTACCAACCATATTGGCACAATTATTACGAGCCTACGTCGGCAAATTGGCTATTTCCGATAGGGAACAACACAAGTTCGAGTTGGTTAATAGGCTTCGAAGACAATACCCCTTTGTATACGACAAGCATACAATGGCAGCCTTATAGTAAACACAATACTTACCAATTAGAGAATTGCTGCTCACAGAGCAACAAACCCACTAGCCTTGCTACAAGTTATTACTCTGCTGAAACAACAAAACTCAATAATGTTTTACATGCAAAAACGGTTAACAATCAGCGCACCGTTGAGTTAAGACTAAAACGACAACAACAAACGTATAATCAAAGCTCTCGAAATATACTCCCAAAAGTCAAAAATAAATCCCCTTATAAGCACAAAGGGATCAATAGAAAATTTAGGCTACCACAACTAAGTAACCGGCTAAACAAAAGGGATTAACCTATTGATTTAAAGATGAAAACAAACTAGTATTTTTTACATGGACTTGATGTTTCAAATGGACTTAAAAATGAAAAAAATACTACTCGCCCTTATATGTTTAAGTGCAGCCTTGCCCGTATACGCAGAACAATATAGAACAATAGCAAACACTTCTTTGGGAAAAGAAGAAATCAAACCTTCCTTTGGTTCAAATGCAAAGGCTGACTTCTTTAATTTCAATGCTATTTACTACTTTGACGACAAACTAGCTTTAGGTCCTCTGGATGAATTTGGATACCTGAATCGAATATCTAATGTTTATGGTTCTGCTAATCATTTACAGAATGACTCATTCACATTAATAGATTATCACGTTGGTGGTGACTGGCATCTAGGAGATTTCATCGTTGGTGCAGAAATTAGAGGGATAGATATTTCTAACCGTAATGATTTTCAAGATGACAACAAGATATTGAAAGGAAAACTAGGCTATTTTATTGATGAAAATTTGTTGTTCAATCTAACCTACAATTATGATGATGAAACTAAAGATTCGATGGTCGATATCGGCGTAAATTATCAAGTAATATTGCCTGGTTATGACTATGTTGGTTTCGGATATAAAACTAATGACGAACTCGATGTACATAGTGTCGATGTTCAGTATTTTAGCAACATCAACGAAAGCCAATATATACGCTTGTACGCTGAGTACAATTATTGGGTCGACGCAGAGAATGACTCTTGGTCTGTTGGTGCAAATTATAACATTAGCCAAAATACCTCGTTCTATGCGACGTTAGATGTTAGCGGAGACAGCTATTCTGTTGGTGCTAAACACTATTTCAATCGTTCATGGGCGCTTGCAGGAGAATATCGTGAACTAGACGCTGACATTGCAGATGTGTCGCAATACACGCTCACTGTATCAATGCAGTTTTAACTAGAATATATTTGCGCCCTTAGCTAGTTAAAACTAAAATAAGCGCAATTCATAATAGCCAATAATTAAGGGCATTTAATATGGCGTTGCCAGACAAGTTCATATTCAGCATGTCTCGTGTGTCTAAGTACATTTCGAGTTCGAAAAAACATATTTTAAAAGACATCTCCCTTTCATTTTTTCCAGGTGCCAAAATTGGTGTACTAGGTCTAAACGGTGCCGGTAAGTCAACCTTGCTACGAATTATGGCAGGTGTCGACAAAGACTTTGAAGGCGAGGCGCACGCATTGTCAGGTACTAAGATTGGTTACTTGCCGCAAGAGCCTGTACTTGACGAAGAAAAAACGGTTCGCGACATCGTTGAAGAAGCTGTTTCAGAAGTAAAAGATGCCCTAGCTCGTCTTGATCAAGTATATGCTGCTTATGCTGAGGCTGATGCCGACTTTGACGCATTAGCTAAAGAACAAGGTGAATTAGAAAACATTATCAATGCCCATGATGGCCACAATATCGAGAATGCGCTAGAACGTGCTGCTGATGCGCTAAGACTGCCAGACTGGGACCAGAAAATAAAAGTATTATCCGGTGGTGAGCGCCGCCGTGTTGCCCTATGCCGACTGTTACTTGAAAAACCAGACATGCTGTTGCTTGATGAGCCAACTAACCACTTAGATGCAGAATCTGTTGCATGGTTAGAGCGTTTCTTACATGACTACAGCGGCACCGTAGTAGCCATTACCCATGACCGTTACTTCTTAGACAACGTAGCTGGTTGGATCCTCGAACTTGACCGTGGTGAAGGCATACCTTGGGAAGGTAATTACTCAACATGGCTTGAGCAAAAAGATAAACGTTTAGAGCAAGAAAAACGCGCTGAAAGTGCACTGCAAAAGACCATTAAGCAGGAATTAGAATGGGTGCGCCAAAATCCTAAAGCGCGCCAAGCAAAGAATAAAGCGCGTATGGCAAGGTTTGAAGAACTTAACAACCAAGACCATCAAAAACGTAACGAAACTAACGAACTTTATATTCCGCCTGGGCCTCGTCTTGGTGACAAGGTTATCGATGTAGAAAATGTACACAAAGGTTATGGCGAACGCGTTTTAATTGACGATCTATCATTTAGCATCCCTAAAGGCGCTATCGTCGGCATCATTGGCCCTAACGGTGCAGGTAAATCTACCTTGTTTAAAATGCTATCGGGCGCTGAACAGCCGGACTCAGGTTCAGTTGTTGTCGGTGAAACGGTTAAAATGGCAAGTGTTGATCAGTTTAGAGACAATATGAACGAAGCAGCGACTGTTTTCGACGAAATTTCTGAAGGTCACGATATTCTAGAGATTGGAAATTATCAGGTGCCATCACGTGCGTACGTAAGTCGTTTTAACTTCAAAGGTAGCGATCAGCAAAAGTTTATTAAAGACTTATCAGGTGGTGAACGAAATCGTGTGCATTTGGCAAAACTGCTTAAAGCTGGCGGTAACTTGTTATTACTCGATGAACCAACAAACGACCTAGATGTTGAAACGTTACGTGCACTTGAAGAAGCGTTATTGGAGTTTCCTGGATGCGCCATGGTTATTTCTCATGACCGTTGGTTTTTAGATCGCATTGCAACCCACATTATTGATTACCGCGACGAAGGTAAAATCAATTTCTTTGAAGGCAACTTCAGTGATTATGAAGAGTGGATGAAGAAAACCTATGGTGCTGAATCTGTGCAGCCTCATCGCATCAAATATAAGAAAATATCAGCGTAGCGGATATCTAATGCCATAATAGGTAATAAAGATATTACACCCTATTGATATTAAACAATAAAAGGCACTTTTTAAGTGCCTTTTTTATTTCCTTCGTCTATGCTGTTAGAAAGCAATATCACAATTATTCTTCAAGGTATTTTTATGTCATTACTTGTCGTTTCATTTATCTCTCCAGACCGTCCGGGTATCGTCGATACACTGTCAGATTTAATTAACCAACACGGAGGCAATTGGCAGACAAGTAGTTTGCATCACTTACATGGATTATTCGCTGGTACAGTAGAAATCGCGATAGAAGAAAACCTTATCGAGAAACTTATAGAAGACCTCCAAAGCATTCCATCGCTTAAAATAGTCAGTCAAACAACACCTAGAAAAGATTCGCAGCAAGATAATGTCATCGTATTAGAACTTACTGCAAATGATAGAAGCGGCATCATTCAAGAAATTTCGTCCAAGGTACACAAACAAGGTGGCAATCTAATGAAGCTCGTCAGTACAACTGGCCCTGCTGCCCACACAGGCCAAGACTTATTCAAGGCAAAAATGACGATTTCAATAAATCCGCAGGACAAAGATACGTTGATTGATGCCCTTGAAGGTATTTCAGATGACCTGATGATAGATATTACACATTAACTATCAATATCAACTAGTTATGTAATAAAGCAGTCATAAACAGGTCATATAATGTAGCGAATTTAGCAACAATAACAAGGGCAATAATGCAAGGCGAGCAAGGTTTTTTTGACAAAGAAATTAGTTGGCTATCGTTTAATGAACGGGTATTACAAGAAGCTATGGACAGCTCGGTACCGATTATTGAACGCGCTCGTTTTCTAGGTATATATTCAGCCAATATGGATGAGTTTTTTCAAGTCCGTTTTGCCAAGCTACGGCACAAAGCGCTGATCGAGATTGCTAAAAATATTGAAGACGGCCCTGCTCATCAATTGCTTGACAAAGTAAACGCTAAAGTCGCGATGCTAACTCAGCAATTTCAATTTGCTGTAGATACCTGCTTTTCAGAGTTGGATCGCAAACACATTCATATCCACTTTATCGACAAAGAGATAAAAGAACTCAAAGACAACTTATCGAGTAAACAGCTTCGCTGGCTAAATACTTACTTCAGACACAGAATTCTTAGGCACATTAACCCCATTATATTAACCGCTGATACGACTCTGGCTCAGACAGTTGACGACGACGATGAGATTTACTTTTTGGTTGCGTTAAAAAGTGAAAATCATAAACAGTTTGCCCTCATTGAAATTCCTAGGCTAGAGGAACAGCGCTTTATTATTGTGCCTGCAGATGGTTCTAAAAAAGAAAAGCATATCGTGTTGCTTGATGATGTTATTCATTACTTTATTGATGACATATTTGCTAGTTTCTTTAGCTACGATAGTATCGACGCCTATTCGATTAAGTTAACACGCGATGCTGAATTCAACATAAATGATGAACTTGACCAAAGTTTTCTAGACAAGATGTCAAAGGGATTAAAGCAACGCGTGAAAGGCGATTTAGTGCGTTTAGTGCATGATAAACTTATGCCCGACTACATGCTTAAATTTCTGCGCAAGTCGATGAAAATAAAAGTATTAGAAAACTTAGTACCGAGTATTCGATATCGTCATTTTAAAGATTTTGTAAAGTTTCCAAATCTTGGTCGTAAATCACTTGAAAGAGAAGATTTTAAAGCGCTTGATGCGCAACGTTTCACGCAGTATTCATCGGTATTTAGCGCATTAGAAAAACAAGATGTTTTGTTGTACTACCCTTATCATAAATTTAGCCATTTCACCGAATTTGTTCGCCAAGCGTGCTACCACCCAGAAGTGGTGGACATCAAACTTAATATCTACCGTGTCGCTAAAAACTCACGAATTATTCGTTCGCTCATGGAAGCGGTTAAAAATGGCAAAAAGGTCACCGTTGTTGTCGAGCTAAAAGCACGCTTTGACGAACAAGCAAATATAGATTGGGCCAAGCTGATGAAGGATGCCGGCATAAAAGTATTGTTTGGCATAGAAACCTTAAAAATACATTCAAAACTCTGCTTAGTAACGCGTAAAGAGCAAGACAAAAAAATTAGATATGCGCACATTGGCACAGGTAATTTTCATGAAAACAATGCGCGTGTCTATACAGATTTTTCATTGTTTACTCAGCACAAGGAAATTTGTCAGGAAGTCGAGAGTGTCTTTTCATTTATCTCGCATAGTTACCAAAGGTTTAGGTTTAATCATTTAATTGTGTCTCCGCTTACCTCAAGACGACGCATTTATCAGCTAATAGACAACGAAATTAGCCATGCACAGCAAGGAAAAAAAGCAGAAATAATCATTAAAGTAAATAATTTAGCTGACAATGGTTTAGTCAACCGTTTGTATGGGGCATCTCAAGTGGGTGTAAAAATTAAAATGATTGTGCGTGGCATGTGCACGTTAATCCCTAACCTGCCTACCTTGAGTGAAAATATTAAAATTATTTCTATAGTCGACCAATTTTTAGAACACCCACGAGTCATGGTGTTTCATAATTTAGGTGACAAACAGGTATATATTAGCTCAGCGGATTGGATGCATCGCAATATGGACGATAGGGTTGAAGTAAGCTGCCCTATTTATGATGAAACATTAAAAAGACGCATTCTAACAATCTTAGATTTACATTTTAAAGATACAGTTAAAGCCCGTATTATTAATAAAGCACAAGATAACAAGCGCGTAGCACGCGGCAATCGTAAAAAATTACGCTCGCAAGAGGCAATCTATAATTTTCTTGCGGAAGAAGAAAATGTCGATAAAACACAGATTTTGAATAAGGGCTAAGATGACACAAAGTGAGCTAATAGAACATGTTGCAAATGAAGAGGGGCAATACCTAGCCGCTTTAGATATTGGGTCAAATAGCTTTCACTTTGTTAGTGCTCGAATCGTTAAAAAAAACCTACAAATTTTGCATAGCGAAAAATATCAAGTACAGCTCGCGAATGGTCTGGATAGTAACGATTATCTATCAGATCAGGCTATGGAGCGCGGTCTAGAAACATTACGCAACCTAGTCTCTACAACAGCTGAATTTACCCCTGACAACTTTAAAATTGTCGCCACCTACACGCTACGTCAGGCTAAAAATGCTGAAAAATTTTTGAGAAAAGCAGCTAAGGTTTTTCCGTTTGATATCGAAATTATTACCGGTCATGAAGAAGCTCGGCTTATTTATCAAGGTGTGGCTTACTATACCGATCCGACCAAAGATATTTTAGTTGTAGACATTGGTGGCGGTAGCACGGAATGCGTGATAGGAAAAAACTTTAAAACCCGTGCGGTGTCGAGCACCAATATTGGTTGTGTGAGCTTTCAACAAGCTTATTTTCCCACTGGAGAAATCACAGAGGAAGCATTTGAGCAAGCAATTGTTGATGCGAAAATAGAATTAGAAGCCGTGGGTAACCGCTATAAAAAAATGGGCTGGCAGTTAGCCTACGGCACCTCAGGTACGATTAAAGCTATTAGTCGCCTAATATCAAATAGTGAAGAAGACTTAAGGCCCTTTAATCTTAAAGCACTCAATAAACTGAAGAAACAGTTAATCGCTTTTGGTCACGTCGATGACATAGAGTTAGCACTGCTTAAAGAAGCTAGAAGAAATGTGCTGTGCTCAGGGCTTGCCATTTTAATAGCATTGTTTGAGATGTTAGAAATAGACGAGCTAACCTACTGCGCATATGCATTAAGAGAAGGTGTACTTTACGAGCATATCGACGCCATTGCCCATGAAAACATCAAACAGCGTACCGTAGATAGTTTGAGCGAGCGTTACAACATCGACCAAGGGCAAGCGAACAACATCGTACGCATTGCTTTGTTATTGTTTAACCAAGTAAAAGACGACTGGAAAATAAAACAAGAGACGTATCAAATCTTGCTTCATTGGGCCGCACAATTGCACGAAATTGGTGTTGATATCAATTCAAGTGCTTACCACAAACATAGCGCTTACATTCTCGCCAATGCCGATTTAGCTGGTTTTAATAGAGAAGAACAAATGGCGTTGTCTTGGCTAGTAGAAAACCACCGTAAAAAAGTAACCAGCGCAAAAGAGCTCAATTGGTACCAGTTGAAAACTCACAAGTTAAACAAAACGCTGGCGGTGCTGCGTATCGCGGTGTTGCTTAATCAGCAAAGGCTTTTAAATCTCGATTTTGAACCTGAACTCACCTTGGTCGATCAAACGCTTTTGCTAACACTTGATCGTGACTGGATAGCGCAACGTCCACTGATGCGAGCAGAATTAGCAAGAGAAGCCAAGCAACTGGCTAATCTTGATATTACCTTTGAAGTAGCGCGAGATTAATCTAAGGTTTTCTTAAAGCGTAAACTCGCCACTAGCATTCCCACTAAAGTAAACACGCTCAGCCAGATTATATCGTCAGTTAAATGTGCGAGTTCATTGTCTTTTAAAACCACCGCTCTCACTAATCGCATAAAATGCGTGGCAGGTAATGCTTCCGCTATATATTGTGCCCCTTTAGGCATGCCCTCGTAAGGAAACATAAAGCCAGAAAGTAGAATAGACGGTAGTAATACAAAGACCGTCATCTGCATCGCTTGTAGTTGATTTTTAGCGATGGTTGAAATGACAAGACCCAGTACTAAACTGGCAGCAATGAATAACAGCGTAATCGCAAACAGTGTGTCCAAGCCGCCATTTATAGGGACATGAAATACGTAATGCCCGATCCCTAGAATAATGGCAACTTGTATCAATCCGATAAAAATATAGGGCACAATCTTGCCTACCATTAGTTCTATCGGCCTAATTGGGGTTGTAATAAGTAGCTCCATATTGCCGCGCTCTTGCTCTCGAACAATCGCTGCTGAGGTAAACATAATCATGGTCATGGTTAAAATAACGCCGACTAAACCCGGTACAATATTAACCGCGGTTCGTTGCTCCGGATTATAAAATAAGGTCACCTCAAAGGTCGGAGTATTGCGATTGGCGTTTTTATTGAGCAGTTCCGCCATTGGCATTTGCCGAAGTCCTTTAATTGCTGCTGCTATCATGGTGTCAGAACCATCTACAATCCAATGAGCAATTGGGCGCGATAATTCTTGTTCGGTAGAAGGCGGTGTTTTTAGTCCGACCGTTTGATGCCGAACTAAGCGCTTACTTACATCGGCAGGAATAATCAGCGCGGCTTTAATATGTCCATCAGCTATCGCCTGCTCTGCTGCTTGAATCGATTTTAATGATTCGGTAAAGGTGACCACCTGAGTTGCAGACACCGTTTGGGTTAATATACGACCAAGCGCAGACTCACTCTGGTCTACCACCGCCACAGGGATAAAACGGATGTTGGTATTGATGGCAAAACCAAACAACAACAATTGAATAAGCGGTATCATAATGACCATACCAAAGGTCATTTTATCTCGCTTTAGTTGCAGTAATTCTTTTTTGAAAATAGCGCCGATACGGCTAAGGCTAATCATGTTTAGCCTCCTTGCCAGTGCACATCACAAACACATCTTCTAAACTTGGCCTGACTTCGCTAATTTCATCGATAGTGAGTGAGCTGTTTGCAAGTGCTTGCTTTAAGTAAGCAATGGGATCAGTTTGTGCTTTGGTAACTAACACTCGTAAAAACGAACCTAATTGCGCCGCTGACTTTACATCCTTCAACGTTAATACTTGTCGTTTAACCTCTCTAATATCTTTACTACTAAGTTCAATGACATGGGCATCCATGTCTTGCATCAATTGTTTTGGAGAACCGTCGGCTCGTTTTACTCCGCCTTCTAAAATAGCCAGTTTATGGCACCGCTCCGCCTCATCCATGTAATGTGTTGAAACCAAGATGGACGTGCCCTGGGCGGATAAATCAAACAGTTTTTCCCAAAAGTCTCTACGTGTTTCAGGATCTACAGCAGATGTCGGCTCATCAAGAAATAAAATACTTGGATCGTGCAATACCGCGCCAGCAAGCGCTAGCCGTTGCCTTTGACCACCACTCATACTGCCAGTTATTTGCGAAAGAATATCAGTCAAATCATAAAGCTGTGTTAACTCATCAATACGAGCATTAGATTGCTTCTTGGAAAAACCATACGTGGTGGCGAGAAACTGCAAGTTTTCTTTCACAGTAAGGTCGTTATAAAGCGAAAATTTCTGTGTCATGTAACCAATATTGAGACGCAAATTCTCGGCGCCTTTAGGCAGCTGATGATTCAATACGTTGATATCACCACTGGAGGGTTTAAGCAGCCCTGTTAGCATACGAATAGTCGTTGTTTTGCCACAACCGTTAGGCCCCAAAAAACCATAGATTGTGCCCTTCTCTATCGCTAAATCCAATCGGTCAATTGCCGTAAAATCACCAAATTTACGCGTTAACTGATTAGCCGATATGACTATATCATTCATGGCATTTTGACCTGAGCGGGCAAACCTGTGGGTAAATCAGCGGCATCTTCACCTAGCTGTACTTCAGCCAAATACATCAAGCGAGCGCGATCTTCTTGATTCAGCGCATAATAAGGCGTAAATGCTGGCTCTGTTGCTATCCATTTAACTTCGCCTTGCAGCGGCGCTTGGATGCCATCAACATACACTGTCATGGTATCGCCTACGTTAACCTTTGCTCGATAAGTCTCAGGTACATACACTCTCGCATAAGGCGCAGTATCAGCTAAAACGATAGCGACGGGGCTACCAATAGTAACGCGCTCGCCAAGATTCCAGGGTAAATTATCAAGCCGCCCACTGCGCGTTGCTTTAATAGTTAAATCTTCAAGCAAGGTTTGCTCATAATCTAACTGTGCCTGAGCCGCCTGTAAGCTAGCTTCTCCCGCTTGTAAATCTTCAACACGAGTACCATTGGTAAGTTCTTTGAGTTGTTGTTGATTGGCTTCTAGTTCAGCTTGATTAGCGTCTCGTTGGGCAAGTGCTTTTGTGTAATCAGCTTCACTATTGAGTTTACTTTTGTATAACTGAGACTCGCGCTCAAAATTTGCTTGGCTTTCTCTTAAAGACGCCTTTGCGCCCTCCACTTTTGCAGTTGCCGCTGCTACCTCTTCTGCGCGGGCACCATTTCTTAACTTAGCCAATTGCGCTTGAGCTTGAAACATTTGTGCTTTTGCAAGGGCGACTTTTGCCTGTTGTCGATGTTTACTTAACTCAACCAGAATTTGCCCTTGCTCGACAAAACTACCTTCATTAATGGGCAAAGACTCAACGACTTCATTGGCCGTTGCAATATGAGCGACTCTTTCCCGCTCTAAGGTACCAAGTGCTACACCTGCTTCTCTGTTTTCACAAGCAAGTAATCCAGCAAGCATTAACATTGCAGTAATTTGACGAACAAACATGCCTCACCCCTTTTTTACACTGTTCTTACAAAATGGCATAAAAGCGTATAAATAACAATGAAGTAAAGGCATAAAAAAAGCCGGCAACAATGCCGGCTAATGGTTGGGAGAGAATAGACTTACTTATTACAGTAAACCTAATTTCTTAAACTCTTTTTCTACAACAGATGCTGGTAGTGGAATATAACCATCTTTTTCCACTATTTTCTGACCTTGCATAGACAAAATCATTTTCAAAAATTCAGCTTCTTTAGGTGCTAATGGCTTGTTTGGGTGCTTGTTAACATACACGTATAGGTAGCGTGACAATGGATAGTCACCAGAAACGGCATTGTCCATGTTTGCTTCTACGTAGTTTGTACCTTTTTTAGATAAAGGTAACGCACGTACACCAGATGTTTTATAACCAATACCTGAGTAGCCAATACCGTTTAATGACGCTGATACTGATTGAACAACAGATGCAGAACCTGGTTGCTCATTTACTGTGTTTTTAAAGTCTCCTTTACACAGTGCTTTTTTCTTAAAGTAGCCATAAGTACCAGACACAGAGTTACGACCGTACAACTGAATATCGCGTGCTGTCCAATCGCCGGTTAAACCTAAAACGCCCCAACGATCAGCATCTTTGTTAGCACCACATTTGCGATTGCTTGAGAATACTGCGTCTACTTGCTCAATTGATAAACCTTCAATTGGGTTATCTTTGTGAACGAATACCGCGAGAGCATCAATTGCTACTCGAACAGCAGTAGGCTTATAGCCGTAACGCTTTTCGAATGCTTCGACTTCCTTTGATTTCATCTTCCTACTCATAGGACCCATGTTAGAAGTCGCTTCAGTTAATGCTGGTGGCGCAGTTGATGAACCAGCAGCTTGAATTTGAATGTTTACATTAGGGTAAACACGCTTAAATTCTTCCGCCCAAAATGTCATCATATTTGCTAGCGTATCTGAACCAACAGATGAAACATTACCTGAAATACCGCTTACTTTTTCATAAACAGGTAAATCTTTGTCAACAGCGTTTGCTGTAAAGCTGATACCTGCAGAAATAGCTGCTACAGATAGTAAACGTTTGAAGTTCATAGTTTTCTCCAGTTAAAGCCAAACATTGGCAATACTTAGTTTCTAAATAATATGGTTGGCATTATACGGAGGGAATATGACAGTATTGTTACAGCAGTAATAAAAATGTCACTAAACGTTTGACACCTTGTAGCAGCGCTAATTAACGAGGCTTTTCTGGGTAAAAATTGATTTTTCGCCAAACTCTATAATGAACTCAGATCCTTTTCCAAGTTCGCTCGTGATAATGAGTTCACCGTCATGATGGTTAATCACATGTTTGACGATAGCAAGCCCTAAGCCAGAGCCGCCGGTATCACGAGAACGTGATTTATCAACGCGATAAAAACGCTCTGTTAAACGGTTTATGTCAGCAGGTTTAATGCCAACACCGGTATCTTTTACAGAGAAACGAGCTTTATCGCCAACACGCTTCCATGAGACAGTAATTGTGCCTTTAGCAGGCGTATAGTTAATTGCATTGGTAATTAAATTTAAACAAGCACTTTTAAGTTCAGTTTCTTGCCCTTTAACACCCAATGATTCATCCACGTCAACTTCAATACGATGTTGTTTGTCTTGATTCAGCCATTTTACATCATTCACCAACTTGTCGATCAGCGCAGGAACATTAACCTTTTGCTTCATATTAAGCTCGGTATTAACCTCAACTCGTGAAAGCACCAGTAATTGCTGCACCAGTCTGTCCATGCGGGTGACTTGATCTTCAATAGTAGAGAAAGCTTGAAGCCAGTGATCTGAAAAATCTTGCTCGCTTGCCTGAATCATTTCAACATAGCCGCGCACAACCGTTAGCGGCGTTTTTAATTCGTGAGAAACATTGGCAACAAAATCGCGACGCATTTCTTCTAGTTTATAGACTTTACTGATATCGCGGGCGAGTAATAAATATTGATCACTACCGTACGGCATGATCCTTATTTCCAACCTAACCTCAAGCAATATAGGTGACGGAATAACACACGGCTTGTCGAACTTATTTTTCTCGATGTACTGACTAAATTCAGGAAAACGAATTAGGTTATCTATTCTTTGTCCTTCATCTGCCGGCCATTTTACGCCGATCAGCTTTTTAGCTTTTTTGTTGCCCCATGTAATGGTTAGATCATCTGACAATAACAATGCGGCATCTGGTAGCGCCTCAGCACCATCTTTAAAGCGACGAATACGCTGATTAAGGGCTTTTTGTTTTATTCGACTTTTACGAATTAATCGATATAAACCGTCATAAATGTTGCCCCAGGTACCACTTGCAAGTGGCGGCGTTAATGACTTACTTTGCCAAAGCCAGTTAACAAGTTGGTTGACATGTCGATAATGCCAAAATAACAAAGCAAGGCTGACTATCGCGATAGATTGCCAAAAATAACCAATAAAAAAACCTATCAACCCCGCTATGACAAATAAAGCAGATAAGCGAATTAATAGGTTCTTAATTGAAAGTCTAAAATACATCTATGCTGTTACTTTTCCGGAAAATCTATAGCCGGCACCTCGAACAGTCTGGATAAAGTTTTCATGGCCTTGTCCAGTAATGGCTTTGCGAAGACGCCTAATATGGACATCTACCGTGCGATCTTCAACAAATACATTTGTTCCCCAAACATTGTCTAACAATTGCTCTCGTGAATACACACGTTCTGCGTGCGTCATAAAAAAATGCAACAGTTTAAACTCTGTAGGACCTAATTCGACAGGTTCACCGTCTATAGCGACTCTATAGGCTACAGGATCTAACATTAAACCCTGGAATTCAATAGGCTCTTCTAAAGAAGTTGGTGATACGCGACGAATAACGGCTTTAATGCGCGCGATAAGCTCTTTTGGCGAGAATGGTTTAGTGACGTAATCGTCAATCCCTGCATCAAACCCTGTTACTTTATCATCCTCATCGCTGCGCGCTGTTAACATAATAATAGGAATATTACGTGTATATTCATTGCGCTTTAATGTTTTGGCAATTTTCACACCTGAACCACCTGGCAACATCCAGTCAAGCATGATCAAATCAGGATAAGGTTCCTTGATCTGTTCCATGGCGCTATCAAAATCTTCGGCTTCGATGACGTTAAAGCCATTGTTATCTAATACAAAGGCTATCATTTCTCGAATAGGCGCTTCATCTTCAACAACTAATATATCTCTACTCATATCCTGTTTCCAATGCGTAGTAGTCAACTATGTAGGTTAAATGACTATTCTGCTTACTTTATATGACGCTTTTATGACAGTGAGTGATTCTTTGTGAATTATGACACAAATATTTAACAATGGGATGTAGAAAACAGTTAAATATGCACAAAAAAGGCCGCTTTAGCGGCCTTTTAAAACAACCTGTTAGGTCTAGAATACGTATTCTGTACCAATAGCAAAGTAGCTTTGCTCTAGCTCTGCTGCATTTGGATCATACGCAACACCTAAGTCGCTTTGCTCAAGATTAAACGTACTGAAGAAAGTGTACAATTTTACTTGTTTGTTTAAGTTATAGTCAGCACCTAAACTGATACCTGAGTTAGTACCACCTTGATCAAAACTTGCTTGTTGGTATTGTGCACGAATCACATACTTCTCTTGAACATAGCGTAGTGACGCGTTAAATCCGTCAAGCTCTTGGCCAGATACAGTGTCTTCTTGCATGTGGTAAATACCACCTAAGATAAAACCAGCACCAACATCAGCTTGTACACTCGCACGAGTAACATCATAAGTGCTCTTAGAATCTGACACACGTTTCATGCTACTTGAAACACCTGAATCTGCTGATAGAGCAGCGTAGATAGGTCCGCGCTTAAACTTCGAATCACCATAAATTAGTGCAGCTGAAAATTGTGCATCTTCGTCAGTTGCTTCAGGTGCAATGTATGTACCCCAGAAGCTAAAGTTTGCAACACGAGCCGACTTAAAAGTTACCGAATTTGATACACGGTTTTCACCAGCGAATAAACCAGCAACATCAGCCTCTAAATCGTTGAAAATATCGATACGGCCAACAGACTGTTTTAATGCACTATCGTTCTTACCGAAATATAGTTCACCAAACCAACCTCTGAAACCTACATAGATGTTACGGTGTTTGAATAACTCGTTGTCACCTTCCATGTCAACTTGGAATTCAGCACGGTAGTATACTTCTACGTCATCAGTGATGTCATAACCACCTTTAAAACCGATACGTGAAGCATTACTTTTCAACTCAGTAAATGAACCATCACCATCGTCAGACGATTGCATAGACACATTAGCTTTACCATAAATTTCGATTGTTGGTAGTTCTGTCTCAGCTAATGCTTGTGACGAAAATGCCATGACGCCTGCGGTTGAAAGCGCTGCAAAAACCTTGTTTAGTTTCATGTTTTTACCCTATTAAGTAAATAATACAAATATTTAAATACAAGTGACCTTGTTTTTGATGGCGCTAGTGTGACAACCGAATATTACAGATTTATGACAAAGTGACACTTTTGTTACAAATTTATTTATACATTCACCTTCATGAAATCAAAATGTCATAAACAGCAAGGACTTACGTTAACCTGTCGTAGGCAAATAAAAAGAACGCGTTTTTTTAACTTGTGCATGTAAAGCGCAATCGCTAATATCGCTCTTCATAATTTTCCCAGCTGTTATTCAAGGAATGTCTTCATGTGGTTTAAAAACCTTTACTTTTTCGCCTTCACAAAACCATTTAATTGGACACAAGAAGAGCTAGAAAAATATTTAACTGATCATAAATACACGCCATGCAAGTCCACTGAACAAATGCATTTTGGTTGGACCAATGCCTTAGGAAAACAAGGCCAAACATTAGTGCACGGTGTAAATCAGAGCTTCATCCTAACTGCTCGCAGAGAAGACAAGATCATTCCACCACAAGTGATTAAAGAAATGCTTGAAGAGAAAGTGTCTCTATTGGAAACAGAGCACAGCAGAAAGGCCACTAAAAAGGAAAAAGAACAGTTTAAAGAAGATATTGTACTTAGCCTTTTACCCCGTGCTTTTTCAAAGCTCAGTGATACGCAAGGCTATGTCAGCCCTAAAGACAACTTAATTGTTGTTAATGCCTCTAGTAGGTCAAAGGCAGAAGACTTTTTAGCCTTGTTGCGTAAATCCTTGGGTACGTTACCTGTGTCTAGCTTAACACCAGAGAACGTAGCACCCGATGAAGTGATGACAGATTGGTTAATCGATAAACCACTTTCAGGTCCATTCGAGCTTGGCACAGAAGCAGAGTTTAATGCGATTGGTGACGACGCGGCCGTGATCAAGGTGAAAAATCAAGACTTAGCCTCTGATGAAATTAAGCATCATTTAGACGCGGACAAATTTGTGGTTAAACTTGCCCTTGAATGGAAAGAATCATTGTCTTTTGTACTAGCTGACGACCTTTCGTTTAAGCGATTAAAATTTTTCGACGTGATCCAAGAGCAAAATGACGACATTGATAAAGAAGATGTTATGGCTAAATTAGACGCCGATTTTGCATTAATGATTGGCGAGTTGAATGAATTAATTCATGATTTGCTGCGAGAGTTTAGCTTAAACACAGAAAGCTACTTAACTGAATAAAAAATAAAAAGCCGCGCAAGCGGCTTTTTTTCATGTTGTTCCATTTTTAAACACTCCTTGTATACTTACATATCAAGCTTGTTCATAAGGAATAGGATTGAACTTTTTAGCCCACCTTTTTCTCGCGCAACCTACGCCTCATTCTTGTGTGGGTAATTTGTTAGGTGATTTTCGCAAAGGGATAGCAAGAGATGCTTTTCCACCACTGGTATTGGCTGGACTAGAAAACCACTATGCGGTGGATAAATTTACTGATACACACCCCGATATCCTCGCGTTAAAATCTCTTTTTTCACCGCAAAAACGGCGGTTTTCTGGCATTATCATTGACGTAACTTTCGACCATTTTTTACTTAAACATTGGCAGGAATATTCAACTCAAAACCAACAAAGCTACATCGCGCAATGCTACCAACATTTAGTTGACGGTCACAGCTATATGCCTGCGTCAATGCAGCTTACTATCGAGAAAATGGTAACGCAGGATTGGCTGTCAAGCTACCAAGATATTGAAGCCATTGGTCGAGCACTGAATAACATCGCAAACAGAATCCGTTTTAAAAACCAGTTCCAAAACAGTCTTGAAGAAATTAACGCAAATTACTCACAACTTGAGCAAACTTTCCTAGCATTTTTCCCTGCCTTGATGCGTCATGTTAACAGCCAAGCGATAGAAGGTAATTTGTTTCATCATGGCGATTAACGAATTGTAACCATATCCCGCTAGCCTTTATGCGCAAAAGCCTCTAAAATACCCTACTTTTTTTGTGGATATAGAGTTTGAGCATGTTTAAACCAGAACTTTTATCGCCTGCGGGTAGTTTGAAAAACATGAGATATGCCTTCGCTTACGGCGCAGATGCCGTTTATGCTGGCCAGCCAAGATACTCGCTTCGTGTGAGAAACAACGAGTTTAATCATGACACGATCAAACAAGGCATAGACGAAGCACATGCGCTCAATAAAAAGTTCTATCTGGTCAGTAATATCGCCCCACATAACAGTAAGCTTAAAACCTTTATCAAGGACATAGAGCCGGTGATAAACATGCAACCTGACGCACTGATCATGTCTGATCCAGGGCTTATCATGATGGTTAGAGAGCATTTTCCTGACATGCCTATTCACTTGTCTGTACAAGCGAACGCCGTGAACTGGGCAACCGTTAAATTTTGGTATCAACAAGGTGTAGAAAGAGTCATTCTCTCGCGCGAGCTATCACTCGATGAAATTGAAGAAATTCGTTTGCGTGTACCAGAAATGGAAATTGAAGTATTTGTCCATGGCGCGCTGTGCATGGCGTATTCCGGACGATGTTTACTCTCTGGTTATATTAATAAGCGAGATCCAAATCAAGGTACCTGTACTAATGCCTGCCGTTGGAAGTATGACGTGCATGAAGCAAAGGAAAGCGAAACAGGTGATGTTATTGCAGTACAACCAACCGGTATTATCTTGCCTGAAGAAAAACCGACATCCGATATTGTTTTACTACAAGAAGCTGGCCGACCAGGTGAATATATGCCTGCTTTTGAAGACGAACACGGCACTTACATTATGAACTCTAAAGACCTGCGCGCGGTAGAACATGTCGATAGGCTGGTAAAAATGGGTGTGCATTCTCTAAAAATTGAAGGTCGAACAAAGTCTTTTTACTATTGTGCTCGTACCGCACAAATATACAATCAAGCGATTGAAGATGCGCTTGCTGGACGCGACTTTAATGAGCGACTTAATACCGACTTAGAGCATCTCGCACATCGAGGGTACACCGATGGTTTCTTAAGACGTCATAGACACGATCAAAGACAAAACTATGACTATGGCTATTCAAAAAGTGATACCCAGCAATTTGTTGGCGAAATATTAGGTAGGGATCCGAAAACAGGGTACCTAGAGATTGACGTAAAGAATAAGTTTCTCGTTGGCGATTCGCTTGAAATTATGACGCCAAAAGGCAATATCAGCTTTACCTTAATGGATATGTTAAACCGCAAAGGTGAAGCCATTACTGATGCTAAAGGTTCAGGTCACTTCGTACGCATTCAATGTGATGCCGACATCGACTTAGAATACGGTATTTTGATGCGCTATTTAAACACTAACGAAACAACTCGCCAACCCTTTGTAAGTGCAGCAAATCTATAAGATTAAAGCATTGCGCGCGGCATCAAGCAGCGCGCAATGCTTTAACCCTTCGAATCAACAGGTACGTTGATATCGCGCCAATCGCACTGAATAGTCCCAGCATGATGAACAAATGGCTGAAACCAACAACGCCTGGATTGGCATCTATCAAACGTCCCGCTACAGGCGCTAGGAAAATATCAGGTGTATAGCCTACGACCGAAATAACACCAACAGCGGCGCCTGTTCTGGTGTCTGCAATCTTGCTTTCTTCTAACAGAGCAAAATATATCGCACGCACGGCAAACACCAACACAAAAGTGACAATAATGTTGGCTAGCACCAAAAACTGGGGTAATGCCTGCACCGGAGATGTAGCAAACAGCGCATAGCACACAACCAAAGCACTAAACGTGATTAAGACCGTTTTGCCAATACCAATTTTGTCCGCTAGAAAGCCAGCGCAAAGCGCAGCAAATACGCGAGTATAGGAAATATAAGCAACGGTTTGCGCCGATTGTACTGCGCCAAAATCCAATACATTGGTTAGATATAAACCAAAGTAATCAAGACCTTTGTAGCCACAATAGGCAGTGAGTACTATCATGCCTTGTAACCACACAACGGGGCGTTTTAACACAATAGAAAAGTCGTGTTTAATACTGCTTTGTTCACCGTCATCATCGGTCGACTGTACTCCACTTTCTTTTGGGATAACCAAAAAGACGATAAAAGCCGCAAATGTCGTAATCGCGCCATAATAATAGATGACCGACTGAATACCTTGACGCTTACTTGCTAGGTCTGTATCGATACCATCAGGTACAAACAAGGTTAAAATAGCAACGGCGCCTGTTGCCGCAGCCGCTGCCACCAACCCTCGCCCACCATCTAAAATAGCGAAAGCTTTGCCTTGCGCATGCGCGCCTCCCCATATGCGCGTTAGCTTAATCATCGCCGCCCAAAACAAAAATATGGTAGTCACGCCCCAAAAAGCAAACAAAAAGCCAAGTGAGCTAGCACTTGGAATTTGCGCGAAATAAAGTGAGCCTGATGCAGTAAGTAACAAGGATATCATCATTAATTTTCGGGCAGAGAAACGATCCGCCAGCGGCCCGCCGGGAAAATAAACCAGCATTGCCAAAATGCCATACAATCCAAAAATATCACCCAACTGTGTATTAGTTAAATTGAATACTTCTAAAAAGGTTGGTCTGAAAAATCGTACGACATGAAAAGGTAGGCTGAAAATCAATTCTCCTGCTAACACTATCGTGAAGATGACGAAGGCACGTCTAAGAGGAGAATGTATTGTTGTCATAGCTTCATTTTTTTGTATTTGTTTGTTCTAGATTGACCGATATCAATAAGAAACTCAACAAATGGATTATAATTAACAAAGGCTGAATAGGTTTACGATGAATTATGGCGCTATTGATTGAGAGCGATTGTATAAATTGCGATATGTGTGACCCAGAATGTCCCAATGAAGCGATATCGCTGGGTGATGAAATATATGAGATAGATCCCGACAAATGTACCGAATGTGTGGGTCATTATGATACGGCGCAATGCGTTGCTGTATGCCCTATTGATTGCATTTCCAAAGATCCAAATCATGAAGAAAATGAAGCGCAATTGTTAGCTAAGTTTACCCGCATGCATGGTTAAACTTTATCAGTCTGAACTCGAATTGCCAGTTGTGGACAATAGGTCTAAACCAAACCTAACAATAAAAATTAATCGCAGATCTGATAAATGGGCTATGACCGCTTTGTGCCAATAGCGGACAAAGTAGAGACTCCTTAGTCAACAAATGTGCTTTCCTTCCATAGTTGTTTAATAGGTGCTTTAGATTTTAAAATACTTAATAGGTGTTCAAGTTTATTTTCGATGAAGTCACAGGAGAGTTTTAACTTAATACATTCCCTTCTAGTTGTTCTAAGTGGATTGAGAAATACCTCCATCAAATAGAACTCATCTCCTTGGAATTTGATTTTTTCTATTTTTATATCTTTGATTTCATTTATGAAAAATTCAGGTTCATCGTCTGGTTTTTCGCATTTAGTCTCAGTATAAACTGCTACTTCAGTGACGCGAAAGAATGCGGGTTTACCTAAGTTAAACTTAGCCATTAAAAATAACATGGCGTAGCCCATTGGATAAATAGCAGTGAACAAAACAACAAAAATTGTCAAAAGCACATATTGGCTTTCAAACAGCTCATTATAAGAAATGAATAGGTATGGTAATAAACTTAGAGTCATAATTATAAGAGACCATTTTATTAACTTTTTATGGCTATTTTGATAATTATGCAAAGCCCACTTTTTAGTGTTGGTAGGTTCATACCAGCTTAGTAAAGTCTTCAATTAAATCTCTTTTTGTTATTGCTCTAGAATGGCTGCAATTCGCTCATAGCAGTCTGTCAGATCGCGTTTACCCATGTCAATTGTATGTATCAGATTAGACACTAGCTACTACGGATAAATAAAAAAAGAGGCTTTCGCCCCTTTTTTTACATCATTTTCTTTTTCGAACCTTTGTATTCAACCTTGAATACGTCTTGATTATTTAGTTCAGGTATTGCGTCCAGCATTTCGCTTTCTAGTGCATCGATTTTTTTCACCGATATACATAGCTGGTCAGCTTTTTGTTCAATAATCTCTGCACGAGCTTCCATATCTTTTTCGATTTGTTCGCCAAATTTTTCCATGCGAGTTTCAAACGCTTCACTGTCACCACCAGAGGCGATCATTTGTGTACCTAGTGCAATCATAATTTTGCCGATAGATTGCTCTACTGTGGTTTCTACCGCTTTCTCGATACGTTGCTCAAACTCCGGATCAAATACATCGCCTTCTATGCCATTGTCATCAATATATAATCTTTCACCTTCATTGAAACGTGTTTCAATCTCTACTTTAATGGCATCCAATTCAGCTACTAATTCATCAGTTAAACCGTTGTTTTCACCAAGTAGTTCAGTAAAAGCAATACCTATACCTTCGGCAGCAAGGTCGACCGCTTCAACAGCGATATCTTTAACTTGCGGTACAACCGCTCTAATTTCTTTTGAATACTGTTTTACCAGAGCTTGCTGGCTAGCGGTTAACGAAACCTGCTTGTCATTTACAAGTAAAATTTCATTATCAATAATTTTATATACTGGTTGCTTGTTATCAGAAAACTCAATATGTTTTTTGGTGATTTCTATACCTAAATCTAAGTCAACGTCACATTGATCTGTTTCGATGTTATGTGCCGATACCATTGACGAAAATAAAAATACAGACGTTGCTAAAAAAGCTTTCATGTTTAATCCCTAAAAAATGTTGTAATCACTGAAATACAATCAACTGTCGTGCCAACTATTAAAAACTCAATAATATCAATAAATTAAGGCAAAAACCGGATTGAAATACTAAAACTAAGTTCAGGTTGGGTTGTGTAAAAAACTATTTGTTAGTGAAAATGACAAAAAAAAAGCAAAACTTACGTTTTGCTTTTTCTACTGAATGTGTGCATTAAAGTGCAACGATGTTTTCTGCCTGTAGGCCTTTTTGACCTTCAGTAACATTAAACTCAACTTTCTGGCCTTCAGCAAGCGTTTTGAAGCCGTCGCCTTGAATAGCTGAAAAGTGCGCAAATACATCTGGTCCTGATTCTTGTGCAATAAAACCAAAGCCTTTAGATTCATTGAACCATTTTACGGTTCCAGTAGTTTTTGACATAACAAAATTGTCCTTAAATAAGTAATATTGCCCTACGGGCGGGTGTAGCTTGTTGTTTCACTATTACCTATTAAACAGGGTAATTGTTACATCACGATGAATAAATAGAATAGCAATTACATACTCGCAGCTACCATGCTACCGTTTTGCTTTGTAAATTCAACTAGTTTTTAACATTTTATTTGCATTCTATGCTCATTTTTTACGTTGTATATGAATAAGATAGGTCTGATGAGTTAAACAGAAGGCAAGAATGCTTGTATCTTAACCGCTAGCCATATAATATGCTGCCTCTTGTGGATTTAGGGCTGTAACTATGTTCAAACAAATACTCAAATATGCTGCATTAGCTGCAACATTTCTCGTTGGCACAACACACGCTACCATTGTTGAATTTCAAACCAACCAAGGTACTTTTCAAGTCAACTTATACGATCAAGGTACTCCAGGTACCGTAACTAACTTCTTGCGCTATGTAGACAGTGGAAGCTATAACGGTTCCGTTATTCACAGAAGCGTACCAGGATTTGTTGTACAAGGTGGTGGCTACTTCTACGATGGCACACCAAATCTTGCTTTCATTGAAGATTTCGGTGCGATTTTAAATGAACCCGTTTATTCAAATGTTCGTGGTACTATCGCCATGGCAAAAGTAGGCGGCAACCCAAATAGTGCAACAAGTCAGTGGTTTTTTAACTTAGTAGATAATAGCGCCAATCTTGATTTACAAAATGGTGGCTTTACTGCGTTTGGGCAAGTAATTGGTGATGGTATGACGGTTATTGACGCCATTGCAGATATTGCCATTTGTTCAGGCGTGCCTATGCCTGACTTTGATTGTTTAGCATCAAGTACGCCAGGTGCTGAAAATTTCGTGATTATTGAGCAAATTACCATTGTTGATTTCGCACAAGATAGCGCAAAAGACCTTAATCCGCCGCTTAACACTTTACTCGAAATAGAAGAGCCTGAAGATGAAAGTTCTGGTGGTACCTTATTCTATTTATTACTTCCGCTTCTTTATCTCGTAAAAAGAAGATACTTATAAATCATAAAAAACCGCCAACAGGCGGTTTTTTATTGGTCAGTGTTTATAGGCCAAAAGCTTAGTACTTCATTTTTTGTCTGAGCTTTTTCACATCGCCTCGTTTCTTTTTATCATCTGTGCGCTTTCGTTTGGCAGACTTTGAGGGTTTGGTAGCACGGCGTGTTTTTGCAACGACTGCATGTTTGTTAATCCACTGCATTAAACGCTCAAGCGCGTCATTTCGATTCGCTTCTTGCGTCCGAAATTGCTGCGCTTTAATAATTAAGATGCCTTCAGTCGTTAGCCGGGTATCCGACACATCAAGCAATAGCGCTTTTACAGCATCAGGCAAGTTTGACTGGGCAATATCAAAACGCAAATGCACAGCGGTTGATACTTTGTTTACCTTCTGGCCACCACTCCCCATCGCTCTTATATATTGCATCGAAAGCGCAGGGTCATCTAACAGTCGTTGAGGATTAGAAATAGAAAATTGCATGAGCAAAGCATAACAAAAAAAAGGAGGCTTATGCCTCCTTTTATTTTAGTAAGTGATGTTATTTAGAGTCTCATTTCTTGGACTTTTTCATGAGCCAATGACGATGTAGTGACATCAGGCTTATGATGTAAATTTGATTTTAAAATACCTTTACGATGCTTTAATGCAGCATCTAGCTTTTTAATAGCGCCTGCAATAGCAGGATACATTACCTCACCTTCAGCAGTTGCTGACAGGCGGCTACCCTCATAATTGGCAGTCATTTCAACTTGGTGTTTACCGTGTTGTTTAGTAATAAATACATTGGTAGAGATCAGGGTTGGAAAGTGATTAGCGATCTTATGGAACTTTTCTTCAACGTGCGCTTGAACAGCAGGAGTAACGTCTACATGATGACCAGTGATGTTTACTTTCATAAGGAGTCCTCTTTGTTATTTACTTGAAAGACTTATGTAAGCAGTAAACTAGTTTCTTCCTTAAAACATTGCGTTGCTTACACTATAAGAATTGAGCCAAATTGATCAAAAGACAAGTTATTTTTTGAGGATAAAAAGTAATTTATTGTAATCAAAAGAATTTAAGTAAAAAAAAGTGCTGTGTATTAACAACAGCACTCTTTAATTGCTTAAATGTTCAATATCCAAAATGACTACCTATGTTGAATTAAACTAGGAACACCATGACGACTATCCATCAGATGTTTTGCTTTTTCAGCACGTTTAACGTTTTTCTCCAATTGGTGCATGGCATGGCGTTTGAAGAATGTGGTTTGCTTGCTAAAGATCATGAGTTTTCCTCCTGTGTATTAATCAAGTGATTGTGAAGGCGCATTGTAGTGTAGCCGATCATATAGTGCTGTGAAATTGTGTAATTAAGGGTTAAACTAAGTAAATCAAAACACCTTTAAAATTCATCAAACTATTGATTTATATGTAATTAAATTCACTACCAGGTGTTTTTGGATAACAACAAATTACATTCTTACGATTACAAATATCTATTCAATCACAGTGAATAAAATATTAAATAATCGCTCATTTTCATCAAGATGGAGTATAAATATGTCAGGTACAACTATGGTGGTTATTATTGTTCTAATCTCTGTTGGTTTTGGAGTGATGTATGATATGTACAAAAAGCACCTAGAATTCAAAGAGAAAACGCTTGGTGTTAACGAAAAAGAGCAAGAACTAAAAGATGAAATAGCGGCGTTAAACAAACGTATCGAAGTATTGGAAAAAATTGTTACTGATGATGGCTATCAATTAAAAAATGAAATAGACCAATTGTAAACGATATGAAATTAATCATGCGCAGCGAGTTTGATGCACTTCGACTCAACCCTGATCACAGTTACGATGCAGACCGCAATGGCGATAAGCAGATTGTTCGAATTTATTGCGACGATAAGCTTATCGCTAAGAAGGTCACACAAAAAAAACACGTAAGATATTTTGGCGTAGCAGACTACAAACAATACTTGAGCGCGACAGAATAAAGAAGTAAGGATTTATCTTTAGACGTAACACGTCTACAAATTCATACCACTAATTTACAAAGCTTAACAGTGTTTCAAGCTTTATTTCGTACAATTTTTAGCCTAGTTAATAGAGGTTATTATGCGAAATTTAGTTGTATTAATAGTATCGGTTTTATTATTTGCTTGTGCTTCACCTTCAGGCGTTGCGCAATGGCAAGGAAAACCTCTTAATCAGGTAGTTGCGCAATATGGCGTGCCACATGGCTTCCACAAAATGGACGATGGCTCTAGGTTTGCTGAATATTACTACGACACCAAGACGCAACAACTTGATCCAGTAAACGGTCAATGTACTATCACTTTATTGGTGAACAAACAGGGTATTATTGAAGCTACCCACAAATCAAAAGACTGTGAACAACAAATAGCTGCTCATTAACAGAGCAGCTATTTAAATCTGTACTATAACGTGAGCATTTAACTAGTATGCTCGCGTTCTACTTCCTCAAACGTTGCTACAATTTGCTCGTCTGCAGGTTTAGTTATAAAGCTGCCAACAACAACTGCTAAGAACCCAACGATAAAGCCAGGAATAATTTCATAAACAGCCTCACCTGAAATCGTAATTGGGTATTGTTTAGCCAAGATTACGGTTGCAGCACCGGCTATGATGCCAGCTAGCGCACCATTCTTGTTCATTCGCTTCCAAAACAGACTAAGCAGTACGACAGGACCAAAGGCAGCACCAAAGCCTGCCCACGCATACCCAACTAGACTCAAAATAGTACTGTTTCTGTCATACGCTAACGCGATAGCAACAATAGCAACTAGAAGAACGGAAATACGCCCAACGGTTACTAATTGCTTTTCCGACGCTTCTTTGTTCAAAAATAGTTTATAAAAATCACCCGTTAACGAACTCGACGTAACCAACAACTGAGAAGAAATAGTACTCATAATTGCCGCTAAAATAGCCGCTAGTAAAAAACCACCGATAAAGGGATGAAATAGAACTTGTGACAATAAAATGAATATGGTTTCAGCATCTCCTAATGTAACATCATTGTTTGCTACATAGGCAATACCTGCAAAACCCGTTGCCATTGCGCCACAAATTGAGATGATCATCCACCCCATCCCTATACGCCTTGCAACAGGTAAATCTTTAACGCTTCTAATCGCCATAAAACGCACGATAATGTGCGGCTGGCCAAAATAACCAAGCCCCCAAGCCATTGCTGATATTATGGCAACGAAAGATACACCACTTAGCATATCAAGCAGTTGTGGGTTGATTTGGTCGATAGCTGTAACCATTTCGGCTGTACCACCAACATCTGTTAACACCACGACAGGTACTAATACCAATGCAATGATCATAATGATGCCTTGCACAAAATCGGTGAGACTTACTGCAAGGAACCCGCCAAATAAAGTGTAAATAACAACGATGCCCGCCGTGACATAAAGACCTAGCTCATAGGAAAGCCCAAACGAACTCTCAAACAGCTTACCGCCCGCAACCACGCCAGAAGAGGTATATAGAGTGAAAAAAATCACGATAACTAAAGACGATATAATGCGAATCAGGTGACTCTTATCATCAAACCGATTTTCGAAAAAATCAGGCAAAGTAATCGAGTCATTTGCTTTTTCTGTATAAGTTCTCAACCTAGGCGCCACTAACAAGTAGTTGCAATATGCACCAATGACTAAACCTACAGCAATCCAGGCACTGCTTAAGCCGCTGACATACATTGCCCCAGGCAAACCCATTAACATCCAACCACTCATATCTGATGCACCAGCAGATAAAGCAGTGACCGAAGGACTCAAATTTCGCCCACCTAACATATAACCCGAGATATCGCTTGTTGATTGTTTGTATGCATACAAACCGATGAGCAACATAACAATAAAATAAATAGACAAAGATACAATTGTTGCGGTAGCCAAAATCAGCCCCCTTTAAATAGTTTTTATGGCAAAACTATAGCATTTGTTGGATATGACTGACCATGTGAAAACATTCTTTAATCCAAAAAAAAGATGTCAATATTAATAAATATGTAATATATTCGAATGAGTAGGTAGTTTTGGAATTAATTATGCAGTTTTTCGCCGCTAGGCAACCTATCCTCGATAAAAATAAAAATCTTTACGCTTACGAACTACTCTTCCGTGACAGTGATTCGAATGCCTTTCCAGACATTGATGGAGACGAGGCAACCCAGAAAATGGTAACCCATTCAAACCATATAAATTTTAGTAAAGTCACAGAAAATAAGCCAGCGTTTATTAACTTTACCATGGGAACGCTAGTAAAAGGCTATCCGAAGCTTCTCAATAAGGCTGATGTGGTCATCGAAATCCTAGAAAGTGTAAAGCCGTGTGATGAACTTCTATCGTTATGTCGTGAGCTTCACAATGAAGGTTATACCATTGCCCTTGATGACTATGAGCATCAAGATATTTGGAAGCCTTTCTACCCATACATCGATATTATAAAAATCGATGTGCAGCAAAGTACGTTGAATGATATTGGCGAGTTAAAAACCGCTATAGAACAGTTTCCACATATAAAGTTGCTTGCCGAAAAAATTGAAACCCAGCAAGAATTTCAGCAAGTCAAAGACTTGGGCTGTGAATTGTTTCAAGGTTTTTTGTTTTCTCCACCAGAGATGGTGATGGGGTAAACTTCCGTGCCTTACGGTACTCAGTAGCTGCATGCTGCGAGCTTTAAGGCTGTGAGCTGTTCGTTTGAACGTTATAGCATAGAGTCTTAACCTCACCAAATACAATTGGAGAGCAATGACTTAGATTCTTGCGGTACTCAATAGCTGAATGCTGCGGGCTATGAGCGTCGAGCTGTTTTATTTACTACCTGAATGAGATACCGGCTCTAAGGCCGGTATGACGATGATTTAACTCGAGGCCCGCTGCCCGTAGCTCGCAGCACTTTAAACAACAATCGAAACCCTAAGTTCGTAGCTCTAGGCATTTAGCTTTAGGCCTGTATGACGATGATTTTTAAAACTCGAAGCCCGCGGCACGCTGCCCGAAGCACACAGCTCATTAACCTAAGCTCGCAGCCCATTGGCCATTTTTCTATTACTCAAAACCATTCGGGTTTTTTGACTGCCATCGCCAAGTGTCGGTTAACATTTCGACGAGCTTTTTTTCCGCGCGCCAATCTAATGTCTGGTGTGCTAACTGAGCATTTGCGTATACGGTGGCGATATCCCCTGACCGTCTTGGAACGATGTCATAAGGAATATCTTTTCCTGAAACACTTTCGAAGCCTTTAACAATTTCAAGAACGGAAGTCCCATTTCCTGTACCAAGGTTTATAGCACGGCACCCTTTAAGTTGCTGCAATGCTAATAATGCTTTGACGTGGCCGATAGCCAAATCAACCACATGGATGTAATCTCTAATACCGGTACCATCATGCGTATCATAATCGTCGCCAAATACTTGCAATTTTTCTAGGCGGCCAACGGCTACCTGAGCTACATAAGGCAATAGATTATTGGGAATACCATTAGGATTTTCACCAATAAGCCCAGACTCATGAGCACCAATCGGATTAAAATACCTCAAATTAATAATTGACCAATTAGGATCGCTTGCAGCTAAATCGAACAAGATTTGTTCAATCATTAACTTGGTTTGTCCGTAAGGATTAGTCGCAGAGGTTGGCATAGACTCAACAAGAGGCGACGCATTATGTTCGCCATATACGGTCGCAGAAGAGCTAAAAACCAAATTATAAACTTGGTGCTTAGCCATAGATTCGAGCAATACCAGCGTTCCAGTAACGTTGTTATGATAGTAGCTAAGGGGGTTTTGGCATGATTCACCTACCGCTTTTAAGCCAGCAAAGTGAATCACAGAATCGATATTGTAAGTGGAAAATAGCACATCCATTGCGACCCTGTCGCAAATATCACTTTCCACAAATACTGGTGTCTTTCCGGTTATTTGCTCAATTCTTTGCAGCACTTTAATTGATGAATTTGATAAGTTATCAACAATAACCACCTCTTGGTCAGCACTGAGCAATTCAACTACTGTGTGACTACCAATATAACCTGTTCCACCTGTTATCAATAACGCCATAACTTTCCCTTTATTTAACGATAATACGCCCCTAGCACCTCAATGAATTGTTCAAGTTGGTTCGCTGGTAACGCGTTAATTCCTGCAGCTCCGGCGCGACCGCCTCCTGAAGGAAACTGCACACAGATTTCGTCTGCACCTTGTTTGTTGTTTAGCGGTGCTCTTACCGACACAGTATAGCTATTGTCACTGTTAAGTGTGATAACAGCATGCGCTTTATCAGGAGATAAATTTGCCAGCTCATTGCCAAAAACACCGCTCACTCTGCGCGCCCAAGGTGCGTCGTCTAGTTCAACAACCTTAGCCGTATCATTGTCGGCTAAAACTTTAGCCGCTTTGGCGTTAGCCATATCTTCTTTATATGCTTTTTCTAACTGATGAAAAACAGAGTCTTTAGCATTAATAGCATCAAATGGTGACTCGAACTGCACTAGTTCTCTAAACAATAGATCCGGTGCAAAGTGCAAATCGTCAACCGTTCTACCGTAACCATTATAATTGACATAGATTCCAAAGTTTTTCAATTGCGCTCTTTGCGCATCCGTCAATCCCACTTCATCTGCTAAGCGCTCTGCTGAAGCTAACATATTGTCACCGTAGGCTGCTGTGATTGCCCAAAGTACATACTGCCCGTTCAAACGTTCATTTACTAGCAACGCGGTACACGTATTTGCATCAGTATCAATAACCGCTTCTAGTGCACTATTGCTCGGAATATCGCCCGATCTGTGATGATCAATATAAAGCACGTTTGTATTTTTATTAAGCAATTCGTTAAGGGCTTCAATGTTTTTTTCCATTGAAATATCTAGGGTAGTCACACTAGTTGCTGCTTTAACATCTACCTTCTTCAACAGGTTAATATCACGTTTAACCCCTGTAACGAGCACACTTTCTTTAGGCTCGGCTAGCCTTAATTGAACTAGACTCAATATGCCATCGGCATCGCCATTAAAAACGTCAAAATGCATTGATTAGGCCTCTAAAAATCCGTTTTTCTCTAAATAACTGACAATCTGCATAGCACATTCTTCAATGGATAACTTTGCGGTTTCCACATGAATTTCAGGCGACACAGGAACATCATAGCTTGAGTCAATGCCAGTGAAATTTTTAATTTCGCCTGCGCGAGCTTTCTTGTATAGCCCTTTGGGATCGCGCTGTTCACAAATTTCTATCGGGGTATCAATAAATACTTCGATAAACTCACCTTCAGGTAATTTTTCTCGTGCTTGCTGACGATCGCTTGCAAAAGGAGAAATAAACGCTGTGGACACAATAAGGCCAGCATCAGTAAACAACTTAGCCACTTCACTCAATCGACGAATATTTTCGATTCTATCTGTATCCGTAAATCCTAAATCACCATTGAGACCATGGCGCACATTGTCGCCATCTAACAAATAGCTATGATGACCTCGCTCAAACAATAGCGCATCCACGGCATTTGCCACCGTAGATTTGCCAGAGCCACTTAAGCCGGTATACCAAAGTAAACAAGGTTTTTGTTTTTTTAATTGGCCACGTTGCGATTTGCTCACTTTTTGCTCGTGCCAAACCGTATTTTCTGTTTTCATTGTCATCCTTAAAATGGAAATACTTTTGGGATCATATACAGCACTACCGCTGAATAGGTAATGGATACCGGTATCCCGAATTTTATAAAGTCTTGAATCTTGTAATTTGCTGCGTTAAATACCATGACATTGGTTTGATAGCCGTACGGGCTAATAAAACTACCACTAGCACCAAAGGCTACAGCCATTACAAAAGGCATAATGTTGACGTCAAACGCGAGCGCCAAGTTGTATGCGATTGGAAACACTAATGCTGCTGCAGCATTGTTTGTGACAAGTTCAGTGGTCAATAATGTGATAAAAAAGACCAAAACAAAGGCTACGTATATACTTTGCCCCGCTAAAAGGGATTCTGCCCACTGGGCAAAAATCACCATAACACCACTATTTTCAAGTGCCGTGGCGAGTGTTAATGCGCCAAGTACAATTGTCCAAATCTCAAGTGGGAATCGGCGTTTAATTTCATCGACATTTAAGCCACCTGAAAACACTAAAAATGAGAGGTAGAAAAACAAACAACTAAGTAGTGATATATCTGTGACAACTGAGATAGCAATCGTAAAAATAAACCCTGCTATTGTCGAAATATCTCGCCAACCCGATAAAATGTTATCTGGTTCATGCCCCGACAGAATATAGAAATTTTTTGACAAGTTGGTACGTGAGCTAAAGTCATTACCTACAGCAAGCACTAAGTAATCACCAGCTTGTATAACAATATCACCAAGCTTACCTGATAACACGCCCCCTTCACGCCTTAGCGCAACGACCGCCGCGTCAAATCTTGCACGAAAGCCCGCTGATTTTAAGCTTTTCCCAATAATTGCCGCACCAGGCTTTACCAATACTTCGGTTAAGTTCTCTCGCAAAAGACCATCTTTTTCAGCAAACAGGGTTAAGCCGTCGAACTGCTGAAGCACTTTTACTTTGGAAATGTCGCCAGTAAAAATCAGTTTGTCACCGGCGTGGATAAACTCATCGGGAGCAACTGGCGAAATCAACCGGTCATTGCGAATGATTTCAACCAAAAACAATGAATCTAGTTTACGTAAATCGTTTTCTTCAATGGTTAAGCCAATCAGTTTAGACTCTGCGCTTACCTCTGCTTCAACGAAATATTCTGCTGATTCTACATTTTCAAGCTCCATATTTGGCAAGCTATTGCGACGTAAAATAATAACAACAAAACAAGCTAGTAATGCAGCTAAACCTATCAAAGTAAAATCAAAAAAGTTAAAACCAGAATACCCCTTATCGATAAACAAAGAATTTACGATTAAGTTAGTGGATGTACCTACTAACGTTAGCGTTCCGCCCAATATCGCGGCAAAAGACAACGGTATAAGTAATTTACCAGGGTTTATTACCGTGTTTGCTTTAATGGTACTGATAAGTGAAGCAACTACAGCGGTATTGTTCATTAACGCAGAGGACACAGCAGTAATCGACAAGGTTTTTAGTGTGGTTTTAAATCTAGAGCCACTTAACATGGTAGAGCTTATTTTTCTAAGGATACTAGTTCGCTCAATTGCAAATGACGCGAGTACCAGTAAAAGTAAGGTGACTAACCCTGGGTTAACTGCGTTCTTAAGTACTTCTTCTGAGGAAACAAATGAAAAAATAAGACAGGCGAGAATGGTGCCCATAAACACACGCGCAGGCGAGTCTTGAAATTTGAATAAGCCGACAAAGGTACCAACAAAGATTGCCAGCATGAGCAATTGCATTAGCATATGAAACGCTCTTAATAATTATTGTTGTGTTAGCACTACTATAAAAGAGGCTAGCACCCTAGCCTCACTTTGCAACTTTTATTACTTTACCTTTAACAAATCGCGTGCACCCCAATGCGGGAAGTGTTTACGAACTAGCGCATTTAATTCTACTTCAAAATCAGAGTATGATTTTTCAGTTTGTTCATCTATTTCACTTGCAATCATGCCTGCACCAACAGTGATGTTAGTTAAGCGATCGACGATAATAAATGCACCCGTATCTTTGTTGTCGTCGTAGGCATCGAAATGTAGCGCTTCAGCCACTTCAAAATCAACGCTACCAATCTCATTTAACTGAAGCTGTGATGTCTCACTATGCTCCATGGTATTAACATCAATTCGGTGTTGTATTTTTAATGCGTGACCTGTGGTTAGCTTACTACCATGCTTGATGTAATATTCACGACCGGTCTCTAGTTCATCTTCATGCATCCAGACAACATGCGCGTTGAATTCTTTAGACGAATGAGGCAATGCCCCTTTACGCACAATCATTTCACCACGGCTAATATCAATCTCGTCTTCTAGCGTTAACGTGATCGCTTGTCCTTGTGCTGCACGCTCTAATTCGCCTTCAAAGGTAACAATCGATTTTACCTGGCTTTCTTTCATCGAAGGCAGCGCAACAATGTTATCACCAACACGAATATTGCCTGATGCGACCGTACCCGAGAAACCACGAAAATCTAGGTTTGGACGGTTTACATATTGTACTTGCATACGAAAATCAGAGAAGGTCTCTGCTGGCTCAACTTTAATGGTGTTTAATAACTTCATTAATGTTGCACCTGGGTACCAAGACATTGCGTCGCTTTCTTCTACGACGTTGTCACCTTTGAGTGCTGAAATAGGTACAAAACGGACATCATCAAAGTTTAAGTTTTCTGCAAACTCGCGATAATCCTTTTTGATTTGTTGGTACACTTCCTGATCGTAATCCACTAGATCCATTTTATTTACTGCAACTAATACATGCTTGATGCCTAGTAGCGAGCAAATAAATGAATGGCGACGCGTTTGCACTTGCACACCGCGACGAGCATCGACTAGGATGATTGCTAAGTCACATGTTGAGGCGCCTGTTGCCATGTTGCGGGTATATTGCTCATGACCTGGGGTATCAGCAATAATGAATTTGCGCGTATCTGTAGAGAAATAACGATAAGCGACGTCAATAGTAATGCCCTGTTCACGCTCAGACTGTAATCCATCGACTAGTAATGCTAAATCGACTTCCTCACCTTGTGTGCCCGACTTCTTACTATCTTTTTCAATTGCAGCCAGCTGATCTTCAAAAATCATTTTTGAATCATGTAATAAACGACCAATTAAGGTACTTTTACCATCATCTACACTGCCACATGTTAAAAAGCGCACTAGCTCTTTGTTTTCGTGCTGTTTTAAATATGCTTCTATATCTTGTTCAATTAGTTCTGATTGATGAGACATAATAATTTTCCTACTGAAAATTATTGGACGGATTAGCTGCGTGCTGCGTGCTTTAAGCTGCGAGTAACACTACCTCTAAACCCCAACAATGTATTTATTTATCCAGCGCTTTCATCAAACCCGAAAGCATTGCCGAAATAATATATATTTCCTTTTTCCAATTACTAGCAATAGAGCGTTCAATATAATCAATCTCACTGCCAATAATCACTTGTGTATTAAGTTCAGCTGAAGACGCTTTTGCAATCGCTAAAAAATGTCTTTTTTCTTTGTTTCCAAGCCTCGTCATACCTTCTGCAATGTTACTTGGTATAGACAAAACAGAACGAGTTAGCTGATCTTTGAATCCATAATCTTTGAAAGTTTTTGCGTATTTAAAAACTTCAATTGCTAGATTCGTAGCGCGCTGCCACACTTCTAATCTTTCATAATTCATAGTACCTCCATGTACTCAAATTTTGTTTGCGTAGCACTTGGGAATGTTCCAGACAACCCAAGTATACCGTCCATCCATAGACACACCCGTAGCCCGTAGCCCGTAGCCCGTAGAATATTATGTTGGCTGTTGAACATGGCTCAACACATATTCAGACGGTTTTAGAAATAACCTTCCATTTTCTTCTTCTCCATCGAGCCTGAAGAGTCGTGGTCGATTACACGACCTTGACGTTCCGACGTTTTGGTTAGAAGCATTTCTTGAATAATATCAGGTAATGTCGCCGCATCTGATTCAACCGCACCAGTTAATGGATAGCAACCTAGCGTTCTAAAACGCACATTTCTCATTTGCGGCTCTTCACCTTCCTCTAGCGGCATACGATCGTCGTCAACCATAATAAGTGTGCCATCACGCTCTACCACTGGACGAGGTGCTGAAAGATAAAGTGGAACAATTTCAATGTTTTCTAGGTAGATATACTGCCAGATATCAAGCTCAGTCCAGTTTGATAGTGGGAAAACACGGATGCTCTCACCTTTGTCAACTTTACTGTTATAAACGTTCCAAAGCTCTGGACGCTGACTCTTTGGATCCCAACGATGATTTTTATCGCGGAATGAATATACGCGCTCTTTTGCTCGTGATTTTTCTTCATCACGACGCGCGCCGCCAAATGCAGCGTCAAAGCCGTATTTATCTAGTGCCTGTTTTAAGCCTTGTGTTTTCATGATATCAGTGTGCTTGGCACTACCGTGGTCAAATGGATTTATACCCATTCTCAACCCTTCTGGGTTTTTATGCACTAACAACTCAAAGCCATATTGTTCAGCCATACGATCACGAAACGCGATCATTTCTTTAAATTTCCAATCTGTATCAACGTGCAGTAGTGGAAATGGAATTTTACCCGGCGCAAATGCTTTACGAGCAAGGTGAAGCAACACTGCTGAATCTTTACCAACAGAGTACAACATAACTGGTTTATCAAACTCAGCAGCAACTTCCCTGATGATATGAATCGATTCTGCTTCGAGCTTTTGAAGATGCGTTAAGTTCATGAATCTTCCGTAACGTATTTAAAAAAATTAAGGCTATTCTGCCATAAAGCCAGAATAGCCTCCATATGATAACAAGATTGCTTATAAGAAAAGGAAATAAAAACTACAAACTTAATGACTTTAAATAATCTTTAAATCGCTCTGCAAGCTCTGGATGACGCAAGCAATAATCAACATTCGCTTTCATGTACCCAAACTTTGAACCACAATCATGTGACTCTCCGGTTTGATGAAACGCTTCAACTGTTTCATTTTTCATTAAAATGGCAATAGCATCAGTCAATTGAATCTCGTCGCCAGCACCCGGCGGCGTAAACTCCAATAAATCCCAAATTTGTGCAGACAATACATACCGTCCGACAACGGCTAAATTTGAAGGTGCCTCATCAATTGTAGGTTTTTCTACCATCGCCTTTATTTTTGACGCTTCACCCGGCTTCAGTTTTTCACCATTGCAATCGACAACACCATAACTACTAACCTTTTCCATCGGAACCGGCTCAACAAGAATTTGGCTACATCCATTCTCGTTAAAACGATTAATCATTGCAGCTAAGTTTTCAGTTTTGGTATCAGCAGATGCATCATCTAAAATAACATCAGGTAGCACTACAACGAAAGGAGCATCGCCCACTAGTGGTCTTGCTTTAAGCACAGCATGACCTAAGCCTTTTGCTTCGCCTTGCCTGACTTGCATAATAGTAACATCCTTAGGACAAATCGATTGAATTTCCTCTAATAATTGGCGTTTCACACGTTTTTCAAGTGTCGTTTCTAATTCGAAAGATTTATCAAAATGGTTTTCTACAGCATTTTTAGATGAGTGCGTGACAAGCACAATTTCCTTAATGCCCGCATCAATACATTCATTTACGATATACTGAATGAGTGGCTTATCAACAATAGGAAGCATCTCTTTTGGAATAGCCTTTGTCGCAGGAAGCATTCGAGTGCCTAAACCAGCGACCGGTATAACTGCTTTTTTTATCTTCATACTTTAACAATCCTTTATAAGCTTAACCCTATTTTACATGACCTCTATTAGTTGTCATCAAAGCTTTGACAAAATTTTCTCACTTATAAAAAATTTCGTCATTACCTAATAAAATGATAACATTAGCTGAATATAATTAAGCCATCATCTAATTAATGAGTTCCTCAGATAAACCTCAAGTTGCAGTTTTAATGGCCGTATATCGTGGAGATGATGCGAGCCACTTCAAACTAAGTGCGGAAAGCGTTCTGAAACAAGATTACGATGCAACCTTCTTATACCTTGTTATTGATGGACCAATATCTAGGGAACTTAGTCAAGTTGTTTCACAACTAGATGATGAAGTTACCGTACTCGCTCTCGAAAAAAATCAGGGTTTAGCGAAAGCATTGAACCATGGATTGCACCACATTTTTAAGAGTAAAAAACAATTTAAATATATCGCTCGAATGGATGCTGACGATATTATGGTTGCTGAACGAATTTCGACGCAAGTCAAGTATATGGAAAACAATCCACATATAGGTGTATTGGGTAGCTGTTGTGAAGAAATAGATAGCGCCGGCAAGAAGATTGGCGAAAGAATTATGCCAACCCAGCACGATACCATTTATCAATCAATGGCCCGACATTGTTCAATGAATCATCCGACAGTTATGTTTAGGTCTAAAGAACTAAAAAACATTGATTACCCCCATTGGCTCCCTAATTCAGAAGATTATTTATTGTGGGGAGAACTGCTAGCCAAGGGTAAAAAATTTCATAACCTACCTCAAAATTTACTATTGTTTCGCAGAAGTAAAGATTTTTACAGCAAACGCGGGGTCAAAAAAGCGATTCAAGACCATAAAGCAAGAACCTACATTCAAAAGCGATTAAATTTAAATTCAGCGAGAAACATTTTATACAGTTACTTAGTGCTTGCAGTGCGATTATCACCAAAGTTTATAGTTAAGTTTGGCTATCGTATATTGGCTAAGTTTAGAACCAAACATCTGGAACCAAATGCATAAAATAAACGCCATTGTCGTCACATATTATCCCGATGATAGTGTCTTAAAGAAAAACATGCTTGCACTGTCGTCTCAAGTGGATCACGTCTTTATCATCGACAATACACCTAAAGGGCATTGCTTTAATAGTGATGTTGATTTGTCTAACATTAGTATTTTTAAACTAAATGAAAATTTAGGTATCGCCGCGGCTCAAAATGTAGGGTTAAAGATGTGTTTAGCATCATCGATTGACTACTGTATTTTGTTTGACCAAGATTCAACCATATCACCTGGACTGATAAATAAGCTATACAACGCCATCACATCTAAGGAAGCGATAGACAACAGTGTTGTCGCAGTTGGTCCTCGCATTATTGACGCTTACACCAATAAATGGGTAAAGCCCAAATTCCAACGAGAAAAAAAATCGGGGAGTAATTTAATGCTTACCCAGCAAATCATCGCTTCTGGTAAATTACTTCGGACAAACGCATTGCATACCATAGGACTTATGGAAGAAAGTTTGTTTATTGATGGTGTTGATCATGAATGGTGTTGGCGTGCAATAGGTAACGGGTGTAACATTGCCATTTGTAACGATGCCCTAATGGTTCACAGGTTGGGAGACGGCGTTAAGAGCTTTCTAGGTATGAAGTACCATGTTGGAAGTCCGAAAAGATTGTACTACCAGTACAGAAACTATTTTATTTTGAGCCAAAAGAAATACACCCCTTTTTACTGGAAACTTAGACATTTGTTTTCATATTCAGTTAAAATTTTCTTGTTTTTTGTTTTTGGTCCCGATCGACGATTACGAATGAAGTACATAAGCAATGGAATAAAAAGTGGCTTGAGATACAAATCAACCGAATAAATAGAAATAGACGATTTTTACACGTCAATCTACACTCAACTTAAGGATATTTAATGAAAATTGCGGTCGCTGGAACTGGCTATGTTGGTCTTTCAAATGCCATTCTACTATCACAACACAACGAAGTAATAGCTCTCGATATTGATCAACATAAGGTTGATCTTATCAATAATAAAACCTCTCCAATTGTAGATGCCGAAATATCTGATTACCTAGCTAACAAAGAACTAAAATTAACTGCCACAACTGATAAACATTTAGCTTTCACCGATGCAGACTATGTCATCGTCGCTACACCAACAGACTATGATCCAGAAAAGAACTACTTTAATACCTCAACTGTCGAAAGAGTTATCGAAGATATTGTTGCTATTAACCCTCAGACGCAAATAGTCATCAAATCGACTATTCCTCTAGGCTATACAGTAAAATTAAGAGAAACATTCGATTTTGACAACATTATGTTTTCGCCCGAATTTCTGAGAGAAGGTAAAGCTCTTTATGATAATCTTCATCCCTCTCGCATTTTGATTGGCAGAAAGTCCAAAGAGGCTCAAGTATTTGCGGACCTATTATTGCAAGGTGCAGAGAAAAAAGATGTCCCTATATTAATAACTAACGCAACAGAAGCCGAAGCTGTAAAACTATTTTCCAACACTTATCTTGCTATGCGTGTGGCGTTTTTTAATGAACTTGATACTTATGCAGAACTTCACGAATTGGATACCAAGCAAATTATTGAAGGTGTTGGACTAGACACTAGAATAGGTAGTCATTACAACAATCCTTCATTTGGCTACGGTGGTTATTGCCTCCCTAAAGATACAAAGCAACTACTTGCAAATTTCAGCGATGTACCCAACGAAATAATTTCGGCAATTGTAAAATCAAATAGCACGCGCAAAGATCATATAACCGATATGATATTATCTCAAAATCCAAAAGTAGTAGGTATCTATCGATTAATAATGAAAGAAGGATCAGATAATTTTAGAGCATCTGCAATTCAAGGTGTTATAAAAAGATTAAAGGAAAAAGGTGTTGAAGTAGTTATTTTCGAACCTGCCATTTCTGAGAGTACTTTTTGGAATTGTAGGGTAATTAAAAACTTATCTGAATTTAAAGCTAAAGCATCACCTATAGTAACTAATAGAATGACTCATGAACTAATGGATATTAAAGGAAAAGTTTATACTAGAGATGTTTTTGGCTCTGATATTTAATCGCTTGTGTTTAACATCATTTAGCGCCTATTCGCAAACTTAATTGGATGTTTCTTCTTCAACAAGGGAAACAGTTACAAACATGAGAAAATTTAAAATTTTTATTATATCGTTCAATAGACTTTCAGTATTGAAAAAGTCTTTGAACTCGTATCTTCCTTTTTTCCGGTACAGTGATATCTACATAATAGACAAGGGGAGCTCGTATCCCGAATTGTTTACGTACTATCAAGAATTAAAAAATTTAGGAGTAAACATAATTAACTCCACACCAATGGAAAATGGTCCTTCAGGTCCCGGAGGCTTGAATGACCTGTACAAAGATATCGAACCGAACAAATCGGATTGTGACTACTATGTTGTTACCGATCCTGATATAGAGTTAGACGGTTGCCCTAAAGATATGCTCGAAAGATATGCTGATATTTTAGATGCGGAAAATGATATAGAGATAGTGGGCCCAATGTTAAAGATAGATGATATTCCAGACAGTTATCCAGCTAAAGAGATTTGTCTGTGGCGCCATGTGGAGCAGTTTTGGAATAAAACCCCGCAAAAAAAGAAAGCGTTGGGCAAAACAATTTATGTTCAGAACGCACCAATAGATTCAACGTTTGGTTTAGTGCGCCAAAAAACTAAATATCAGAGACTATTACAAGGGTACCGTACTTACTTTCCATATGAAGCAAAACATTTAGATTGGTATATTACACCCGAGAACATAGAGTCAGATCAACAGCATTATATCGACAATAGTAATAACACTGTTTCCTCTTGGGGATCTCGATTATTAAAAAGCCAACCTAAATTTGACAAACTTGTTGCTGATCAGAGAATTATCCAATCTGTGCAACGCAAATGGGGTAAGCTTGTCCCTTACTCCTTGTATTTGGGTGAGCAAGGAGAAAGGAATAGGTTTGTTGACCGCAATATTTTGTCACTAATCATTAAATGGCTAAAAAGCTAGTTAAAAAGTTACCCAAATGGACAAGCATTAAGCAGTTTGTCTAAATCGATATCAATTTTATAGTCATAAAATGAATCAATAATTTCGTCTAAGTTGGATATGTTTATATCTAACTTAGACTTTTCTTTATCCCTACCTACTGACATAAAATAGTCTTCAAATTTAAAACCGTTACCTGCAACCTTATTGGATAGCTCTACCCATAAAGAAGGAATGTCGTATGCGTCTGCAATAATAACACCATGTAAAGAACTAGACACTATGCGTTCACATTTAGCTAACTCGTCTACAAACTTCTCTACATCATCTGTTTGTATATCAATTATGTTTACCGCAGCATTTTTAGATAAGTTTTCAACCCAAGGACTATTTTTATCTACATAGTGAGGAATGACACCAAGTTTATACTGCTTAGTTTGTTTTGGTTGATAAAATTTAGGAAGGAGAAGAGCTGGATCTCCATAAATTTCAGGACAGTCAATTTTTTCTCTCAATAATCTATCCCTGGTTTTAGGTCCCCTAACTGCACATATTTTTGCTGGAGCAGCCTTCAATCCACCTGAAGCAAACATATAACCACTGCCCCAAACAATACTGTGAGTATTAGCTTGTGAGAGCACAGAACCTATCACAAAGTAGTTTTTTTCTTGGAAAGTTTGAGGGTCAAAAGGAATTACATTTTCATCTGAGATTTTTTCAACTAAATAGACGTTTAATACATCGCCCAAATTTACAACTCTAGAAAACCAAAGTACTGGTAGCTTTTCTTTTTCTATCAATTTTAGCTTTAATCCAATACTTCTTATTAGTTTATTCATCTAACTCTCACTACTATTAATTTGTCGAATCGCCTGTTCGATATTAGCCATCAGCGTTGTATCAACAGAACGGATAAATTGTTCAATTTCTAATTTGATTTCGCTATCAAAAGACTGCTTTTTATAATTAGTTCGTTGGTAATTATAGATATTTTCCAGAAACTGAGTTTGTAAATCCTGTGGAACTCCATACTCTGGCAGAATATGTTTAACTCTGTTGATTGCTCGTTCTTTCAATTCTAAAAACACATCTTCGGGCAACAAAGTATACATTCGTTCTCCAGCTTTATAGGACTGTAAAATAACATCTAACTGCGAGTCTAAATTTCTATTTAAGCAAAACTTGTTGATCCATCTTTTATATTCGAGCGCTTGATAGGTATACGAATTATTCACTTCAAAAGTATTATCTAGATGCGTAATTGTTTTTACTTTAAAGATTTCTAAAAAATCATTTAAGATATTACCATCTTTTAAAATTTTTCTATCGTACAGTCTAATAATAAACTTTTCAGCACCCAAAGTTCTAAATGCAGGTAATACTTTTTGAGTTCCATAGGGATTCGGGGAATATGTATCGAGCCTATCAACTAAGGGAGCCGTAACGTAATTTCTTTTAACTACTTGATTGTAACTCGACTCAAAGAAATCAATAGGTGATCTTACATAATAGATAAATTTTATCTTATCAAAAAACTTATTAAAAACCCCTATGTGCATCCAAAATACTTCTGAAGAAATTAGTACTTTGTCGTAGTTCAATCTTTGTAATCTATTTCTAAACAACTCAAATTTTTGTAAATCGGGGTCGAGCTTTCCGTCTTGGTTATTAAACAGTAAATTCACATGGCCACTGCTTACTCCGTTAGCATCCAAATTATGGTTTGGGTAATATATGCCGTGTTTTTTCAGCAGCTTTCTATTATTTTTGCACCAGTTTTGTATCACTGACGTTCCAGTTTTTCCCGGACCAATATGCACAAAAAGCTCTGGTGTACTTCTATTCAACTTAAATAGAGTCTTAATAAATGAAATCATAGATTATTTAATTACTATCAACGGTCACGATTTGGTTAGTTTTTTGATCCTTTAAAACTATCGTTTTGTTGTTACTGAGATCTTCTATTGTTAGGGGAAATTGAAAACCTGTGTTCCCTAGGATAGCTTTACTGACATAGTTTGTGGGGCTCTCGGCAATCACTTGTCCTTTGTATTCACCATCGACATATACGTCTAGAATGACTTTTTCATTACTTAAGCCAAACCATGCATTACCGCAAAGAATTTCTTCTTTCATCTCAACATGACAATGTAGCCAATCACTTGCCTGCTTACGTTGCTCAAAGATTGACAAGGCTTCATTATAAAGAGCTACATCCTTAGCATTTGTGGTTAGTATTTTTTGGCGAGTCTGTTCAGACAACTGAAGAAACTTACTCTCAGAAGCTTTATTTGTGTTCATTTTTTTTATAGGCACTTTCAGACCAGTGTACCGGTTAAAAATGTTGATAGATTCGTTGTAGTATTCTGTAATTCCAATAAAGCCATATAAACCAACTGGTATGCCTGCCAGGTAATTATATTGGGTATTATGATAAATTGGATTATCCAAGAATTCTTCAAAACCAACTGAAATCTTGTTGTTCTTCTTTAGATGCTCATACAGAGAAACAGTTCTAGCCACAGGTTCTCGTATAAAAGTACACATATTCCGAGGAGGAATAATGTTAACGTACTCCTGACTCTTTTTGTGACCAGCTACTACAGCATTTCGTTTTAATATTGACTCATAAAACTGCTGCTCAGTCATATTGCCACTAAGCTTTTCACGTACCAATTTATGCGTTATTTTTTGATTTAACGCGTAATGTGGAACAACATATAGCTGCGACTCTAAACCGACACGAAAACTAGTTCCTGCTGTTTTGGGGATATGGATAAAAAATCGAGGTGTGTTTTTACGTTTTTTGCGAAAAAAATTAATAATTTTGAAATACATTTTAAAGCCTAGACAAGGAAAAATCTTCAGATGTTAGTGACAGATTAGGGTTGTATGCTGGATCAAAGTGAGATTCAGTTTTCCATTTTAATCGGAGGTTGTTTATCTCCATTTCAGCTCTTTTCGCCTTTTCTGGAGTTACATCATCTCCACGGCTAATTGATTCATGGTGATAAAGTAAGGCATAAGGAGTCCATAGGTTTCTTAAACCCAACGCTTGAACTTTCAAACAAAGATCAACATCATTAAATGCAACGGGAAACAACTCTTCATCAAACCCACCAACATCGTTGAACAATTTTTTCTCCATGACCAAGCAAGCTGCCGTTACCGCACTATAATTTTGTACCAACTGCAGTCTATCCATATAGCCATTTGAGTGTCTAGAATACATTTTATGAGAATGTCCAGCACCTCCCCACAAACCAATAACAACGCCTGCATGCTGGATAGTTTCGTTAGGATATAGAAGTTTTGCCCCTACACATCCAATGTCAGGACGAACTGCATGCATTACCATTTCACTCAACCAATTTCCTGATATCACTTCAATATCGTTATTGACAAAAGCTATCAGGTCACCTTTTGCTTGCTTCACAGCGTAATTATTGATAGCAGAATAATTAAATTCAAAATCGTAATCTAATATGCTGATATTATCTCTAGCAGAGAGCTCTTCCATGAAAGCAATTGTCTTTTGGCAATCACTTTGATTATTAATAATCAGAATATCGAAATTTGGATACAAGGTTTTTTCTACTATTGAATCAATCGCATTCTTTAGAATATCGTAACCATTTCGTGTAGGTACTATCAAAGTAACCTTTGGGCTATCGAGAAGTGGCCAATTAAATTTAACATGGGCGCTTTCTTTCACATCTGCCTCAATTGCTAAGGTATTTTCTGCAAGATTTATCATATCCTTTGAAAGGTGAGGCTGAGCACCTAAATTATGAAACAATATCGCTGCACAGTGCCCAACATTCACATTGTGCCAAGGTGTAGATAGTGAATTGAGGATCCGTCTATAACAAATTTCTTCCGAATCTATGTGTTGCTCTTTCCAGTTAGCATGCCATTTTATTGCGAAGCCTTTGGAAAAGTAGTTATTTACTAAGAAAAAATCTGGATTCCAGTCAGGAAAGAAGAATGGATTCTTGCGACGACCTTTATCATCGACACTATCTATATCAGAATAAACTACATCAAAATTGACACCTTTTGTTTTTGAACACTCAATAAAATAATTAAGTTCTGCTAAACAGTGCTGAGACAACACAACATCTTTATGCAAAGGCAATACCCAAGCTCCATCACGAATCTCTAATTCTTGCGCATTGCTGAAGCATTCCATTTCTATATCTGGATAGTCGATGTTTAGCGCTTCATTGTTAATAATTACGATTTTTTTATTGCTGTAGTTTTGTTTCGCAATAGAGGCTAATTGATTCGCCAACAATTGTTCTTCATTCAATTGATAATTATTACAATCTATTAAAACAAAAAATGTATTTTCTACATCTACGGTTTCAGAGAGGTAACTAAAAGACTCTGATTTCTTTATCCAGTTTTTATAACTTCTTGGGTACTTGATTTTATATAAATAATAAATATCTACTAGTTTCTTATAAGCGAAACTAAGGTATTTATGTTCACGAAAAAATTTTTTTGTTTTAAATACTACCGAATCTAACATCTCGCTACTCTAGATCTTTTCGTAATTGGTCTAGAATATCCAGCGCGCTAATAATATCTTTCTTGGATATTTTATTTATCGCGGACAAAGACTGTTTGAGCATAGTAGTTGAAACGCCATCGGTTCGACTCAAATACTCGACTTCACAATATTCTTCTAAAAAGTCAAATTTTCCAGACCAATCATCCCCTATTACAAAAAGGTCTATTTCGTGAGCTTTTATGTCTTCTATTTTTTGCTCCCAGGATGATTCTGGAATAACCAAATCTACATACTTAATCGCCTCTACAATAGCTGCGCGCTGCTCATACGGTATTAAGGTTTTTTTGCCTTTTAATTGATTAAATTCGTCTGTAGAAACGCCTACGATTAAACGACTCCCCATGTCCTTTATTCGCTTTAATAGATTTAAATGCCCAATATGAAACATGTCGAATGTTCCATAGGTAATTATTGTTCTCTTGACCATTACTTTAATCCAAAAACCATATTCGCTACACGTTCGCTATTGTTGGCATCGTCATACTTGAAAAACATAGAATGAACATCAAGATAATTTTCATGTAGAACATTGGTTGTCTCTAGTGAACTCTCAATTGCTTTCAATAGCGCTTCAAAAGTAGTGCAAATAGGTCCAGGGAATACATCTTGTATATCATAATAAAAGCCTCTCTCTTTTTGCATGTAGTTTTCTAAATCATATGCAAAACTAATCACTGGTTTCCTAGTGTTTAGAAAATCGATATAACAACTTGAGTAGTCTGTGATCAGGATATCGGCGGCACGATATAACATTTCAATATTGGAAATTTCTTTTGCAGAAAAATCTAAACACCCAATAGATTCCAACACAGAATTGTAACTACCCGTTGAATCAGCCATATGTTCCCGAACGCCAATTACAGCATTTGAGCCCTTTAACAAACTTCCCAATTTATCAAGTTCAGAATTTTGAAACTTAAAGTACCCTTCTTCCTGAGAGTTTCTAAACGTTGGAGCATACAAAACAAGTTTTCTATCGCCTACTTTCTCCTTGATATATTGCAACTCTTTTTGCAAATCAATAGGTAAATTTTCTTCAGGCATAGTAATAAAATCGACGCGAGGCAACCCAGTTATGTGCACCTGGTTAAAAGTTAAAGGAAAAAAGCCACTTGCCATGGCTAACCTGTCTATATTTGACGATGCAATAACGGCCTTATTGGGTTTATTGTGCGTAACAATATCGTTAAAGCCCCTTTCGTCAATATCTAAGGATGAAACACCTATTCTCTTTAGCGGGATACCATGCCACAAGTTGACAAAGTTGCGTGTATTAAATTCACAAGGATAAGGGATATTTATCCTTGGGCCATGCTTCAAAAATATATTACCGGCTCGCAGTATCAAATGCTGTGCTTCTGGTGATTCAATATCGTAATGAAAGACATTTACTCCCCCTTCCACAAATATAGACTTACTGCGAGTCAATATGACTTTGCGTATGCGGGGATCATTCTTAACATATTCAAACAACGCCTTATCATTACCTGTCAATAAATGATCATAGTAGCAGACAGGGAAAATCCATAAATTAGGGTCTTTAACGATACTTTTATCTAATACCTTAAAAGCGCGATTATCTAAGTATTCTGGAGATGCAATCTGATATGCATCTAATAAATTTAAATTTAAGTTACGTTGTACTACGTCGTTTCCAACCGTACGCTTTAAATGACTATTTATTTTTTCATCATTCAACAAATCGTAGTGCGTTAACAATTTACCTAACTGTGGAACATTGTAATGGTTGTTTGAAATAAAATATCGTTTTAAAAACGGAAAACCTTTCTTCTCAATCAAATGTAACAATGTTTCACTATAAATAGGATGAAATGCATATAGCTCTTCTATAAAAGTGTCTAGTTTGAATCCTTGAGACGTTAAAAAGCGACTTATCCCAACTTCAAACTGAAGAATCAGTTGTTTTTTATTAACATAAGAAACGGACTCAATGATTTTCCTAAAATACGGATTTTTAACGACATTAGACCTAAACGCTACAAAATACGAACCAATATGAAAGTCATAGTAAGGATTGTCTTCAAAACTTTCTAGCAAATCTCTAGACACTTCATCTGTTTTATTTTTGACAAGATTTTGAGAATGGCAATATTGCGTAAAGGCCATCCCTTTTGTCGCTTGAATACCCCACCAACTGCAATCACTTTGTTCCATTTTACTAAACACTTCGTCCAAAGGTTTAAGTAAATAAACGCTGTCGTTGGCAAACAATATTTCGTCGTATTGCTCAACTTTTTCCCAACCTAGTTTATCGACAAGAATGCGCTTGTAAGAACCAAAATCGTATTCGCCATGACGTTCAGCCCATGCCCCTTTTACGCAATGGGCCAGTTTGGCCAATTCATTTTCGGGCATATTGCAGTCAGCATAAAAATATATATCACTATACTTTGACAATTCTTCCAAATACTCTACTAAGGTGTCATCGACCATGCCGTCGGGATCATAAGCTGCGAAGATACAAGCACGTTTGATAACTTGATTGTTAAAGGTTATTTGTTTAGAAGTTTTAATGGGTGACGAGAATAAACTGCCACTGGATTTAGCAAAAAACAACGCATGAATAATGGGATGATAACTATCAAGATTAGCGTTATATTTGCCATTTGATAAGTCATACCACCATGAAGAAAAATGCTTACTCGCTTTTCTTCCTTCACGGGCACCTATATTTGTGAAGTGTTCTATACAGTTTTTACCCAATGCATCAGGGTACATATCTAAATAATCTACTTCATTGAGTAAACCACAATCCTGAATAATATCAGACCTGATATCTTTGTTGTTCAAAGCAAACTCATACAGGTCTGTTGGCGTGAACTCCATAAGAGAAACTTCTTTATTTGCTAAAAGAAACTTATACAACGTGTGAAGTTTAGCCGCGACAAAAGTTGCGCTGTGCGTCACCGCAATAGAAGTTTTTGCAGATTCACCAAGTTTTTGTCTAAACTCAGAGTTTTCAACTAACAGATTAATCGATGAAAGCCACTCAGTAGTATTTTTGGCTAACATGCCATTATGATTATGTTTTATTGTGCTTGAGAAGGCGTCGGTGGAACTGGCTACAGTTGGAATAGCATAGTATGCTGCCTCAAATATTTTTAGCTCGCTTTTACATTCTGTAAACTCATTGCCTATTTCCAACGGTGCTAAATTAATATGCATGGAAGATAAAAATTTAAGCATTTCTTCATGAGGCATAAAATCATGTCGAACAAGTTGGGCGTGTTGCTCTAACGTGTCCGGTAGCGTCAATTGCCCTACAATGTGTAATAACACATTACTATGAGTCTTTAATACTTCAACCAAGGCGTTAGCACATTCTTCAAAATCTCTATCATGTGTAGCCGTACCCGACAAATAAACAATATTCACGTTCTCATGACAATGTGAACTTTCTTCCTTCAAAGGCATATTGTTGTCTAGAGAATTAGGTATAACAAACGCATTCTTATTTATTGACCTAACCTGTTTTGCTAGCGCGTCGGTTGTTACGGTAACTAAATCAGCGTTCAAAACAGAATTGTTTATTTTAGCCATTGCAGCAAGTCTGGCATCTTGACCTGCTTTATCCCTTTTCTGGAAAGAATCCTGAAGTTTAGCTTTTTCAGGCAAGAAAATTAAATCATCAATATCATATATTAAGATCCCACCGCGTTTTCGATAAGCTTGTTGTGCCTTAATTAAAGAATCACCTGCCGCTATTCGATTAAATACAACAATATCCCAATGATTTGATAACTCACCTAAGGCTTGGTTGTCTTTAATAACTCTTACGGTCCAACCATAATCCGATAATTGTTTTGTAAAATTAAAGACTCGATATTTTTGAGTCGCAAAATCATAGTTATTTATTACAAAAAGGATGCTGCCTTGAAACGGACGTTTAGTTTTCTTGGAAAATACTACCGCTGCTTTAAAACCTTCACGCCCTTCGTTTTTGCCATGATAAATGTAGTGAATTAGAGGACACTCTCCTAATGCTTTTACATCCTCATAGCTATTCAAATATGTATTTGTTGAAAAATTTGGGCTAGGATCATTCCCCAGCTTCCATCCTACCTGCAAATAGTGCTCTAACGGGGAACCATCAAAGGTATATAACTGTTCTCCATATTGTTTTTCATACCAAACCTTTGAAAAAAGATTTGAACTACTAATCTTGTGTTTAAGTTTTAAATTTCTAATTAACTTTGATGCTGAATTGAACAACGGAGTTTCCTAAGCGATTTATTATCGAGTATTAACCGATTCTTATATCCTATATTGAATTGAAATTATAATGGAGTATAAACTCAAAATCGAGTTAAATAGAACTAAAAGAACTTAGGCAAGAAAGCACAAAGTAGCTAAACTTCAATGCGACTAAATTCTCTGAACAAGCAGGCATTCTTGCTCAATGACAAACAAAGCTGAGAAAAATATGCAAGATATAAAATTACAAAAACCATTCCATTTAATTCAAGAAATTCGCCTTGCACATGCAATTACCGAAAGTCGTTTTAATGTTGAAATTCCAACTAGCCAACAAGAAAAATTTTCGATTTTTGAAGAGACAATGGGAATTAATTTTAATCAACCAACCGCGGAGTCAGTTGATGTAGCTCATTTAATGAGTATTAACCACAAAGACCCGAAGACTTCATTTGGTGATATTGAAAGAACACTGATATTTCCGTTAGCAATAACTAATCACTGTAAAACACTTTGGAAAGAAAAACGTAAAAACAAGTATTCTTTTCAGGGACTTGTTACCGACAAAAGAAAAAAACTGCTAGAACATTGGATTTCTAACAATATTACAAAACATATCTTCAGCTTTGACGCGCCGCCATCTATTAAAGAAAAATTAACAAAAATATTTTTTCCAGTTGCCGTTCCCAAAGAAGGAAATATTGACGTCAGAAAAATTGGTAAACTTCTACTGTGGTCTTCTGATAGAGGGCGTAACTTTCCAATAAAAAGTTGGGACAATGAATACTTCAAAGTATTGGCGAATAGTAAGTTTGTGCTGTGCCCTAGTGGGGACTATGTTTGGTCTTACCGCTTTTTTGAGTCAATTTTGTGCGGAGCGATACCAGTCATTGAAGAGTATTGCGAGGCATACAATGGTTTTAGATTTCAATATATGTCGGAAAAAGCAAGTAACTTGAAGTGGAGTAAGGAAGACGCCGAATACAATTTCAATTTGTGTGTAGAAAGATTGACTATTCCTCAAAGAGATCTAGACAACGAAATTTTAAAACAACTAGAAAAAATAAAGTTAAAATAGTTTTAATGTATATAGCACAACTCTTTGTAAGTTGTGCTATTTTACTGCAAATCAACAATTTAGTAATAACTTAACTAACTAGAAAGCCTTGTAACTAGAGTTGTTTTTTAAAATACTCTATCGTTTTATTAAGACCTTCAGATAATTTTATTTTTGGCTCCCAATCTAATTCTTGTTTAGCTAGAGAAATTATTGGTTGGCGTTGCATAGGATCATCTTGAGGCAATGGTTGATATATAATTTGACTTTCACTACCAGTCAACTCGATCACCTTTTGCGCCAACTCTAACATAGTAAATTCATCAGGATTACCAATATTTACAGGACCGGTAAAATCGTCGGCAGAATTCATTAATCGCATCATCCCGTCGATTAAATCGTCTACGTAGCAAAAGCTTCTGGTTTGCAAACCATCCCCGTATATCGTAATGTCTTCACCTTTTAACGCTTGGACGATAAAATTGCTTACAACACGACCATCCTCAGGATTCATGTTTGGCCCATAAGTATTAAATATTCGCATTACTTTTATATCCACAGCGTATTGTCTGTGATAATCAAAAAACAACGATTCTGCACATCGCTTACCTTCATCATAACAAGCTCTAATTCCAATCGTATTAACAGCACCACGATAGCTTTCTGGTTGTGGATGAATTTCAGGGTCGCCATATACTTCGCTGGTGCTTGCTTGTAATATTTTAGCCTTACACTTTTTCGCTAAATCAAGCATATTTATTGCACCTAAAACTGACGTTTTAGTTGTTTGTATAGGGTCAAATTGATAGTGAGGAGGTGAAGCGGGACACGCTAAGTTGTATATCTCATCAACTTCTAAAGATATAGGAAACGAAACATCATGCCTAATCAGCTCAAAGAAAGGACTATCCATTAAATGTAGTATGTTTTTCTTATTACCAGTGAAATAATTGTCAAGGCAAATAACTTCATGCCCTTTATTGATCAATCGCGTACACAAATGGGAACCTAAAAAACCTGCTCCGCCGGTTACAAGTACTCTTTTTTTCATAAATTTCTTAATACCAATTATTCTGTTTCAATTTAACAGTAAACAACCCGTTGACCTTAAACTAAGTTATTCCACCAGTTGTCATTATTCAAATACCAGTTTACTGTCTTGTGAATGCCTGATTCAAAGGACTCTTTTGGTTTGTATGCCAACTCTAAATTAGTTTTCGTTGCATCAATTGCATAACGGCGGTCGTGTCCAGCCCTATCTTCTACATAGGTAATTAAAGATTCAGCACTATTATTTATTGCACTTATTGCATCAGGGTATTTCGCAGTTAACTGCTGATCCAAAGCAAAGGCTTCATTCATTAACTTACACACTAATTTCACAATATCTATATTGGCCCACTCATTGTGCCCGCCAATATTGTAGTTCTCACCAATACGCCCTTTCTTAAGCACTAAGTCAATACCTCGAGCATGGTCTTCGACGTATAACCAATCACGAATTTGCTGACCATCGCCATAAATCGGCAAAGGCTTATCTTTCAATACATTGGTAATAATCAGTGGAATCAACTTCTCTGGAAAATGATAGGGCCCATAGTTATTAGAGCAGTTGGAAGTTGTTACTTCTAGGTCGTACGTATGATGATAAGCTCTGACTAAATGGTCACTCGCAGCTTTTGATGCTGAGTAGGGTGAATTAGGTGCATATGGTGTATCTTCCGTAAACGCAGGGTCTGTTGGAGATAATGTACCATAGACTTCATCTGTAGATACATGATGAAAACGATGTGGTATAACCGTTTTACCTTCAGCTTTAGGTTCGTCAATCCACACCTGCTTTGCTGCTTTTAATAAGCTATATGTACCTAAGATGTTTGTTTCGATAAATGCATCGGGACCTGTGATCGAACGATCGACATGTGATTCAGCGGCAAAATGAACAATTGTATTGACTTGCTTGTTTTTGAGCAAAGACGTGACTAACTCAGTATTGCAAATGTTACCATGAACAAATTCAAAGTTTTCATTGTTTTCTACAGAAGCCAAATTCGCTCTATTGCCTGCGTATGTTAATGCATCTAATACAATAACACTGTCAGCTGGATACTTTTCCAACCAATATAAAGCGAAGTTAGCGCCTATAAAACCTGCGCCACCAGTCACTAAAAGAGTATTTTTTTCCATGTGGGGAACCTTAAAATTTTTAATTTAACTCATCAAGCATGTCAGATAACTGAGTTTGCCAATGCGTTGTTTGAATATCTAATGCTTGTTCCAAAGCTGTCTTTTCCAGGACACTAAATGATGGACGCTTTGCCGATGTAGGGTATGCAGAAGCAGGAATAGCGCTAATAGGAATGGCTTTTTGCAATAAACCTTTCTCTAGTGCCAGCGATTGTATGTTTACTGCAAAATCATACCAAGAGGTAACACCTGCGTCCGTCCAATGATAAATACCTGAAGGCACTGTATCTTTGCGTTCGATCAAACGCCATATTGCTAAAGCTAGGCCTTTCGCCCAAGTGGGGGTACCAATTTGGTCGTAGACCACGTCAAGCTTGTCTAGTTGCGCCATTAATCTGAGCATTGTTTTGACAAAATTGTTGCCATGCGACGAGTACACCCAGGCAGTTCTAATAATATAGCTACTTTCAGGTAACGACTCTATTAAGGCAAGTTCGCCTGCTCGTTTCGATTCGCCATAAACCCCCAAAGGGAAACATTCATCTTCTATTGAATAAGGCGTATTTTTTTCGCCATTAAAAACGAAATCTGTAGAGACATGTACGACTTTGGCGCCTACTTGCTTAGCAGCATCCGATAGGTGTTTGATACCATCTCTATTGACCCGAAACGCTGCTTCTCTATCTTCTTCTGCTTTATCAACTGCTGTATAAGCTGCCGCATTGATAATAATATCCGGTTGGATTTGGTTAATTGTTTCTATAACGTGTTCAAGCTGAGTAATGTCTAAAGTGGCAGAGTCAAACGTAAACAACTCAATACTCGCAGGTACAGTGCGCGACAACTCATAACCTAGCTGTCCATTTTTTCCGGTAATTAGTACTTTCATGACTAAAACTTTGGCGCCGCTTCAAATGACAAACCATCTTCATCTTTTGCCGACAAATTTGGCAATTGACAGTCAACAAGCGGCCACTTAATACCTATAGTAGGATCGTCCCACTTTACCGATACTTCTGCATTAGGATTGTACGAATCAGTGCATTTATAGACGAACTCCGCACTTTCACTAGTAACATAAAAGCCGTGAGCAAACCCTTCAGGAACCCATAGTTGACGCTTGTTCTTCTCAGACAAGTATACGCCAACCCACTTGCCAAATGTTGGGCTGTCTTTTCGCATGTCTACCGCAACGTCAAATACTTCACCACTAACAACACGAACAAGTTTCCCTTGTGTATTTTCAGTTTGATAATGAAGACCTCTTAGAATCCCCTGCGTCGACTTACTGTGATTGTCTTGAACAAAAGTGCGCTCGCCACATTGTTCATTAAACAAAGACAAGCGGAAAGTTTCCATAAAGAACCCTCTCTCATCTCCAAATACGGTCGGTTCGATTATTTTTACATCAGGGATATCTGTTTCAATAAACTTCATTGTTAAAACACTTTATATTCTAGTAAGTCGAGTAAATATTGACCGTAGCCGCTCTTTTTCAATGGCGTTGCTAGTGACTCTAATTGCTCTGCCGAGATATAGCCCATTCGATATGCAATTTCTTCTGGGCAGCAAATCTTAAGGCCTTGACGCTTTTCAATCGTTTCTATAAACGTTGCCGCCTGAAGCAGAGAATCATGCGTGCCTGTATCTAGCCATGCTGTGCCTCGACCCATGACTTCTACATTGAGTTCATCTGCCTGCAGATACTGATCAATCACGTCAGTGATTTCTAATTCGCCACGAGGCGATGGTTTTACATTTTTCGCAAATTCAACTACGCGTTCATCGAAAAAATACAACCCAGGTACCGCGTAATTAGATTTAGGCTTTGCTGGCTTTTCTTCGATAGAAATCGCTTTACCTGTTTCATCGAATTCAACCACGCCATATGCTGTTGGGTTGGCAACATGATAACCAAAAACAGTACCGCCAGATTCGCGAGCGCAAGCATTTTGAAGCGATTGTGCAAGATCATGACCGTAAAACAAATTGTCACCCAACACCAATGCTGCGCTTTCTCCAGCTAAAAACTCTTCCGCAAGAATAAATGCTTGTGCTAGACCGTCAGGCGATGGTTGTTCAACGTATTCAAAAGTAACGCCCCACTCTTTACCGTCACCAAGTAACTCTTTAAACCGAGGTAATTCTGCTGGTGTAGATATGATTAAAATTTCCTTTATACCCGCTACCATCAGTGTTGATATGGGGTAATAAATCATTGGTTTATCGTAAACAGGCATTAATTGTTTACTAACAACTTTAGTTAGCGGATACAAGCGCGTTCCGCTTCCTCCTGCAAGGATAATTCCTTTTGTCATAATTAGTCTCTAATTCAATTCTCTGATAGTTGCCAGGATAATTTTGCCAATTCCAAACAAAAACAATAGTGAAACACCCAACAAAACTAAGTTATAGGTTACTTTGGGATATGCATTAGCTTCTGGAAGCGTAGCTGACTCTACAGACACTAGATAGCTCATCTGTTTATACGCTTCTATTCGAGATTTTTCTAAAGAAATTAGAGAAGACGCATAAGCTTCTAATGCCAACTCTAAGGCAACTTTTAGTTCTGTAGAGCGAGCAATTTTTTCACTGACTGTAAGATTATCTTGTTTGTCGTGGCCGGAAAGACGTTTGTTTTCCTCTTCCAATTGGTTTTCAATCGCCTTAATTTCTCTTTCTAAAGCCATGACTTGAGGTGAGTCATTAGACATAATTTGTTGCAATGCATGTAAATTAGCCTTTTTTTCAGATAACAGACCTTCAAGCGAGTATGTAATTTTTTGATATGCGACACCTTCGACTTCAGGATCTAATAAATTATGTTCAGCCTGAAAAGACAATAGATTTGCTTTCGCGGACTCTAACCTCTTCCTAACTAATTCATGCTCCCCTTGCATAAACTCTAATTGTGTTTTTGCTATCATGTTGCTGACGTTATTAATGAACCATTCTGCACGACTCACTATTTCATTGCTAAGTTGTTGCGCAAATTCAGGCGTAAATGCTTGTACTTTAATCGTAATAACGGCATTAACATCGTTTGACTCTACAGTAACTCTAGATAGGTAATAAGCTAAGATGTCTTCTCTGCTGTCCCAGGCGTTAATTCTACTAAAAATATCAATCTCTGAGTTTTTATAGTGCTCCAATAGCCCTAAACTTTGATCAAGATACTCGAGCATGTCTGTGGACAAAATATAAGCTAATACTAAAGCTTTGTCTGAACCATCGGTTGACATTCCCAAGCCCGACAATATTGCCATGGACGAATCCATTAACGCCATATTATCTGGTTGACGCACGATTACTTGTGACTGACTTTCATATCTTGGAGTTGCAATAACTAATTGATAAAACGAAAAAATGAGCCATGGATACAACACAAAAATAGATATCGCTTTGGTTCTGTAGGGCTTTATTTTAGCTATTACACTTTTGATTGATTTCTTCATTATATAAGTTGTATCTATAAAGATTGATAAAATGAGATTGCTTCTTCAAGGTCTGCATAATAGGTTAATTGCATGTTATCAATTACGATAGCACTCTCGCAAAACTCTCTAATTTCTTTCATATTGTGGCTTACCATAATAAAATTAGCCTCTCCTAATTTACCTCTGAGTGCGTTTTTTACTTTACTTTTAAACTTTACATCACCTACAGCTGTAACTTCATCTATCAAATAAACATCAAAATCTATCGATATACAGCAAGCAAACGCTAGTCTAGAACGCATCCCACTTGAATACGATTTTACTGGTAAATGAAACTTGGGTCCAAGCTCTGCAAACTTTTTAACTTTTTCTTCAAATTCATTTAGATTCTTAACACCATTTACTCTCCCTATAAAGCGAGCATTTTCACTACCTGTCATCTGTGGATGTATACCCGTGGCAAGTGCTACAGGCCAAGAAATATGAAGATTCGTTGTAACTTTCCCACTGTTAGGGTATTCACTGCCAGCAATCATTCTAAAAAGAGTTGATTTACCGGCGCCATTGGCTCCAAGAATGGCAATATTACCTCTAGGAATAACAAAATCAATATTCTTAAAAATATATTGTTCGCCCAATGGTGAAGGATAGTATTTGGTTATATTATCTAGTTTAATCATCTACTTAAGAGACTTTTCCATGTTATTCGATACAAAGCTAGTGCCAAAAAAACTGAAAACAAAGTAAATAAGGTCAAATACATATGGCTTACACCTTCCGCAGCAAACGAAGGGTAGGCACTATCTCTTGACAATTCAATAGCATGTAAAATTGGATTCCAAGTTAAGTAGACCCAAAACTGCTCTGGTATATCCTTTAAACTAAAAAATGCTCCGGAAATAAAAAATAGAGGCCTAATAGCCAAATCGACAAGCTTCTCTACTTCTGGAACGTAACAGGACAAAATAGCTGCTATTAACCCTAAAGAAATAGCCAATAGCCACAATTGGAAGAATATAACTAAAACGTTCAGTGGATCTGCTAATTGTTTGTCTTCTTTCAACAAATAAACAATTAACACTAAAAAACAAACGATGAATAATTTTACTAATAACTCAAATAAACCAGCCGCTAAAGCCGCACTAATAGGCTGAACTTGTCGAAAAGCAAATAAAGATTTATTTCGCTTTATTGACTTGGCTACATTCTGAAACGTTGTGATGAATAACTGAATCAAAACCATGCCATACAGCATAAAAATGAAAATAGGGATGGTATGAATGACATCTCCCATCAACATGCCACGTCCATATGACAAAACAAAAATAAATAGCACAGGTTGAAAAACAGACCAACTCAACCCAAATTTGTCGTTAAAACTACTGCGAATATTTCTTAAAAATATTGCAAATACTACGTCACTCCAAATTTTGAATTTAGTCCGAGTTTCTACTATTGCCATTTTAATTCACTGCGTTTACGGCAACTGCTATTTGATAAAGTATTTGGGTAAAATCTTTTACAGATTGCATTGTTTTAGCCTCTACCCTTGGCAATACGATAATTTGGTCGCCTTTTTGAATGCGTTTGCCACTATCACCGGCATCAAAAAACTCTGACAAGCCATTGGCATGAACAACCACAATATCTTCGTAGTTAGCGCGCACCGAATAACCACCTGCCCATGCGATGTAATCTTCTATAGTAGCACCTTCGCTATAAACAACCGCTTGTGGCATCAATACTTCACCACCAACTTGAACCAAATCAGTTTTAGAAGGAATAACAATTTTATCGCCTTGCTCTAGCACAATATTAGCGACTTTACCTTTATCAGCCACAATAACCTTTCCCTGTGGCATAGTATTGCGAGCGCGTTCGATATACTGAGATATTAATGTTGCTTCTTGTGTGCGTATAGAAGCTTCCCCTGTTGAAGAAGCGGGCGCGGCATAAACTGATTGTTCAAGTCTATCTAAAGACCTGTCTAGCATTTCCTTCTGCTTTAAAGCGACGCTTTGCCTTAATATGTAAATCGAAGAAACATCGGCCAATTCAGGCTCCACTTCGATATGATCAAGTAAGTCATATAACTTTGTTTGTTTCTTAACCGCATAGTACGACGGACCAAGATATGCCCCAAGCACTTCAATGTCATATATTTGCGCGTGAAGGTCGTCATTAAAATACAGCTTGTCACCATTTTCTAGCGTATAATTTGCAAACTCATCAATCGGTAAGTAAACAGAGAAAGGGCCAGATTTTCTGCTACCAGCAACCGCGACGTGGCTAGTTTTTGATAAAGGTTTTACAATGCTGAGCAACTCCAAACCATTAACTTGCTCTTTTAAAAATTCAAATCGAAAGGGATTTTTAACACCTCCCGTGACATTAACCACAGCGGATTGACTATTGACTAAAATCACATCTTTATCTTTAAAGCTAAACGGCTCTAAGTACCCGAATTGAATAAATTTGTACAAATCGATAGCGTGTATCACTTCGCCATTTCGCAATACTTCTATATTCCTATAGCTGCCTCTTTCAGAATCGATACCACCAGCACGCTTTAGAAAATACAATAAACTGTCCGATGCCATGCCAGCATATTGCCCTGGACGAACCGCATAACCTGTCACATAAACAGATACGGGTGTCGCGGTTAATAAATTAACGTAAACTTCTACATTATTGCGATATATAGCTTTAATCTTTTGTGACACTAAATTATTGATGTTGCTTGCAGGCACATCCGCGACTTTTATAGGTCCTATATTGGGAATAAAAATATTACCTTGGTTATCCACTGTTGCTACATCTGAAAAGCTAACAGCACCCCACATCCAGATGGACAACTTGTCGCCGGCCGCAACCAGGTAATTGTCATTAAGCCCATCAATACGTTCTGTTTCATAACCACCAGCAAAAATATTGGCTCCAAATGGAGGTGCAAGACCATCTTCTGGCAAAGGCAATAAATCCCGAATGTTTGCTTCACCTGGTAAAAGCAAACCATTACGGTTTTCTAACTGTAATTGACCTTTGGTTTCCGGTCCCGAAGATAATTGTGACTGTAACTGCAGTAAATCGTCAGTTGATTGCCCCTTAGAAGACGCCACTGACGGAATGCTGTTAACTAACCCGGAAGGCTGCAGCGACTGCTGATTTTGATATTGTCTAAGCAATTCTTCTTGGGACTGTATGGCAAAAGATGAACACGACAAAACCGCAGTGATAAAGAAAAGAAATAGTTGTTTAGTCATTGCTATCTCCGCTAGAAAATAAAGGCGCTTGCTTGCCGTGCTTTACAATATCTGGGCTTAAGACCCAAAAAGTACTTTGTTTTTCCTCGCCTTTACCATTGGATTCTTTCTTGCAAGCTATACGTTTTTTATTAGAGCTACCTTCTACTATGTAAAGCTCACGGCATAATTCTAGTCGAGCAGACGTATAAAGTCGTCCTAGGTATATCTTCTTTTTGTGTATTTCAACGAACGTTTCAGATGATTGCCCCAAAAGAAAGTCATTGAATTTAGATGGGATTGCACTTGCTTGCTGCGAAGGAGTATCCTTAACAAGTGGTTTAGATGAAGTAAGCACAGGCGGGGTACCTGTGCAACCGGATATAACGACAAGAGCGCAAAGCGCTATTACTTTTTTTACGACACGCATGATTACTATAAAGAAAATTATTTTTATTAATCTTTGTTTACACTAAAACTAACATATTTTAGCGCACGACTGTACAAAATAAAAATAAGGATGAACGAAGAAACCATCAAGCTATCGTGGATTTGATAGATATGACCAATAATTCCTATAGAAGACATCACGACCGCCACAACGGACAGAATAAATAACGTTTGTTTCGCAGTATAGCCAGACCTTAATAAAATGTGATGAATGTGGTCTCTGTCCGGTTTAAAAGGTGAATTACCCTTTTTAACTCGACGGATAACTATAGCCAACATATCCATTAAAGGAAGCGCGGTTATCCATAAAGCAGTAACTGGACTAAAGGACGCATTTTCACCTTGAGTGCCTTTAGCAAGCAACCAAATCACGCTCAGACCAATAAACATGCTTCCTGCGTCACCCATGTATATTTTATTTCTGTCTTTTCTGGAAACGCCCAGATTAAATGCAAGATAAGGGACAATTGCAAACGAGATAATCAGTGGAAAATTGATATCTGATGTTTCACCCGACAGCAGCAGCAACAGCGTTATAGAAAGCAATGTATTTAGCGACAGCATCCCTAACAAACCATCAATACCATCAATCATGTTGAATGCATTGATTAGCACAAGAATAGCAAAATAAGTGAAGAATACGCCAAGTAGTCCAATATCTATTGAACCTAACCTGAACAAATCTCCTAAATTGGAAATATAGGTACCAACACCAAAAATTAAAATACTGGCAATCAAAATTTGACCAACAATACGAACTCGAACGCTGAGGTCATATTTATCATCTAAAATACCGATAAAAACCATCATGCCAGAGGCAATCAAATACATACGCAGTTCTTGCGTATCTGGCAACCAAATTGAAGAAGAGACCAATACGCCAATGAATATAGAAATACCGCCGATAAGCGGAATGTTACCAATGTGATTCTTACGGGATCCTGGGCGGTCAACTAACCCGACATCATAAGCAATAGGCTGTAGGGCTTTTAATGCTAAAAAAGCCAATAGTAGAGAAGTTAGTAATTGAGGCAAATAGTAAGTCGCTGCTAACATTGCTAACCTCTATTAAACATGCTGAAAAAAACGTGCTTGCAACTTTGCAAATCTAACGCAGTAGTGGAAATCGAATTCATAAATCCCTTTAAAGTAACATTTTTTTTACAAGATACAGTGGTTACTTTTCAATCAAATATTTTCCATGATTGTGTCGAATAATAGACGCTAGCCCCCTAAATTTCAAGTAAATTAATTTAATCTATGAGGAAATACGGAAATAGTCGTATTCCTGTAAAAACTATTACACTTTAGTGTTATTTTAGAGTTACGGCACTATATATGCCGAAACAATATACAATTCTTTGGAATTAGTGCTTTACGAAAATTGTATACAAAAATGGGCAAACACTTGCGTTTACTGCAACACAAAGGTATAACTCCCGCTAGCTAAATTTATCTAGCAATAATAAATAATCTTCTCTTAAAAGTTTTCGACACAATAAAAAACAATACTAGAAAACATTAGGTAGTTAATTACAGGAATATTTTATGAGTACACCTCAAGCAGGATCTGATGGCTTTTTCGGTCACCCGTCTGGATTAAAAACATTATTCTTTACTGAAATGTGGGAAAGAATGAGTTACTACGGCATGCGTATGTTACTTGTTCTATTTATGACCGCCACATTGCAGGAAGGCGGATTAGGCCTAACAGTAGCATCTGCTGCTGCTATATACGGTTTATACACAGCGAGTGTATATTTCATGGGCTTGCCTGGAGGTTGGATTTCTGATCGTTTAATCGGCGGACAAAAAGCAGTTTGGTACGGTGGTATTATCATCATGATCGGCCATATAGTGCTTGCAATCCCAAGCGAATATAGCTTTTTCATCGGATTGATATTAGTAATCTTAGGTACTGGTCTTTTGAAACCTAACATTGGTGCAATGGTAGGTATGATGTATTCCGACGAAGACAAGCGCCGTGATAGTGGATACGCAATTTACTACATGGGTATCAACATCGGTTCTATCATTGGTTACATTGTTTGTGGTTACTTAATGGAAAACCAAGGCTGGCATTACGCTTTCGGCGCTGCTGCAGTTGGTATGGCAATTGGTTTAATTGCTTATAAGAAAACACTACCAGACTTAAATGGTGTAGCGGAAAAACCAGCAAATCCAATGACGCCGAAAGGTCAGAAAATTAGTTGGTCAGTTATCGTCGCATTCCTTGTAGTGCTTACTATTACTGCTGGTTTAGTAATGACGGGAACAGTAGTAGTTGATCCTATTACTATCGCTGAATATGTTGCAGTAGGCTTTACCCTAATTTTTGTGCTTTACTATGCCGCTATATTCTTTTTAGGTGAGCTTAATGGCAGCGAAAAGAAACGTTTATTAGCCCTACTTCTTGTTTGTATCGCCTCTGCATGTTTTTGGTCTGGCTTTGAACAAGCTGGTTCATCGCTAAATTTATTCGCAAGAGACTATACTGACCGCATGATTGGTAGCTTTGAAGTACCAACAGGTTGGTTCCAATCGCTAAACTCTTTCTTCATTATCTTACTATCACCATTTTTTGCTGCTTTATGGATTAACATTGGTAAGCGCTTCGTTAGCCCTGGATATGGTATTAAGGCAGCCTTTGGTTTAATTATTATGGGTAGTGGCTTTATCGTAATGTTTTTTGCAGCTCAATACGCTGCAGCAGGCATGAAGGTTGCGCCATATTGGTTAGTCGCAGTTTACTTCTTACATACAGTAGGTGAGCTTTGCTTAAGCCCTGTTGCGTTGAGTGCGGTAAGTAAACTAGCGCCGCGTCGCTTCGCTGGTCAAATGATGGGTGTGTTTGTTTTAACCTACTCAATCGGCAATATTATCTCAGGGTTGCTAGCAGGTAACTTCGATCCAAATAATGTAGAACAAATTCCAAACCTATACGCACAAATTACTGTGTTTAGTATTGTTATATTATTGATAAGTTTAAAAAGTCGTTTCTGGGAAACCGTTACCGAAGAAGAAAATAAGGAAAAAGCTGCTGCAAATGCATAGCCTTTAACTTACAAACTTTCTTAAAAGGTAAAACAGCAATGTTTTACCTTTTTTTATGCGTTAAAAACAATTGCTATCTTTACTATTGTTTACCTATGTTAAATTCGCGACACTAAATTGACGCATTCAATGTAATCATAACCATGACAACTAGAACTGTAATACGCAAACAAGTGCGCACAAAGCGAAAAGCACTATCGAATACCGAGCAACATGATGCATCTTTAGCGGTGTGTAACATGTTAATTGAAAAGGACGTTATTCAGCGAGCCGATACGATAGCGCTATATCTTGCAAGCGATGGTGAACTAGATTTATCGCCATTCATTAACTGGTGTTGGCAACAAGGTAAAACATTGTACCTTCCTGTTATCCATCCCTTTAGTAAAGGCTACCTTTTGTTTTTAGCGTTTCGTAAAAATGAACAACTTGTCAACAACAAGTACGGCATCAAAGAGCCTAAATTGAGTGTGTGCAATGTATTACCGATGGAATCGCTCGATGTCATGCTTACGCCTTTGGTCGCATTTGACGATAAAGGCAATCGTTTAGGTATGGGCGGTGGCTATTACGACCGAACGCTACAGCAATGGCATTACGGCGGTTTACCTCAGTTGTCTGTCGTCGGAGTTGCTCATGATTGTCAGCTCGTTGAGCACGTGCCTATCGACAGTTGGGATATTCCAATTCCAACAATCATAACGCCTTCTAAGGTATTTCAATTTAACCAATAATAAACGTTTATTAATCAATTTAAGGCTTGTTATAATCTGCTTTTTCTGCTGCGAGAACGCCAATATGAACCAAGATGAATTAAAGAAACAAGTAGCGCTTAAAGCCGTTGAGTATGTCGAAGATGACGCTATTTTAGGTGTAGGTACTGGCTCTACTGTTAATCACTTTATTGATGCGCTTGCACCAATAGCGCATAAGATTAAAGGCGCGGTTTCAAGCTCAGAAGAATCAACGAAACGACTAAAAGCCATAGGCATTGATATTTATGACTTAAATGAAGTCGATTTACTGGATGTGTATGTTGATGGTGCAGACGAAATTACTGAGCACATGGCTATGATTAAAGGCGGTGGTGCAGCTTTGACTCGCGAGAAAATTGTCGCAGCTGTGGCAAAACAATTTGTTTGTATAGCTGACCAAACAAAACGTGTAGATGTCTTGGGTAAGTTCCCTTTGCCTGTTGAAGTTATTCCTATGGCTAGAAGCTACGTTGCAAGAGAGCTAGTGAAACTCGGCGGAGATCCTGTCTATCGCGAAGGTGTAGTGACAGATAATGGCAATGTAATCCTAGATGTGCATAACCTTACAATCCTTGACCCAAAGCAACTAGAATCACAAATTAATGCCATTGTCGGTGTCGTAACAAATGGTTTATTCGCGCACAGAGGCGCTGACACATTGCTACTTGCAAGCGAAAATGGCACGCAAAAATTCGGCGTCTAAATTGTATACAAAAATAACACTTTAGAGTTTTAGCACTATATGTTAGTTTAGATATCTAGCCATCTAAATAAATTTGAGACTTGGACATGACAACCCAATCTTTAGCAAAAGAAAAAATTAAAATCCTTCTGTTAGAAGGTGTACACCAAAGCGCGGTAGAAGAACTTAAAGCAAAGGGGTACAGCAATATTGAGTACCATAAATCTTCGTTAGCTGAAGAAGATTTAAAAGCGAAAATTAAAGATGTCCATTTTATTGGTATTCGCTCTCGCACAAACCTAACGGAAGACGTGTTGTCTCATGCTAAAAAATTAGTGGCAATCGGTTGTTTTTGTATTGGTACAAACCAAGTAGACTTAGCTGCAGCGAAGAAGCTAGGTGTACCCGTATTCAATGCGCCATTTTCAAATACTCGCTCGGTAGCAGAGCTAGTGTTAGGTGAAGCGTTGTTGCTACTACGTGGCATCCCAGAGAAAAATGCACAGGCGCACAAAGGTATTTGGAACAAATCAGCTGCTGGTTCGGTAGAAGCAAGAGGTAAAACCCTTGGTATCGTCGGTTATGGCCATATCGGTACACAGCTAGGTATTCTGGCCGAAACCTTAGGCATGAAAGTTAAGTTTTACGACATTGAAACAAAACTACCACTTGGTAATGCACAGCCAGTTCAAACATTAAATGCCCTGCTTGCCGAATCAGATGTTGTTAGCTTGCACGTACCAGAAACACCGCAAACGCAAAACATGATGGCAGCTGAGCAGTTTGCTGCAATGAAAGACGGCGCAATTTTTATCAACGCGTCTCGTGGCACTGTTGTAGACATTGATGCGCTAGCAGCTGCCGTAGAATCGAAAAAACTAGGTGGCGCTGCCATCGACGTATTCCCTGTTGAACCAAAGAGCAATGACGAAGAGTTTGTTTCTCCATTACGCGAGTTCGACAATGTGATTTTAACGCCACACATTGGCGGTAGTACGAAAGAAGCCCAAGAAAACATTGGCCTAGAAGTGGCGAGTAAGCTAGCTAAATATTCAGATAATGGCTCTACTCTATCTGCAGTTAACTTCCCTGAAGTGTCATTGCCAGAGCATACGCAAGCAAGCCGACTATTGCATATACATAAAAACCAACCTGGTGTGTTAACGCAAATAAACCAAATTTTTGCCGAGCTTAACATCAACATCGCCGCGCAATATCTACAAACCGATGACGAAATTGGTTATGTAGTTATCGATATCGATGCTGACTCAAGCAAAGCAGCACTCGCTGAATTAAAACAAATTGACGGTACAATTCGCGCTCGCGTTTTGCACTAAACAGCAGACCCCTTTACTCAAAAAAGGCGCATCTAGCGCCTTTTTTTATGCCTACTACATGAACATATGGGGTCAGAACATGTTCTGACCCCAGCCGATAAATACTTAGAATAAATTTCACGTTATTTAGTTAAGTTGCTGAATGAATTGAATAGTTGATAATTAAATGGATAAATTTGGGGTCAGAACATGATCTGACCCCAAATATTTTTAAAAACAAAAAAAGGCGCTTTATGCGCCTTTAACTACTTACTTTAGGCATATTGCCTATAGCTTTTAATGATGTAGTTCTTTAATGCAAAAACACGAAATACATAATCAACCAAGCCATCGCGCCAGCAAGAATATCATCTAGCATGATACCCAAACCGCCATGTACTTTTTTATCTAGCAGGCTAATAGGCCAAGGTTTTAGGATATCGAAAATCCTAAACAGTACGAAGCCTAAAGCAACAGATTGCCATGTTATTGGCATCATAAACATAGTCACCATAAGGCCAGCAATTTCATCCCATACAATTGCACCATGGTCGTGAACGCCTACATCACGCGCCGTTTTGCCACACAAATAGACGCCAAATACGATGGCTACAGACATCACTGCGGCATACTCTAACGCAGGTAGATAGGCCATTAGCAAAACCAGTGGAATAGCAGCTAATGTGCCAAAGGTTCCTGGCGCTTTAGGTGCTAATCCACTACCAAAGCCTAACGCTAGAAAATGGACAGGATCTGATAGCTTAAAATTAACTTTGGTTGATTTATTCATTGCTAGCAAAGTGCTGGTAGCCTTGAATATCTATTGCTACCGGTTTGTTATTCATGGTTGTTGTTATTTTACCCGAAGCGTTCGTTTGACCAATGCAAGAAAAAGGAATGTTGGCATTAGAAAGCGCGGTTTCTGCGGCCACTTTGTTGGATTCAGATACGGCAAACAACAATTCATAGTCGTCACCACCATTGAGCGCTAGTGAATAGGCTTTGTCTTGTGGAAGGTAGTGACTAATAGCCGCGTGCATGGGCATATCATCAAGCACAATATTGGCTCCAACCGATGACGCATTGCAAATATGGGTTAGATCAGCCAAAACCCCATCGGAGATATCGATTGCCGCGCTGGCATAATCTTTAATGATCTGTCCCGCTAATACGCGAGGAGATGGGTGATTTAACCGCTCAAATACGGCTTCTTTGTCTTCTTGTGACAATGTTAGTCGACCATAGTGTTGCTCGAGCGCAAGCGCTGCACCGCCAACATTACCAGTAACATACAACCAATCGCCTCTGGACGCGCCGCTGCGAGTTAAGAACTTGTCTTTATTAACGCTACCTTGTGCTGTTGTCGTAATGGTTAGAGGGCCTTGTGTGGTATCACCACCTACTAATTGCACGTTGTAGTATTCGCAAAGTTCAAACAAGCCTTCACAAAACTCTTCAATCCATGACTGCTCTACACGCGGAAGTGAAATAGCTAAAGATATCCAAAGCGGCTCGGCCCCCATAGAAGCTAAGTCCGATAAACTAACAGCTACGGCTTTATGTCCAATAGCTCTCGCAGGCGTATCTTCAGGGAAGTGTGTACCTGCAACGAGAGTATCGGTAGTGATTGCTATTTGCTTGTTTTCAGGGGCAGATAAGATGGCACAATCATCTCCAACGCCCAATGCAACGTCTTTACGTTTAACCAGTTGCTTCGCAAAATAGGTTTTGATCAGATCAAATTCTTTCATGACAAGCACTAGGCGCCAGGGCGTACTACCTTCACAGCCTTATCTAATACGCCATTAACGAACTTATGGCTATCATCAGCAGCAAAACTTTTTGCCAACTCAATAGCTTCATTAATAACAACACGATATGGCACATCTAAACATTCGCTTAATTCATATACAGCAACGCGAAGGATAGACTTTTCAACCAAATCAATATCTTCAAACGGACGATCAACATATGGCTTGATGGCCTCATCAAGCGAAGACATATTGCTATTAACGCCTTTAAACAGCTTTTGAAAATATTCAATGTCGAAACGACGTTTTGCGTTCTCAGTCAAAAAATGAGTTTCAACGTCTAACACGCTGTTGTTACTCATTTGCCAAGAATATACGGCTTGAACGGCAAGTTCTCTTGCTTTTCTACGCGGTGATGGTTTCACGCTTAATACCTATTAAAGTTGCTCTAGTACATTAACCATTTCAAGCGCGCTCAATGCCGCTTCACCACCTTTATTACCAGCTTTAGTGCCAGCACGTTCGATAGCTTGTTCAATGGTATCAGTTGTAATTACACCAAATGCTACTGGTGTATCGAATTCCATGGCAACCTGTGCAAGGCCTTTGTTACACTCGCCAGCAACAAAATCAAAATGTGGTGTACCGCCGCGAATAACAGCGCCAATAGCAATGATTGCGTCGAAATCGCCTTTAGAGGCAACACGTTTTGCTGCAACAGGAAGTTCATACGCACCAGGAACACGAATTACGGTAATGTCAGCATCGTTTACAGCGCCATGACGTTTCAACGCGTCAACTGCACCCTCTAACAAACTCTCTACAATAAAGCTGTTAAAGCGAGAAACAACAATAGCAAATTTCTTGCCTGTAGCGACAAAGTTACCTTCAATTACGTTCATTTAAATATCCCAGTGGAAAAAAGTGGCGCAATTCTACCAAAAACAAAGCATTTATACCAACATATTAGCGGTCGCTAAGTTTTGCGCTCTATTGAATAAAATAATAGTAGATCAAGGGATTAAAGTTTTCCGCAGAAGACTGGCAAAAAAGAAGAAGAATTAGATAAAGTGCAATAAAAAAAGCGCCATTTTAGGCGCTTTTATTTAAATATTTTTTACATCGATGAGGTTTTTAGCTTTCTCTTTTTGTGCCGCTTTCTTTTCTCTTTCTAAGCGTTTTTCACATGGGTTATCGCAGTCGCAAGCCTTTTCAATACCCATTGTAGATAAGCCACCACAACTACCCGCTAAACTTTTTTGCTGAAATATATAGCCCACGGCCATAGCCGCGACAACAACAATAAAAAAACCAAATGTAATAAGAAAAATTGTCATATTAAATTCCAGCAAATTATGCCCGATGAATAAAGCGGCGCTATTCTACCTATTTTTGCGCGACAACTCCAATGGCAAAGTCACGAAATTGTAACGCTACTTAAGGTATTGCATGAACGACTTTGTCACAATTTCTTCAAAGCCAGTGTCAGTTTTGACAATCATCAAAGCGGCAAGTTCATGCTCTTCTGCAAAGGCCAAACCAAGTTCTGGCCCCATCACCATTATAGCAGTCGACAAGCCATCCGAAATCATCGACGACGGATGGATAACCGTCACTGACACCAAACGATGTTCAATAGGATACGCAGTATCTGGATCTATGATGTGAGAATAACGCTTTCCATCAACTTCAATATAGTTGCGATAATCACCTGAGGTAGCGACTGAGTTATTTTTAGGTACGATGATTTGATGGACTGCACGCTCTGTTGTAACCGGCTTTTCTATTGCCACATGCCAAAGCTCACCTGTCGCTTTAAATCCGCTCAAACGCATTTCACCGCCGACCTCTACTAAATAGTCAGTAATGCCTTCAGCTTCTATTAACATGGCAACGACATCAACACCCCACCCTTTCGCAATGGTTGATAAATCAATGTAGATATCCGGTTGCGTTTTACTTAGTCCTTGCTCGGTTAGCACCACTTTGTTGTAACCGACACGCTCCCTGGCAATACTAATGTCTTGTTCTGAAGGAACTCGCTCAGGCTGTAAATCAGGTCCAAACCCCCATAAATTTACCAACGGGCCAACCGTAATATCTAACTTGCCATTAGTTTGTTCAGCGATTTTTAGCGCTTCGGTTAATACTGTGCGAAAGCCTGCTGAAATAGCCACAGGTTGCTTACCTTGAGACTGATTAAAGCGCGTTATTTCAGAATCTTGTTGATAAGTAGACATTTCATCATTAACTTGCACCAAAGCCGCATCAATCTTCGTTTGCAACGCTGCTGAGTCAAAGTCATTGTCGACGATAACTTTTACGTTATAGGTTGTACCCATGGTATATCCTTGCAAGTGCAATTCCTGTTTTTTAGGAATGCCCTGCCCAGGAAAACAACCTGCAAGAAAACACAGTAATATGACAAAAGTAAAACGTCTCAACATCAATCAACAACCTAGCAAAAATTTAATCGCGCTATTCTACCAATAAAACCGCCGCTATCACATGCAAAAATGCGCATTGAACTATTGTTTAATCGGTAAACGCGTAAGAGAAATCCAAGCCGACATAACTACAATAAATGCGCTCTGGTCTAAATTTGCTAAAACGCCCCTGTCCGCTTCTCCAATCATCAGTTTTTGTAAGGGTAACTAAGATATCTGAATCTAGATACTGACTAGTCAGTTGCATTTTTTTTGAAGCATTTTGACAAAATGCAGCAACAGCCTTAACAAATTTGTCGTCAGCAAACACATCTGAATCAACACTCAAGGGTTTAGTTGTCACTTTCGGCGTTTTTTTCCAATCGGCAAATTGCGCGCTTAATGTCGACTCGTTCAGAAACATTGAATCGCCACGCGTTAAGTAATGGACACTCACGTTATTGTTTTGCTTACCCTCAACAACAAAAACACCGGCTTGCCCAACTATATTCATACTAATTGGTGAATCTTCCTGCCACGACACCACTAATGCTGTTGCCTCATCAACACCAAAAGCAAATGGGACGGCGGTATCCTGCACTAATCGGACTAATCGGCCTTGTCTGCCGCGTTCTGAAAAATGAGTGTCCATTATCCCCCATTGAAACAAGCCAATCCCGCCAGAAGATTTGTAGGTTAGATCATCGTTTAACACATCATTTTTACATGCGTTTGCCTTTTGACATCCTGCGCTAGGCAGCACATTGGCTTTAGCGCCACGCACCAGGGCATTTTCACTTCTACCGTTAGTGATCATTGGTAACGATAATGCTTCATTACCAGACATTACAGCGGTACCGGCACTAGTGCCTCCCACGATTAACTTATTACTATTCATTTGCGTACGAATAGCTTTTAACACTGCATTGTCTTTACCATCGTTATTTTTAAAGGTAGCTGCGGTAAGTGATTGATCACCACCGTTAATAAACAACCCATCTGCGTCTTGTATCAGCTCAACAAAAGCTTGTTGGTTTGCGCACATTTTTTGCTGCTGCATAAAATGATCAGGATATATCTGCGCTCTTTTTAGGGTATTTAATGCGCTTGCTTGAAACTGCGCTAACTGCTGACACTGCCCACTGTTTTGCCATAACGTATTTAACGCTTTATCAATCGGTAACCATTGCGTTGTAGCGCCCGCTTGTTCAAACACTGAGGTATAAAAATCAACGGCTTCATAAGGATCTCTTGCTGATGCGGTAACAACTAATACAACCGGCTTTTCTCTTTGTTTTTGCTTGGCTTTTTGTTTGGCTAGTGAAACAAATTCATAAAAGATTTCCTGAGAAAATTCATTCTTTGACAATGAAAGCTGCACGACCTCTTTCATGCGAGTGCCATCTTCCAAAAATAACCCCACCTCTAAAGCATCCAGCATCAGGTAGAATTCTTTGTCAGCCAATGCATTAACTGTTTTGCGGCCATTATTGTCTAGCCACAATTCCCGTAGTTGCGTATAGGAAAGGTTTTTTCTATTTTTTCGCGCAATACGTTTAAGTAGACGCTCTAAATCACGCCTTTGCTGAGGCAAATGATCTGGCGACCAGTGCGAGAAAAGCAATGCTATATTTTCATTGGATAAACGATATAGGGGGGATTTTTTACTATCAGCAACAACGAAATCAGATCGCTGACAATGTTTAAGTGACATTGATGAGCAGGTATTTAAACCACCACCTACAAGAAAAAGCTTTGCGTCTTGATTAACATTTTTGCCCCAAGAAAGGCAGGAAATTAGTAATAATATCGACAAGATAGCGGATTTTAACAGCATTTTTTGTCCTTTGTTTTATTGATAAGTTAGTTTTTTTCTTGCATCAAAGTGTTGACAAGAAAATTCAACCAGAGTATTTCTAAAAATAAGACAACAAAAACACTGCTTGCGCCAACAAGCACTTTTTTAAACCCAAGATGAACAACACACTGTTTTTCATCGATGAGATAAGAACCTTTATATATGTACAAGAAAGCTTTCTCGCTATCAACATATTCTTATCAAAACTACTACCTTTCGGAGTGGTTTGACGAATAAATCGTAATACAAGTTATTGTATTTGCGAACGTTTGTCATTCGCCATCAAAACCCAATAAAAAATATAAATTGATTTGTCACGTCGCTGCGACTGTGCGCGCATGTCCGTCGTGCTTTGGAAGGATTTAACATGTCACTTTTTAAACCAAATTCTGTAGCACTTGCTATTGCGAGTGTTCTTTTTACCTCTTCTGCTTTAGCGCAAGAGGAACAACCGGCGCAAGAAACAGACGTCGAAAAAATTGTTGTAACAGGCAGTAATATTAAAGGCGTTGATCTAGAAGGTATGCAACCCATGGTTGTGTTATCGGCTGAGGATATAAAATCTTCAGGAGCCTCAACAGTGTCTGAGCTGATGGTACAAATTACGCAAACGCGCGGTGGTACTGGCTCATTTAACACTTCTGAAAGTGGTGCTACTTCAACCTCTACTCCGGCTGGTCAAGCTGCCGCTTCGCTAAGAGGCTTAGGCGCAAGTTCAACACTTACATTAATCAACGGCCGTCGCGTAGCTGCAAGCTCGTTTGCTTCTGGCACGCAAAACTTTGTCGATGTAAACAGTATTCCATTAGCAGCAATAGAGCGTATTGAAATTTTAGCGACAGGCGCATCAGCCACGTATGGTGCAGACGCGGTCGCCGGTGTAATTAATTATATTCTGAAGAAAGATTACGACGGCGCTGAAATTAACTTGTCGTACGGTAATAGCTTCGCCGATAGTGACGAAGGCAAATACAACATTAACTTTATTTGGGGCACTGAAGTACTTGGCGGTCAGTTGACCTTGTTTGCAGATTATTTTGATCGCAATAGCTTTAGCGCACAAGATCGCGACTACACGGCAACGCCAGTGTTAGAAAGCAACTATTCTTATCTGCCCAAAGATACGCCGAACATCTACTACCTTTCTTCATACTCTGGTTTAGATGAAATCGGCGCGCCAAATTGTAAAACGGAGTTTGTGACTACTGAATTTGGCGAAGAAATATGTGCTTATTATCGCAATGAAGATGATGAACTATTAAGCGCTTTGGAAGCGGGCTCTACAGGTTTGATCTTCAGTAAAGAATTCGGAGATATTACTTGGAACACCGACTTTTTTTACAGTCATAACAAGTCAGTTGCAGTATCCTCGCCTGCGCCAATAAACCGAGTGGATGATACTGAAGGTCCATTTGTACCAGTATCGGCACTTGACGTTTTCGATGACGAAACACGCGACGCATTGCTTTACGATATGTGGATTGAAGATTTTGATTCCTTGCTTGGCAGAGTTATTGATGAAGGCTTTATGTTTGACGCCAGATTCTCTGATCCTCGTACCATCGAAATCGAAACAAACTCCTTCAGACTTGTCTCAGGACTAAGCGGCGTAATCAACGATTGGGATTGGGAAAGTGCCATCACTCTATCTAAATCTGAATCGCAGCAAGAAGCGGTAAAAGGCATCTACAATCGCTACAAATATCATGCGGCTTTAACAGGTGAACTTTGTAACGATGGTTCAATTGCAAATTTTGACGGCGCCAACTTAAGCTGCGCAGCGGGCGGGCTTGCAGGAGTTTACAATCCATTTTTAGAAGGCGATAGCGCCAACAATGCAATTTTAGCGCTTGCGCAAGAAGTGCCAACACGTGACGGTGAAAGTACCGTTTACGCTTGGGACGCCAAAATTTCTGGTGAATTGTTCGAGCTTGGAAGCGACTACGTAAGATCAGCCTTTGGTGTTGAAGTGCGCAAAGAAGAAATCACTGATACGCCATCAATGAACGCTGTGGCAAGAGCAGAGAACGAATATCTTGTTGACGTGTTTGGCTTTGGCTCGAGTATTTCAGCTGCAGATAGAACGCAATATGGCGCTTTTGCCGAATTTTTTGTGCCTGTCACTGATCAGTTAGAAGTGCAATTAGCCGGTCGTTACGATCATTATGATGACTTTGGCGGAACCTTTAACCCGAAAGTTAGTTTTAGTTACAGACCATTTGATTCGTTAATCATGCGCGGTTCATGGTCAACCTCTTTTAGAGCACCTTCTTTAACCCAAGCCGGTGTGAAATTGCGCACCACCACAGCAACTTTTGATTGTGGTTCAAACCAAGCAGTAGCAGATTTGTATTGTGAAGGCTTTGGCGATGAGCGCAGCAACAACGTACTAGAGCTTGGTAACAGTGCATTAAAAGCAGAAGAGTCAGAGGCTGTAAGCTTTGGCTTTGCCTTTAGCCCAAGTAATGACACCACTCTTTCTGTCGATTATTGGCAGTTCGAACATGATGACCTGGTAGATACAGATATGACAGCGACATTGGACGCTGCTATCACCGACAGTAGCCTGCGCCATTGTGGTATTGTGCCAGAAGGCGAAATGGGGATTTCATATGAAGAAGATCTGTGTCTAGTGACAGATTTAAGCGGCCTAACAATTGAACAGGATGGTGCTAACTTAACTGAAATCTTGGATGAATGGGTGGCATTCGACAACCCTCGTTATGCTGAATTACCGCTTTATCGCGATCATGTTATTCAACTTGAAAACACTGGTTCACAATCGGTGAAAGGAGTTGACCTTGCCTTTGAACAATACTTTGATTTTTCGGCAGGTACTTTGTCATTCGATATCAATGCAACACATTACATTGAGTTTGACCGCAACAAGCCGGGATCAGATGAAATCGAAGCGTTAATCGGCACATGGCGTTACCCTGAAAACATCGCGAGCTTGCGAGTTGGTTGGTCACAAGATAACTTCTACGCAAGTATCACCGCGGATTATACCGATAGCTATGCAGATGATATTGATGGCCTGCGCGGACGCAATATCGATGAGTTAGAAGATTTGGGTGAGCTAGATAGCGAAGGCCAACGTGACGTTGAATCATGGACCACCATCCGTGCCAATATCGGATACGATTTCGACAATATGAATATCAACTTCACAGTGAATAACTTACTTGATGAAGAGCCACCTGTGGCTTACGGTTCATCACGTGGTTACGATTCATATAATCACAATGCGCTTGGCGCAAACTATCGCGTTTCTTTTACTTACTTTTTTAAATAAACGCACGCAGGTGGCTAGTTATTCTAGCCACCATTTTTCTCTCACTAATTTAGTGCTTTAATTAGTAATAACTCTATAGCCATTTTGGGTAAACGAAATGACTCAATCTTCGCAAGACACTGCTGCTAAGAGAATGCCTGATGCATTCATTATTTTATTTTTTGTAGTACTAGTTGCAGCAATATCAACCTACTTTATTCCTGCAGGAAAATTTGAAACCACGATTGATGCTGACACAGGCAAAAAAGTACTTGTTGCCGATAGTTATCAGGTTGTTGACGACTATCAAAGTGTCAAAGTGTTCGCCGATGGTGATGGCGTAGGCTTTATGAATTTTGCCTTTGAGGGCATGGTTTCCGGCGACAAATGGAGCTCTGCCATCGGCGTCATGATCTTTATCATTCTTACCGGTGGCGCGTTTGGCATTGTAATGAAGACGGCCGCTGTAGATAACGGTATTTTGGCGCTAATCAAAAAAACGCAGCATCTTAACGTACTATTTATTCCCATTCTGTTCGTGATTTTTTCTCTTGGGGGCGCGATATTTGGTATGGGAGAAGAGGCTATCGCTTTTTGTATCGTCCTCTTGCCTCTTATGCTAGCCATTGGCTATGACTCCATCACAACAGTGCTAGTCACCTACGTTGCCACTCAAATAGGATTTGCCGCCTCATGGATGAACCCTTTTAGTGTCGCAATTGCACAAGGAATAGCCGATGTACCGCTAATGTCAGGTATGCAGTTTCGCATGGTGATGTGGTTTGTACTAACAACCATAGGTGTTATTTTCACTATGCGATACGCAGCTAAAATAAGAAAGCAACCTGAACTATCGCCAAATTACCTGGTGGATAAACAGCACAAAAACACGGCGGATAAACCGCAAACACAGCAATACTCTTGGGTAGATACTGCAATTTTACTCACCTTTTTCGCTGCTATCTTATGGGTGATTTATGGTGTGGTTTCTAAAGGGTACTATATTCCTGAAATTGCTAGTCAATTTTTTACCATGGCGGTGGTAATTGGGTTTATCGCTGTCCTCGCCAAACGACTCCACGTCAATGAAGTAGCAGATGCATTCCAACAAGGCGCAAAAGATTTATTACCTGCAGCCATGATAGTCGGAATGGCAAAAGGTATCGTTATAATGCTAGGCGGTGACCAAGCAGATCAGCCAAGCGTTTTAAATACTATTCTGCACGCTACTGGCAACACGTTAAGTGAACTGCCAGCGATGTTATCTGCGTTGTTCATGTTTGTATTTCAATCGATTTTCAACTTCTTTATTGCGTCAGGCTCCGGGCAAGCAGCATTAACTATGCCCCTGATGGCACCATTAAGTGATATAGTTGGCGTCAATCGACAAATTTCAGTACTAGCCTTTCAACTTGGCGATGGTTTAACTAACCTGATCATTCCTACTTCCGCGTCATTAATTGGCTGTTTAGGGGTCGCTAGAATTGAATGGCTAGTATGGGCGAAATTTATTATTAAATTTATGGCAGTTATAATGTCGAGCGCTATGCTATTTATAATTTTGGCCGTACTGATCAATTTCAGTTAACAGTCAAAGCAAAGGATTCTTTATGAAGTTAATTCAACAGGTTGATGTATATGCACCTGATTCATTGGGCATTAAAGATGTACTCATTGCGGGCGAAAAGATAGTCGCCATTGAAAATGATTTATCTAGTTATGCATTACCTGACGTAGAAGTCATCGATGGACAAGGACAAATTCTTGTACCGGGATTTGTCGACTCGCTTGTTCACATCACAGGTGGTGGTGGTGAAGGCGGCTTTGCAACTCGCACACCTGAAATGTCTGTTGAAGACGCATTAAAAGGCGGCGTTACAACGGTTATAGGGGTACTTGGTACTGATTCTATCAGCCGAAGCTTGGAAAATTTACTAGCAAAAAGCTACGCCTTAGAAGAACAAGGTATTTCGGTGTTTAGTTACACCGGCTCGTACCATGTACCGGCGGTTAATGTCACTGGTTCTATTACCAAAGATATTATGATGATAGAAAAGTTCATTGGCATTGGCGAAGTTGCTATTGCTGACCATAGAGGTTCACAATTGACTGTAGCCGAACTTGCAAGGCTTGCATCAGAAGCGCGCGTCGGCGGTATGCTATCAAACAAAGCAGGTATAGTTAGTATCCATGTGGGGGATGAAGAAAGTGGGCTATCGCTATTACACAGTGTGGCTAACGAAACCGATATTCCTATTACGCAGTTTTATCCTACCCATATCAATCGAACAGGCGAACTTTTAGCGAAGGGTATTGATTACGCAAAACAAGGTGGATTCATCGATTTAACCACTAGTACAAATGAGCAAATTCTTGCATCTGGCGAGGTAAAGGCCGCTAGAGCACTAGCAATGGCTTTAGAGCAAGGCGTGCCAGTCGCGAACATCACCATGAGCTCCGACGGCAATGCAAGCCTGCCAGTATTCGATGAAGCGGGTAAGTTAACGGATTTACAAGTGGGCGAAGTCCGTAGCCTTCATGAGGCTATGGTAGAAGCAGTAAAAGTGCACAAAGTTGATTTATCGAGCGCGTTAGCAAGTATTTCTAGTACGCCTGCAAACATCTTAAAGCTAACGAACAAAGGAAGAATATACGTTGGCGCGGATGCTGATTTAAACTTACTAGATAAAGAAAGTCTTGAAATAATTTCCACAATTGCCAAAGGCATTTCGCACTAAGCCAATAGAAAAATAGTAAAAAAAAGAGCGACTATTAGTCGCTCTTTTTATATCAAATATATGATTTTGGATTAACCACCAAAGTCATCTAACATGATGTTTTCGTCTTCAACACCAAGATCTTTTAGCATGCCGATAACAGCTGCGTTCATCATTGGTGGACCACACATGTAGTATTCACAATCTTCTGGCGCTTCATGGTCCTTAAGATATTGTTCGTATAATACGTTGTGGATGAAACCTGTTAAGCCATCCCAGTTATCTTCAGGTTGAGGATCAGAAAGTGCTACATGCCAATCAAAGTTGTCATTTTCAGCCGCTAAGCCATTAAAGTCATCTTCATAGAACATTTCACGTAATGAACGCGCACCGTACCAGAAAGAGATCTTACGCTTAGAGTGAAGACGCTTAAGTTGGTCAAAGATATGTGAACGCATTGGCGCCATACCTGCACCACCACCGATAAAGACCATTTCTGCGTCAGTTTCTTTGGCGAAGAACTCACCAAATGGACCAGAAATCGTTACCTTATCACCTTCTTTTAAGCTCCAAATGTACGACGACATTTTACCCGCTGGCAAAGATAGATTATTAGGCGGCGGCGTAGCGATACGCACGTTAAGCATAATAATACCTTCTTCTTCAGGGTAGTTAGCCATTGAGTAGGCACGAAGCGTGTCAGTGTCTACTTTAGATTCGATATCGAAGAAGCCAAAACGCTCCCAGTCACCACGATATTCTTCTGGAATATCAAAATCACTGTATTTAACGTGATGGGCAGGTGCTTCGATTTGAATATATCCACCCGCACGGAATGGTACAGATTCACCCGCTGGGATAGCTAATTTAAGCTCTTTGATGAAGGTTGCTTTGTTATCGTTAGAGATAACTTCACATTCCCACTGTTGAACACCGAAGATTTCATCTTCTAGTTCAATATCCATGTCTTGCTTAACCGCTACCTGACAGGATAAACGACAGCCTTCTTTCGCTTCACGCTTTGTAATGTGGCCAAGCTCTGTTGGCAGAATGTCTCCACCACCTGAGTGAACGTGTACACGACACTGACCACATGTACCACCACCACCACAGGCAGATGGTACGAAAATACCTTTGTCGGCTAATACGCCTAAAAGCTTACCACCAGCAGCGGCTGTAATGCTTTTATCCGGGTCGCCGTTAATTGCGATGTTTACGTCACCCGTTGATACTAACTTAGACTTAGCAAATAAAATCACTAAAACTAATGCTAGTACTATAACTGTGAACATCGATACGCCGAGAATAATTTCCATCGACTTTTCCTTTGCTATTCTACAAGAGAAGGTAAGTTAACCTCACCTTCTACGTTAACCTTACAGTGAAATACCACCAAACGATAAGAAACCAAACGCCATTAAGCCTGCTGTAATAAAGGTAATACCTAAACCTTTCAGACCGTCAGGAATATCTGAGTATTTCATTTTCTCACGAAGACCCGCTAGCAATACGATAGCAAGTGCCCAACCGATACCAGAACCAATGCCGTAAACGACACTTTCACCTAGGGTTAAGTTTTTCGCAACCATAAACGAAACAGCACCAAAAATTGCACAGTTAACTGTGATAAGTGGTAAGAAGATACCTAGCGCTTGATACAAAGCTGGGAAGTACTTATCAAGTACCATCTCAAGAATTTGTACTAATGCCGCAATTACACCAATGAAGGTAATAAACGACAAGAAGCTAAGATCAACTGTTTCTGCTGGATCTGTAATTCCTAGCACACCATCTAACGCACCTGGCGCTAAGATCGCTTGATAAATAATTTGGTTAACAGGAACCGCTAAACCTAAAACAACGATAACCGCTACACCCAAACCTATCGCTGTGCTTACTTTCTTAGATACCGCTAAGAAGGTACACATACCTAGGAAGAATGATAAGGCGATGTTCTCGATGAAAATCGTTTTAACAAGTAATGATAAATAATGTTCCATCGTGACTAGTCCTTCTCAACCTGCTCTGGCTTCCATTGGCGAATTGCCCAAATGATCAAGCCAATAATGAAGAATGACGAGAATGGTAAAACTAGTAAACCATTCGCTTGATACCAACCACCGTTTTGAATAAGCGGTAGGATTTCGATACCGAACAAGGTACCAAAACCTAGCAATTCACGGAAGAAAGCAACGGCGATTAAGATGAAACCGTAACCTAAACCGTTACCGATACCATCTAAAAAGCTCACACCTGGCTTTTCTTTCATTGCGAACGCTTCTGCACGACCCATTACGATACAGTTGGTGATAATCAAACCAACGAATACCGACAGCTCTTTTGATAGCTGATAAGAGAAGGCTTTCAATACTTGGTCAACCACGATTACAAGTGAAGCGATAATCGCCATTTGCACTATGATACGTACACTTGAAGGAATGTGGTTGCGGATGATTGAGATAAACAAGTTCGAAAATGCTGTAACAAATACTACCGCTAACGTCATTACTAACGCGTTAGCCATAGAACTTGTTACCGCTAGCGCAGAACAAATACCAAGTACTTGTAATGCAATCGGGTTGTTATCAAAAATCGGTTTAGTTAAAACTTTGCTGTTTTCTGAAGACATTAGTTAAGCCCTCCACGATTTTTCTTGATGAAAGGTAAATATCCTTCTGCACCAAACCAGAACTGAAGCGTGTGTGTTACGCCGTTACTTGTTAGCGTAGCACCTGATAATGCATCAACACCGTGGATGTCATCTTCTTTAGCGCCGCCTTTAACAAGCTTAGCTTCAACAACATCACCTTCGCCGTAGATTTTCTTACCTGGCCATAAAGCAATCCACTTAGGGTTCATCACTTCCGCACCAAGGCCCGGAGTTTCTTTATGATCAGAGTAAATGACGTTTTTAACAGTGTTTAAGTCGGCTTCTAAGCCAACATAGCCGTGCATTAGGTCCCATAAACCAGAACCTACAATCGGTAATACTACTGTATCTACTACACCAGCACCGTTACGCACTAAGTAAACTACCGCGTCTTTTGAACGACGATTAATACCGGCAATATCATCTTCTGGCTTGTCTGATAACTTTGTATCACGCGCATTGCGACGCTCATCAAATAATTCAGGGTTGCCTTCAATGTATTCACCTGAGTCCAAATCAATCATTTTCGCTTCAACAAATTGTTTGAATGTTTGCTGAATTGAAGATTTAGATTGATCTTCAGGCAAAATACCAGCCGCTTGTAAAATTTTTGTTTGTTGGTCTAATAGCTTGTTTTCTACTTGCAATGGCTTTAATTGAACCGCTGCAAAAGATACTAACAATGCACAGACCAAACAAACTGCAACAACAAAACCTACCGTTCTGCCGAATGATTCTTTATTAGCTGACACGAGCGATCCTCCTTTTCACATTCGACTGAACCACAAAGTAGTCGAATAAAGGTGCAAACAAGTTAGCGAATAGAATTGCTAACATCATACCCTCAGGGAATGCTGGGTTAACAACACGAATAAGTACAACCATGACACCGACTAAAGCGCCGAACCAGTATTTACCCGTATTGGTAAATGACATAGTTACCGGGTCAGTTGCCATAAACATCATACCGAATGCAAAACCACCAACAACAAGGTGCCAGTACCAAGGCATTGCAAATAATGGATTGCTTTCACTACCAATTGCGTTAAACAATAACGAGGTAACAACCATACCGCCAAACACAGCAAGTACAATTCTCCACGACGCGATACCTTTATAAAGGATATACGCACCGCCGATAAATATAGCGAGTGTTGACACTTCACCTACAGAGCCTGGAATGAAGCCGTAGAATGCATCCATCCAACTTGCAGAGAAGATAGGCGCATATTCAAATGCTCCAGTTGCTGCAGCACTTAATACTGTTGCACCAGAGAAACCATCTACCGCTACCCATACTGCGTCACCAGAAATTTCAGCTGGATAAGCGAAGAATAAGAAAGCACGACCGGCTAATGCAGGGTTTAAGAAGTTCTTACCTGTACCACCAAAAATCTCTTTAGCAATGACAACACCGAATGTAATACCGATAGCTGCTTGCCAAAGTGGAATAGTTGCAGGAAGAATTAAGGCAAATAGAATTGAAGTTACGAAGAAACCTTCGTTTACTTCATGCTTACGTACCGCCGCAAATAATACTTCCCAGAAACCACCAACGATAAACACCGTCATATAGATAGGTAGGAAGAAACAGGCGCCGTAAAGCATCATGGTAAACCAACCACTGTCAGCACTTAACTCGCCACCTAGCATGTGGAACAAACCCACTTGCCAAGTATCAGCAAGGCTATAGCCTGCTTGTAGTGCATCTACGGCTTGGTAACCGATGTTATACATACCGAAAAACATGGCTGGGAATACCGCAAGCCATACTGTGATCATAATACGTTTTAAGTCGATGCTGTCACGGATATGCGTTTTACCCTTAGTTACATAACCAGGAGTAAACAAACCAGTAGCAATCGCTTCGTATAAAGCAAACCACTTTTCATGTTTGCCGCCTTTCTCAAAATGCGGCTCAATATCTTCAATAAAGGTTTTTAAGCTCATGTCTAACCTTCCTTCTCAATCGTGGTTAGGCAGTCACGAAGGTACACACCGTAATCTGTTTTACCTGGGCAAACAAATGTACATAGTGCTAAATCTTCTTCGTCTAGCTCAAGCGCACCTAAAGATTGTGCACCATCGGTATCGCCAGCCACTAAGTCACGTAATAACAACGTTGGTAAAATATCTAATGGCATTACGCGCTCGTAGTTACCAATTGGTACCATGGCACGAGGAGAACCATTCGTTGTTGATGTCATGTTGAATAATTTCTTCGGGAAGAAATGGGACATATAAGCACGTGTCACAGAGAACTTGTTAGGACCTGGATACATGTAACCGATAAATTCTTTTTCGCGGCCTTCTAGAATGAGGCTCACTTGCACATGGTAACGACCAAGATAAGCATGAGGTCCCTGTGCCGTAGTACCTGATAATAATGAACCAGATACAACACGTAATTCACCGTCTACCGCTTCACCTGCAACAAGTTCATTAGTACTAGCACCTAGAACTGTGCGTACTAAACGAGGATTTTGCGCAGCAGGGCCTGCAAGCGCTACAACTCTCTCGCTATTAAGTTCACCTGTTGTGAATAACTGACCAATAGCAATAACGTCTTGGTAGCCTACATGCCATACGAATTTTTCCGCACCGACAGGCTTAAGGTGATGAATATGAGTACCAACCAAACCAGCAGGATGCTTACCTGCAAATTCGTGTACCGTTGCAACACTATTTGTCGCAACTTCAGCATTCGGTGCTTTAGCAACAAATACTTCACCTTCAGTTAAACGAGATAAAATGGTAAGTCCGTCTTGGAAAGCTTGCGCTTGCTCAGCAATAATCACTGCAGGATCTGCCGCTAGCGGGTTAGTATCTAACGCGCTAACAAAAATTGCTTCTGGTTGAGCATCAACAGCAGGAATCTTGCTATATGGGCGCGTTCTAATTGCAGTCCATAAACCCGAATCAACTAAGTTTTTCACCACGTCTTCACGGGACACACTTGGTAATTCAGCTGCAGCAAACTTTGCAAACGTTTCTTGCTCTTCGCCGTCAGCTTCAATGACAACAGATTGCAAAACACGCTTTTCACCACGGTTAATTTCTTTAACCACACCGGCAACAGGAGCTGTGAATTTAACGCCAGGATTCTTTTTGTCTTCAAAAAGTACCTGACCTTTTTTTACGCGATCTTCAACACGAACATGCATTGTAGGTCGCATACCCACAAACTCTTCACCTAGCGTGGCAACGGTTTTGATGGCTGGGCCATCATGGATTACTTGCTGGGGAGCACCATTAACAGGAACATCCAGACCTTTTTTTATTGTAATCATAAACACTTGCACTACTTTGATGGGAGTTAAAGACAATAACTAGACCTAAAAAAAAGCGTTCAAGTTTCCCTAAACAGCTCTTTTACAAAGGAAAATCATTGCCCTAAGTGTATTACGGCAGCAACAATTTCGTTAGAAATCAAAGCCACCAACGCTTAAGTTAAAAATTTCTGGCGCGAATTCTATCAAAAACTATCCTTTTTAGCTATCAAAGAAAGCATTAAATATCGGTGATATTTATCATACTTAAGTATAACTTTTACAAACAAAAAAAAGCGCCAAGGATATTCCATGGCGCTTTTGTTGTAGTCGCTTAAATTCGCCTACTTTAAAGTTTAGACAAGATTATTTATTTCTGCCAAAGGAGACACGTCTTGATCATAATCAACGCCTGCAACATCAAAGCCAAATAGTTTCAAAAACTCTTGGTGATAGCTGGTGTAATCGGTTAACGAATCGATTGTATCAGTGGTAACACTATCCCAAATATCTTCAACGCGCGCTTGCACGTCGTCAGCTAATTCTTTGTAGTTTTGGCTAAAACGGCCCGCTTCATCAAATCGAGGCGAATCGCTGTAAAGGTTTTCATTAAACAAGGCTTGGATTTGCTCAATAACACCTTCATAAGTGCCATCTTCTTTCATTACCTTAAACATCGCTGAAATATAGAGCGGCATAATTGGAATAGCTGAGCTTGCTTGTGTAACTACAGCATTCAATGACGTGACATAGGCTTTACCCGGAATGCTTGCGCTGTCACTCATTGCTTTTGCAGCGCGATCTAAATCTTCTTTCGCGCGACCAATGGTTGCATGTCCATAAATAGGCCAAGTCAGTTTTTTACCAATGTAAGTATAAGCAGTTGTTTTAAAGTCTTGTGCTAATACACCAGCGTCATTAAGCGCATTAATCCATAATTCCCAATCTGCGCCACCCATGACGTCGATAGTACCTTGGATTTCTGCCTCATTTGCTGCTTCAACCGTCACTTCATCAATTTCACGTTTTGATGTATTTAAGTTTTTCGTCGTGACTGTCTTGCCAATAGGTTTAAGCGTAGAAGAGTATACTTCACCGGTATCAGGATCGGTGCGACGAGGAGAAGCTAGTGAGTAGATTACTAGATCGACTTGGCCTAGTTCTTCTTTAATCACGTCAATTGCTTTTGCTTTAACTTCATGCGAAAAGGCATCACCATTGATATTTTTCGCCCAAAGACCTGCCGCATCTGCTGCATTTTGAAAAGCTGCTGTATTATACCAACCAGCGCTAGCTGTTTTCTTTTCTGTCGGCGGCTTTTCAAAAAAGATACCTAATGTTTTTGCACCACTGCCAAAAGCAGCCGTAATTCTTGACGCTAGGCCGTAACCCGTTGATGCACCAATCACCAGCACATTTTTAGGCTGGGTACTAGGTTGTGTTTGGCTTTTTACATAATCAATTTGTTCTTGAACATGCGCAGCACATCCTACAGGGTGCGCATTAGTACAAATAAAACCACGAATTTTTGGCTTAATGACCATTCTATCTACCTTCTTAATTAGGTGGTTAGGTGAAATGATGCATAGTTTACCTTGCTTTCATTCCAGAGAGGTACGAGCAGTACAAAAAAGGGCAAACTCTCGTTGCCCTTTTATTTATCTATTTTGATAATACTCTTTAATGGTTAAATCGTTGTAACCACGAATTTGTAATAGGAATTCGCTATACGACACCCATACTTTTGCAAAAGCTTCATCGTTTGCTACTTGTTCTTCGATGACTTCAAAGGTTGTTGCTTTTAACGCTTTAACGACAGCGTCAGGAAATTGCTTCACTTCAACGCCATGCTTTTCTTTTAGTTCTTTCAAAGCGGTTAAATTACGCGCATTGTATTCATCTAGCGTATCTTCATTCACTGCTCTTGCAGCAACTTCAACGATTTTTTGCAGATCACTTGGCAAGCTATTAAACGCTTCTTCATTTATCAAAAACTCTAAACTTGCATTGGGCTCATGCCAAACCGTTGAATAATAATGATCTGCTGCTTGATAAAAACCAAAGGCTAAATCGTTGTATGGACCTACCCATTCGGTTGCATCAATAGCACCACTTTGCAATGAAGAAAAGATTTCGCCGCCTGGCAAGTTAACAGGAATACCACCCGCTTTTTTAAATACTTCACCACCCAAACCTGGGATGCGCATTTTTAGCCCTTGCAGATCGTCAATACTATTAATTTCTTTTTTAAACCAACCCGCAAATTGTGCACCCGTATGGCCCCCTGCCAAAGGAATAATGCCAAATGGTTTATACTGTTCACGCCACAATTCTATGCCGCCACCATAATGTAACCATGCATTAAGTTCTGTCGCTGTCATACCAAAAGGCATTGCGCCAAAAATAGGTGCTGCAGGTATTTTACCTTTCCAGTAATAAGGGCCACTGTGGCCCATTTGCACGGTACCACTAGAGACCGCATCAAACACTTCAAATCCAGGCACCAGTTCGCCAGCACCATAGACTTGCACGGTCAAACGACCATTGGTCATTTCGTTTACATACTTTGCAAATTTCTCTGGTGCCATACCTAAACCTGGAAAGTTTTTCGGCCAAGACGTCACCATTTTCCATTTATAGGTTTGCTGCTCAACTGTTGAGGCTTCGCTTACTGTCTGCTCTTTTGAGCAACCGGCTACAAACAGCACCACCAAAGATGCTAACGCGACAACTCGTGTTTTAAATCCCATAACTATTCTCTCATTTTAATTGTAAATTTGTGCTGGCAACCAGGTAATAAGTGCCGGCCAAATTGCGAGTACTCCCAATAGTATCAGTTGCATGATGATAAAGGGAATGACACCTTTGTATATAGCGGAGGTGGCAACTGTTTTAGGGGCCACACCTCTTAAATAAAAGAGTGCAAAGCCAAAGGGAGGTGTCAAAAAGGAGGTTTGCAAATTAATCGCTATCATGATGCCTAACCAAATAGGATCTAGCCCCATCGCCAATAAGACGGGGGCAACAATAGGCACAACGACGAAGGTTATTTCGATAAAATCGAGGATAAAACCTAATAAGAAAATGACTAACATTACAATTAGCGTTGCACCAATAACCCCACCTGGCATTTGCTCAAACACACTTTGTACAAGCTCTTCTCCACCAAAGCCTCTAAATACTAAACTAAATAGGCTGGCACCAATCAGGATCAAAAAGACCATGGAGGTAATTTTTAGCGTGCTGTCCATCACGGCTTTAAGGTTTATTTTACTCAATTGGCGTTGCCAAGCTGCAAGCAACGTGGCACCCATAGCGCCAACACCTGCAGCTTCCGTTGGTGTAGCAAAACCCAGTAATATCGAACCAAGTACAGCAAAAATAAGTAACAATGGTGGAACAAGTGCCGAAAGTGTTTGCTTAAGTAAAGAAGTGGTTATGTCTGATTGCGCGTCCTGCGCTGACGCAGCTGGTGCAAAATCAGGTTTAATTTTCGCGAGGAAAAAGCTGTAAGCTATATACATCAGCACTAAAATCATGCCCGGTACCACGGCACCAGCAAATAAGTCACCTACAGAAACCGTTTCAGGGTTAAAGATCCCCATCGACAGTTGGGCTTTTTGATAGGCACTACTTAAAACGTCGCCCAACAACACAAGTGCAATCGATGGCGGAATGATCTGGCCTAAGGTTCCAGTTGCGCAAATAATCCCTGTTGAAAAACTGGTGTTATATCCACGTTTAAGCATTGTTGGTAGTGACAATAGCCCCATGGTTACGACCGTCGCACCGACAATCCCCGTACTGGCGGCAAGCAGCATACCAACAAAGGTAACAGCGATGGCTAACCCGCCTGGAAATCTGCCGAAGAGTATAGACATAGTGGTCAATAAATTCTCGGCAATTTTAGCGCGCTCTAACATCGCTCCCATAAACACAAAGAGCGGCACGGCAAGCAATGTTTGATTATTAACAACACCAAATAAACGACTCGGAAAGGCGTTAAGAAAAGCGGGCTCAAAATACCCGGTAGCAATACCGGCGCCAGCAAAAATCAGCGCAGTTCCCGCTAAAGATAAAGCTACGGGGTAACCTAGTAGTAGCACAAAGCAAACGACTACAAACATTAAAATGGCGATATATTCCATGTTATGCCTCCTTTGCTTTTACAAGTATTAATGTGTTCTTACCTAACTCACTTAAGCCTTGTAGCGCCAGGGCAAAAGCAAACAGCAACAGGTAAGATTTACTCAAATAAACAAAAGGCAAACCGCCGGCTTCGCCAGATTTTTCCATGATGCGCCAAGCGCTCGCTACGTAGTCAAAGCTGATCGTGAACACAAACACACAAAACGGTAACAACAGAAAAAGTGTGCCGAGTAAATTTACCCAGGCTTTACCTTTATCTGAAAAGCGTTGATAAAAGATATCGACACGCACGTGACCATCTTCTTTAAGCGTGTATGCCGCGCCTAGCAAAAACACCAAACCATGGAAATAAAGAACAGATTCCTGCATTGCTATCCAGCCTAAATTAAAGCCATAACGCAAGACAACAATCAAAAAGGTAATAACCACCATCAGCAGCGTAAACCAAGCGATTACTCTGCCAGTAAGTTGAGAAAAGCGATCTAGGAAATGCACTAGCGCTGTAATGATGTTCATGAAAAATTCCGACAAGTGCTGCGGCGAGCTAGCGTCTCGGGGCAGCTTATTTTTTGTTATAGTCGGGAGATAATAGCGCTAATCTGGGGTAAGAGTAAACCATGCTTTTAGCATAGATTATTACCGTTATTTTTTACTACCACCCATACACTTAGGCGACAATGGTGTATTAGCTTGATAGTGGTCTACCCACTCTTTTTGAGTATAAGTATGTAAGGCAAGTGCATGTATTTTTTCGGCAAGCTCTTCTTTTAATACCGCATTAACCAAACGATGACGTTTAATCAATCGTTCGCCTTCAAAGGCTTTCGCAACAATAATCACTTTAAAATGAGATTCACTGCCTGGCGCAACGTTATGCATATGGCTCTCATTGACTACATCTAATTGATAAGGCTCAAATGCGGTTAAAAGTTTTTCTACAATGGTGTTTTCTACTGTCATGGAATATTCACTAGCGATAATATACGCAACTATTTTACGAAATACTGGCTAAGCTTCACAACAGAATTTTTCGAAAAGTTAGGTTAATGCGTTCACTCATTGCCTTGGCGGTTCTTGGTAATGCATGTACATAATTATGCTGAGTTTCACCTGACATCACTAATAAAGAACCGGGCGCTAACGCGAGCTTAGTTAACTGCTTTGTGCGCTTGTGCTTTAAATGAAACACGCGCTCAGCCCCCAAAGATAGAGATGCAATCACAGGATTTGTTCCCAGCTCCTTTTCATCATCACTATGCCAGCCCACGGTATCTTTCTGATTTCTGTATAAGTTTGCCAACACAGCATTAAAAGATGCCGAAGTTTCACGTTCTATGGTTTGTTTAATGCTCAACAACATAGGGTGCCAAGGGCGAGGCCACATCGTTAGTCCAGAATATTGATACTGCGTCCCCTCATCACCATACCAAGCTTGTAATCGAGGAATAGCAACCGATTTACCATACACAGTTATATTGTCTTGCTGCCAAGCAAGTTCTTGATAGAGCGTGTTGTATGCTTCAAAAGCAAATCGCTGACTTAAAAACTGCGGATAATAATCGACAGTAGCATCTTCTAACTTTACTGATATTTTTTGCATATAACCTTGTACGATTGGATCTGAAAAAATGTCCAATGCTCCAATATAAATGTATTTGCAAGCCCTAGCTTGCCACTGACTTTTTTGAGAAAATAGAGCCCAACCCTGTTTAACTAGTTCAGCTTATGCAAAGTCCTTTTGTTGTCAACGAGCAACCACTGATACTTCATCGCTTTCCCATTGCGCAAGTCAATAGAAGCTTGCAAGCTTGGGATTCAGCAGATGAGTATATATTGCAACATCTAATGCAACATGATCTGCTAAATCAGCCACGCCGATTTTTAATTTTTAACGACAGCTTTGGTGCGTTAACGTGCAATTTAACAGGCCATAACGTAACAGCCATTAATGACTCTTATGTTAGCCAACAAGGTATACGCTACAACTTGGACGAAAACTTTTTACCGTCAGAGAATATTACCCTACTGGACAGTTTGCATGAGTTACCTGAGCAAGTTGACATTATTTTGTTTAAGTTACCGAAAAGTAAAGCGCTACTTACCCATCAACTAGCCGCTGTTCGCAAGCAATATAGTAATAATGTTGTGTTTATTGCCGCAGGCAAAGCAAAGGAAATACACACTTCAACATTGGCACTTTTTGAAAAGTATATTGGCGACACAAAAACCTCGCTAGCCGTAAAAAAATCGCGTTTAATCTTCAGTGAAATAAACACAGAGCCTGCGCTTCCCATGCCAGCGAATAAAACTTGGCCATTGGAAAACGGTGCGTTTACTATTCACAATCTTGCTAACGTTTTTGCCCGCGATAAGCTCGATATTGGTGCCCGTTTCTTTTTGCAACATTTACCTGAGCTAAAAGACGGACAGCAAATTATCGATTTGGGCTGTGGTAATGGCGTGATTGGGCTCAGTGCACTTGCCAAAAAATCTGTCACTGTTACCTTTACCGATGAATCCTATATGGCAATCGCATCTGCAAGAACCAATGTTGAAAAAAACCTGCCTGAAAAATTAGATAATGCGAACTTTTTGGTCAACGACTGTCTGACAGATATCGCCGACGCAAGTGCTGATGTGGTGCTGTGCAATCCACCTTTCCATCAACAACAAGCGACTACCGATCATATTGCATGGCAAATGTTCAAACAAAGCTTTGCCGTATTGAAACCTGGCGGCGAGTTACGTATTGTGGGCAATCGACAATTAGGTTACCACGTTAAATTAAAACGACTTTTTGGCAATGCTACATTAATCGCTAGTGATAAAAAATTTGTAGTGCTGTCGGCAATAAAACAACATAACAACTAAATGTAAGGCTTACATATGAAAAAGACTTTAGTTCTACTTGCAGCTGCCCTGCTTGCCGCTTGTGCTACACCCGTTAAACATGTCATTGTGGCGCCACTGATGATGTACACACCAAGCAAAGTGTATTTAAACAAAGAAGCAAGTCTGACGGTGTCAGATGCACGTGCCTCAAAAAATGTACTTACCATCAACAAAAAAGATCAAGCCACTTATTTAGGTAGTCAAGAAGCACTAGATACCATTGTAGAAAGAGAGCTACGCATAGGTTTGTCAAAAAAAGGATTAACCTTAAACGGTGGCGCAAACAACAGCATCAACGTGGAGATTAAACAAGCTGACACTGTGGTTGAGCAGACCATGACCGATTATGTTGCGAAAAACGAGTTCAACTTTTTAGTCACTGTTAAAAGCGGCGAAAAAACGTTAACCAAAACCTTTAAAATAAACGGCGAGAATAACGGTGTACTTAACGCTGATGTCGCTGTTATGGAAAGAGACTACAATCAAAACTTAGGCAAAATTATCGCGCGTATTTTACAAAGCGCGGAAATTCAGCAAGCTATCAAGTAAATTTAAGTTATGAAAAATATCATCTTCATTGCATGCCTGGTATTAACAGCATTTAGCGCTAGTGCCACGCAAAAGAAAAATTTGGCTATCGACCCAGACAATTTATACCCGCAAGTAAAAATTGAAACGTCGATGGGTACCATGATTGTTGAACTCGATAGAGTGCGGGCACCTATTACTGTCGACAACTTTCTCACCTATGTTGTTCAAGGTGAGTACAACGGTACGATTTTTCATCGTGTCGAAGCTGACTTTGTGGTGCAAGGTGGTGGCTTTACCAAAGACTACATGGTGAAAAGAGATAAAGGCAACATTTTCAATGAGTCAGGTAATGGTCTAAAAAACACCTTTGGCACCATTGCCATGGCACGAGAAAGTGCGCCGCATTCAGCTAATCGCCAGTTTTTCTTCAACCTTGGAGATAACAAAAGTTTAGATCCTGGCAGACGCTGGGGCTACGCTGTATTTGGCATGATAGTCGAAGGTGACGAAGTGCTTGAAAAAATGGCACAAGTGAAAACTGATTACAATGATTATGTCGGTTGGGAAAACGTCCCTATTGAGCCTATCGTCATAACTAAAGTGACGCTACTAAGAGCACAGTAAGATAAGCGAGCCATGGCTCGCTTTTTTGTGTCAGCTAATTACTGATAAAAGACCCACACTATTTCTATTTTTCTTTTCCTAGATTTCAAACATTTGTACAAAATATTACAAGTTTTTTAAGTTTTGACTTTGACAATTTCACGCTTATAAACCATAACTATTTAGTGGATATTATAAAGATAAATTTGCGCACCTAAATAGCTTCCTTTTAGGGGTAATTGGTCAAGAAAAATGAATAATTTTCAATATATTAGGTCTTCTGGCTTAAGGGACTTTTGTGGAGAAAAAATGGTTGTTGAACAATTTATAAATGAAAAGATTCAACAAATTCACCACTATATTTCAGCGGTAATTTTGCATCAAATACATTATACCGAATTAGACAAATTTGTGACTGACACCATGGAAGAGTGGACGTTTTTTCAAGTAGCCGACGACATGCCAAGTAACGCTAGAGAGCGTGTATTTTGGCATGTTATTCACGAAATTATGCTAAATGGCGCTCAATCGCTTGATACCAATTTGTATTTTAAAAGTGAGATAACAACTTGCTTGGACTTTTTTCAAGGTACAGGAAGCTACCCCATCGATTGTGTTGGCTGGCGACCGGTTTAAGTTCACCATTTAAAATAAAAATAATTACTTCGATGTCAGGCAACGATCTGTTAGTCTGACAATCGTCTCTTCGCATTTTGGCAAATAGTGTTTGCATGACCGAATCCACTTCTTTTAGATCTGCCCTGTTATATTTCAAAGATAAACGTCTCGTTACCATATTTTGTTTTGGTCTCGCTAGTGGTTTCCCATGGATCATGATTGGTTCCGCCATGACGGCATGGTTGTCTGATGCTGGGTTAACACGTACTTCTATCGGATTGTTTGGTCTTATTTTTGGCGCATACAGCTTCAATTTTATGTGGTCGCCATTGGTCGATAGGCTCAAAGTTCCCTACCTTTGTAAGGCGTTAGGACAGCGTCGGGGATGGATTTTTGCCATGCAACTCATCATAGTATTAAGTTGTTTGGCGATCACGCAAATAGAAGTGGAAATAGGTCTAGCAACCCTCGCATTATGCGGACTCATTATCGCCATTAGCGGCGCTACACAAGACATTGCTATTGATGCTTATCGTATTGATATTTTATATGACAAAGACAAAAACTATTTGGCCGCGGGTTCTGCGATGGCTACTTCCGGTTGGTGGACAGGTTACGCCGGTTTAGGCAGCATACCGTTTATTTTGGCCGATAACCCAAATTGGCAGTGGCAGGAAATTTATTACGTGCTAGCACTAATAATGTTAGTGGTATCAATAGCAACATTTTTCGCCAAAGAGCCGGTTAATAATCGCGCGCAAACACAAGCGAACATTCAACAACAATATCAGTTCGCTTTAGTGCAACATGACAAAAAGCCTGCATTAATGTTATTACCCTTAATGCTGATTTTTACCGCTATAGTATTGGCTTTTGTCGATGTAGGGCAACACATCATATCTAACAACCAACAAATCCTATTAACAAGTATTGTCGCCGTAGCAGGTTTAGTGTGGCTGGCAAGGCTACTCTATCAGCTGCAAGTCAACATTCATCAATTGCCTCAAGTGCAGTACACCGAGCAAAGCCCTACTTCAGTAAAAATTGCCGCGTGGGTGTTATCGACACTAGTCGCGCCACTGCAGGAATTCTTTCAACGTAATGGCGTGAAACTGTCTTTGTCATTGCTCGCTTTTATCTTTCTGTTTAAGTTGGGCGAGGCTTATTTAGGCCGCATGTCTATCGTGTTTTATAAAGAAGTTGGCTTTTCAAACAGTGATATTGCCTATTATTCAAAGCTTATCAATTGGGCAGTTACCATCGTCTTTTCTCTGATTGGCAGTATCTTCACCATTCGATTTGGTATTCTTAAAGGCTTGTTTATTGGCGGTATTGCTATGGCCAGTAGTAACTTGCTGTTTGCTGTGATCGCGTTAGTAGGACCAAACAAAGGTCTATTTGCATTTACCGTGATTGTCGATGGCTTTACCTCTGCTTGGGGATCGGTGGCATTTGTCGCACTACTGAGTGTGTTATGCAATAAAACCTTTACTGCATCACAGTATGCTTTAATGGCCTCTTTGGGCACATTAGCAAGGGTTTTATTAGGTTCCTATTCCGGCATATTAGTTGACGCATTGAACGGAAACTGGGCGTTGTTTTTTGTGTTAACCGCATTGATGGTCATTCCCAGTTTACTGTTCTTGTATGCGATACGAAAACCGATAAATCGACTGATTGAATCAAACAGCGAATAAACATTTCTATGCTTTACCGATCCCGTATTGGTATTCGTAGATTATTGTTTTATTATGAATTCATGATTGAATATAAAACAAACAAGAACAGCCGTATATTATGATCAGATTGTTTTTTCTTTTGCCTATTTTCATGTGCCTTGTTTGGTACCTCTACATAAAACAGAAAGGATTTTCGATAAAACAATGCTGGCGCGGGTTTGCCTATATCCTCGCGTTTAACCTGATCATTTTTGGCTTCTTCGTTGTTATGCTTTATGTAACGAATTAACACGTTTATTGGCAGTTTGGTGTTATTAGTCGTATCGCTCTTTCAAAAAAACACCACAAGCTTACTAGCAAAGCTTGCACTTTTATTCGCGTTGCTTTTAATCTCCCCCCTTGCAAGTGCAGATGATGATGACGAAAACATTGTCGTTGAATTGCCAGAAGATCTGCCTGATCCGATCGCTGACAATATCATGGCGCACTTAGGCGAGCTGCCTACTACCCCTGAGGCGAGAACGAATTTTATCTTCTCCGCTGAAGGGCACGCAGAGAATGCATTACGAGCGCTTGGTTATTATCGCTCGGCAATCGATACTAAAATTACCAAAGATAAAGAAGATGATGAGTGGACGCTGACCTTTTTTATCGTGCTCAATCAACCAACTGTGATTAACCAAATCAATATCGAGCTAGTGGGTGAAGCAAAGCAGGATCCCGCCTTTACAAAATTACTGACAGAATTACCAGTAAAAGAAGGTGACACACTTAATCACGGCTTATATGAACAAATAAAGTCTAAGCTAACCTCATTGGCGCTAGAACATGGTTATTTTGATGCTAAATTTGAAAAAACCGATCTCGCTATAATCGACACCTTTATTTATGCCGACATTAATATTATTTTTAATGCCGGCAATCGATATTATTTTGGTGAAACATTTATTCAACCTTTTGATATCGAGCCTTGGTTATTGGAAAGCCTGATCCCTTACGAAGTTGGCGAACCATATACCACACAGCAGTTGTTTAGATTTCAAAATAACCTGCAACAAACACGCTACTTTAACAACACAATGGTTGTGCCCGATAAAGCCAATGCACAAGATTACCAGTTGCCGATAAATGTCGATTTACTCAAAAACAAGGTGCACTACTTTGATGTCGGTTTCGGTTGGTCTACCGATACTGAATATCGCGTATCAACGGGTTGGCGTACGCCACTGGTCAACCGATATGGTCACAGCCAAGAAACAAAAATTGAGTACTCTCAAGTTAACCCTACGGGACGATTTACCTATCGCATTCCTTGGACACATCCATTAAACGATATTATTCAGTTCCAAGTATTACTGGAAGATGATGAATACGGTGACTTAGAAGGTAAATCATTTGAAGTAAAGCTGAGTAACATTCGCAAGTTTGGCGCGTGGAATGCTCAAATTTACTTACGTTTTCTTAAAGAACTATGGAAGTTTAATGAAGAAGAAATCGATCTGGGTGAATATAGAGTTAACACCTTAAATGTGTGGGACGATCCAAGAGTCACCTTAAATGCCTACTATTTCTTTCCTGGTATTACCATAACGCGCGTAAAGCGTGAAGGTAATCCGTTAGACCCTTCTTGGGGCTACTTACAGTATTACAATATTGAAGGTGCCAGCGACAAGGCAGCCAGCGAGTTAACGGTTTTTCGTGCCATCGCTAAATGGAAATTAATTGTAACCCCAATATCACGTCATCGATTTGTATTCCGTCTGGAAGCAGGTGCTAACTACTTACCCAGTGATCCCAAAACATTTCTGGCACCAAGTTTGAGGTTTTATGTGGGTGGCGATCAAAGTTTGCGTGGCTTTGATTATCAATCGCAAGGACCTTCGTTGGAATTGCCAACACCAGATGGCGGCACACAAACTGCGGTTGTTGGTGGTAAATATATGTTAGTGGGTAGCGCCGAGTATCAATACTATTTTACCGAAAAATTTAGAACTGCATTGTTTACCGATATTGGTAATGCTATGGATACCATAGAAATAAATCCACTATATTCGGTAGGTACAGGCTTACACTACATATCGCCGATCGGGGCAATCAGGTTAGACTTTGGTTATTCCATCAGTGAAGAAGATCCTGATTGGAAGATTCATTTTAGTTTTGGAGCAGAGCTATAATGATCAAGCGCATCTTAAAAATACTGCTAGCCATATTCCTATTTTTGATCCTATTCATTCTCTTTTTAGTGGGTACCTCTTGGGGCGCACAATTAACCGTATGGGCAGTAAATAAAATAGAGTTTATCGATATTGAATACCAAGATGGTGCTCTACTCAACAAGGCTCAGTTCAAATATATTCGTATCGACTTACCCAGCTTCAAACTAGATGTTGAGTCTTTTACTTTAGATCTGAAACTAAATTGCCTATTAAGAAAGACCGTGTGTGTTGAAGAACTTTCGGCAAAAAGTATCAATGTCGACTTGCCTTATATTCCACCGCCAGAGGAAATCGAAACACCAGTGGTGGAAGAAGAAGTTACTGTACAGAACCAACTGTTTTCGCTACCCGTTGGCGCCGACGTAAAATTGCTTTCAGTTGATGAATTTACCTTAACTATGGATGGCTTAGCGGTGCGCGTAGATGCGTTTAAGACGGCCGCAAAAGCAAAGGGCACACTTGTTCAAATTCTACCTACAACAGTGAATAATGTTGACGTTACTTTGCTCGAAAGCAAAGCACCACCTGCACCACCAAGCGATGAATGGGCAATGGCTAACTTGCCTGAGGTTTATATTCCAATAGAGTTACATGTCGCCTCTTTGGATGTATCTCAAACCAGAATTATGCAGCAGCAAAGTCAGTTTAATATTACTGATATACATACTGAAATTGCTATTGGCAAACATACTTTCGATATTAGTGAGTTATCACTAACTTACCCAGAATACGGCAACGTTAATTTAGCGGGCGATATCCACCTTATTGAGCACTACCCACTAAATATCGAACTTAACACCGAACTTCAGCGCTTCGAACCTTATCCTCAACTAGCCAACTCTAATCAAAATTTATTCGCAAATGGCGATTTTTCAGATCTTAAGGTGAAGTTAAGAAGTCATGGCAGTTTGGAATTAGACAGTGATATTCATGTTAACCTGACGGATGAAACACTCCCATTTGATGTTTCGTTAATAGCGAACAAAGTACCGCTTCCTGCGAACGTTACCGCACAAGTGCAACCAGCACGTATGACGCTTGATACCCAAGGAGATTTGTCGAAGCAATTAGCAAAACTCATGGTCGAGATAAAAGGTTATGGCTATCAGGACGCCATTGTTAACACCGATATCATTCATGATATGCAATCTTCAACTGTCACCTTGAACACATTGCATTTTTCAGACGCACATACCGGCTCAGACCTATCAACTACCGGCCAGTTGATTTACGGCGATATACTGCGTTGGCAACTTGATCTGATCAGTGAAAAACTCACCATGCCAGTGATGCCAGAAAGCCTACCACCGCTGCCCGTAACCGGTGAAGTTACAGCAAGCCTGCATACTGAAGGTTTTTTTGATACCTCTCAGGAAATAAAAGGTAAAGATGAACTAGGCAGTTGGCAAGTACTATTAAATAACACCAATGTATCAGGTGAGTTAAATGATATTCCAGTTTCACTTAAAGCCGATATCAGTATTGATAGTAGCCTGAGAATGCCTGCAAGTGTTATAGAAGTAGCGGCTAAAGAAACAAGGTTGAACCTGCAGGCGCAAAACGCCGGTAGTTGGGATATTAACGGCACATTGTCGAGCCCAAATATTAATGAATGGTATAGTGAAGCTACCGCAAAAGTGGATACTAATTTCACTATTAGCGGTGATAACTTTGCGCCAATTGTTTCGCTAAACACCTTAGTGACTGATGCCAATTATGAAGACTACGCGATAAAAGAAACACGCTTAATAGCAGAGTATGAGTTTGCAAAAAATCACGCCTTTGATGTTCAATTACAGAGTCCAGAAATTCATCTAGACACTTTCATAATTAGCGAATTTGACCACCATATTGTTGGCGATATTAGTAAGCAATCGCTTACTCTAAACTTTGCCGGAGACGCGACAGCAGATATCGCTTTAGACAACGAATTCGATCAGTCTAAAAACAGTTTAACCACTGTATTAAATACCGCAGATTTTGAATATGGTGAACTAACGCTTAACCTTGACCAAAGCGCGAAGTATCAAACTTCAATCAATAATAAAACGCTCACGATATCACCCCATTGCTGGCTAACCATTGGTACCTCTTTGTGTATTGATGAAACTTCAACGGTTGGGGAATCAGGTAATTTGTCTATTAAGCTTAACATCGATAGCCAACCTATTAACGAATTGGTATTCCCACCTGAAATGAAATTGCTGACCAAACTGTCGGGCGACATAGACGCCAATTGGCAGCCAAATAAACAACCGATTGTTGCTGCAGATTTAGACTTACAACCAGGCAAAATAACACTACTATCCAATGGAGAAACGCTGGAATTGATGACCTGGCACGATGGCTCAATAGACGTTACAAATGATGCGCAACAATTGGTTGCCAATGTCAGCCTTAACAGATCCGACACTGACGCTATCCTCGATTTTGCGACTCGCATTGATTACCAAAATCAAAATTCGTTAGATGGTCATTTGAAAATTAATCAATTTAGTATTCAACCGATACAGGAACTTGTCATTGAACTTGAAGCAATTGAAGGTTTCATTAACAGTAATATTGCCATATCAGGCACGACAGCGGCTCCCAAGTTAGACGGTTTCTTGGCGTTAGAGCAAGGCAACATCGACTTGCTACGAAGCCCCAACGATATAGAAAATGTTGAAGTAAGAGCAGACATAGATCATCAAAAAGCGGAAATAAATGGTCAGTTTTTCATTCTAGATAATAAAGGCACATTGACCTCTAAAATTGAATGGGTTGATAAATTCCATGCCTATGCGCATCTCACCACGGAAACATTAACATTTGCGTTTCCGCCAAGTTTGACGGCAGATGTAGCTACAGATATAGAAGTCGATTTCACACCTGAACTGCTCAGTATCAATGGTAAAGTGGAAGTGTTTGACGGCTTGTTTCAATTGCAAGATTTGCCACCTGGCAGTGTTGCCATTAGTGACGATGCAATTATTGTTGATGCGCAAGGTAATCAAATTGAAAAACGTTCGCGCTTAAACATTGAAAACAACCTTGAGGTTATCATTCGCGATAAATTTACTGTTAGAGGCCAAGGCTTCAATGGCAACCTCGGCGGTAAGTTACAAATGACGCAGCGTAAACAGCAACCAATGCAAATTTATGGTGTTATGGGGATCAAAAACGGCAAATATCAGGCCTATGGACAGCACTTGAATGTCGACAATGGACGCGTAACGTTTAATGGGCCACCAGCCAACCCACACGTTGATCTGACTGCAACTAGGAAAATTACATCGGACGATGTCACAGTAGGTATATCAATCACCGGCCTTGCCAATGCGTTACAGATCAATTTGTTTTCGACGCCGAGTATGCAACAAAACGAAATCTTGTCTTATTTAGTTAGAGGTCGTGGCTTAGATTCAGGCACGAACAATGCTGCGGCTATGGGCGCTGTGCTGGCTACAACCATTAATCGCGCACAAGGCGTGCAAGAAGCATTGCAAGAGGTACCGCTGTTGACTGACATACAGGTTGGCGCCGAAGTTGATGGTGACGATGCACAAGCTACTATTAGTGGTTATCTTGGCGAGCGAACATATCTTAAATACGGTATTGGCGTCATTGAACCAGTAAATGAAATAACGATTCGCTTTTATTTACTTTCAAGGCTTTGGTTAGAAACGGTATCAGGGCTCGAGGATTCTGCGGATATCTACTATTCATTCGAAACTGGGAATTTGTTTACAGAAGAAACCGCGCCTGAAGCGCCCTCAGCACAACAAGACCCGTAAATAAGGGTTAATCTAGCTGCCTGAGTTGGCTTTTAACAGCTTGGCGGACCTGCTCTACGTTAGTCAAAACACGCTCCACTGAATCTACCTGCGTTGCAACATTGGGCCAGTTTTCACCCCACACCTGTTTTAAAGCTCTTGCTTGTTGCTCCACTTGTGGCGAAATAAACACCGCTAAATCGGCAATCAACCCTACTTTCACCCATCCTTTTCGCGGGCTACCCTCAACGGTATTTTGATCGTAATGCGCAGCAAATACTATTTGCTCAAATTCAGCCAATTCATTAAGCACTGAAAAAGACGCCATACGAATATTATTATTATCTTCAGTAACCTCTAGCCGCCAGGTATTGTATGAAAAGCCTAAAAACGCAAACGCAAAACTTATGATCGCTGTAAACAAATAGATCCTGTTTTTTCGTTCCATTGTTGTCCTTGCTTAAAACAAACTCTATATTGAGTTTAGTCAAAAACCTAGCGAACAATGAGTTTTTGCACTAACAAACCTTACACTGTGATAAAACAACCAAACGCTAATCCGCTTAAAAACGCTAGACCGATAACGACAGTTAATACTATCGACAGTAACTGGTGGCGCCAATAAGTATTCTTTTTATAAACAGAGACTGCAATCATCACCAATTGCGCGGCGATAATAAATGGCGTGACTAAGTAAATCCAGATGACGCCAGCGCCATAAAACGATTCATAGTCCAGAGAGTTTGGCGACAAGGTGCAGAACAATAAATACGGTGTTGTTATTAATAAACAGATTACCGGATTAGCAAAAATCAACAGAAGCTCTTCAGTGTGACTGGCTGCTGTATGGTTATTATCAATTTTGCCCGGTCGCTGAAACATCAGAAGGCCTCTTGCAATTGAAAGGTCACCATTAATTTATCCCCTTTCTTAATCACGTCAATTTTGTTCCATACAGTTGTGCGGACGCTAACGTCATAATAGATCATACTAAATGAGCCTGTATTCGCCGATTTGACAGTAAAATCATAGACATCAAAGTCCCTTTGACCTTTAACAAACTCGTCGACATCTAATTTATCAATGTCTTTCAAATATTCTTTTTTTGTGAACTCAACGGTAATACCCATCGCCGAGTCGCCTAGTTCAGTTTTAATCACAAAGTTTTCTGCCAGCACATCAACTATATCTAGCGGTCGTTTGGTGTATATTTCAACGAACTCATGAGCAAAAGTTTCAATGTCTTTAATTACAAGATCTTTCGCCGAAGCGGCATGGCTTATGATGCCTAACAAACATCCTATTATTGGGGCAAAAAAGTGTTTCATCGCTATCCTTGTCTTACTGCAATATCCTATTTTATTCATACTTTTTAGTATCTTGCAAAAAAAAAGCCAACCTAAATAGGTTGGCTTCTAAAACTTAATTGAAAGGCATTATTCCCATTCAATTGTGGCAGGTGGTTTACCTGAAATATCGTATACCACACGAGAAATACCGTCGATTTCATTAATGATACGGTTTGAAACGTGCCCTAAGAAATCATAAGGTAAATGTGCCCAGTGAGCTGTCATAAAGTCGATAGTTTCAACAGCTCTTAAACTAACAACCCAATCATATTTTCTGCCATCACCCATAACGCCAACAGAGCGCACAGGTAGGAACACTGTAAATGCTTGGCTTACTTTGTTATACAAGTCTGCCTTGTGTAATTCTTCAATGAAAATTGCATCAGCACGGCGTAATAAGTCACAGTACTCTTTCTTGATTTCGCCCAACACGCGAACGCCTAAACCTGGCCCTGGGAAAGGATGGCGATACAACATGTCGTATGGCAAACCTAACTCTAAACCAATCTTACGTACTTCATCTTTAAACAACTCACGTAACGGTTCAACCAAGCCAAGTTCCATGTCTTCAGGTAGGCCACCAACATTATGGTGAGACTTAATAACATGTGCTTTACCCGTTTTTGACGCGGCTGACTCTATAACGTCAGGGTAAATTGTACCCTGTGCTAACCATTTAGCGTTGCTTAGCTTTCCTGCTTCTTCGTCAAACACCTCAACGAAGACGTTACCGATAATCTTGCGTTTAGCTTCAGGGTCATTTTCACCTTTTAGGCGATCTAAAAATCTATCTTCGGCGTTTACGTGGACAATGTTTAAACCAAAATGGTCGCCAAACATATCCATTACTTGTTGCCCTTCATTCAAACGAAGCAAGCCGTTATCAACAAAAACGCAGGTTAACTTGTCACCAATGGCTCTGTGCAGCAACATAGCAACAACAGATGAATCGACACCACCAGATAAACCAAGCACAACCTCGTCTTGACCCACTTGCGCTTTGATTTTAGCAATCGCATCTTCAATGATAGAAGCAGATGTCCATAGTTTTTCACAACCACAAACATCAACAACAAAATGCTCTAAAATGCGCATCCCTTGTTTGGTATGAGTTACTTCAGGGTGAAACTGTACACCATAGAACTTGCGCTCTTCATCAGCCATAGCAGCATGGGCACAGCTAGGCGTTTGAGCAATTGTGGTAAAACTTTCTGGAATTGTCGCAACTTTGTCGCCATGACTCATCCAAACATCCAAACATGCATTACCTTGTTCGTTGATAGTATCTTCAATATGGTTGAATAATGCTGATGTTTTTAATACTTCAACAGAGGCATAACCAAACTCTTTGTGTTCAGAACTTTCTACGCTACCGCCTAATTGCTCAGCCATTGTTTGCATGCCGTAGCAAATACCCAATACAGGGATGCCTGCATTGAACACGTACTCTGGCGCACGAGGAGAGTTTGCTTCTGTTACACTTTCTGGACCACCGGCCAAAATAATGCCGGTTGGGTTAAATTCTTTAATTTGAGCTTCGGTAACATCCCATGCCCACAATTCACAATAAACACCAATTTCACGCACGCGTCGCGCGATTAACTGTGTGTATTGAGAACCAAAATCTAAAATTAAAATTCTAGAATCATGAATATCTTTGGTCATTGTAAACCTATATATTTGCGCTAAAACAAAGCCGCCAGCGTGTTGCTGGCGGCGTAATTTTTTATCCTAATCGGTAGTTAGGAGCTTCTTTGGTAATGGTCACGTCATGTACGTGCGACTCACCCATACCTGCTGAGGTTACGCGATTGAACATAGCTTTAGTATTCAGCTCTTCAATCGTTGCACAGCCAGTTAAACCCATACATGAACGTAAGCCGCCCATTTGCTGGTGAACAATGTTTGCAACAGGGCCTTTATAGGCAACACGTCCTTCAATACCTTCTGGTACAAGCTTGTCTGCTTCACCATCTGTTTTTTGGAAGTAGCGATCACTAGAGCCTTCTTTTTGTGCCATTGCACCTAAAGAACCCATACCACGGTATGATTTGTAATAACGGCCTTGGTATAACTCAACTTCGCCAGGAGACTCTTCAGTACCTGCAAGCATACTGCCTACCATCACACAATTTGCGCCAGCAACAAGGGCTTTTGCAATGTCGCCAGAAAAACGGATACCGCCATCGGCAATGACAGGAATACCCGTACCTTTCAACGCTTCAACAGCATTTGAAATAGCAGTAAGCTGCGGAACACCAACACCGGTAACAATACGTGTTGTACAAATAGAGCCTGGGCCTATTCCCACTTTAACCGCGTTTGCGCCAGCGTCTGCAAGTGCTTTTGCACCCTCACCTGTTGCCACATTACCAGCAACAATTTGAAGATCAGGGAATGCTTCACGGGTTGCTTTTACGCGATCAAGTACACCTTGAGAATGTCCGTGAGATGTATCAATAAGCAATACATCAACGCCTGCATCAACAAGCGCAGCGATACGCTCATCAGTACCTGCGCCTACACCAACGGCAGCACCTACACGTAAACGACCAAATTCGTCTTTACATGCATTTGGTTTCTTCTCTGCTTTTTTGTAGTCTTTAACGGTAATTAAGCCTTTCAGCTTAAAGGAATCGTCTGTCACCAATATTTTTTCAATACGGTGTACATGCATAAGATTTAAAATATCTTCTCTGCTCGCGCCTTCTTTCACCGTGACAAGCTTGTCTTTTGGCGTCATAAGTGCAGAAACAGGCTTTGATAAATCTGTTTCGAAGCGAAGATCTCGGCCAGTAATGATACCGGCTAAGTTATTGTCACTATCAACAACAGGAAAACCAGAAAAACCAAGGTCTTTGGCCAACTCTATTGTTTGAGCAATGGAATCGTCTGGATTCACTGTTACAGGATCTGCAACAATTCCACTTTCATATTTTTTAACTTGAGAGACATGACGCGCTTGTTCATCAATGGTCATGTTCTTGTGAATAAATCCGATGCCACCTTCTTGAGCCAAAGTAATAGCTAAACGTGCTTCAGTTACCGTATCCATAGAGGCGGATACCATAGGCACATTAAGGGCTATTTTCTCGGTTAATTGGGTGCGCAGGTCGGCAGTGTGGGGTAATACCTGTGAATGTGCAGGTACTAATAATACATCATCGAAGGTCAAAGCTTCTTGGGCTATACGTAGCATGGCAATATCTCACTGAACTTATATGGAGTGCTAATATTGCGGCAGCATTTTAATCTTTTTGGTCGGTCAGGTAAACCTAAATTAGCAAATAAATTGTAAATTATTGCAATTTGTTCAAAATTTACTGCTCAACTCGTTATAATAACGACAATTCTTGAAACAAAGCAGCACCATCCTTACAAAAATGACAACAAAAAATATATTAAAAGTAAGCCAATTAACGAAACAAGTTCGCTTTTTACTTGAATCTGAAATGAGAACAGTATGGCTAACTGGCGAAATATCGAATTTTGTCGCTGCAAGTTCAGGTCATTGGTATTTGTCGCTAAAAGACGAACGTTCACAAGTAAAGTGTGCAATGTTTCGTGGTAACAATATCAGAGCAAAAATTAAACCAAACAATGGTTTGCAGGTGTTGGTAAAAGCGCGGGTGTCCCTTTATGAACCTAGGGGTGATTTTCAGCTTATTATTGAGCAGATGGAAGATGCTGGTGCGGGCCTGCTACAGCAGCAATATGAAGCCTTAAAAAACAAATTGCATGCCGAAGGCTTATTCGACCTTTCTTACAAAAAAACATTACCTGAGCAAATAACCAAAGTGGGTATTGTGACATCGGCAACAGGCGCCGCTGTTAAAGATATTCTTACCGTATTAAATCGACGAGACGCATCGATTGAAGCGATTGTGTACCCCGTATTAGTACAAGGTGAACAAGCATCTCTAGATATTGCTAATACAATAGCCCTTGCAAATGCTAGGCAAGAAGTGGACGTATTAATTGTAGGACGCGGCGGCGGCTCTATCGAAGATTTATGGAGTTTTAATGAAGAACGCGTGGTAAGGGCAATTTTTGATAGCCACATACCTGTTATTAGCGCTGTAGGACATGAAACTGACACCACTCTCGCTGATTTTGTCGCCGATATGCGAGCGCCAACGCCAAGCGCTGCAGCGGAATTAGTGTCAAAGGATGTGCAGACTAAAATAGACAAACTTAACAAATTAAAACAACAATTAAGCTATAGCTATCAGCAAGTTTGTCATCGAAACAAGCAGCGTATCGCCTATTTGCAGCACCGACTAAGTCAAACGCACCCAGAGCAACAAATACTTCACAAAGCGCAGCGCATAGATGAACTCACTGCTAGATTGACCAGTGTTTCAAGCAAATTAACCTCTGTGCAATCACAATCTCAGCAGTATCTGCATAACCGTTTACTGGCTGTATCCCCTGAGCATAGCATTGTGCAGATGAAACAGACTTGTATTGATCTGTCTGAAAGAACGCAGCAAGCATTTAACTATTACTGGCAAAAAAAGACAGCTGATTTTGGACATTTAGCTGAGCAACTCCATATGGTTAGCCCACTAGCCACCATCGCAAGAGGTTATGGGGTTGTGCGAGATAATCAGCAAAACATCGTTAACAGCACATCTCAAGTGAGTAAAGGCGAGGAAATCGCCGTCCAATTAAAAGATGGTGAACTGTTCGCTCAAGTCACAGAAATAAAGCCCAAATAAAAAATTCACTATATTTGGGGTCAGAACATGTTCTGACCCCATTTGTTTATTCCATGTTATGGCCAAGTATGTCTTGATACGCAAGACCAAATCCTTCCCCCCCTACAAACTGCGTAACTCGCAAGCTGTCGCCCATTTCAGATGCATTGAACTTGGCAGTATCGCTTCGAACAAGCTCAACCATTTTGGATATTTGGGGTCAGAACATGTTCTGACCCCAAATGTTTTAGACGTTGCGTAGCTCTGCTTGTGGTTATACTTTCATTGGTTTTGAGGCATAAAAAAACCAGAAATAAATTCTGGTTTTTTAGATCGTTGGTTTGGGCTATTCGTCTTTCTTGTATCCCTGAGTCGCTCTTGCGCGCTTTTTCTGCTCGGTATAGTTAAGCTTTTTCTTACCCGCGAAAGGATTGGACGTTTCTCTAAATTCTATTTTAATCGGCGTACCCATAATTTTTAACGACTTACGATAGTAATTCATTAAGTAACGTTTATATGAAATCGGTAAATGTTTTACCTGGTTACCATGAATAACAACGATTGGCGGGTTGTAGCCACCTGCGTGCGCATATTTTAATTTGATGCGGCGACCATTGTGCATTGGCGGCTGATGGTCAAAAGCAGCCATTTCTAATACCTTAGTAACCATCGACGTTGAAATACGTTTAGTAGCCGAAACAAATGCTTCTTCAACCGATTCAAACAAATGCCCTACACCTGTGCCATGAAGCGCAGAGATAAAATGGATACGCGCAAAATCGATAAAACCTAATCGTCTGTCGATTTCTTTATTGATGCTATCTTTAACTGACTGATCAATGCCATCCCACTTGTTAACTGCAATCACCAACGAACGACCCGCTTCTAGAATAAAGCCCAATAGACTCAAATCTTGATCGGTCAAGCCTTCTCTTGCATCAACCACCAATAAACAAACGTTGGCATCTTCAATCGCGCGCAGCGTTTTAACAATAGAGTACTTCTCTACAACATCGGTAATATTTTTTCGGCGCCTAATGCCCGCTGTATCGATTAGCGTGTATTCTCTGCCGTTACGCTCCAACGGAATGTAAACACTATCTCTTGTAGTACCTGGCATATCGTAAACAACAACTCGATCTTCACCCAAAATACGGTTCGTTAGTGTTGACTTACCTACATTTGGTTTACCAATAATAGCCAGCTTTATCTTGTCATCGTGTTCAGGTGCTTCGACCTCTTCGACCGTCTCCTCAAGCTCAGCATCTAGCTGCTGGGCGTCTTCTTCGTTCGATACGTTTAAAGACTCAATGTAAGGAGAAAGTGCTAACGTAAGCAATTGCGTTACACCACGACCGTGTGCTGCGGCTATTTGATGCACGTCACCAAGCGCTAAGGCATAAAACTCAGCGACAGCGGAATCGGCATCAATACCATCTATTTTGTTAGCAACTAAGAACACTGTTTTATCTTGCTTTCGCAAGTAGTCAGCGATAGCTTCATCAGCAGAAGTTAGCCCCGCTCTTGCGTCCACGAGAAAAAGTACCGCATCCGCTTCATCTATAGCTGCAAGCGATTGCTGCGCCATAAGTGCATCAATGCCTTCTTCGTCGCCATGAATACCACCGGTATCGATAACGATAAAGGGTTCATCTTCTACATACGCTTGGCCATACTGACGGTCTCGCGTTAATCCAGGATAATCCGCTACTAACGCGTCTCGACTGCGAGTTAAGCGATTAAATAACGTTGATTTACCGACATTAGGGCGACCGACTAAAGCGACTACGGGTAACATTTAAACCTCAAAGAGTTAATTACTGGGGTTAGTGGTTATATTCTAACCGATATTAAAAGATAACTATAGCATTGCCACTATAGCCACAAAGAAAAGGCGCAGATTATACCCTTGTATAATCTGCGCCGCATGTATTTTGTTTGTGTAAAGACTAGTTTTCTAGTTCTGGCGTTTCGACAGCAACAATATCACCATTTCTTGCTTGCACGTAAATGATGTCTTCATGCACTACAGGTGTTGTATATATACCACTACCATTAACATAGAAGCGTGCTACGAATTCACCTGTTTCTTGGTCAATCCAGTGCAGAAAGCCTTCAGTATCACCGACTACAACATAATCACCAACAACAACTGGGCCTGTGACGCCACGATTAGTTAAGCTAAGCTGACTCCACTTTTCTAATCCATTGTTACGGTCCACGGCATAAACATGGCCTTTAACGTCTGTCAGGAAAATAGTATTTCTGTCTAACGATATTTGACGATAAGAAGAATATTGACGTTTCCACGCAATGCTACCGTTGCGAAGTTCAATCGCCACCAAGTTACCGCGAGCTGCAATCGCATACACTTTATCACCGTAAGCAATAGGCTTAGCGTCTACATCAATAACACGTTGCAATTCAGTTGTACCTGATGGTTCACCTACTTCAACTGACCAACCTTGCTGTCCTGTTTCTAGTAAAAATACTGATAGCTGGCCAGTAGCAGTACCTACCAACACACCACCTGAAGCAATAACTGGTGTACTTGTACCACGAAGAGTCAACGCAGGAATATCTTGCTCTACCATCCAGACTTCTTCGCCAGTCTCAGCATTGAAAGCATGCATAACACCCGACGTAGTGTTGACTATAACATAACCAGCGTCTACCGCTGGTGCCGAAACGACTTCACCTTTAAGCTTCGCTTCCCAAACTAGCTCTCCTGTTTCTGCATCTAAAGCAAACAGTTCGCCATTTTCGGTACCGTAAAAGACTTTGTTTATGCCGGTGACAGGGCCACCATTTACACGAGCATTGCGGCGATTGTCAAAAAATCCTCGCTCGTCGTGTATGTCACTTAAGTCTGCGTACCAAATTTCGTCACCGCTTTCTAAATCATAGGCTACCGCGTGTCCTTCGCGACTGGCAGTAAATATTTTGTTGTACGCAACGGTTGGTCTTAGTGTTGAAAAGTGACCACTAATCCCTTCACCAATACCGTCACTCCAAATCTCATCTGGAGAAAACTGCTCTTCGATCTCTACTAATTCAGCAACATAGTCATACGCTTCTTCATCATCTGTCGATGAACAGCTAACAACGGCTAGTGCCAATAGACTTGCTGTAATAAGTTTGTTTTTAAACATGTGCAACCACTACTCCAAACGAGAAAATACTTACTGTAAAACGTCTGCTTGCGCTAAGTCGTCTAACTTCATTTGTAGCGCAGCATTCATGCCTTGCTCAGATGCATCAAGGGCAGCTTGATACGCAACGCGCGCTTGTTCTGTATTTCCTTGTTTTATGTAGGCATCACCTTTTGTTTCTTCAACAATAGAAACGAAAGATTCTGGGAACTGAGCGCCTAACGTGGCTAAAGCTTGGTCATATTGCTCTAGTTGAATTTCTACGCGCGCTAAACGCACGGTAGCAATAGCTTTTATACCCTCGCTTTGCGCCTTAGCTACAGCAGTCTCAAGGTTAGTTTTAGCTAATGCCCAGTCTTCAGCTTCTACCGCTTTTTTAGCTGCTGCTAATGCAGAAAGGCTGGCATAGCTTGAATCACCATGCTCTGCAACAAACGCTTCAGTTTGCGCTTGGTCAACACCTTCTTCTTGTTCAACTAGTTGCAGAAATGCATCAGATGTTGCGTATTGCTCTGCCAATTTTGAATCTTTATAAAAATTGAATCCAACAAAGCCACCTAAGCCAATAACAATACCTGCAATCAATACATTGCCGTATTCTTTCCACAGCTTTTTGATCGCTTCAACTTGTTGTTCTTCAGTTTGATATGTTTCCACTGTACTTCCTTAAATTAATGTCTCTAGCAAAGCAGCCACATCTGATAATGCAACTGTTTGTTGTTCATGTTGCCCACGCAGATATTTTACGGTTATCTGCTGATTGGCTAATTCGTCTTCACCTAGTATCAAGGCAATTTGTGCACCTGATCTATCGGCTTTTTTCATTTGTTTTTTCATATTGCCGCCACCACAGTGGTTTTGAATATGAATATCAGGGACTTGACTACGCCATTGTTCAGCTAGCGCAACGCCCTTAATGTCGATACCTTCACCTAATGTAATTAAATAGGCGTCTACTTGAGGTCGAACATTATTCACTTTTTCTAAGCTGGTCAAGAGTAAAACTAAACGTTCAATACCCAAGGCAAAACCAAAGGCTGGTGACGCTTTACCGCCGAGCTGTTCTACCAAACCATCATAGCGGCCGCCGGCACATACAGTACCTTGAGCGCCAAGGCTAGAAGTTACCCATTCAAACACGGTGCGATTATAGTAATCGAGACCTCTCACTAACTTATCGTTAATGGTGTATTTGATACCTGCCGCATCTAAACGCGCGCACAACTGTTCAAAATGTTGCTGTGACTCTTCACCAAAATAATCACTCAGCTTCGGTGCACCTTGAAGTGCCGCCTGTACATCAGGATTCTTACTATCAAGCACACGTAACGGATTAGTATGCATTCGACGCTTACTATCTTCATCAAGCTGCGACTCTCTTTCTGTTAGAAACGCAACTAACGCATCACGATAAGCGGCGCGCTCTTCATTAGAACCTAACGAATTCAACTCTAGTTCGACAAACTCTGAGATACCAAGTTCCCGCCAAATGCGCGCAGATAGCATAATAATTTCAGCGTCAATATCTGGCGTTGCAATACCAAAGGCTTCAATACCAAATTGATGGAACTGTCTATATCGGCCTTTTTGAGGACGCTCATGTCGAAACATTGGGCCCATATACCACAATCGTTGTTCTTGGTTGTACAGTAAACCATGCTCGATACCCGCTCTCACGCAACTTGCTGTGCCTTCTGGACGAAGTGTTAAGCTGTCGCCATTACGGTCGTCAAAGGTATACATTTCCTTTTCAACGATGTCCGTTACTTCACCGATAGAACGTTTAAATAAATGGGTCGATTCAACGATCGGCATGCGGATCTCAGCAAAACCGTAGTTGCTTGCAACACGGCGTAATACCGACTCTACCATTTGCCAAATATTGGTTTCTGTTGGCAGGCAATCATTCATTCCTCGAATGGCCTGTATCGCTTTACTCACGTAGTTTTTACCTATTACGATTTAGGTTAAAGGGCGCATTATAATCAGGTTAAAGAAAAAGACACAAGACCTGACGCGTCCCTGTAACAATTTAGTTAGATATCGTCTTGATCAATTACTTTGACATCAAGGCGTTGTTCTTCATCCATCAACTTGGCTTTAGCGCGAATGCGTTGCTCTAACTGATCGACTAATTGATCATTGTCAAAGCGTTCTTTTTGTCTCACGCCATCAAGGTAATAACCGCTTTTCTTACTACCTCCGGTTAAACCAAGATCAGAAACTTCTGCTTCGCCTGGCCCATTGACAATACAGCCAATAATAGAGACATCCATCGGCGTTAATATATCTTCAACACGCTGCTCAAGTGCATTAACAGTGCCGATTACATCAAACTCTTGGCGTGAACAACTTGGGCAGGCAATAAAATTTATGCCTCTTGAACGCAGTTTAAGCGATTTCAATATATCAAAACCGACCTTAATTTCTTCGACAGGATCTGCTGCTAAAGACACTCTTAAGGTGTCACCTATGCCTTCATTCAATAACAGGCCCAAACCAATCGCTGATTTGACTGAACCTGATCTAAAGCCACCAGCTTCGGTTATGCCAAGATGCAAAGGGTTTTCAATCTGTTTTGCTAAAAGTCGGTACGAATCTACCGCTAAGAATACGTCGGAAGCTTTTACTGATACTTTAAATTGATCAAAGTTAAGTCTATCTAATATATCAATATGACGCATCGCAGACTCGACAAGCGCTTCTGGTGTTGGTTCACCATACTTTTCTTGTAAGTCGCGCTCTAAAGAGCCACCGTTAACGCCAATACGGATGGGAATATTTTTATCACGAGCAGACTCAACTACCGCTTTAACACGATCTTCTCGGCCAATGTTGCCTGGGTTAATGCGCAAACAGTCGGCACCATACTCTGCCACTTTTAAGGCAATGCGATAATCAAAATGGATATCAGTGACTAGCGGCACATTGACTTGTTTTTTAATTTCTTTAAATGCTTCAGCAGCATTCATGGTGGGTACGCTAACACGGACAATGTCTGCGCCTACAGATTCTAACGATTTAATTTGTGCAACAGTAGCATCTACATCAGTCGTTAGGGTGTTAGTCATTGATTGCACCGAGATAGGTGCGTCACCACCTACGGCAACATTACCGACATGAATTTGTTTTGATTTACGACGGACAATAGGAGATTCTTTAAACATAATTCGTTGTTTATTCTACAACAGCAGCTTGTGTTAATGGCAAAGTGAACTTGGCGATATTACCTTCACCAAATTGACTCATATCTACTTCTTGCCCATCTAAGTCGATAGCAACAAGTTCAGGTTTACCAAGTGTCACTGACAAAGGTGCGGCACCATTTATACGCATACTATAGCCACCTTTCTTGATACCCCAGGCTAATCGCTTACCATTGGCGTCAAAAATATTGACCCAACAGTCACCTGCAAAATCAAACACAGCAGAAACTAAAATAGCGGGATCGTCTTGTGGTAGCACACCCTCTTGTTGTGGTAACTGAATAACTACAGGTGTTGATTCTTGCGGCGCAGAAGATGTGTCGGCTGCTACTGGCGCTTGTTCAATTTCAACCGCTGGTTCACTGTTTTCAACAACGGCAGTTGTTGGCATAGATGTAGCCAAGGTTTCTTGTTCATTATTCGAAGGCGCGCTATCAACCGTTTGTTCGTTAGCCTCTGCTGGTTGCTCTGTTGTACTGGCTACAACAGCTGGCACTGGGACATCGCTTGATTCGTTTGATGCTTGTAACCACCAAACAAATGATGATCCAAATACAATAGCCGCAACCGCATAACTAATCCACATAACAATATTATGTTGCTTTTGTTTTTCGGTAACACGAGAGAAACTCAACATTTCTGCACTTTGCTCGGCCGCTACTTGTGTTGACTCATAACTGGCGATTACGTCGCTTTCAAGCAATCCAACAAGGCGCGCATAGTTTCTTAAAAAGCCTCTCACATAGGTTGGTGGCAAGCTTTCATCGATTTGCTCAGCTTCAATTTGTTCAACTAACGCAACACGCAAATTCAGCTTACTTGCGATATCTTTGGCTGTTAACCCCTTTGCTTCCCTGGCGTCTTTTAACAAAAGGCCAGGACCTACGATTTCAATGTCTTCAGTGAGTTCTTCTATTTTTAATTCTTCTGACATGATACTACTTCGACTGTTCAGGTTGAGAAACAACGAGTACATCACCCACTTCTATTTGGTCGGCGTTTGTAATGTCATTCCATTTCATTAAAGTACTTAAGCGAATGTTGTACATTTTAGAGATACGGAATAGTCCTTGTCCCTTTTCTACAACATGGGTTTTCGCCGCTGCAACTTTCTTCTCTTCTACCGCTTTTTCTTTCTCTAGGTCTACCTGACCTACTGAAATTACATCAGTATTTTCTTTGATATTCTCTTCGGGTAAATCTTCAGGCCTTTTCAACGCAACAGGCTGTGTACTAGTCACGCTGCGCTCTGGCACTTTAGTGTAATTAGCCGGTTGCTTCTTCGCAGGTGCATTTGGCTGCTGCGGCTTGCTCTCTGCCATAGCATTGCTCACTGCCAACATACTTGCATTCGCACCTAATTGTGCCGTGGGTTCGACAGCAGCTGCTGTTGATACCATTACAGGTGTTGCCGCTTTTTCTACAGATGGCGGTGCTGTTTTAACCGGAATTTCAGGCTTTTTGGTATTGGCTGTTAGGGTTTTCTTAGAAGGTGAAAGCACAACAACACGCTTTTTAGGTGCATGTAAAATGCGATACTCTTCAGCCCAATCATCTTCTGGAATATGTTGTAAGCGATTTTCTTTATACGCCTTCATTTGCTCTGATGCTGGATATAGCTGAAACAACAGCGCAGCATATTTGTTAGCGGCTGTTTCATTATTTTGATTGGCGTATATTTTGTATGCTAGCGCCAGCGCGTCGGGTGCATATTGGCTCATAGCACCTTCATAGCGTTTTAGATACGTCGCTGCTTTTTTATAATCCGCTTTAATGTATTGCACTTGCATCATCTGGTGCAGTGCAGACACGCTTGTAGGACTATGCAACACAGCTTTTTCGGTATATTGCTCAGCTTTTTTGTAGTCTTTTGCTTCAAGCTGACATAAGGCTAAATTTTGATAGCTTTGGCTCACCAATAAGTAACTTGGTACTGCAATCGCTTGTAGGAATTTTTCTTCAGACTCTTTGTATTTGGCATGCTTACATAAGAACACGCCATAGTTATTCAAAGTGTCTGCATTTTGTGGGTCTAAATCTAATGCTTTTTCAAAGCTTTTTACTGCTAACTCTGGCTCACTTACTGAGTCATAGTAATGGGCAAATGCTGTATGCACCTGCACAAGATTAGGTGAGGTTTTCTTAGCTTTTTCTAGATTTAGCTTAGCTTTACTAGTGTCGCCTTTGTTTAAGTAACTTAATCCAAGTGAAATTCGCGTCATCGCGATTTCATTGTTTGACGCTTCACTTAACACGATAGGTGTTTCGTTGTCAGCTTCATATGTTTGTGTAACACAAGCTGACAGCACCGAAATACATAGTGAAGATATTATAATTTTTTTCATTGTACTCATATTTTTACAGCCGTTTTTAGCGCACGTTACTATTGAACTAGTTTGACCGCTATATCACCGCCTTGTACTTTGCTTTTGGCTTGTCTTTCAGCCATTGTACGTTTGGTGCGGTCTAAAACATCACCCGCTAATTGACCACAGGCAGCGTCAATATCGTCACCACGGGTTCTGCGAGTAATTACAGTAAAACCATAACTTTGCAATACTTTATCAAAACGATCAATACGAGAATTACTCGAACGCTTGTAAGGAGAGCCGGGATAAGGATTAAATGGGATTAAATTTATCTTGCTCGGCGTATCTTTCAATGCATGTGCTAATTCGTGTGCTTGATCCGTACTATCGTTTACACCTTCTATCATGACATATTCTATCGTCACTTGCTTGTTTGCTTTTGATCCATCTATGTAACGACGTGATGCAGCTAAAAACTCTTCTAACGGATATTTCTTGTTAATTGGCACTAATTCATCGCGTAGCGCATTGTTTGGCGCGTGTACAGAAATAGCCAGGGCACAATCGATTTTTTCTTTTAACATGTCCAGTGCAGGTACAACGCCAGACGTGCTCACGGTTACTCGTCTTTTCGACAAACCGTAAGCCAAATCGTTCAACATTGTATCTAAGGCAGGGATCAAGTTCTTCATGTTAAGCAAAGGTTCACCCATGCCCATCATCACAATATTAGTGATTGGGCGAGTGCCGGCAATACGGGTAGCGCCAATATCATTTGCTACACGCCACACTTGACCTATGATTTCAGCCATCGACAAATTACGATTAAAACCTTGTTGCGCCGTCGAGCAGAACGAACATTCTAATGCACAACCGACTTGAGATGAGACACACAGTGTTGCGCGATTGTTTTCAGGAATCCATACGGTTTCTACTTCCTGTCCACTTTCAAGTTTTAACGCATACTTTATTGTGCCATCTTGTGAGACTTGTTTTTCAGAAATTTCAGGCGCAGTAATAACACAGTTGCGAGTAAGTTTTTCACGCAACTTTTTATTTAAGTTGGTCATTTTTTCAAAGTCGTCATAACCAAAATGGTATATCCACTTCATCAATTGATCTGCTCGAAACGGCTTTTCACCGATCGACTCAAAGTATTCACGCATACTTTTGTGATCAAAATTCAGTAAATTGACTTTTTCTGCTACTTCACTCATGCAATCTGTCTCTTTCCAACTCGTTAGGCTCAGCCCAGGTTTAACGCCGAAAAATTCGGGGGCGCAATTGTACACTTTTAGGGCATTGCTGACAAATTATTACGGCCTTACACATACAAAAAAGCCCCGCTAACTAGCGAGGCTTTTTGAACTCGATTCGCAATATTAGCGAGTGCGAGGACAAATCTCTTCGTCAGAGAAAAAGTACGCGATTTCACGTGCTGCTGATTCTAATGCATCAGAACCGTGAACAGCATTCTCATCGATTGAGTTTGCGTAGTCTGCACGTAATGTACCTGCTAATGCTTCAGCTGGGTTAGTAGCGCCCATGATTTCACGGTTTTTAAGTACTGCGTTTTCACCTTCAAGTACTTGAACCATTACTGGACCAGATGTCATGAACTCAACAAGTGCACCGAAGAAAGGACGCTCGCTGTGCTCAGCGTAGAAACCTTCAGCTTGCTCTTTTGAAAGGTGAACCATTTTTGAAGCAATGATAGTTAAACCAGCAGTTTCAAAGCGGTTGTAAATCTGACCAATAACGTTTTTAGCCACTGCATCAGGCTTAACGATAGAAAAAGTACGTTCGATAGCCATCGTGTGTCCTCTTAATAAAATAAATAATAATGGGTAAAAATTTTGCGCGGATTATAGACTAATTCGATGCGTTAACCAAATAAATTGCATAAATGATGGTAAAACGCAGTAAACATTGGCTTGCAGATAAAAAAAAGACCAGTAAAACTGGCCTTTTTAGTGTTTTCTTTGCTTAGAAGCGAACGGTTGCGCGAGCAAACAATGTTCTACCTAACACATCATAGGTGTATGGGTCGGTATTTGAGTCATTGTTACCCGTGTAATACGGCGGCGTTTTATCAAACAAGTTGTTGATACCACCAGACAAGGTGACTTGATCAGTGACGTGGTAAGAGGCGCTCACGTCATGATAAACAACACTTGGCGTGCTTGGCGCGTAACAACCACTTGGGTCGTCTAGACATGCATAGCTATCCATACCCGAGATAAATCTCGCTTTATAGGTTGCATCCCAGTCGTCTGCACGAGCCGTTAAGGTAAAGTTAGATTTAATATCGGCATAGCCACCTGAGCCACTTGTAATAATGCCAACATAGTCGATGGTCTCATCTAGAATAACTTCTTCAGATTCTAACAAGAAGGTACTATCGACACTCGCTTTCCAGTCTAATCCACCTGCTTCAAACAAATAAGACACATTTAAATCGATACCTTTAGTCGTCGATGCACCTATGTTTTGCAAGGTATTGTTAAAGATGATGCGATTTGAATTATCCATCGAAATATTGGCAGACTGACACAAAGCGCTACCAGTATTAATTGGGTTACCTGCTGCATCTAAACATTGATCTACGATGTACTGCGAGCTTACTTGTGCAATCGCGTTGTCAATCTCAATACTGTAGTAATCGGCAGTTAATGATAGACCGTCTACAAACGAAGGTTCATAAACTAAGCCTACGGTAAACGTATCGGCTTCTTCTGGTTGTAACATTGGGTTACCACCTACCGTCACTTCTGCTTGGTCTTGTCCGATTGGGTGCGAAACTTGATCGAAAGACGGAGACTTACCACCGTACAATTCATCCACGGTTGGCGCACGGAATGCCGTAGATGCCACACTGCGTAGCATTAAGTCTTCATAGACTTTCCAGGTTAAACCTAACTTCCAAGTAAAGTCATCACCAAAGGTTGAATAGTCAAAGTAGCGTATCGCTGTACTTAGCTCGACTGAATCAGCCAAAAAGCTGTCAGCAATAAGTGGAACAGCCAATTCAACATAGGCTTCGTTCACTTCAAAACCACCACGAGTTTCTTCAACGCGTGGATCGTTTGCTAAACCTTGCGAGGTTAACGAGTCAGGAATAAACCAAGCTTTTTCTTTACGATTTTCAATCCCTGAAGCAAAGCCAACATAGCCTGCTGGTAATTCGAATAGCTCACCCGATAAACTTGCCGCCAAAATCGCTACCTGGCTACCGCCTGAATTTTGTTCCGTATAAATATACGGGCTTAAGTTTTCAGTTTCCCAAGAGGCCTGATCTAACGGATTAAAAGTACCATCTTTGATTGCATCGCCAATGCTCCCCATATTGTGTAGGTTTGCTAAGCGGTCAACCGAGTCATTGCGACCGAAGTTGTATGAAAGATCCCAAGTCCAACCATTGTCCAAGAAGCCTTCTACACCAATCACATTTCTGAAGGTATCAACCACCTGTGAAAAACCACGTGCGCCTGTATCGGTCATACGACGGCCGTATGAAAGTTCATCGCCGTAATTTAAACCGTGGGAAATTAATGAGTCGCCCATCCAGTTTTCATAAGTGAAATCAAACCAAACTGGTTGTGGTGCCATTTGTTGCTCAGACCAACGTTTTGCATAGGTCACTTCTGAAAATAGATTTAAATCATCAGTCAATTCATAGTTTGCAAGGCCGGTTACATTGAACTTTTTCATCGGTGTAAACAAATAGCTTGTTGATGAATAGTTGTAGCGGTCAGCATCGCTAAAATCGTGCCAACCATTGCCAGCTTCGCCTTGTAAGCTCTCACCATTTGGTCCCCAAATGTGGCCATAAGGCGTGTAGCTTGAACCTGCGCAGAATAATTCTAACTCGCCAGCAGCGTTAGTGCGCTCAGCGATTGGGCATTCAGAAAACTTGCGGTCTGCTTGGCTTGCTTCACCGCGATCCATGTACTGAACACCTAAAACGATATTACCTTTATCAAACTCGGTACCAACGGTTAGATCAATATTGTATTCTTCGGCATCACCTTTGTCGGTCATTTGACCCGAGGTATTAAGCTCTAATCCTTCAAAGTCCTTCTTTAAGATGATATTTACAACGCCAGCAATAGCATCTGAACCATAAACGGCTGATGCGCCATCTTTTAGCACTTCAACACGCTGAATCATAGAAACAGGTATGGTATTCAAGTCAACACTAGAGGCTGCGCCTGTGCCCGAATTGACCATACGGCGACCATTAACTAATACTAAGGTACGAGCAGAGCCTAGGCCACGAAGATTGATAGTTGCGTTACCGCCTGAGCCATTGTTGATACCAGGGTTAACCATTGCACCGCTAGCAGCCGTTGTTTTTTGTAATATTTGGTCTATTGAGTTGGCACCTGAAGCAAGGATCTCGTCTGCGCCAATAACAGTAACGGGACTTGCAGTCTCCATATCAGAACGTTTGATGCGTGATCCGGTTACTTGGATTTTTTCTACTTCCTTAACTTGCGCGTCTGTTTCTTGAGCAAAAACTTGAGAGGATATTAGTGCAGTAGAGGAAACAGAACCCAACACTACCGCTTTTGTGATTACGTTTTTATTAAACATGATTTTCTCCGACATAAGTAAGCTTTTAATACAGCTTTAAAAGCTTCAGCTTCATCATAAGTAGGAGAATCACGCCTTCACAGACTTTATAACAAAGAGTAAACAGGTGTGTATTTTTTTGTTACCTAGGATAAAAACAATATTTAAACCATTGATTTACATTAAATTATATGGATTTTACAAATAAACCCTGTCATTTAAATTTACGTCTACGTAAAGGCAAAATGTTTAATAGTGTAAACACCATTAATCTTCAGAAAATCAGGGGGTTATTCAGCACTACTGGTTACCCTTACAAATTTGCTGTTCATAATGGAGAAAACTGTAACCAGAATGTAGCAAAACAAAACTTTTTTCATTGGGCAACATAGGGTTACATTGCCGCTTAAAAAACAATCAAATTGTTATAAAAACTTCACAACTTAGCGCTCAGGTGACGTTAGTTAACAAAGCTTGTAACCAAAAAAAGGGCCCTGAGGAGGCCCTTTTACACGTTAACTCTGATTAAATGCTGATACGTTTATATTCTCGGTATTCTGGTTGCCAAAAACATTTTTCAATATTTGCTAACAGCTGCTCATCCGAAAGCTCAAGCGCAAGGCCTTGCTCCATCGCAAGCTTACCTATATTAAAAGCGATCTTCTTGCTGAGCTCGCCAATAGATGTTAACGGCGGTAATAACTCGCCTTCGCCGTTATTAGCCAGCGGCGACTGAGATGCCAGTGTTTCACTTGCTACCATTAACATGTCATCGCTAATAAGATTAATGTTTGCCGCTACAACGCCAAGGCCAATACCAGGGAAAATATAACTATTGTTGCACTGCGCGATAGGATACGACTTGTTGTCGAATTGCACTGTATCAAACGGACTACCCGTTGCAATGATCACGTCGCCTTGCGTCCAAGCTATCACTTGCTCTGGTCTTGCTTCTACTTGTCTAGAAGGATTACTTAGCGGAAAGATAATAGGCGTTTTACAGCCTTTGTGCATAGCTTTAATCGCTTCTTCCGTAAACAAACCAGGTACACCTGATACACCAATAAGCACGGTTGGCTTCACGTTCTCCATGACATCGATAAGCTGCGCATATTCGCTTTCCATTGACCATTGCTTGGTTAAGGCTTTAGCTTGTACCAAGGCTTGTTGGAAGTCTCTTAATCCTTCCATGCCTTCAGTCAATAAACCAAAACGATCAATCATAAAGATTTGAGCGCGAGCTGACGCTTCATCTAACCCTTCTTTAACCATTTGCGCAATAATTTGTTCAGCAATACCGCAACCCGCTGAACCAGCGCCAACAAACACTACTTTCTGTTCAGACAGCTTCGCTCCCTTAGCGCGACACGCGGCAAGTAAACTACCTACCGTGACTGAAGCAGTTCCTTGGATATCGTCATTAAAGCAGCAGATCTCTTCTTTATAGCGTTTCAATAATGGCATGGCATTAGGCTGTGCAAAATCTTCAAACTGCAACATAGCCTTTGGCCAGCGACGTTTTACCGCTTTAATAAAGGCATCTAAGAAGTCGTCATATTCTTGTTGACTAATACGTTTATGGCGATTACCCATATACATAGGGTCATTTAACAGCTTCTCGTTATTGGTACCTACATCCAGAGTAATCGGCAAGGTGTAAGCTGGACTAATGCCACCACATGCTGTGTACAACGAAAGTTTACCGATAGGTATGCCCATGCCACCAATACCCTGATCGCCAAGACCTAGAATGCGTTCGCCATCGGTAACCACAATTACCTTAACTTTATTTTTAGTCGCGTTACGCAAAATATCATCTAGATTGTCTTTTTCTGTGTGAGAGATAAACAAACCACGCGAACTACGGTATATATCTGAAAATTGCTCACACGCGTCACCCACAGTTGGTGTGTAGATAATGGGCATCATTTCTTCTAGGTTTTGTTTGATCAACCTAAAAAACAACGTTTCATTTTTATCGTGAATCGCGCGTAGATAAATGTGCTTGTTTAGATTAGTTCTAAAGCTACTGTACTGCCTATACGCCCTGTCTACCTGCTCTTCAATCGTTTCATAGGCAGGTGGCAGTAGTCCATTTAAGTTAAAGTTAACACGTTCTTCACGCGTAAACGCACTGCCTTTGTTTAGCAATGGCGTTTCAAGTAACGTAGGACCTGCATAAGGGATGTAAAGAGGTTGATTGTTTTTAGACATTGATATGTATGTATCCTGGTCAGCTTTAGTACATAATAAATTTTTGGCGCATTATAGATGAGTTGTGGTCAAACAGAAATCAAACCACTTACTATTTCGTGTAAATAAGTGTGATCTAATCCATTTCATCAATCCAAGCCATTTGAATCGCTTCCAAAATGCGTTCACCGCAATGTTTTGGGTCGTCGTCAAACTCATCTAGAGCAAGCACCCATTGCATTAATTCTGGAAAATGCAACTGCATAGGATCAACGTCTGGATGTTCGTCAATTAAGGCTATTGCTATATCCAGTGAGTCTGTCCACTTTAATCCCATACGTCCTCCGCAAGCAATGATATATTCCGCTTAAGTTAGGTAAGTGATTCAAGTATAGATGAATTTTCACCACCTACTGTCGCAATATAGGAAAGCACAAACGCCATTGGCTGCTTTGTTAAAAACTCCAAGGCAAAAAAAAGCTGCGCCCTAAGGCGCAGCTTTTTTTGTTCGTCATGACTTATTCAATAAATCCGCGATCTTTAAGCAATGCTTCTACCTGAGCATCACGACCTCTGAAGGCGCGATAAGCATCAGCAGGGTCAACTGCGTTTCGAACGCTGAACAGATGCTCGACCAATTTCTTGGCAACATCTTCATCGTAGTAACCACCAGGCGCTTGCTCAAATGCCTGAGCTGCATCAGAAGTTAATACGTCTGCCCACATGTAACCATAGTAAGCAGCTGCATACCCTTCTCCACTGAAGATGTGTCCAAAATGCGGTGAACGATGACGCATTACAAGCTCGGTAGGCATATGTAATTTAGTTAACGTCACATATTCAAATTTGTCTGCATTGATGCCTTTCGGATCAGTCATATGAAACTTCATATCAACAAGCGCAGATGCTAAATATTCCGTCGTTTTAAAACCTTGGTTAAAGTTTGCCGCTGCTTTGATCTTAGCAATTAATTCAGCAGGCATGGGCTCGCCAGTTTTGTAATGTACTAGATAGTTATCGATAACTTCGTCAGTAGTTAACCAACGTTCTAATAGCTGCGATTGAAATTCAGTGTAATCTCTAACGCCGCCATTAAGGCTTGGGTAGGTGACATTTGAAGAAAGAGCATGCAGCGAATGGCCAAATTCATGGAAATAAGTTTCCGCATCATCCCATGAAATCAAAGTCGGCTGCCCGTCTACACCTTTCACGAAGTTTGAATTATTAGACGACAACACGTTTGTCTTACCTTCGAAAGTAGTATGGCTGCGGTAGCTTGTTGCCCAAGCACCAGAGCGTTTACCTTGTCGTGCAAACGGGTCTAGGTACCATAAGCCAACATTCTCACCTGTTGATTTACGTGTTACTTCCCAAACGCGCACGTCTGGATGAAACACAGGTACGCTGCCATCGCTGACTTCTTTAAATGAAAAGTCAAATAGTCTGCCTGCAACATAAAACATTGCTTCACGTAAATTGTCTAGTTCCAAATATTGTTTAACTTCATTTGAATCTAGGTCATACTTTTCTTTACGCACTTTTTCTGAGTAGTAGCGATAATCCCAAGGCTCTATTTTATCTAAACCATCGAGTTTTTCCGCCAGTACCGCCATATCTTCAACTTCTTCTTCTACTCGCTTGATCGCATATGGCCAAACAGTAGTCATCAGCTTCATTGCATTTTCTGGCGTTTTTGCCATGCGATCTTGTAATCGCCAGCTAGCATAATTTTCGTAACCTAACAGCTGTACGCGTTCGTGGCGCAGTTGTAAAATCTTGGCAATGTTTTCATTGTTATCAAACTCATCGCCATTATCGCCACGGTTATAATAGTTGTTCCAAACTTGTTCTCTTAACGCTCGCTCAGTTGAGTAAGTCAAGAAAGGCGACATAGAAGAGCGGGTATTGGTAACCGCATACATGCCCGGCTTTCCGCGCTGCTCTGCCGCTTTTGATGCCGCCGCAAGATATGACTGCGGTAAACCACCTGTTTGCTCTTCAGAGAAAAAGACCACATAGTTTTCTTCGTCTGCCAAAACATTATTAGCAAATTGCGTATGCAGGACAGAAAGCTCTTGGTTGATATCTGCGTAGCGTTTCTTCTTTTCTGCTGACAAAGTCGCGCCATAATGGGCAAAACCATTGTAAGTCAACCAAGTCAAACGCTGTTGCTCTGCGTTTAACGTTTTAAACTCTTCGCCTTCATAGACTGTTTGGATTCGTTTAAACAAGGCTTCGTTTTGGTTTATTTTAGAACCATAAGCAGACAGTTTTGGCCCAAGGTTTTTAGAAATTTCACGAAATTCTTTAGACGACATATTGCTTCGCCAGATACCATAATAGGTATATAAGCGGCGCAATGGTTTGCCGGCTTTTTCCATCGCAACGACAGTATTTTCAAATGTTGCCGGAGCTGGATTTTGTGCAATCGTTTCTATTTCGGCTAAATGTAGCGCCATCGCCTCGTCAAATGCGGCATCTAAGCCCACATAGTTCACCTTGTCAAAGGCAGGAACACCTTGATATGGACCTTCCCAAGGCGCAAGTAATTGAGCTTTCGCGCTTACAACATCACTCTGCTCACTAACGACTGGTTGCTCAGACGTGGTATTTGCGCCGCTGCATCCCATTAAAATTGCCGATAACAATAAGCTCGGCACAATATTAAAGTTTTTCATCATTATTTTTTTCAACCTGTATAGATGTCACTTACAGACTAACTGCAACTTCAAAACGCAGAAAGTAAAATCGTATTAAATCACGTATTTTTAAGATAAACGGAGAATGTATGTTGCATTTACTTCCGGCTACCTTAAGCTATGTGCTACTACCATATTACGCTTAGTATAGAATGAACATCGTTTTTTTAGATAAAAAGACATTCAGTAACTCGATTGATTTGAATGCGCTTGAAACAGAACATAGCCTCACAAGTTACGAAACAACCACACCAGAGCAAGTTGTTTCACGGTGTATACATGCCGACGTAGTGATCACCAATAAAGTCGTTATAGACAGCGACACCTTGTCTCTTCTGCCAGATTTAAAACTCATTTGTATTGCTGCAACAGGTACTAATAACGTCGATTTAGAAGCGGCTAAAGCGCTTAACGTTCGTGTGTGCAATGTATCAGGTTATTCAACGCCATCTGTTGCCCAGTATGTTTTTTCACAGTTGCTAGCTCATTTTCAACAAATTGTTGATCACAACGCCAATACGCAAGCGGGTAATTGGTCTAAAAGTGAGACTTTTTGCATTCTTGGGCAGCCAATCGATGAATTAAAAGATAAAACAATTGCGATTGTTGGCTATGGCACATTAGGACGCAAAGTTGCTGATATTGCCACCGCCTTTGACATGCAAGTTATCATCGCAGAGCGCCCTGGCGAAACACCTCGAGAAGGTCGCGTAGTGTTTGAAGAAGCGATGTCACAGGCCGATATTGTCACGCTACACTGCCCTTTAACACCACAAACTCAAGACTTGATTAATCAAGATACGTTGGCGTTAATGAAGCCAAACGCAATACTTGTTAATACCGCAAGAGGCGCTGTGGTAAACAGTCAGGCGCTATACACGGCGTTGAAGCAAAAACAAATAGCCTTGGCAATTGTTGATGTATTAGAACAAGAACCACCGCCACATGATCACATTTTATTGCAGGGCGATTTAACTAATTTAGTGGTAACGGCGCATATTGCGTGGGCGAGTCAGCAAGCGCAGCAGCGATTGATTAACCTGATTGCGCGCAATATCTCAGCATTTCAGCAGGGGCAGCCAACTAACGTCGTGGCCTAATATTTAGAGCGCCAAATGCCTAGCAGGGCAAGCAACGCGACTAAACTAATCGATAGATAAGCAAACCATATTAGGTACACCTGATTACCTTGCCAAAAAATATCAAGCACGCGAATATTCGAGTGAATGTTTAAAGTGCCGCTTTGGATTGCGGGTAATATAGAGTGATTAAAAATATAAAACGCAAAGTACAAAAAGCTCACGCCAACGGCAACAGCAAACAAGGTGGCGAGTATTTTACACAGCAGTAATCCGTATCTCATATTTTCATTGTGCAATAAAAAAAGGTACATGCAAATACATATACCTTTTTATTGATTAGAGCTAGTGGCTAACTATCGACGATATTCAACCTCAACGTCATAATCGTCTTCATCCCAGTCGTCATCGTCTAGAATGTCGTCATCTTCAAAATCATCTAAGGTATCTTGGTGGTAGGTATCCCACTTAAATTCTACCGCTTTCTCTTCTGCCGTTTCTTCTTCCTCAGCAGGAAGTGACTCAATGAAGCTCATAAGCTCTGTACAGAGCTCTTGTGTGCCCATTTTATTGAATGCTGAAATAGCAAATACCTTGTCATCCCAGTTCAACGCTTGTTTGATTTGCTCAGTGAGCTCCTTCGCTTCTTCTTCCAGCATTAGGTCAAGCTTATTAAGTACCAACCAACGAGGTTTGTCGGCGAGCTTTTCAGAATGTTTGCTTAGCTCGTCAATAATAATACGCGCGTTTTCAACAGGGTCACTTTCGTCTATTGGCATGACGTCAACAACGTGCAACAACACACGGCAACGTTCAAGATGCTTTAAGAACTGTGTACCTAAACCTGCACCATCGGCAGCGCCTTCAATTAACCCAGGAATATCGGCAATAACGAAACTGCGTTGAGCATCTAGGCGTACAACACCTAAATTAGGCACTAAGGTGGTAAATGGGTAGTCTGCAACTTTTGGCTTAGCCGCTGATACGCTACGAATTAACGTCGACTTACCTGCGTTTGGTAGCCCTAATAAGCCAACATCGGCAAGAAGCATTAACTCAAGTTGTAAACTGCGAATTTCGCCTGGTGTACCGTCTGTTTTTTGTCGCGGCGCCCTGTTTGTACTCGATTTAAATCGAGTATTGCCAAGTCCATGCCAGCCACCTTTGGCTACCATAAGCGTTTCTTTGTGCTTAGTTAAATCGCCAATTTGCTCGCCAGTATCTACATCAACGGCACGTGTTCCTACCGGTACTTTTAGGTACAAGTCTTGACCACGTTTACCCGTCATGTCTCGGCTTTTACCATTTTCACCACGCTGCGCACGATGAAAACGTTCAAAACGGTAATCGATCAGGGTATTTAAGCCTTCATCCGCAATGAGATAGACATCGCCACCGTCGCCACCGTCACCGCCATTTGGTCCACCAAATTCGATGTACTTTTCGCGGCGAAAACTGACACAGCCATTTCCACCGTCTCCGGCTTCAACTCTAATTTCGGCTTCATCAACAAATTTCATAGCCCTGATCTAACTCCTCGGTTATTTTTGGCATTGCACACTTTGCTAATTATAAGCGAATAATCAACAAAGCTACTGATCTTTTATGTAATTTCCTAATAGATTGGGGAAATCATCTCATATTCAAGAGAATTCCCTACTATAGGCAAAAAAAAACCCCGCTTTTGCGGGGTTTTCTAAGAATGCGTTATATTATTCAGCGATAATACTTACAAACTTGCGGTTTTTAGGACCTTTAACTTCAAACTGAACTTTACCGTCAGTTAAAGCAAATAAAGTGTGATCCTTACCGATACCCATGTTAGTACCTGCGTGGAACTTAGTACCACGTTGACGAACGATGATGTTACCAGCTAATACTGACTCACCACCAAAACGCTTAACACCTAGGCGTTTGCTTTCTGAATCGCGACCGTTCTTGGTACTACCTGCTGCCTTCTTATGTGCCATTTCTAAATGCTCCTAAAATTAGCCGTTAATACCAGTAATCTTCACTTCAGTGAACCATTGGCGATGGCCCATCTGCTTACGTGAATGCTTACGACGTCTAAACTTAACGATTTTAACTTTCTCACCACGACCTTGGCTTACAACTTCAGCAGTTACTTTACCACCGTTAATGTAAGGCGCGCCTACATTAACATCGTCGCCGTTAGCGATCATTAAAACGTTATCGAATTCTACAGTTGCACCTACTTCAAGCTCTAGCTTTTCTAGGCGTACAGTTTGACCTTCAGTCACACGGTGTTGTTTACCACCGCTTTGGAATACCGCGTACATAGCTACTCCGTACCGCGCCAACTCTTACATTTGACGCTAAAATTAAAAATATAGGGCGCGAATTCTACGCGAACTTATAAGTGAGGGCAAGCCTAATTTCACTTTTTATTATGATTTTTTTAAAGCGTGTCGATTATAGCTTCTTTCTGTTACAAAATGGTGTAAAATCTGCGCCATAAAAACTCGTAAAAACCCGTTAAATGCCATGGACCTAAAACAAATCCTCGCTTTAGCTGAAGAAGATATGACGGCTGTTAATCAGCTAATATTTGATCAGCTTGCTTCAGATGTCGCATTAATTAACCAGCTAGGTGTATATATCGTTAATGCCGGTGGCAAGCGTATGCGTCCATTGTTATCTGTACTCGCGGCAAAAGCGCTAGACTATTCAGGCAAAGACCATCAAGCCATAGCGGCTATCATTGAATTTATCCACACAGCTACCTTATTGCATGATGATGTCGTCGATGAATCTATGTTACGTCGTGGCAAAGATACCGCTAACGCCCTATTTGGTAATAGCGCTAGCGTGCTCGTTGGTGACTTCCTTTATACCCGTTCATTCCAAATGATGGTAAAACTGGACGATATGCGCATCATGGAAATTCTTTCTGATGCAACCAATATTGTTGCAGAAGGCGAAGTGTTGCAGCTAATGAATTGCAATGATCCCGACACGACTGAAGAAAGCTACATGCAAGTCATCTATTCAAAAACGGCAAAATTGTTTGAAGCAGCAACCCGTTTAGCCGCAGTAGTCAGTCATCAACCACAGGCAATCGAAGACGGTTTGAAAGATTACGGTATGTATCTGGGCACCGCCTTTCAGTTAGTGGACGACATAATGGATTACACCGCCGATGCCAAGGAAATGGGTAAAAATGTTGGTGACGACCTAGCCGAAGGTAAACCAACCTTACCGCTGCTTTATGCGATGAAACACGGCAATGAAAAACAAGTTGCCATTATTCGCGATGCGATAGAAAACTGCACAGGCATGGAGAATCTCGATGCGATATTAGCATGTCTCGAGGAGACAGGCGCACTTGCCTACTGCCAATCAAGAGCTGAAGAAGAAGCGGACAAAGCGATAAAGGCCTTAGCACCAATCCCTGATTCACCTTATAAACAAGCACTCGTTGCCCTTGCACATATAGCGGCGAATAGAAGCGCGTAAAGCCATGCCAACGCCCTTACCTATTTTCGTTATCAACCTAGATAGAAGCAAGTCTCGTTGGCAACAAGTAACGTCAAGGCTTTCACAGCTCAACCTTGAGCATCAACGCGTCAGTGCTGTTGATGGCAAAACATTGCAAGTAGAAGATATCAGCCAAGTATACTCGGCTACGTTAAATAAGTCCCTTTTTCGCTATGATTTAACCTTAGGTGAAATCGGCTGCTATTTAAGCCATCGTCATATTTGGCAAACGATGGTTGACCAGCAAATCCCTTACGCCGTTATTTTAGAAGACGATATTAATATTCAAACTGAATTTGCCCACGTTTTAGACATGCTTGTGCAGTATTCTGATTGGGAATTAGTAAAGCTTGGCGATGATAGGGACTTACCTTTTTACCAGCAGCACTCTGAGGCGCCATTTATTTGGGGAAATTATAAGAAAATACCCAACTGTACCTTAGCCTATGCCATTAGCTTGTCAGCAGCAAAGAAATTGTTATCACGAGAGAAGTTCTATCGACCTATTGATATCGATATGCAGTTTCCAACCAAGCTATCGTTAAATGTTTTGGGATTAAAACCTTACGCTGTATCACCCAATCTGGATTTTGATTCAGAGATTGTTGCCATCAACAAAGGCAAGCACAAAGGCAATACCTCGTTTTGGCGAAATCTAAAATATAGAATAATGCTAGCCTGGCAAAGAAAGAAATATACCTCAGGTAATTTGAATCAAATAAAAAAGGCTACCTAAGTAGCCTTTTTGTTGATTAAGCTTTAGTGCTTAATCCGCATTTGTTGTCTAACCAATCAATCAACTCACCATAAAACTCTTTTTTATGTTCATAGAAAAGATAATCGCCAAAATGATCAGCATCCTTTAATTCAACATATTTAAAGTCTTTGTCGTAATCTTCCAACTCATCAACGAACAAACGGCTATGTTTAACTGGCACACGCTGGTCTATGTCTCCATGCACAACTAAAATTGGTACATTCACTTTTTCAACCTGCGCTAAAGGAGATACACCTTCGATTGTGGGACGTTGCAATATCGACAGAAAACGACTGTCATTTAATGTTGCATTAATGCGGTTTAAGTCACTAACCCCTGCGCCTGCAACCGTACATTGATAGATGTTGTTTTCACGCATTGAGGCAGCGAAAGCAGCATAGCCACCGTAGGACCAACCAAACATTGCCAGTTTATCTTTTGTTGCTAGTCCTTTATTAACAAGAAACATCGCGGCATCGTCTAAATCATCTTGCATGCTTAAACCCCAGTTTTTATCACCGGCAATCCAATGATCTAATCCGTAACCTGTAGAGCCGCGATAATTGGGTTGAATAACAATATAACCACTTGATGCCAACAATTGAGCCCATTCATCAAAAATGATGGTATCTCTTACCCATGGTCCACCATGTGGCAATACAACCGCAGGAAATGGAGCCTTACCCTTAGGGATAGTAACATAAGCTTTTACTTTACGGCCATCGCGCGCTTTATAAGTAATGTACTTAACGTCACCTAGTTTCGCTTTATCAATGGCAGGGTGTGCTTCACCAATTTTATCTAGTTTCTTTTTATTTGTGATCAAATAATAGCTACCGGCATCATTTGCCGACTGAGTAAATATCACCAACGCATTATCGTCGTCTGAGCGACTACGAATACTGACATGCTGCTTAGGGAATAAACCTTGTAGTGACTTATAAAGGCTTTCTTCATTGGCATCAATCCAATAGCGTTTTGGTTGCTTAGTGGCATAACTATAGCCTTTTAGTTCGCCATAACGATCAAAAATAGCGCCGCCAGCATCAACATTTTCTAAGCCAAAAATACGATCAGATACTTTGTTTGTTTTAATATCATAGGTGTAGATGCCAGCTTTATCTTCGCCAAAATTTGCGCGGACAAATATTTCGTTTGGGTTATCCTTTGCAAAACCTAAAAAGTCATAATCTTCACGGTTTTCAGGGCTGACATGATAAGCGAGTTTCCAGTCTGTACTGCCTTTTTCGCGCACAAACAAATCGATACCACCTTTACTTCTATTCCATCCCGACGCAGCTCTCACTTCACCATCGTGGTCCGCTATAAAGCCACCATTAACCTTAGTATTACCGCGCATCACTGTTACAAAATTGCCCGTTTCAATATTCAAACGCACAACATCAGGGATAAAGTTTTCGTTAATATCAGTTTCAACCAATATTTCATTTTCAACGCTAGGGAGTAAATCTAAAATGCTAAAGCCACGCGCTTTGTTTTCCATTGGGATAACCCAATTGCCTTTTCCGTCAGCATCAACAATGGCAAATTCGTTAACCCAGTAACGACGAGCACCATCTTTTAGAATTTGTCTAAATGATACTCCTAACTTTTTGTTATTTAACCAAGTCACCGAAGAGATCTTCATTTTAGAAGAGCCAAGGCGGACAGGTTTGTCTAACAAGCTATAAGGGTTACGAACTTCGATAAAATAATTACCTGTTTTATCGGCGGCTCTTAATACTGCAAGCTGTTTACCGTCTGGAGATACTGTCACTGTTCTTACAGCAGGTAATATGGAGAATTGTTCAACCGTATCTAATGCATTTTCATCAGCAATTGAATGTGGAGCTACTAGCAACGACATTGCTACTAGGGCTGAACGTGAAAAGATTGTTAACTTCATTTATACCTTCCTACTTTACATTGCCATTAAACAAAATGGCCTCATAAGAGGCCATTTAATTCATTATTAACCCACGCTACTAGAAGCTAGCAGAGAAGTTAATGTATGGCGTACGACCATATGTATCATAACCAACACCTAATGGAATGTTAGTGTTAGAGAATGAACCACTTGGATCTACTTGCGGTGGCGCTTCGTTAAATACGTTACGAACACCTACAGATAGTAAATAATTATCTGTTGACCAAGATACGCTCATGTTATGAACGAAGTAGTCTTCAGTAAAGTCTTTCTCACGACACATTAGGTTAGAACCATCGTCGTTATATAGACCAGTACAACCGTTTGATAACTCATAGAACGGGTTCAACTCATCACCATCAGCATTAAATTGGTCTTCTTGACCTTTACCAATGAATCGAGTTTCCCAATTGAAACGGAAGTCTGAATATTCAAACTGCATACGCGCAAATGCACGCCATTCTGGATAATCAGGCTCACCTAAGTCATCATCAACTGTACCTAATACGTCATATAACGCTTCAGTCATTTTAGTTGCTTGTACATCTAACGTAACACCTAAGTTTTCATCACCTAGCACGAAGTCTTGGTTGTAGTAGATGTTGTAATCGTAACCTTTAGACGTAATCAAACCAATGTTGATAAAACTTTGGTCAACTAAAGAAATACGACCATCTGCGCTATCACGGTCAATACGGTCACAGAATGCAGTAATACCACCTGCAGAGTAACACTGGTTTACACTATATGCTGCTGAAGGCTCAGCAATTGAGTTTTTAACTTCGATATCGTAACGCGTCATTGATAGCGTTAATTCGAATTCTTCGCTAAATGGTTGCTCAATAATGAAACCGTATGTCTTAGCAGTAGACGTTTCTTCCACTACTTGCGTAGAACCACCAGTTACAACTTCAGCGCTATAGCTGCTTGTAAATTCAGGCGTGCCATTTTGGCCCATACCCAATGAAGTTGGATCTACACCATCACTTTGACAAGCTGCTAGTACAGAAGGGTCACGTTGATCTAATGTTGGATCATATGTTGGTGGAGCTGAAGGATCCGAAGGATCTTGAACTCGTGCATCATCTGGAACCACACAAGGGTCAGTTACAGTATTAAAACCTGTTGTACCATTGATGAAACGCTCACGTAAGTTAGGTGCACGGTATGAAGTACCTTGTGTACCACGTAACGTTACCCACTCAACAGGACGATACACACCTTTTAAGCTGTATGTAGTCGCTGGATCGTAGTAGCTCTCATCTGAAATACGGCCTGATGCTGTGAATGTTAATTCTTCAACGGCAGTCATACCACGAACTAATGGGAAATCAAATTCAGCAAATGCTTCTTTTAAGTTACGAGAACCGTCAGCACCTAAATCTGAGAAGTAGCCCCATAGTTGAGAACCATCAACACCAGCTGCTACGTCATTCGGATTAGATTTAATTTCATCTTTGCGGAATTCTATACCAACTACACCGTTAACCGTTTCGTTGTTCCAAGGAAGAGTTAAGAACTCACCACCAACGAAACCACTGACGATAAACTGAGAAACATCTGTTTCCATTACACGGTCAAGCATTAAGTAATCGTATGATGCTGGCGTTAAGTAACCACCACCTGCTTGCCATAAACCTGGACGGAAGAAGTTTGTTGGTACACAACCATCAGATGTATCAGCACAAGATACTGAACCGTCTGCATTAACAACGGCATCTAAAGAGTTGATTAACTGCGCTTCACCAACACCCGTACGAGTATCTTTACCAGAAGAAGCACTGTATGAAATAAACGCGTCATAGTACCAAGTGTCTGTGATGTTACCTGTAATACCTGTCACTAAACGGTATTGTGATACTTCAACATCAACTCTGTCTCTGTCACCACGGATATTCAATATAGGTCTAACCGCTTGTGGACCACCTGGACCAAATCCAAGTACACCAAAACAGTCAACACCATTTAGGCCATTAGGATTACAAGGGTTGAATGGGTTATTTGAAGGTACCCATTGGAAAATTTGCGCGCCAGGCGAAAAGATTGGCGATTCACGTTTTGCAAATAATGCTTCACCATAAATCGTTGTATCCATGCTATCTTGGAGATTGTATTCACCGTTAGCGATTACAGAGAAACGTTTGTTTTCGCTGCGATAATCACCTGACTTGTAATAGTCTGATTGCTGATAAGCATATAATGGGTCTTGGAAATCAAAATCTTGATAACCATCGCCATTTCCATCAACAGTTACACCGTCACCGTTGTTAAGATCAATAACACCGTCTTGGTTAAAGTCACCAGGTACCCATGTAGGCAATAAGTTTGCGTAAATTGAAGGCACTGATGATTCTGAGAAGTTTGGAATACCCGTGTTAGTATAACCAGGTGTATAGTACAGACTACCCCAGAAGAACTGGTCTTGCATACGGTTTGTTAGTGGGAATATATCACACGTATCGGCTGTAGGAAGTGCACCTAAACCTGAGTTACGCTTGATAATACGACCGTCTTCAGTTTCCCAAATTCGCTCTTCACAACCTTTCGCAAATGGGTTACCTGCATAAGATTGCGCTTCTTCTAACGTATATTCTGCACCGATAGTGAAATAACCATTATCTGATGAAGTACCATACATACCTGATACAGTTGTACGAGCACCTTCACCGCCTTTCGGCGCATTACGGTATGCTTGTACTTCAAATCCTTCAACGTCTTGCTTCAAGATAATGTTTGCAACACCAGCAACAGCATCAGAACCATATACGGTAGAAGCACCATCATATAAATTCTCAACTCGTTGAATCATTACACCTGGAATAAGGTTAAGGTCAGCAGACGTTGGTGCGCCACCTACACCTGCAGGCGCCATACGACGACCATTGATAAGTACTAACGTACGCTCTGCACCTAAACCACGGAAACCAACAGTTGAAGCACCCGGGCCATTATCTAATACGAAACCACCAAAAGTGTTATCGATTTGAAGACCAGAAGCTTGGTTAGTTTGTTGAAGCATATCACCGGCACTGAAAAGACCTAATTCACGAGATAGGTCACCACTGATAACTTGGACTGGAGAAGCACTGTCAAATTCAGCTTTACGAATACGAGAACCCGTAACCTGAATTTTTTCCGTTTCATCTTCTTCCTCTAAAATAGCTGTTTCTTGTGCAACTTGTTCTTGCACTGCAACAGTTTGCTCGGCTGCCGCTTCTTCTTGTGCAGCGAAAGCACCAAAGCTCCCAACAGCACCGAAAAGCAACGCAGTTTTTACACTACGAGCCAGTAGGTTTAATTCTCTCACAATGTTACTCCCTAGAGTGTTTAATTGTTTTTGTTAAAATGTGTAGAAAAGCTAGTTATTTTTTTTACTACCAGCTAATTTGTAACACACTTATTTACAAATGCAAATGCCGTTATAAGGTGTGCTTTTTTTTTATTAGAAAAGATTTCTTTACACCTGTATGAAAAACACTCAAGAAATAATTAAAAACCATATAAAACAGCAGGTTAAAATACGAAAAGAAACGTAGAAAATATTATCATTAAGAAAAAAAATTCATTCATCAATTGTAGCGAATTGTACAAACAAAAAAGCCCAGCTTTCGCTGGGCTTTTTGTAACACTTTGAATCTAAATAATATAACGATAAAAAGTCATATTATCCGTTAGCAAAATCAACACCTTCTTGGATGTCTTTATTTAAGGTAGCTAACATATCTTCTTTTGCTTTCGTTTCAAAAGCGCTTAACTCGCCATATGAAAGAATTTCTTCAACACCATTTTTACCTAAACGCACTGGATGTGCGAAGTAAGGGGCATCACCACCGTCAACTGCAACATATGCATAGTCAACAACATCTTCACCTTGAAGACCTTTCACTAAAGATAAACAAAAACGTGCTGCTGCAGCGCCCATTGAAAGCGTAGCACTACCACCACCCGCTTTTGCATTTACAACTTCTGTACCTGCGTTTTGGATACGGTCTGTTAACTTAGCAATATCTTCGTCGCTAAAGTTTGCACCTTCAACTTGAGAAAGCAATGGCAAAATTGTTGTGCCAGAGTGACCACCAATAACTGGTACTTTAACATCAGCAACATTGAAACCTTGGTTTTCTGCAACAAACGTTTCAGCACGAATCACGTCAAGTGTTGTTACACCAAAGATGCGGCGACCTTCATTGTAGATACCCGCTTTTTTAAATACTTCAGCAACAATTGGCACTGTACCGTTTACTGGGTTAGTGATTACACCAACCATAGCATTTGGACAGTTTGCAACGATACCTTCTGCTAACGTTCTAACAATACCTGCATTTACGTTGAAAAGGTCCGCACGGTCCATACCCGGCTTACGTGGCATACCTGCAGGAATGATTACGATATCAGCATCTTTTAGTGCCGCTCCTAAATCATCTGCGCCAAAACCTTTTACGTCTACAGCTGTTGGGATGTGGCTAAGGTCTACAGCAACACCTGGTACTACTGGTGCTACGTCGTATAAAGATAACTCAGAACCAGCAGGTAATTGAGTTTTTAATAATAAAGATAGTGCTTGACCGATACCGCCAGCAGCGCCGAGAACAGCTACTTTCATGAGTTAATCTCCAAAATTTGAGTAATTACGTAAATTTTTCGCCGCAAAAAGATAATCTATATTGCGGTAAAAAACAACAATTAACTGACTTAATGCATTACTAGTCTAACTAATATATTATTTTATGAAATAATACTTAGGTATTACGATATATTGTGTAAAGCATGGATTGTGTCACACCCATAGGCAAAGTTAAGGCGGGCACATGACTGGTATTCATTATAGAATAAATAGAGACTTACTATGACGGCTCAACAAAAACAAGAAGCACTAGTACAAGCGTTCAAAGATTTGTTAAAACAAGAACAGTTTGGTTCACAAGGCGACATCGTCAATGCGTTAAAATCTCAAGGCTTTGAAAACATTAGTCAGTCAAAAGTTTCTCGCATGTTAAGCAAATATGGCGCCGTTAGAACACGTAATGCTCGTCAAGAAATGGTCTATTGTTTACCTGCTGAATTAGGAGTTCCTACCGCAAAAAGTCCGCTACGCCAGCTGGTGCTCGATATCGAGCATAATGAAGTGATGATTATTATTAGAACAAGTCCTGGTGCAGCGCAGCTAATCGCTCGTTTGCTAGATAGTTTGAGTAAAAGCGACGGCGTTCTAGGTACCATTGCTGGGGATGATACGATTTTCATTGCCCCAACAAAAGTGTCAGAAATTGACGAAACCATTGCTCAGCTAGAATCGCTGTTTTCAAAAAACTTAGACTAGAACACTGACGAGATGCAAACAAACTAAAGCTTTTGTCTAATAAGCATCTCTATTTGTTTCTCCATCGGCAACTTATCGAACGAAAACTCATGCTCAATAAGCTTTGTTGGCACTACACGGTTACTCGCCAATAATAACTCTTCAGCCATTTCACCCAACATGATTTTGGCCACAAACGCTGGCAATGGAAATATAGCCGGCCGTGAAAGGGCTTTAGCTAACATATTAGCGAATCGATGATTAGTTATAGGCTGTTGTGAGACAAGATTGACCGGTCCTTCGATATCCTTAGTGTTAATAAGAAAATCGATCATATTGGCATATTCAGGCAGTGTTACCACACTCATATACTGCTGCCCTGTGCCCACTTTCCCTCCTAACCCAAGCTTAAAAGGTAACAACATTTTGGCCAAAGCGCCTCCATGGGTTGATAACACCACGCCAGTTCTCAGATTAACCAAACGAGTGGTATCTGATTTAACTGGCGAAATAGCTGCTTCCCATTGCTGACATATATCCGACATAAACTCATCAGGTGGCGATGAATGCTCGTCGACCTTTGTCGTTCCGGTATTACCATAAAACCCAATGGCACTGCCGGACATAACCAGACTTGGTGGTGATGGCATTCGTTCAATAATATCAACAAGTAAGGCTGTACTTTTTACGCGGCTATCGATAATCCGTTTCTTTCGCGCATCGCTCCAACGCTGAGCAGCAATATTTTCACCGGTTAGATGAATTACAACATCGCAGGTAAAATCAGCAGGAAGGTCCCAAGCGCCAGAATTAATATCCCAGTAAAATCGATTGGGATCGTCAAAACGATGGCGGTCCAAGGTGAACACCTGATGCCCTTGTTGTTGAAAACGTTTAAGTAGAAAACTGCCAATTAAGCCAGTACTGCCAGTGAGTAATATTTGCACGGTAATCCTCAAGTTGTCGTCTTTATAAACGTAGTACAAACTTAAATAGATTACTTTATTATCAGATAAAAAAAGCAGCTATTGCTGCTTTTTCTTTACTTATAAACTAGCTAACAGGGTGCGACTAGGCGCGAAAAAAGCAGCCCCGGTTTCTGCTTGCGTGTATTTAAGCATGTGATCAAAATGGCCATGACCGTCAGCGTAAATCATCGCTTTTAACATCTGCATGAAAGGTTCCGGTTCACGACAGTAGGATACAAAAAATAGCCCCTGAGTTTTCATATCACCATAAGGCATACTTTGCCTCAAAATTTCAATACTATCGCCATTTTCATCTTTCAAGTTAACACGTTTGATATGTGCTGTCGGCGGTTTCTCTTCAGATTTGTATTCAACATTTGCCATTTTTGTGCGAGCAAAAATGTCTTCCTGTTGTTTCTGCTTTAACGTACCCCACAAGGCTAAATTATGGCGGTAACGTTGAATATGCAGATAGCTTCCACCTTGAAACTGTTCATCGTAGTCGGCTTTAACAAGCGCCACTTCTCGGCGATGACGACCCTGAGGATTTTCTGTGCCATCTACAAAACCGGTTAAATCTCTGCCATCAAGAAAACGAAAAGCGCGCGTTTGCTCAACAAGTTCGACACTATCGCCAAACATTTCACAGACTTTAGAGGCAATAATATGATTTACATCAAAACGGTCGCTGCGCACCTCAACATAAATGTCATACCCAACAGCCGGTGCAATTCTATCTTCGTTTTCCATACCTAAGAAAGGTGCTAGCCCTTTCGGCCTAGCTTGTGGAAAGAAGTCATCCCAGTAGCTCGCACCAATAGCAACAACACAGTTTACATTTGATTCGGAGAAACGATCGCCGAAACGATCAAAGACTTCTGGCAGACTCGCCACGATAGCTCTCACCTCATCGTCTCTATCATCCATTACATTAAACAACAAATAATAGCCATGAAGATTTGGTTCCGAGCAAATGCCAAATTGTTCTATTGCCATAGTGTTTTTCCTAAAAGGCTTGTTGGTAAAAACGGTATACCTACATTGTATACTACACATTTAAAATATTTAATCTTTATCTATCAATCCGCTAGACATAAAAAAAGCAGCCTAAAGGCTGCTTTTTATAACAACATTATCGAGTGATTAGCTGCGAGTAAACTCTGGGTAAGCTTCTAAGCCGCAATCAGACTTATCAACACCTTCGTACTCTTCTTCTTCGCTTACGCGAATTCCAATAACAGCTTTCAGGATAGCCCAAACAATCAAGCTTGTAACAAATACCCATACAAAAATAGTAAGTGCACCTAACAATTGCATACCAAAAGAAGCCGCATCATTTGTCAGTGGAACGATAAGTAGGCCAAATAGACCTACTACACCGTGAACAGAGATAGCACCCACAGGATCGTCAATCTTAAGTTTGTCTAAACCGACAATTGAGAACACAACGATTACACCACCGATTGCGCCAAAGATAGTGGCTTGCAATGCTGTAGGTGTAGATGGTTCTGCTGTAATAGCAACTAAACCTGCTAATGCGCCGTTTAATGCCATAGTAAGGTCGGCTTTCTTAAACAATATTTTAGCTAACAATAATGCACCAATTGCGCCACCTGCTGCTGCCGCGTTAGTGTTTAGAAAGATCATTGCAACCGCAGAAGCGTCGTCAGATGTTGAAACGATTAATTGAGAACCACCGTTAAAACCGAACCAACCCATCCAAAGGATAAATGTACCTAATGTTGCTAGTGGTAAGTTTGCGCCAGGAATCGCGTTTACTTTACCATCAGCAGTATATTTGCCTTTACGAGCACCAAGTAACAATACACCTGCTAATGCTGCCGCAGCACCTGCCATGTGTACGATACCTGAACCAGCAAAATCTTGGAAATCAAATATGCCATTTTCCCCTGCACCTTCAATTCCTTTGATTTGGAATAGACCGAAAACAGATTGACCACCCCATGTCCAAGAACCTTCCATTGGATAGATAAAACCAGTCATTACAACGGTAAAGGCTAAAAATGCCCATAGCTTCATACGCTCAGCAACCGCACCAGAAACAATAGACATTGCTGTTGCAACAAATACTACCTGGAAGAAAAAGTCAGCTGGCTTAGCATATGATAAATCTTCTGCCGCGCCCATATTTGATAGGAAGAAGCCAAAATCATTACCGCCATACATGATGTGGTAACCACACACCATGAACATGGTGCAAGAAATAGCAAACAAGGCTACGTTTTTAGTTAAAATTTCTGCTGTGTTTTTAGCGCGAACAAGGCCTGCTTCTAGCATAGCGAAACCCGCTGCCATCCACATAACCAATGCACCACACACTAGAAAGTAAAACGTATCTAGTGCAAATTGAAGGTTTGTTATATTTTGTTCCATGACTTTACCCCTACAGCGCCGCTACATCTGATTCACCTGTACGGATACGCACAGCTTGCTCTAAATCGTAAACAAATATCTTGCCGTCACCGATTTTGCCGGTGTAAGCAGCTTTTGTGATCGCTTCTACTAAGCGCTCTACTAAGTCATCATTTACTGCAATTTCTAATTTTACTTTTGGTAAGAAATCTACTTGATATTCTGCACCACGATACAATTCCGTGTGACCTTTTTGACGGCCAAATCCCTTAACTTCGCTGACCGTAAGGCCTTCAACACCAACCTCTGAAATAGCTTCACGAACATCGTCAAGCTTAAAAGGCTTTATGATTGCGTTTATGAGTTTCATTATCTACCCCTTTATTATAGTTTCGCTGTTATTAAACAATTCACGTGCCAAGTAATTAAAAGCGTTTAATTACAGCAACTTAAGTAAATCACCATGTAAAATTGCGCAGCGCGTGCACCAAATATGTGCACCAACATAGGTGTGAATGGTTGATCATGGTGCGTCGGCAAAATAGGCGCTGTTATAACCAGCGCTTTACATACTTAACAAAGGCTTTACACTAGAGAATAAAAGAATAGATAACGCGCTAATAAGTCGGGGTTTTTCATGCGACACCATATGAGTCAACGCGATAATTTTGTTTACTTAACCTTTGCTTTAATCTTGTTGTTGCTAGGCATGGCATTGGCGCAACAGTTTTTCTCTAGTGCTGTGCAGCATTTGATGCAGTCCACCACAGTGATCACTTTACTAGTAGCTGTTTGGGGAGTAGAGAAAGACAAACACATATTAAGGCGAGCTGCTGTTTTTCCTGTCGCTATTATCGTTACAGCTTGGACAACTTACCTCGTCGACAGCGTCGGTGGTGATTATTTACTGCTGTCACTTATGCTTATCTTTTTTATTAGCACAGCCTATAAAACAGCTCGACAAGTGCTTTTCACCGGTGACGTTGACGGCAACAAAATTCTTGGAGCTATATGCCTCTACTTATTGATGGGACTGATATGGGCACTTATTTACTCGCTAATAGAAATATTTTTCCCAGAAGCCTTTAATAATTTACAACATCAAACGCATTGGTATTTGCTGTTACCCGAATTTGTCTATTTTTCTTTTGTTACCTTAACTACATTGGGTTTTGGCGACATAACACCAGCGATACCTTTGTCCCGCTTTTTTGTTTACATGCAGGCCGTTGTCGGTCAGTTTTATATCGCAATACTTGTTGCGAGCCTTGTTGGCTCTCGTATGAATGCGAGACAACACCACTAAAAAAAGGAACGTTTTGCAAATGAATAATACAAAACAGATTATTGATACATCAGTCAAAGTCGCAGCACTTTTTTTGACTTTGTATGTTTGCTACACCGTTTTAAAACCCTTTATCTTGCCTCTTGTTTGGGCGGCTATTTTAGCCATTGCCTTATTTCCTGCTCACAAAAAACTCAGTAGAGCGTTAGGAAAACGAGAAAAGACAAGCGCTACATTAATAGCACTTATAGGTATTGCCCTGCTTGTTGTACCTTCAGCAATTTTTGCTACTTCAACCATCGAAAGTGCTACTTACGTCATGGAAGAATCGCAAGCAGGTACGTTAGAGGTTCCGCCGCCTGGCGAAAGTGTAAAAGACTGGCCATTAGTGGGTGAAAAACTGTATACCTTATGGAGCGACGCTAATGCCGACATTCAGGACTTTTTTATAAAGCACATTGACCAAATTAAAAATGCTTTATCGGGCCTTTTTGGTGCAATCGCAGGCATTGGCGCAACGGTATTACAGATGGTGTTGTCGCTGATAATTGCCGCCGTATTTTTAGTAAAAGCACAAGCCTGTCAGCAAGGCTGTATTATGGTGTTCAAAACGCTAATGGGTGAAGAGCACGGCAACAAAGCACTTGAAACCTCAATACTAACGGTACGCAGTGTCGCTGTAGGTATTTTGGGTGTCGCCGCTATTCAAGCCTTTTTATCGGGGATAGGCTTAATGTTTGCCGGTATTCCTGGTGCTGGTGTTTGGGTGTTACTCGTGTTGCTATTTGCCATAATGCAACTACCTCCGATTATCGTGCTTGGCCCTATCGCTGCATATTATTTTTCAATCGCAGACACCACACCGGCAATCATATTCCTCGTATATGCCATTATTGTTAGTGGTAGTGACGCATTTTTAAAACCTATGTTTTTGGGACGTGGCATGGATACACCTATGCTGGTTATTTTACTCGGCGCACTTGGCGGGATGATGGCATCAGGCATTATTGGTCTATTCGCTGGTGCAGTTGTGCTGGCATTAGGATATCAATTGTTAATTGATTGGCTCGAAACCGAATATAGTGCACAGCAAGAGGAAAGCTAATGTCAGAAAGCAACGCGGCTGAGCAAGAAGTGGCAGAGAACGCGACACAAGAAAATAAAAAGGACTTTACCCATAAGTTTACCAAGATGGTATTGATTATCGCAGGCCTATATTTTGTTTGGTATTTGGTCAGCGATCGCATCACGCCAATAACGGATAATGCGCGAGTACGCGCTTTTGTTATCCCAATAGTGCCTGAAGTATCCGGCACCATCACCAAGATTCATGTCGGTGGAGACAAAGTCGTTAATCTTGGTGACCCGCTGTTTGAAATTGATAACAGGGACTATGTACTTGCCCAGCAACAAGCACGTGCGTCACTTGAGTTAGCGGGTCAGGAAGTTGGTGCTAATACCGCCTCGGTAGCAGCAGCGGAGGCTAGCGTTGCTAAAGCAGAAGCTGACTTATCATTGAAGCAAGCCAATGCCAATCGTATTTTGCCGCTTGAAGCGCAAGGCGTTGTCAGCTTTTCTGATGCTGATAGAGCGAGAAGCCAACTCGCGCAAGCAGAGCAAAATGTAGCAAATGCAAAAGCCGCGTATGAACAAGCTAAACAAACCCTTGGTCAAACAGGTCAAGAAAACGCGAAAGTACAAAGTGCAATGGCGCAATTGCGATTAGCGGAATTAAACCTAGAACGCACCAAAATTAATGCACCAGGTCGCGGCGCAATTTCGTATGCCAAAGTATATGAAGGGTATTACGCTAAAGCAGGTAGTCAGGTGATGACTTATATTTCTAGTGACTATGTGTGGATCGAAGCATCATATCGTGAAAATAATTTAGCCAATATTGATAAAGGCGACAGCGTTGATATTGTGCTTGATGCTCTGCCAGGTAAAGTGATTTCCGGCACGATTCAAAGCGTAGGTTATGGTGTCGACTTTGATAAGAGCAAACCCGGTAGCTTACCAGTGCCTGAGAAATCTACTAGCTGGATGCGAGACCCTCAGCGCTTCACCGTGATCATCAAATTTGACGATCCAAGGGCAATCGGTCAGTTAAGAGAAGGTGGTCAGGCAGACGTTATCACCTACACCGGCAACAACTTTGTATTTAATGCGTTAGGCAAAGTCTATATTCGATTGATTAGCTGGTTTTCTTACATTTATTAAAGCAACGCCGACGAGATGATTTTAAAACTGGGTAGTCGAAGCGAACTGACAACGCGAGAATGGCAATTCTTGCGTTTTGTCTTTGGCGTCACACTATCAATTGCCCTCGCCTACGCCATTAACTGGCCGCTGTCTTTCGTTGCGCCAGTATTCACCGCTAAATTTTTGGCTCCTGGCACACCGCGTATACCGCTCAAGCTTTTAGTGTCAATATTAATGGTAATAGCGACAGCATTTATCCTGGCCATTTTATTTACAAAAGTTCTGGTGCAATACCCAATAGTTTTTATGATGTGCTGCACGCTTATTGTGTTTTGGATAGCTTACTGGGCTAATTCAGGCGGCAATGAGTTTGTCATCACTATGTTATTAGTAGGCCTAACCTTGGTGCCTTTACTGTCGTTTATGCACCCTGCTCTTGTAACACAGGTAACCTTGGGGCTTTTATTCTCCTGCTTAATCGCCTTAACCATTGCCATGATAAGTAATGAGCTTTTTATTAAAGGCACTAGCCCAGCAGCTAAAAAAACAGCGCAAGCACAACTCGATAAAGCGACAAAAACCAAATTAGCCATGCTTACCACAGTGCTGATTATCCCGATGCTTGCGTTCTTTTTATTCAACAACTTAACGGGTGGTATTCTCGTAATAGTGTTTATTGCGATTATGGCATTAAAGCCCGATATTGTTGCCGGTGTACAAGGCGCAAAAGCTTTACTGATAGGTAATGCATTAGGCGGTGTTGCCGCGATAGTTGTCTATAACTTTTTAATTATTGCGCCTAACTACACCTTTGCCATATTGGTCTACGCGAGCGCTATTTGCTTGTTCACATTAAAAATATTGAAAGAAGATAAGCTCGCACCGATATATACCATGGCATTAACTACTATGATTATTATTGTATCTGGCGCGAGTTTGGGTGACGGTGGCGCGAGTAGTAAGTTTTACACTAGGCTAGGTCAAATCGCCCTAGCCTGTACTTATATTATATTTGCAATGTTTGTTGTTGATTGGTTGACGACTCGACGGAAAAATCGACAAAGTACGAAGTAAACTTACGCATATTGATGACACCTGTATCAAGCAACAAGTATTGACCTTTAATCCCCTGCAAAACGCCCGATACAATAGGCGCTTTATCTAAATTAAATGACGTTATCTTTGTCGGAAATTCAGTTACCGGAAAATCCAAATCAATAATATCTTCGTCGAGCTGTTCAATAGCGTCACTGCCATAAGTGAGTTTGAGTTGCGACAAACGCTCAGCTATTAAGGGAATAAGCTCACTCGCTTTGGCCTTTAAATCTATGGCTTCATTATTTCCTTTTAACATGGCTCGCCAATTAGTTTTGTCAGCTATAAATTCGGCTAATGCAGTTTCAACTAGTCCCGATTGAATGCGAGATGCCACTTTAAATATCGGTAACGCTTGGGTCGCACCTTGGTCGCACCATCTTGTGGGTATTTGGGAATGGCGAGTAATACCCACCTTTAACCCTGATGTATTGGCTAAATAAACATAATGAGGAATCATGCAGTTTTCTTGGCCCCACTCAGGCTCCCTGCATGTACCTTTTTCAAAATGGCAAGTTTCAGGTTTCATGATACACATATCGCATCGGGCTAATGATTGCATACACGGGAAGCAGTAACCTTGGGAATAGCTTTTTTTGGTTTTTCGATCACAGTGCTGACAACGAATTTCATTTAGAAAATGAATATTAACCGTTTGCCCGATCAATTCATTCATCGCAACTAAGGAATCGCCTACAGGAAGAGAATATTGGACTTGCCCATTGTCTAACGCGGTTTTCATTTTACGAATTGGGCCACTTGCTAATAGCTTCATGTTTTACTTTTTAGTTATTCTGTTTCATGTCATTATCAGCTAGTTGATCTCAAATACAAAGCATTTAATGTCCAATTGGTATGTTTACATGGTGCGCTGCGCCGACAATAGTCTTTACACAGGTGTCACCACTAATCCCACAAAACGAATAGATGAACATAACTCCTGCAATAAAAAAGGCGCTAAATATACAAGAGCAAGGCGACCAGTCACACTTGCTTATACAGAAGCGTGCAGCGACAAAATAGCGGCCTATAAACGAGAGTATCAAATCAAACAATTGTCCAAACAAAAGAAAGAGCTTTTGGTCGCCGAAAAACAGTAGCTCAACGTACACGTGTTCGCTCAACCCCTTGATTTTACTGGTCTGCCCAGTAAATAAACCTTCGATTTTTTGCTTTCTTCTTGCTAATATGCGCCAGTTTTTTAACCAGCGAGATGTAAAAGTAGTATGTTTTTAGAGCAATTTTTTGAGCAAAACGACGAACAAATTGTATTTAAAAGAGCGCATGGTTGCAGCTTTGCAAAACAAGTGGCAAACGATTTTAACCCGCTTCATGATCATGATGCGAAGCGTTTTGTTGTGCCTGGCGATCTGTTATTTGCTATCGTTTTAAAGCGTTGTGGCATCCATCAAAATATGCGTTTTACATTCTCCGGTATGGTGTCTGATGACACGCCGCTTAATTTCCCAACGCAGCTAGAGAGCGAAAGCTTTGTTACTGATGTTAACGACAAAGAATATGTCGGTATCAACTGCTCAGGTAATAGCATTAAAGACGACGCATTGACCCATGATTTGATTCAAGCCTATGTTGCCTTTTCAGGTCAAACATTCCCAGGCATGTTGGTAGAATTAATGGAAGAAAACAATGTCATGATAAACCCTGCGCGCCCAATGGTAATGTATGAAAACATGTCATTAACGTTAGATACTTTCGATATTAAAGGTCTACGATTAGAAACCGCATCAACAAACCTGTCTGTAGACGGGAAACGTGGTAAAGCTATCTTAGCGTTTAACATCGTTGATGATGCCGGCAATATTGTTGGCCATGGTGAAAAGAACATGTTGTTGAGCGGCTTAAAACCATATTGCTCTGATGCAATTTCAGACATTATCGAGCTATACAACGACCGCAAACAGACATACGCGTAAGTAAAATAATCCTCTATTGATTGCGCGTTGTGGCATTTTGCTGCGCGTCGATTTGGTCTTGCATATATTTTAGAACGGTTTTGCGATTATTGTGATTGAAAAAGACCGCAATATGATCGCCATGGTATTCAAAAAACGCTTTCGGTAATTGCGCTTTTTCATAAAGCGCTTGCCCGTGAGCAAACGGTATTACTTGGTCTTCTTTACTATGCAATATAAGCAGCGGTGTTGGCGACATTTCATCAATCACATTATCTAAGTTGTATTCACTCGGCATTGACCAAGCTACAGGATATTGAAACAACCAAGTAAGCCATGTGCGAGAGGCAACATCTTTACCAATTTCATCGTATCCAGTAAACGCAGAATCTAGCATGATTGCGGTCACAGCTTGTTTTAGTTGTGGGTCTGTTGCAAATACATAACCCGACATCGACGCACCAAGACTTTGCGCAAACACAAATATGGGTTTTTGTTTCACTTCTTCGCGCGTTAGCAAATACAAAAATCCGCTACGAATATCATCAAAAACATCAGGAATGACTGGAATACCAGTAGACCTGCCATAGCCTCGGTAGTCAATCATAAACACTTGATAGCCTGCTTCAGCCATCCATGCCACATTCATCATATGGGTACTGATGTTTTGAGCATTACCATGTAAAAAATAGACCGTCCCTTTTGCCGGACCAACGCTAGGCAACCACCATCCATGAAGTTTGATATCTCGAGACAAAGGTAAATAGACATCTTCATATTTAAGGTCGAGTATCTCTGGTGTCTGATACATAGTTTTATCAGGATAAAACAATAAACCACTGCAGCTTGAAAGCAGCAGCACAAGCAAAAGACATAACGCGCGTTTAATAGTAGTGGCGATATTCAAGTTTAACATCCACGTAGTCTAGATCTTCAACGTCATGATAATTAACGCCAAGACGAATACTATGATTTGTTGCAAAAGAAACGCTTTGTGAAAACCCTACCCTTATACGATAGATATCATTAATAAATTGATAGGCCTGCGCATCAAATAGCAATGAGGTATTGTCCCAAGCTTGCAAGTAACCGAGGTGCAGTCCGCCAGCAAGGTTTACTTTATGCTCAAAACCTTGGCTAAATTCAAGCCGAGCGGTCAACAATGCAAATAAATAGGCATTATCAACAGGTTGATAGCTCCAACCTGCGCCACCACTGCCTTGAAACGCATACCTAAATTTACCGCCCGACCAAGCTTGTTCTAACCCAACATTGGCATTCCAAGACAAAGGGCTAAAATACTGATTTCGGCCATTTAACGACATGATATCAAGCAATTCAAACTGCTGTACGACCACTTCATCCTCATAGGCTCTGGCCACAAATTTGAGCATATTAAGTGACATCCCTGGAAAAAAACCAGGGGCAGGGTCCAGCAAATCGTGATAACTCCCTCGCAGAGTAATGTCGCCATAAGCGCCCTTTTCATCATGGCCACCGCCAAATCCCCACATGGTCGTTAAATGGCCATCAAGCGGATCTGTGGGACGAGGTATTACAGGTAATTCGCCCAGTTTATTCGCCCGCATCAGTTTTAATAAAGCAAAACTGCGTTTACTAATTTCAGGGTCTCTTTGCGCATGGGTGTTTTGGTATCGTAAATAGCGATAAGCCGTATCTATAGCTAAGTTTTGCTGTTGCTGTGGCAGCTGTTTAAATGTTGAAGACTGCGCATAAGTTGCATCTTGTGCAAGCAATAAAACTGCTTGTTGGCCTGCCTCATCGAGCAAATCGATTTGATGTTTTAATTCAGTTAATACTGACGGTCTATAATACGCCGAGGCTATCATGTCATTTTGCTGCGCTATCCGTATGGTATCGATAGGAATCGCTGCCACTGGAAAGTCATCAAGTAGGTTAACCGTAGGTCTTGCCACTTCAAGCAGCTCTAGCAACCTAAATGAGCAATTTTCATCAAAGAAATAATAATCAAACTCTATCTCCTTAAGCTCCCAAACATGTTCTAGCAGTCGATTGACTTCATCAGGAGTAAGGTTGAGACGATATTCCCACATATCGCGATTTTCAAGGCGGCTGTATTCTTGAATTTTTTCAAAATAAGGGTTAGATGCAAAGGTACCAGGATAGCCGCCTGTCAGACCTTTTATCGCATATAAAGCGCCGCCATCATCTTCGGTTACATTCGCGCCAAAATTAAGCGCAAAAGACAAATAGGTAGAGTGCTTTTCTACATTTTTTGGATCGAAACGAAGGAATGTATGGCCATACATTGAAGAGGGGCTATTAAGCATCGCGGAGGCAAACACCAACACGATAGAATCGGTGTTCAGTTTTTCTCGCCAGCGGGTATACAAGTCGCAATGTTGGTCTTTAATGTGGGTTTTGAGATCAGGCAGTTGATCTAAAATAAAGCGCTTTCTTGCTTGGTAACGACATTGCGCTTCAGGCTCAGCAATCAAAACGTCAATAGTTGCCTGTAATTCAGCGACCGGATCAACATGCCCATTGGGGCTACTAAAGAATTTTTCGTCGTCTACATAGCTTTCTAGCCCACTTTGCTTGGTTTTTCCATCATAGTGTAAAAGCGCCAACCATGCTTTACTCCAAGCCAATTCTTCTAATTTTTGTGGGGCAACATCTGCGCCATAAGCTTGTGAAAACGTAAGTGTTACTAGTGCAACAATTAGATACTTCATGTACTTCGTCAAATTTTCCCAAAATAAAAAAAAGAGGTTGCTAGGCAACCTCCTTTATTAACACTTAGTTTATTTAATTAAGCAACATATTTTGCTAATTTTTGATCTTCTTTCATGATCGCAAACATAGTACTTACTACGTGCTCTGTTGTAACGTCTTCAGACGGGAACAGTGAATCGAAGTTTGTATGTAATGTTTGTTTGAAGTGTGAACGGTCTGCTTCAGTTACGCCCATTGATACAGCTACAGCAGTAATTGCTTCGCCATCACCACGTGCTACGTCTTCAGAAAACTCATCGATAATTTTACCTACATTAACTAAACCTTTACCGCCATACGTTAATGAACCGTCTGTAGAACAGCCGTTCGTGCCTGACGTCATACCAAAGGTGTTGTTTGCAGTAATACCGTTAGTAGTTGCTGCTAATACGTGAATAGGTAATCCATTTTTACCAGCAAATAACATACTACCCCAACCACATCCACTACCGCCTGGAGCTGTTGCCATTGCTGACGCTGAAACTAATAACGCAGAAGCTAAAAGAACTTTTTTCATAACTCATCCCTTCTTTCATTTTGTTGTTTTATGCAATTGCAAAAATACCGCCGTTAGGTCAACTACTTCCGACTGCTAAATAATTAACACGTAATGACTATTTCCGAGTCTAGTATAAATAAAATGTAAATACTAGATTAATAAAATATTAACATTTAGGTGAGTAATGAAATAACAGCACTTTTAGTCCTTTTCCTTGGTGTGCTTCCTTGTATACGTTGGGGTTATCTAACTTTTCGATGAACTGGCAATCTGCACATTCACGCGCGACTTCTTGCAGCAAAAAAGCTTCGTCTAAATCAGGCGAATTCAAACATAACAATAGCTGCCCACCGGGCTTTACTAGGGCTGGTATGCGTTTAATGATTTTTTTGTAGTCGCGAGCAATATCTACACTCCCTTTTTGAAAAGAAGGCGGATCACAGACCAAAATATCATAGGGGCCGAACTTTTTAAGACGACTATAGGATTTGAATATATCGACACCTTGAAACTTCACCCGTTCAAGGTTGTGGTCGTTGAGGCGATGATTTTCTCTGCCCTTAGCTAACGATGATTTACTGATATCGACATTAACCACTTGCTTGGCACCACCGGCAATGGCGGCAACTGAAAAAGCACACGTATATGCAAACAAATTGAGTACGTTCTTACCTTCAGCATGCTGATTGAGCCATGCCCTACCGTTAGCCATATCAAGAAACAGCCCCGAATTTTGTGCGTTACTCAAATCAATATTAAACTTTAGCGAACCCTCTTTAACAACGGTCGCTCTAACCTCTTCACCTAATATATGCTCGGTTGGCGACATAGAGAGATAACGACGTTGCACCAGCACAGATTTGCAACCGGTAATGTTTTTAGACAGCCAATTCGCCTGATGATGCAGCCAAGTATCTTCTACTTCGCTGTATAAAATAATGACAACAACAGGTGGATACCAGTCCACGTTTACATGTGACAAACCTTCATAGGCATGCCCTCTTCCATGGAATAAACGCTGACAGTAGGAAAAATCTTGAGCAGAAATATATTGATGCATAGCAATAAAAAAAGGCCACTAATGTGGCCTATTTTAGCTGAATGTTACACCTGGCAATAGCTAAATTAAGCTTTTCCCAAAGAATATTGTCGCCACTGTATTTATAAAAATACCTAAAACAATAACAGGAATAAACGTGCTCAGTGAAAAGTTCACGTACTTCGCCATCAATGTATTTGGGTAATTCTCATTGCCGACAGAAAGCTCCGCATTTAGGTTATGCTTTTTCCAGCGGTAGCTCACAAACAAACATAATAAGAAGCCATTAAGCGGCAGAATAGTGTCATAAAACACATCGTAAATTACGTCAAAAAATGACTTCGACTTATCGGCATACGACGTAAACTCGGTAAAGAATGACACCATACCGAAAGAGACCATAGCAAATACGGTCAATACGCCAGCAGTTATTAATAATACGCCTAGCGCTTTTTTACGGCTGTGATTCTTTTCCGTCACTAAATATGACACTGGTACTTCTATAATCGAAACTAAAGACGTAATCGCTGCAAAAAAGACAAGTAAGAAAAAGAAGATAGCGATTGCGCTAGCACCGATATAACCAACAGAACCTTCAAGCGCTAAAAAGATTTTTGGCAGAAAGTTAAAGATTAATGAAACCGAGCTATCACTTAAGTTGTTAGGATCAACATTAGGGTTAAATGAAAATACCGCAGGTAGAATCATTAGACCGGCCGTAAAGGCTACAGCAGTATCGGTTAATGCCACTAACTTAGCAGAGCCAGCAATGTCTGTTTTACGGTTAATGTATGAGCCATAAGTAATCAATATACCCATACCCAAAGATAGCGAGAAGAAGGCCTGGGCCAATGCTCCGTTGATCACCGTTGGCGTAATTTTATCAAAATCAGGGATAAGGAAAAACTTTACACCGGCCATGGCATTGTCTTGGAACAAAACAAACACTACCATCACTATTAACATCACGAACAAAGTTGGCATCAGTGATTTGGCGGCTTTTTCTATACCGTCTTTTACACCTGCAACTAAAATAAAACCAACGATTGCACTGACAACGGCTAGTGAAATAAACAAGTAAGGGCTGTTAATAAACTCACCAAAGCCACCGGCAGCTAAGTAATCAAGTTTACCCATCGCAGTTAGCGCGATGTAACCAAAAATCCATACGGTAATAACCATGTAGAAGACGCCGATCATAAATGGTGTAAGCACACCTAGAAAGCCAACGCCGCCCCAAAATTTGTTACCTTGGCTCAAATCTTTATAGGCACCAACAGGCTCCTTTTCAGTTTTACGACCAACTGCCATTTCGGCAATCATCACAGGTAAACAGATAAAAAATACGAATAATGCGTAAACAAGTAAGAATGCGCCACCACCATTTTTGGCTGCGTTTACTGGAAAACCAACCAGGTTACCAATACCAACAGCTGAACCAGCGGCAGCTAATATGAAACCAATACGTGAACTAAAATGTTCTCTATTTGCGCTCATAACTGTCCTTTATTTTATAATAATTTTTCATGTGCCAGACACAGACGCGTTGTGTGGCTAGGTTTCCTCGATGCTATCAAGGATTCAGTTCATTGTCTTGCAAAAAGAAAAGGAGTAGCCAAGCTACCCCTTTCTTGAGTAAAGATTATTGTGCGAACGTTTTACCAAAGAAATCATCTTGATTCCATTGTGGACGCTCGTCACCATTTGCGATTTCTAGACCAATCATGAAGTTAACTTCCGCAAAACGCGCAGCCGCATCGTAGTTAATTGGTAAATCTAACTCATCGCTATGTTGATGGTAATGATTCTTTAGAAAATCTCTAAATACTTCACCACCGTCGATTTCTGGATCTTGAGATTTAAACCCTGTCATTAGAAATACTGAAGGAATACCTTCTTTTACAAAAGAGTAATGGTCACTGCGTACAAAAAGCGATTGCTCTGGCATAGGATCTGGACTTAAGCCAATGTTTATTTTTCCTGCCGCTTTTTCAACAATAGGCCCTAATGTTGAATGAGTTGCACCAAAAGCCACAACATCAGCAAACGGGTATAGCAACAATGGCATATCTAAATTAACGTTACCGACCATTTGCACTTGCGGAACCGTTGGGTTTCTAGCGAAATAGCTTGAACCAAGTAAGCCTTTTTCTTCCCCTGTTACCACTACGAATAGAATAGAACGTTTAGGTTTGACGTCCATTGCAGAGAACACACGCGCGGTTTCCAACAAAGTTGATACACCTGATGCATTGTCCAACGCGCCATTATTAATCTTATCTTCATGATCGCCGTGCGTTGATACACCGATATGATCTAAATGTGCACTGAATACAACATACTCATCTTTAAGCACAGGGTCACTGCCTTCAATAACACCTACGACATTAGGGCTAGTGATTTCTTCATGACGTGACTTACTTTCAATAGCGATAGATGCATTTAATGCAAAACCTTTAACGGCTTTGTTTTCCTCGTCTAAGGCAAATACTTCTTCCGCACTCATTTGCGCACCTTCAAATAGTGCAACAGCGGCTTCGTGCGAAAGATATGCACCGCCACGAATATCACCATAGGTGTTTGCGGTCTTACCGGTCTTATCAACCCAAGTGTAGCGTGGTCCATAGGCAAAACGAGAGCTTACTTTAAACGAGCGTACCTTTTCTCTTTTTGGCGTGTGGATGGTCACAAAGCCAATAGCACCAGCGTCCGCGGCTGCTTGATATTTAATTGAGCTAGAACCTAGTACAGCACCTTCTTCCGATGGAATGTCTTCTGGACGACCTGATAGTGCAACCACTATCTTACCTTCGACATCTAAACCCTCGTAGTCATTCAAGCCAAATTGTTCAGAAACGATACCGTAACCAACAAATACTGTTTCACCCGAAAGATTAGTCTCTGCACGCGCCGTTGAGCCGCCAGCAATAAAGCCTTCACCTTCAACTAACGCTATCGAACCATTGCTATTGGTAATAGAAACTTTTGCGGTATCTTTTTCTAAGAATGCTTTTCGGAAAGTCACTTGTTGTTCATAACTGCCGTGGTCACCCTTTGGTTCAACCCCAATTTGTTTAAACTGAGAAACGACGTAATTAGCGGCAATTTGGTAGCCTTCGCTTCCTGTATCACGACCTTTAAGCGTGTCATCAGCTAAAAAGGTCATGTGAGCTTTTATTCTGTCAGCTTCCACTGAAGCGTTAGAAATTGGAGCATCTTGCTCTTGGCCACACCCAACTAATCCAGTGAGTAGCACCGCCCCTGTCAGTGATAATAAAGTTGTTTTCATTGTTTTGCTTCTATGCAGGTTAATCATTGTCATGGGCACTATATCAGGTTTATTACTTGATAAAAGTCACACACGACAAACGGGTAATGTTGCACGATAACATTTTTTGAAGCTAGCGACACCCTTCACAGCAATAGCGCTTATTGCAAGCGAATTATTTGTATCATTATGCTGACACTAACGGCACACCACCATCTTTTTTGACTTGTTCCATAACAACATAGGTGTGAGTTTGTGACACTGCAGGTAGTTCGACAATCACGCCCAATACTTCGCGATAAGCATCCATGTTTTCAAAACGTAGTTTCAACAAATAGTCAAAGCCGCCGGCAACCATATGGCACTCGGCGACCTCTTTAATCTTGACGACTTCATCTCTGAATTTGTTAAAAACGTCTCCTGTTGTACGGTCAAGGGTAACTTGAATAAAAGCCGACATACCATATTTAAGTTTTGCCGCATTTAAAAAGGCGCCGTATCGTTCAATATATCCTTCCTGCTCCAAACGTTTGACCCTATCTAAACAGGGACTTGGACTCAAATTGACCGTTTTCGCTAAATCTACGTTAGAAATTCGGCCATTTTTCTGAAGAGTGTCTAAAATTGTTAAATCGATACGATCTAAACTTCGTATTTTTTCCATACAGATAAGCACCATATAAGGCTAAAAGCATTTTATACAAAATAAAATACTGCATTTAGTGCAATTAAGCCATCATATACTGTGATTAATTGGATAAAATACACAACTAATACTAAGTAAAACATTTTTTTAAGGTACGGCTATGTTATTTGACGGTTCTCTCACGGCAACTACACCTATCAGACAAACGATTCGCGACCATTATCGTTGCGACGAAAACACCATACTGGATCATCTTTTACCGATTGCAGAAATCGATGTTGATGCAAAATCCCGCGCATGGGAGTTTGCGCGTAAATTGGTGGTAAACATTCGAAAAGATCAAGTAGGCAAAGGTGGCGTTGATGCCCTACTCAATGAATTCTCGTTGTCTACCGAAGAAGGTGTAGTGCTGATGTGTTTAGCCGAAGCCTTGTTGCGTGTACCAGATAAAGATACTGCTGACAGCCTTATTCGCGATAAATTGGCCCATGGTGATTGGTCTTCACACATTGGTAACAGTGAATCACTATTTGTAAACGCCTCTTCATGGGGCTTGTTGCTCACTGGCAAGCTAGTCAATTATTCAGACAAGAATAAAAAAGAGCAATTTGGTTTGTTAAAACAAACTGTAGGCCGCCTTGGTGAGCCTGTTATTCGCAAAGCCGTGCGTTATGCCATGAAGATTATGGGTACACAATTTGTTATGGGCCACAATATCAAGAGCGCTATTAAACGTGCCCGTGATACTGAAGCTAAAGGCTATACATATTCGTATGATATGCTCGGCGAAGGCGCTCGCACCATGGCTGATGCGGACCGTTATTTCGACGCCTACATGTCAGCAATTAACGCCATTGGTAAAGCAGCAAACAACAAGGGGCCACAAAAAAGCCCAGGCATTTCTATAAAGCTTTCAGCTATTCACCCACGCTATGAGTTTTCTCATCGCGATCGTGTCATGAGTGAATTAATCCCAAGATTAAAGGAACTTGCCATAGCAGCAAAAGGCTATGACATCGGCTTTACTGTTGACGCTGAAGAAGCTGACCGTTTGGATATTTCATTAGATATTATTGAAGCTGTATTTGCTGACGAAGATCTCGCAGGCTGGGATGGCTTTGGTATTGCCGTGCAAGCCTATCAAAAACGCGGCATATTTGTGATTGAATGGGTACGCGAACTGACTCAAAAAGTGGGCCGTCAAATGATGGTAAGGTTGGTAAAAGGCGCTTATTGGGACAGTGAAATTAAAGAAACACAAGTCGAAGGATTTAACGACTTCCCTGTGTTTTCTCGCAAACCATCAACCGATGTTTCCTACCAAGCATGTGCAAAAAAACTGCTTGAGTACCGCGACACTATCTATCCTCAATTTGCCACACATAATGCCTATACCGTAGCTACTATCATAGAAATGGCCGGCGATGCGCAAGGCTTTGAATTCCAGCGCTTACATGGCATGGGTGAAACGCTTTACGATCAAGTCGTCACCGGTAAAAATATTCCATGCCGCGTATATGCACCTGTAGGCGAACACTCTGATCTATTAGCTTACTTAGTTCGCCGCTTACTAGAAAATGGTGCAAACTCTTCATTTGTGAACAACATTGTTGATGACAATATTCCTGTTGAGTCACTATTGTCAGATCCAGTTGAGGTAGTCAAAGCTTGGCATAACAAATACAACCCAGAAATTCCTCAATCTCTTGAGTTGTATGGCGATGAGCGAGCAAACTCAAAGGGTATTGATTTAACCCATGTAGACGACCTAAATGTGATGCGCAAAAACCTAGATGATTGGTTTGCACAAGCATCACAAATCGAGGTTCCAGAAGATGCTCATGCCGTCGTTAATCCTGCCAACCATAGCCAAACCATTGGTTTTATCAACCACGTACCGGCTGAAGAAATGACCGCTATCGTTGATAAAGCACAAGATGCATTTGCTAGTTGGAGTGCATTAGACGTTAGCGAGCGTGCAGCAATTTTAAACAAAACCGCAGATGTACTTGAAGCACATCGTGACGAGCTTATTGCGCTTTGTGTTAAAGAAGCAGGTAAAACCATTCCAGATGGTGTTGCTGAGGTTCGCGAGGCCGTAGATTTTTGTCGTTATTACGCGGCTAGAGCGCAATCGTTAATGGCAGATCAGTCGCTAGTATCACGAGGCGTAGTGTTATGTATTAGTCCATGGAACTTCCCACTAGCGATCTTTTTAGGGCAAGTTGCTGCAGCGATTGTTACCGGCAACACAGTAGTTGCGAAACCTGCAGAGCAAACAAGTTTAATTGCACTACGTACAATCGAATTAATGCACCAAATTGGTCTACCTGAAGGCGTTGTTGTACCAGTAATTGCTCGCGGCAGTGTGGTTGGCCAAAACATCGTTCCAGATGAGCGCGTGCAAGCAGTTATGTTTACAGGCTCAACGGAAACCGGCACCTGGATATCGAAGAAACTTGCCGAGCGTGATGGTGACCCAGTGCCGCTAATCGCGGAAACAGGTGGTCAAAATTGTATGGTTGTTGACTCTACTGCACTTCCTGAGCAGGTTGTTGACGATGTCATTGCGTCAGGCTTCCAAAGCGCGGGACAACGTTGTTCAGCGTTGCGTGTATTGTTTTTGCAGGAAGATGTCGCCGATAAAATCATTGATATGATCAAAGGGGCAATGAAAGAATTGCATGTTGGTGACCCATCGCTATTATCAACAGATGTTGGCCCAGTTATTGATACAAAAGCTTATAACAGTTTGAACGAACACGTTGCTTACTTAGCAGATAAAGCAACGCTTCACTACGCTTGTGAAGGACCTGATATGGGCGATACAGGTAATTTCTTCTTTGTTCCTCGTCTCTATGAAATTGAAAACCTGTCTGTATTAACCAAAGAAGTGTTTGGCCCTTGCGTACATGTTATCCGATACAAAGCGTCAGAGCTAGAAAATGTAATCGACCAAATTAATGGTACCGGCTTTGGTTTAACTATGGGTATTCATACGCGAATTGAAGAGAAGAGTCAGTATTTAGCGGCTCGCTCACGCGCCGGTAACGTGTATGTTAATCGCAATATGATTGGCGCGGTTGTTGGTGTTCAACCATTTGGTGGCCGTGGTCTATCAGGCACCGGGCCTAAAGCAGGTGGACCGGCTTACCTCACTCGTTTGGTAAAAGATACCATGTCATTACCAAGTGTGTCGCTAAGCGAAGCGCAAGCGACAGATCTTGCAGAAAAGGTTGCACGCAGCACACCTGATAGCGTTATTGTTGATAGTGCAATGCATTCAGCGAAAGAAGACGAACTAACTTGGGGCTTTACTCCAGTAAACACTAAATTATCTATTGTTAGACAACTGTTAGCTAAATTAGCTTCTGGTGGCATTAAACTGAGCAACAGTGATGAGCTTAAGCCATTTTTAACAGCTGCTAGAGAACACGTGTTATATATGGAAAAACAATTATCTCACGCTACGGTATTACCGGGGCCAACAGGTGAATCAAACACGCTATACCTTGAGTCTCGAGGCACATTAGCAGCAATTAGATGTAGTGAAACAGGCTTTGGTTATTGGATGATGTCGGTTATCTCGGCCCTTGCAGCAGGTAATGTCGTTGTAGCATTAGTCGATGATGACTTCTTAGAAGAAACAAACGATATTGCTGCAGCATTACATGAAGCAGGCTTACCAAAAGGCAGTATTCAAGTCCTTAATATTGGCCACCTTTATACGGTTCTGGAGCATCCAACGTTGTCGGGTGCAATTGTCGATAACATCAGCCCATATAAGGGGCTAGTTGGAGAGACAGTAGCGGCTCGCAGCGGTGCAATATTGCCTTTAATTACCGCGTACACAAATAAGGGATTGTTTGAACGTATGGTCACTGAAAAAACAGTCACCATCGACACAACGGCAGCAGGTGGTAATGCGTCGCTGATGACGATGGAATCAAACGTCGCATAAACACTTTGTTTATAAAGCAAAAAGCCAGTGAAGAGTACTCACTGGCTTTTTTGTTTGCACATAACAATAGTGATAGTATTTGATAAAAACACGGTTTTTTCATGCGTTACCTTTTCGCCACTTTAATACTTTTACTCTCTGCGTGTTCCACGGTGCGGGAGCAAGATCGTACTGACATTGCCATTGAAACTAACTCGACGGTTAGTGACGACAAAACTGCGCAGATAAATAAATTTTATAGCGACTGGCAAGGAACACCCTACAAATTAGGGGGTATGTCAAAACGAGGCGTCGACTGCTCAGCTTTCACTCATATCGCGTACAAGCAATTGTTTGCGACCTACCTACCTCGGACGACCGAACTGCAAGCGCAACAAGGCCACATCGTTAAACAATCTGAATTGCAACAGGGCGACCTTGTATTTTTCAAAATAGATAAAAATACAAATCATGTTGGCGTCTACTTAACACAAGGGAAATTCATGCATGCCTCTAGTAGCAAGGGTGTCATGATTTCATCTCTATCAAACAGCTACTGGCGCGGTAAATATTGGCGCTCAGTTAGTATCCTTAAGCGCTAAGATACAGGCGACTTTGTTGTCGATAAAAGATTAATCTGTGATGAGAAAAGCGAAAGGTTTCAAGCGACAAATTCGTTGACTCTGGCGTCGATTAAGCGCACGATAAGGTTAATAGATAAGCGTTTTAAAAGAATAAAAATCATCAATGAGTGCTGTAATTTTTAATTTGCATGATGTGGTATTGCTGATCACCATCTACCAATGCATTTTGTTTGCCTGCTTTATTCTCCCGTTTAAGAAAGGAAAGAAGTTAAGTAACAAGTTACTCGCTTGCTTTTTGTTATGTTGGGCCGCAATTCCACTTGATATTCTGATCAATTTTGGCGAAGCATTTAGACAGTTTGCGCTCGACTTTTCCCCAAATGTATTCTTTATTTTTGGCTGTGCTTATTGGCTTGAATCCGTTTTCCTGTTGCTGTTTGTCAGGTCTCTAATTTATAAGGACTATCGTCTTAAAAGATCAGACTTATTATTTTTCTTACCCTTCTTGCTCTATCTTGTGTATGAAATGGATAATTGGTTTTTACTCAGCTACCAAGAAAAAATGAATTTTTTAACGGGTTATCACTTAGAAGATGAGCCTACCTACAAATTTGCAGTAAACATTTTTAGAGAATTGTTTAGGGCATTCTGTGGCGCACTTTGTATTATCGAATTACTGAAATACCAAAACCGTATCAAAGATGAATACGCCAGCATAGAAACCATTGATTTGAAATGGTTGAAATTGCTTATCGTTGGTTTTTTACTTGTTTACGTGCAAGCAGTATTTGTTGTAGTAGCCATTCTATTCTCGGTAGAATTGCACGTACTTATCGATTTTGAAGCGATGGGCCTTACCGCAAATTACTTCACAATGTTCTTAATTTCGCTCCTGATATTCTTCAGTACAAGTTACTCGCCAATATTCCAGGGGGTAACAAAAAGTTCATCTAAAGAACAAGAAAAATTACCTTTTGATCCGCAAGATATTCAGAAATTAGAAACCTATATGGCAGAGCAGAAACCGTTTCTTCACCATTTGTTAACGCTGGAAAGCTTGGCCAAACAAGTCAATATTTCTCCGCGATTATTAAGCCAGATCATTAACCGTCATTTTGAACAAAACTTCTTTGAGTTTATTAATGGTTATCGCATCGAAGAAAGTCAGCAACTCTTGCAGAATACCGACAACCATAAACTAACCATGTTAGATATTATGGATATGTCTGGCTTCAACAGCAAAGCGACATTTAACACCTTTTTTAAGAAGATTGTCGGTGCAACGCCAACTCAGTATCGGAAGCGTTTTATCAAGTATGAGTAATTGACGAAAAGAAAGTCATACGTTCAAGTTTTGCAAACGGTATTTGCTAAGACGACATGCGAATCCTGACTCCTAAAATAGACTTATCTATTGTAGGAGGTTTACATGAAGAAAACTGCGCTTATTTTATCTTGCATTATTGCAATACTAGTTCCCTCATTAGCTAAGGACACGCCAACTGGCATTGTCAGTAATCATGGCGCTTTAAGCGTCAAACAAAACACCATCGTTAACAGTCATGGTCAAGTAGCTTCACTTGCTGGCCCTTCATTCTTCTGGAGCAACACCGGTTGGGGACAAGAAAAATTCTATCATCAAGACGTTGTTAAATATTTCGCGACTAAATGGCATGCTGGTATTGTTCGTGCGGCAATAGGCGCTGACCATAATGGTGGTTTAGAAGAAGACTACGACGAAAACCTTGCTCGGGCGAAAACAATAATCGACGCTGCGATAAAGCAGGATATTTACGTTATTGTAGATTTTCACTCGCACCACGCAGAAGATAAAGTTGCACTGGCAAAACGCTTTTTTAGCGACATAGCAACCCAATATGGTAGCTATCCACACGTCATCTATGAAATTTACAATGAACCGCTTAACAACACTGATTGGGAATCAACCATCAAACCCTACTCGCAACAGCTAGTGGAGCATATTAGAGGTATCGATAAAGACAATATTATTATTGTTGGGACACAAACCTGGTCTCAAGATGTCGATAAGGCAGCCCTAAGTCCGCTAGAGGGTAAGAATCTCGCCTATGCCTTGCACTTTTATGCCGGTAGCCATAAAGCATCACTGATAGCGCGCGCGCAAAAGGCCATAGATAACGGCTTACCAATCATAATCTCAGAATGGGGTGCTGTGAATGCAAATGGAGATGGCGGTGTTGACAAAGAATCGGTCAGTTCATGGATGGCGTTTGCCAAAAAGAATCAGTTAATTCATCTATCATGGTCTGTTTCAGATAAAGATGAAGGTGCCTCTATTTTCAAACAGCAAACAAATCCTTCAACGCTATCTGCTGACAGCCTCACTGAAAATGGTCGTTTATTAAAAGGCATTATTTCAACTTGGAATGAATAAAGATAAACGCTTAGAAAAGGTACTCGGCAGCAGAGTACCTTTTTACTACTGAGCTAACTTATGAGTGAGTAGCCAAGAATAGAAATCCTCGCTTTGATAGACCCTAGTCCAAGCATCGTGTCCCATATCTTCATGCACAGTAAAGCGCACATCTTTATGCCCTAACGATTCTAGTGTTGCTAATCCCGGATAAAAATAACGAATATCAATAGCGCGATCTCTGCCAGCTGCAAATGCCCAAACAGGTATCTGATGCTGAGCAATTGGCGCCATTAAATCAGGGTGTCCCCAACCAACAACAGGTGCAATGGCGGCAAATCTTTACGGGTGCTTGCTTGCCATGTACCAGGTGCCAAAGCCACCATAGCTTAAGCCACTTAAATAAGTTCGCTTTGTATCAACACGATACTTTGCCGTTACAGCATCCAATATGCTTAGTAAGTCCCTTTCGCTTTTTTCCCAACCCAGCGGCAACAATGGTGCAACATCATTCATTGATGTAACACTTTGCGCACGCTGTATCGGTTGACTAGTAGCAAAAGCTTTGGGGCGAGCCTCTACCCCTTTTTCTAATCTTTGTGGGATCTCGTCTCTGGTTCTATTGCCAATGTAATCTAACTTTTTATCAAAGTCATACATATGCAATTGCGGTGAAATGATGATAAAGGGTAAGTCTTTCTTTTGTATCCAGGCCTCATATAAAGGGCCATGCTTTAACACGAAATCTAATTCATCTAAGCCATTGCCGCGTTCGCCATTACCATGCAAAAACAATAATACAGGCCATGTTTTATCGCTAGCCTGTTGATATCCTTTTGGTAGATATACAAAGTATTCTCGGGGCTTCTGATCTACGTTTGAAACGTAGCCTTCTCGATTTAAACTCGCATCAGAATCAGCAAAGTTGCAACCTTGTATCACCATAATTAATGCCAACAATAAAGTAGTTTTCATAAACAAGAGGTTTAATTCAAAGTAGACTAACACTTTTTTGTGAGACACTTTACACCATCTCTTTTTTCATGCTTTCGGCTTTGCAGTACTTATCAATGAAATCTTGTTGCTTAGGAATTAGCGTAACCGATTTATCGATAACCGATTTAATATGCATTAAACGGCGTTCTAGTTCCTGTTGCGATAGCACATCCACTAGCGGATGATAGCCCGCAGGCGTTACCCCTTGACCTTGCATCACAGCTAACCACGATGTTTCGTTAAACAGTTCACCGTCTTGTCGGTATATTCGACCATTTGCGCGATATAGGTCCATTTTTTTGGTTAAGTATTCTGGCACCTCCATATGCTTACAATACTGCCAAAATGGCGTATCTTCTCGTTCCGTTGCCTTGTAATGGAGAATTATGAAATCGCGAATCCTTTCCATTTCAACTGTCAATTGACTGTTATAAGCATCAATATCTTCCTGTGCAAAACCCTGGCTAGGAAAGAAGCCCAATAACTTGGCAATTGCCGATTGAATCAAATGCAGACCTGTTGATTCGAGCGGTTCGATAAAGCCCGCTGACAAACCAATCGCCACACAATTTTTGTTCCAGCCTTTCTTGCGAATACCTGTGGTCCAGCGCAAAAAGTTTGGCTCCGCAATCGGCTCACTTTCCATTGATTTGCGTAAAATAGCTACTGCTTCATCGTCACTGACAAATTTGCTTGGATAAACATAGCCATTACCAACACGGTGTTGCAGCGGTATCCGCCAAGTCCAGCCCGCATCACGTGCGGTTGAGATGGTATAAGGTAGAGACTCTTTTGTCGCCATACAAGGCATTGCAACAGCGCGATCGCAAGGCAACCAATGGCTCCAATCTTCGAATCCAGTTTCTAACGCTTGTTCGATTAATAACCCTTTAAAACCTGAGCAATCAATAAATAAATCCGCGTTAAGGTGTTCCCCTTTTTCCGTAACAACAGAATCGATAAATCCATCACTATGGCGAAGCACAACATCGACGATTTTACCTTCTTTACGCACAACGCCCCTTTGCTCAGCGTAGTTTCGCAAAAATTGAGCGTACAGGGTTGCATCAAAATGAAATGCATATGTGATTTGAGACAGCGGCGAGTTTCCCATATTTTGTGGGCGAACAAACCTACCTTGCCTTGCTGCTTGTGATGCAAGTGAATAACTGTCTAAGTTTGGTACTTTGCCTTGCTGATGGGCTTTAAGCCAATAATGATGAAATGGAATAGCATCCATGTCGTTGCCAATGGTTCCAAATGGATGCATATAGCTATGACCTTTGCGCAACCAATCGACGAACTCTATGCCAAGTTTAAACGTACCTTGTGTTTGTTTGATGAATTCATTCTCATCAATATCAAGAATACGATTAAACAGCTGTATTTGTGGAATTGTTGCTTCGCCTACGGAAACAGTACCAATAGCATCTGATTCAATTAACGTAATGTTGCAGTATTGGTCGCCCAATACTTTGGAAAACGCAGCAGCTGTCATCCAGCCTGCTGTACCTCCGCCAACAATGACGATGTTTTTTATACTATTATTTGTAGTCATTACGTGTCCTATTGGTGCTGCTTTAAATATGTCTGTCGATAATCTTGCTTACTTGGAAATGCGTTACTTTGTTGACTAAAAAACTGTGCTAATTGCGACAACTGTCGATCAATTTGTTGCGTTGGCATATGGCTAACAATAGCATCAACACTGTGTTGCTTTATACCCAAATTCATCAACAACGCTATCCACTGTTTGCTTTCAACTTGCCTGCCCTCTATTTCCGGCAATTGTCCGGTATGTGTAAACACTTCCAAATCATAGGTTAGCGCGTCAAGTTCGTGTTGCGACAACACAGATTGCACGTCATTCCAAAGGTAGGCAGGCAAAGCATAAAAAGTATTCATCGTGCTATTGCCCAAGACAGTTTGCGCATTAAACGAAGTAGCTAGTGCTTGAGAGTAACCGTTAAAAATTGGGTATTGCCAAAGGCGATTTAGGTCCCATCGCAGGTTAGTCATGTGCCCAATATGATGATAGCAATTTGCATAGGCAGACAACCCCAGTTTTATACCATCGCTACTCATCACCGTGGTCTCCATATGATGCGACGCATTGGTTTCCTGCCACGTGATTTGTTCGTGTTTAATAACATGGCGGCAAACATAATCAGTAAGCGCATCGATGTTTTCCTCAGACGCCACAATACATACTTCAACGTTGCTGTGACTTGGGCTTATTATGATGTGTCCCAAGGCGTGCTGATAATAGTACGTATCGGGTAGTGATACTTTACTGCGGTCTAATACAACTCTGCGTTGCCGTAACGAGTTAACTTTATCTGTTAAACCACACGCAAAACGCAAATCATGTGGTTGGCTCTGCTTACTAATATTGACGTTTTGTTTGTCCAAACGCTGCGCTAAAAGGTCGCAAAGTTGATTTAGATCGCAATTGAGCTGATATTCAATGGTCGAGGCAACATTTGTAGGGTCTTTGCTCGGGTGGGCGAATTTTTGGTGTTTTGCCAACAGCGCAGATAGACAAAAACTGTCAAAGCTATGCTGCGTTAGGTTGCTCGCAGAAAAATACTGATTGAATGCAAATCCCTCAAAACCAATACCATACTCACTGCTTGCCTGATAAAAATATTGCCCCGTTTGCAGATTTTCAAACCGTTGAGCACTAACAAAATCGGCATCAGCATCTGTTAGCAATAGTGCTTCTGTAACATCAAATTTCGCCAATAAATGTAGCCAATGTTGATCAAGCAATACCACACCATCAACGGTCTCTGTATCGGCAGGTTTTAGGATATTAACCGTTACTTGATTATTTGTTTTATCGACGATAAACAGCGCAGATAGTAACGCTTGTATTAGCCCGTACCCCATTAAATGGGAGTGATTATGCACGTCGATCTCTATTGTATATGGCATAACTAGGCTCTCCTTGCACCATATAAACTAAAGGTTGCAGGTGCTGGGCTTTGTTGGCTAGAGCCAAGAAACTTTTGTAATACTTGGCTGTGCTCATGGGCACCATCAACACAACGTAATACTTGCTCTTTATAGTGCTGCAATAAAGCCTTTCTGTCAGCGTCCGATAGCTGTGTTGTTCTGGTGTCAATTTGATTAGGTCGCACTCTTTGGCCATGATAAACCGCTTGCCAACTTGGCGTTAGAAACAAACCATATTGATACTTTTCGATATAACCTGTCGATTTGTACATCGCCATTTTCTGACCCAATGAATCTGGTAATTGCATATGTTTTACATAACGCCAAAACTCGCTATCTTCTCTCTCTGTTGCGCAATAATGGAGAATAAGAAAGTCTCTTATTCGATCCATTTCCATACCCATAAAGCGATTAAACTCTGTTCTGCATTGATTGATATTCTGCGATTGCGGTAAAAACTCTATGAGCTTCATAATGCTGCTTTGAATCAAGTAAATACTGGTTGATTCAAGCGGTTCTAAAAAGCCACTAGAGAGCCCTACTGCTACAACATTGTTTTTCCATGCACATTTAGTTTTCCCCGCCGTAAATGACAAGCTATTGATATCATTTATTTGCTCGCCGTTTAAATGCTGTTGCAAAGTATCTATGGCCTGTGTTTCGCTAATAAACTTGTCGCAATAAACATAGCCATTACCTTGCCTGTTTTGAAGCGGTATATTCCATTGCCAGCCCGCATCGCGAGCCATCGCTTTGGTATAAGGCAAAACGTTGCTATCAACCGCTTTTGTGGCCACGGCGACAGCACGGTTACAAGGAAGGAATTCACTCCAATCTTCAAAGGCAACACCCAACACTTTTTGCAGTAATATACTGCTAAAGCCGCTGCAGTCGATAAATAAGTCACCTTCAATGACTGCGCCGTTTTCCAGTATTAGTGATTCAATATTGCCAGATAATGCCCTGCGCTTAACATCAACTACTTTTCCTTCAATACGCCTTGCACCATGTTGCTCAGAAAATTGGCGCAAGAACGTGGCATAAAGGCCTGCGTCAATATGGTAAGCATACGAATAGGTAGACGAAATATTGGATAAATCATCGCTAGGAAAAGCGAATTTTTTAGCGTTACAAAGTGCCACAGGAAGCGAAAAGTTATCCAAGTCATGTATGTCAGCAATGCCTTCTGCGAGCCAATACTGATAAAAATCAACCCCATTGTGGCCCTCACCATAGTCGCCAAAAGGGTGAATGTAGGCATCGCCAATTTGAGCCCAATGAGAAAATTCTATGCCTAATTTGAAGGTTGCGTTGGTTGCACGCATAAATGCTTTTTCGTCAATGCCAAGGCGCTGATTAAAAAAACGTAAGTGTGGTAGGGTTGCTTCTCCGACACCGACAGTGCCGATTTGCTCTGATTCAACGAGCGTAACGGTATAATGTGTTTTAGGTAATAGTTTTGATAACGCCGCGGCTGTCATCCATCCCGCAGTGCCACCGCCCATAATCACGATACGGTTAATACTATTGACCTTACTCATTCACTACTCAAAAACCAGGTTGTTATTGTTTACTTGTTACCTTAAAAAGAAAACGCGTTGTTGTAAAAGAAAAATTTGGTGCCCTTTCGGGCACCAAACAGCGTGTAAGTGACTCTCGTCACTTGAGGGAGACTATTAGAAATTACCACGCACCACGATAGAGTAGCGTCTATCGTTGGTAAACCAAGAACGTATCACTCTGTCACCGTCCTCGTTCACCTGCATAGTTGTTTCCGTAATATTGTTGTTCAAGTTTGTCCCTTGGAAACCAATCTTCCAGTTTTCTGTTACATCATAGAAAATAGAAGCATCAAGTTGTCCATTGGCCTCGTTATAAATTGGCAATGTCGTAATAACATCACGTGTAGTTAGCAAGTAGTCACTACGCCAGCTATAAGCAACACGGGCTGATATTCCGTATTTTTCATACATAGCAGCAACATTGAAGTTATCTTGCGACAAGCCTTCTAATGGTAGGTTGTCAAAAGCAAAGTCACCTGCATCTACACTATCGCCCGCATCATCAGACAGACCCTCATTGGGTGAACCTTCTTCGTCTATATAGGTATAGTTAAACTGCATACCTAAACCAGACAATGCACCTGGTAAAAAGTCATAGAATTGCTGATAGGCAAATTCGAAACCTTTAATTGTACCTTCATCACCATTGGTTGCACCGGCAACTTCAACCTGTTGAGTAGCACCATTATTGGTGTAATCACGCACGGTAACGCCATTGATGAAATAGTTTTCTAAACTCTTATGGAATAAGGCTAAGGTTAATGAATCGCCCTCACCGAAGTAGTATTCAAAAGAGATATCAGAATTCATTGATTCCATCGGTTGTAAATACGGGTTACCTGAGGCCGCGGTATAACGGTCATAGGCAGCGCTTACAGGCACCGGTGGATCAACACTGTCGTCATAATCCACTTGTAAATCTTGACCACTGATACTGACGTAGTTACGCAAGTTACCGAGCGCAGGTAATGCAATCGCTTGTGACCAACCAATACGAATTAAGAATTCGTCGGTGATGTTGAACTTGACGTTCAAACTAGGTAACACAGTATCATAAGTACTGGATTCGACCGTATTTTCAGACGCACCATTACCAAAATCTTTTTGGTCTTGTGGTAAGTAGTTTTCAACCTCAGTCGGGTCATTTGGATCATCAGGGCGATCATCTGGGTAGCTAATGAAACCGTATGTGTCGTTTTCTAAACGCACATATCGCGCACCGACGTTTGCGTCGTATTCAAATCCACCAATCTCACCTTCAAAGTTCAAGCGTACATAAAAGGCCGTACTCATTTCATCGGTTTGGTTAATTTCATTTGGTAAGAAGTTACCTTCTGCGCCTGCACGCGCAGCCAAAGGTAACCAACCGCTATCATTTACACTGGCTAAACTGGTCGCAAGATTATTGTAATCTCGTACCATATCCATTGCTGGGAACAACAAATCGTTGCCGCCTTCAATAGCTAGTTGACCTCTAGCTAAGTTGTCAAAACTAACCACATCATAAGGTACTGTGTTTTGGTCGTACCAACGCGGGCCATTTGCCGTCCAACCTTCACTTAAGTTACCCCAGTTGTACGTTGATTGACGTGTTGTTTGTTCTCGAGATGAGTGACGCACACCCACCATAATTGACGTTAACACGCTATCATCTAGCGTATATTCTGTGTCAAAACGAGCTGCTAATTCCTTACCTTCGTTATCTGAGATGTGGTCCATCGCGTAACGCCAGAAGTAAGAAGAAGGGTCTTGTAAATAGGTTGAATCAAATGCATATCCAGGCTGATTGTTAAATGTTGGATCTAGTAAAACTACATCTGCAACACCGCTGCCACTGCGATCTAAACCAACAACCGCTCGAGCAGCACCACCAACTGACACATCAAGGATATCCATATCCGCATCAACTTGTTGCACGTCAAAATTAAATGCCCAATTTTCATTTGGTGTCCATTTAATATTGATACTCGCATCTGAAACTTGAGATTCCTGATCGCGCACACGCGTCAACAATGAGTGCTTCGCACCGTATATACCGCCTGGTGCGTCACCACGCCAGCCCGCATCCGATGTCATAACACCTGATTCAAAGTAGCCTGCACTATCTGTTTCAAATGTAGTGCCTTCGACTGGCAATAAATTAGTCGCCACACTGCCATCATCCGCCCATTCAACTACATTTTCACCCCAAGCCAATGTTGCTTCAGAGCGAATGTATTCACCGGTAACAAGTAGCGTTTTATCAGGACTTTCCCACTGTACTGAGCCACCAAAACCTTCACGTGTTCTATCGTCTAGCTTTTTACTTAAGCGCACAGACTCTGGCACAAATAGGTTTGGATCGCGATCTTGTGCTCGATAACGACCAATTTGGACAGCATCAGATTGCACGTCCATCGTCGCATTTGTGTAATTTACCAAGAAACCAAAACGACCCGCGTCTGTGTCGTAGTTTTCACTAATAAGACCTGAAAAGTTAGGTGACCATTCTTCACGTAAATCGGCATAAGTACCGTCTACAGTAAATGCAACCACACCATCATGATCGTCAAATGGTTTACGCGTGTTAAGGCTGATTGTGCCGGCGATACCGCCTTCAATCATATCAGCCGTTTGGTTTTTAAAGACTTGTACCGAGCCCATCAGCTCCGGCGATACATCTTCAAAACTCAAACCACGACCGGAGTCAGCAGAAAAACTGTCACGGCCATTAAATTCTGTTCTTGCATGAGTCAAACCACGAACTACCGCGCCACCACCTTCAACGCCAAAGTGATCAGGGTCGTTGGCTGCTGCAAATCGCTCAATGGCGACACCTGGTAATCTGGAGATAGCTTCTAGAACGCTTCGATCAGGTAGTGAACCCATATCTTCCGCGGAGATGGCATCCATAACTGTGTCGGCGCCCATTTTCATTTCACGGGCAGTAATAAGGTTACGGCGTTGACCCGTCACTTCAATAACTTCTACATTATTTTCAGCGTTTTCAGCGGCAACATTTTCGGTATCAGGCGACGGCTGAGCTTGTTCTTCTTGTGCAATTGCATTGGCAGAAATACCTAATACTGCGCAGGCAACTAAAGAGTACTTAAAAGCTGTTTTTTTGCTTCGCCCCTTTTTGGTTTGATGTCTCATATAAATCCCTAACTGAATGTTGTAAGCGAGCTTTTAATGCCCGCATTATTTTTTTATTCATGTTGAGATTAGCGAAGGGAATGTAAAGGGTCGTTCAATAAAGGAATTTAGCGTAAATTTGAACGTTCAACTTTCTACAAAACGTTCAAATACAGGTACCAAAAAAACACCAAGCTAATGAATTATATAGGTTTTATAAAAAACAAAAAAGCGCCACAAGAAAATGTAAGCGCTTTCAAAAAATAGTTAAAAAACCTACTTTTTCTCTTGTTTTTGCTTCTCTACAAACGCTTTTGCCTCTTCTTTGTTTTCGCAAATTGCAGGCTGTTTATCATCTCTATAGAAACGAATATCAACACAATCTTGTTCAAATCTGCGCTCTAGTTCAGTTCGTCTAAGCGGTTGATCTTTTGCGTTATCAATTTGTCTTTGCAGTGACTGACAATGCTGAATCTGCTGATGCTGAACATTAACATCTTCGCACGCGTTTTCGTTTGATGAACAGGCAGCTATGGTTGCCACGGTAGCCGCAATAAATAGTGTCTTAGTTATCTTCATTTGGTTAAATCTTTAGTAGAATGCTACATTTAGCTTAATTGTAACTAACAATTAATTCAAAGCCTAGCTTAGGAATTTCCACAATGTTCGTAGACGTCGTCAATTATGAAGATGAAAATGCCGCTGAAAAATTTGTAAAAAGCTTACATAACAGTGGATTTGGTGTTTTAACTCATCACCCGATCAAACAATCATTGGTCAATCGCATATATGAGCAATGGTATGCCTTTTTTCAATCACAAGAAAAAAACGACTTTGCCTTTAGCGTAGAAAAGCAGGACGGTTATTTTGCTCCTGAAATATCTGAAACTGCAAAAGGTCATACTAAAAAAGATATTAAAGAGTATTACCACGTATACCCTTGGGGGAGGATTCCTGATTCACTTAAGGACGATATTCTTGAATATTATGCACTTGCCTCCGAATTAGCCGCAGAGCTGCTAGACTGGGTAGAAAAATATAGCCCACCAGAGATTGCTCAAAAATATTCAGAGCCCTTGTCTAATATGATTAAGGATACCCCTAATACCTTGCTAAGAGTATTGCATTATCCGCCATTAACTGGTGATGAAGAGCCTGGCGCTATTCGCGCAGCCGCTCATGAAGATATTAACTTGTTGACTATTTTACCAGCAGCCAACGAACCTGGATTACAAGTACAACAAAAGGATGATACTTGGGTTGATGTACCAGCAGATTTTGGTACCTTGATCATTAATATCGGCGATATGCTGCAAGAAGCTTCAGGCGGTTATTTTCCATCAACAAGCCACAGGGTGATCAACCCAAGTGGTGAAGAAGCAATGAAGTCTCGTATTTCTTTGCCGTTGTTTTTGCATCCGCGCAGTGAAGTTGTGTTGTCTGAGAGGCACACACAACACAGTTATTTGATGGAACGATTAAAAGAACTCGGCGTTAAACCTTAAAATTTTCCAAAAAAAAGCCACCTTACGGTGGCTTTTTATTATTCATGCGATTTTCGCTGGAATGGTTTAGAAATAAGACCACCATACCACTTAAATCCTTTACCGGTATGATACCAAGTACGTGTGTTCATATGTCTAATATCATCAAATATTAAGTACAGTGATGGTATTAAGATTAATGTAACCGCCGTTGCAAACAAGACACCAAAGCCAAGTGATACAGCCATTGGAATGACCAACTGTGCTTGCAAGCTTGTTTCAAAGAACATGATTGGCACTAAGCCTATAAAGGTCGTTAGTGAGGTCAGCATAATCGCTCTAAAGCGTTTGGTGCCCGCATATTCAACAGCATCAACAAGTCGTATACCCTCTCTTCTTGCATTGTTGACATAATCAACCATGACCAGTGAATCATTCACTACCACCCCAACAACAGCCATAATACCGAAGACCGACATCATGCTCATATCCATACCCATGATGATGTGGCCATAGACTGCACCGACAATACCGAATGGAATAACTGTCATAATCATCATCGGTTGCGAATAAGAACGCAGCGGTATTGCTAACAACGAGAAGATAACCATCAATGAAATGACCAAATTCTTTAATTGTTCATTAGCACTGCGCATTTCTTCTTCTATACGACCCGAAACATTGGTTTTAACCGTTGGGAATTGGCGCAACAATTCTGGAATATAGTTGTCGCGAATGTCGTTAGCTACCTTGAATGGCTCTACTTGTTCAGCATCAACGCTACCCCAAATATTAATGGTTCTATTACCATTTTCACGACGGATACGTGTTACACCTTGCTTCATCGTAATATCTGCTAATTGGCTTAACGGTAATTCAGCGCCATTAGGAGCTTGAATAAGCGTATCTTCAACGTGTCCTACTGAGCTACGCTGCGCTTGTGGATAGCGCACCATCACGCGAATTTCTTCACTATCGCGCAAGATACGTTGCGCTTCTAAGCCATAGAAACTATAAGCGACTTGAGACGCGATATCAGACAATGATAAGCCTAAGCTATATGCCAATGGCTTAAGGGTAAATTGCACTTCCTTCGCACTAGTTTGACGAGAATCTGCAACATCACCGACACCTTTAATTGAGTTCAACTTGGCTTTCAGTGCAGTCGCCGCTGCTACTAATTGTTCGTCATTGGTACTTTCTAGCCTAAATGAGATATCACCATCCTCTCGGCCACCGCCATCTATTGTGTCTTGTACGCGAACAGATTTTACGCCTGGAAGTGATGGTATTGCCGTACGCCAGCGGTCAGACAGTTCAAACGGGTCAATTGGACGGTCATCAGGTTGCACTAGTTTCATCATAATGCGACCTTGGGTACGACCATTCATTTGCACGTGCATGTCTTCCACCATAGGCTTGCCGTACTCATCTACAATCTTCTGCTCTACGTCATTAACGATGTTTTCAACACGTAACAATGTAGCTAACGCATCTTTTTCAGCAGTATCAACATTCATTTCTATGGTAATACGCGGAAAATCATGTGGTATTTTTCCGTTACCAACGTAGCGAACAAGGCCACCTTGGAATAAGCCCACAGTAATAAAGATTACCGCGATGAAAAATGATAGTACTGCCCAACGATGTTTTAAAAACACCTTCAATGATGGGTGATAAACCTTATAAATCAAAAACTGTACACCGCCATCTACTTTACGACGCATGCGATCAGATAACGAATTAGAATCAGCTGGTTTTTCTTTCATTCCAGCTAAATGCGCAGGAAGAATCAACTTCGACTCTACCAGTGAGAACAGTAAACATAAGATAACGACGTAACCAATTGATTTACCAAAGGCACTTTCAGGACCATCGCCTAAGATAAATGGTACAAACACAGCGATTGTTGTTAACACCCCGAAGGTTGCTGGCATTGCAACACGTTTTACACCTCGAATCACGTTATCAACACTATGCCCTTTCGCTTCGGTTTCGGCATGCGCACTTTCTCCCATAACAATGGCGTCATCGACCACGATCCCCAGCACCATAATAAAGGCGAATAAACTCACCAGGTTAATGGTAACATTGGTGAATTCCATAGGCATAAGCATTAACGTACCTAGGAAACACACAGGTAAACCTATCATGACCCAAAACGCTAGTTTAATTCTTAAAAATAGCGCCAGCATCATGAAAACTAAGACCGCACCGCCAAGCATGTTTTCTAACATCATGTCTAAGCGACCTTCCAAATAGAAGGTTAAATCCACCCAAGGGTCAATCATCACACCATCAGGTAATTCAGCTTTCTTTGTTTCGATAAAACGATTAATAACACTGGCAACATCTGTAATACTTTGATTCTCAGCCGCGCCAATAAAGAAGCTTACCGCGTTCTTACCATTAAACTTAGAGTATTGAATACCTTCTTGAAAGCCATCAACAACTGTTGCTACGTCGCCAAGTAATATCTTGGTACCATCAGCGCGCGTAATAACAGGCAGGTTCTCAAATTCATGGCCTCTATAGGCCTGATTTTCAACACGTAGGTTGATGTAACCATTTTCTGCCCGTATTTGACCTGCAGACATGTTGCGAGAAAAACCTCTTACTGCGCTAGCAACTTGTTGGAAGCTCAAGCCATATTCACGCAGCTTATCTTTACTCACTTCAATTGATATTTCATAACCTAAACCGCCGTAAAAATCTGAAACGTTGATCATCGGCAGCTGCTGAATCTCATCATGAATATCGCGGCCTAGCTCTTTTAGATCTCGATAAGACAAGTCACCATACAAACTGACCCAAAGCACTTCTTGGGTAAACTTAATTCGTTCAATTTTGGGGCGTTCCATACCTGCGGGGAAACTCGGAATAGAATCAATTTGAGATTTAACTTCTTCCAAAACGACCTGAGGATCATAACCTTCTTCCACTTGAAACCAACCGTTTGAGTAGTTTCGGTTTGAATAGGTGATAACACGCTTTAAGCCCTGTACGGTTTCAAGCGCTTCTTCCACTTTAATGGTGATCCCTTCTTCCACTTCCTGTGGCGCAGCGCCTGGGTAAGCCGCGCTGTATTCAATCCAGTTAATTTTAAATTGTGGAAACATTTGCTTGTTGATGGTGCCTGCAGTTAGCAATCCACCAACAATAATGAATACCATCAACAAGTTTGCTGCAACGCTATTGCGAGCAAACCACGCAATAATGCCTTTATTGGTATCTATTTTCATGGCTTAGCCCTCGTTGCTCGCGATTTGTGGTTCTTGTTCTTCCTCTACCGCTTCTTTTTCTTCAAGGTCAGTTTTATTGCTAGGTAACGCAAGTTGCATTCCATCAACAGGGAAGTCCAATGCTGAGGTAATAATGCGATCGCCTTGATTTAAACCATGAGACACCACCACTTGTGCGCCATCTTGTCTTAATATAGTAATATCTACATATTGCAATTTAAGCTCTTCGTTTAAGATTGGTACACGAGAATCACTCACTAAATAACGTGGTACTGTAGTCGCTTGCGCTATTTCTTGTCCTTGAATTTTTGCGTTAACGTATGAACCAAAGCGCAATGGTGTTGTGTTTTCATCAATGTTTTCAACAAGACCTAATAGATACGGGTCTGATACTTCAGCAACCAGATAGCTCATGCGACTTTCGCCGTCTATTACACCTTCACTGCGTGCAACATGTGCGTGCCATGTCATTGGTTGGCCAGAAAATTTACCTTCTAATTCAACCTTAGCTGCAATGCCTTGGTCGATAAGAAATTGTAATTGTGAATCTGGTACCGGCAGACGAATTTCTGCAACATCAGTACCAAGCACCTTGCCTAAGCGAGAACCCATGTTTACGAATGCGCCTAAACCAATGTTTCGCATTTCAATCATGGCATCGTATGGCGCCTTAACTTGAGTTCTTTCTAAGTTTCTTTCCGCTCTAAGCACTGCAGCTTGCGCCGCTTTTACACGCGCTATTTCCTGAGCCAATTGTGGTTTACGTAAACTAAGTTCAGTCGGTGAAGCGTTAGTAATGCGTTTCCACTCTTCTTCCGCTACTTTCGCCTGCGCTTTCTCTTGCTCCAAACCGGCTTTAGCTGTTGCTAAGCTTGCTTGCGCTTCAATTAGTGCAGCTTCGTAATCACTTGGGTCAATACGCGCAAGTAATTCACCTTCTTTGACAAAGCCACCACGAACAAAAGCGTCAGACAGTTCAACAATTTGTCCACTTACTTGCGAAATGAGCTCAGTTTCAAACTTAGGTTTAACAACGCCGTATGATTTTACTTCTAACATTAACGGCGAGACTTCTACTTCCTGTACAGCGACAATAGGAGTGTTATCAACCTTCTCTTTTTCTGCAGGAGGCTGCTTCATGCCGCTAAACATGCCCATGAATACCACGCCGATGATAAGAATTAAGATAGGTAACAGTTTTTGTAAGATACGACCTTTTTTAGATTCAGCCACTTTTCAATCCTCGAAAATATTGCAATTACGATTGCTTTGCCACATAGACTACCTATTTAGATGCAACAAAACTTAACAAAGTTGTAAACAGGTATTACAAAATTCGCGCCTAAATCACGAAAACACGGAAATAAAATGCAAATAAAAAGAAAAAAGCTAATTAAAACAATACATTAAAAGTTTTAATTGGCTTTAAATTGTTACAATATTTTTTACAATTACAATAATGTAAATTTAGCTGAATTAGTCAATTACACCAATTTTTATACTTTTATAAAAATTTTGTGTCTAAATAACCAATACAATATTAACCACTGTACGGCGACCATAAAGAGGATAGTAAACAGCGCATGATACGCTGTTGGAAACGCCTGTATTACACCGCCAAATAAGCTTTGCGTTGTATACTGCCAGTTCACTAATGCACTAGCGAGGTAAATGATAATTGAGTTGACACCAATAATGGCGAAAAACTGCCCCCAGCGATTTATACCCAGCACATCTATAACACCATAAAATAGCGCTAGTAATAATATGCTGTAGCCAATGGTTAGTATCGCAAATGAAGATGTCCATAGCGTTTTGTTTATCGGCAATACGTTATGCCAAAGATAAGCAATTGCGATACATGCGACACCCGCGCCAACGAGGATACGAAGTAGCTTATTAGGGTTGTCCTGATATGCTTTAAGCCATCTACCGACAAACACACCAGCAACCGCGTTAACGATAGAGCCTAAATTGGATAAAATACCTTCTGGATCTAATGGCGCATTTTGATAAGTAATACCTGGCAACAAGTGTTGATCAAACCACACATTCAAGGCACCCGTTGCAGTGTAGTCGCCGCCGCCATAACCACCAATTGAAACCCAAGCTTGCAGTGCCCAATAACCTAACAGTAAACCTATAGTAACGGCGTATTGTGTTCGCACAGTGGTATACCAAACCAATAATGCCGCCAAATACCAAGCAATAGCAATTCGCCCTAAAACACTTGCATAGCGGATAGCGTCAAAGTCTGCAGGAATCCCACCGCCCCAGCCATGGTTGTACAGCACACCAAAAAACATCAGCAGGAGAAATCGCTTTACACCATGTATTTTTATTTGCCTAGCCTTTTCAGTTGGTAACTGACTTAGCGGTTTGGCGGCAATACCAAGGCTCACACCTGATAAAAAGATAAACAGCGGAAAGATAAGATCATAGGCAGTAAATCCATGCCACTGGCTGTGTAGCATTTGTCCCGCCAAAGATTGAAAAAAAGCAAAACCCGTAATGGTGAAAAGCGCAGCGAATATCCCTTCTAGGCCCAGAATCCAAATCATGTCGAAGCCACGCAAGGCATCAATCGATAGTATTCGTTTTTTTTGTTGTTGTGACATAGCAACCCCGTTATTAATGACAACGCTGTCAAAAGCTAATTGTATAGTAGCCAAAAAATCAGAATAATCACAGCACTTGTTTAAAACCCTCAGACAAACATCGCGATTTCGTGCTATTTAAAGTAAAATACAGAAAAATCATTCGTCGATGCCCACCATGTTAAAAATCGGTCAATACAACACCTTAGCAATAGTTAATGAAACACCTCAAGGGTTATACCTTGACGGCCTTGATCACGGAGAAATTATTCTTCCACACAAAGAAGTACCTGCAGATACTCAAAACGAAGTGTCCGTGTTTGTATACAAAGATGCTGCCGATAGATTAGTAGCAACAACAGCAAACGCTAAAGCAGTGGTAGATGATTTTGCTTGTTTAAAATGTATCGCTGTTAATAAGATGGGCGCGTTTCTTGATTGGGGTTTAAAAAAAGAACTATTGGTGCCTTACAACCTACAACATACTCGTATGGAAGTGGGTAAGCACTATATGGTAAAGGTGTTACTCGACGAACGAACTGAGCGCATTGTTGCCTCTAGCAAGCTAGACAAATATTTGCACATTTGGGCGCCTAACTATAGTCCATTTGAACAAGTTGACCTGACGGTCGCTGCTAAAACGGATCTAGGTTTTAAGGTAATCGTCAATAATGAACACTGGGGGCTGTTGTTTTTTTCTGATGTGTTTAAACCACTAAAAACCGGCCAGCAATTAAAGGGCTTTATAAAAGAGCAACGTGACGACGGCAGATTAACCATAACGCTGACGCGCCCCGGTAGAGGAAAAGTTATCGACTTTACTGATACGCTGTTAAAACATTTAGAAGAAAATGGTGGTCAATCACCACTACACGACAAAAGCTCGCCTGCACTGATTCAAAAAGTACTCGGTGTTAGTAAAAAAACATTCAAAGCAACAGTCGGGAACCTTCTTAAAAAAGGTAAAATCGAGTTAATTGACCATGGCATAAGGCTTAAGAAGCGTTAACTCTCGTTGTTCTCATTGTTTAATTTTCTTGTTAAATATTAACTATTTAACTATATTGGTGGTAGCAGTATAGTTAATAATAATAAGGAGATTGAAATGAAGAAAATAGTTGCCCTAGTCATCACTGCGCTGCTAAGTGCGTGTGCAAGTGAACCCTACGCCATCATAGACGGCTCAAAAAGTAATCCCGCAGATGATCAAAATGTTGATGTCTATATAACAGGTATAGACGGACAACGATATTTTGACGATAGAAAGTGGGATACACTAACACCCGGTCATCATGATATCCAATTTACCTCAAGTAAAGCCGATAAAAATGGAAACTACCGCTACACGTCTGTACCGCTTGTGCTCAAGCCATGTGTGCGCTATTCAGTGTCAGCACAACACGCAAGTGCCCTGCGCTATGACAATAAAGAGTGGAAAATTGTCATCGAAGAAAAACCAATTAAAAGCTGTGAATCGCTAATAAAGGAAACGCCGCAAAACGCTGATGTTGAGCAAACAACAGCGCCTTAAAAGTAGGGTTACTTCGTTGTTTTAATCGACGGCAAGGTATCTATTGGCCAGCGTGGTGTCGCCTTAAAGGTAAGATCCGCGCTTGTGCCAGCTTTTAATCTTTGCATCCCCGCAAATGCAATCATCGCGCCATTGTCGGTGCAAAACTCTGGTCTTGGGTAATACACTGTACCACCTAATTTTTGCGTGATTGTTGCTAACTTTTCTCGTAATGCAGTATTAGCACTTACGCCGCCTGCTATAACTAATCGATTGAGCTGACAATGTTCTAATGCTCTGCGACATTTTATTGCCAAGGTATCAACAACCGCTTCTTGGAAGGCATAAGCGATATCAGCAAACGTCTGCTCGTCTTGTTCATTGTCACGTATAGTATTAGCGGCAAACGTTTTAAGGCCAGAAAAACTAAAATCAAGACCCGGACGGTCGGTCATAGGGCGAGGGAATTTAAAGCGACCAGGGGTTCCATTTTCTGCCATTTTCGCTAGTACAGGACCACCTGGATAGTCTAAACCAAGCAGTTTAGCGGTTTTATCAAATGCTTCTCCGGCAGCGTCGTCAACAGATTCTCCTAACATTTGATATTCGCCGATATCGTCTACACGCACCATCATGGTGTGGCCACCCGATACTAACAAAGCGACAAATGGAAATTCAGGTACATCTTCTTCTAACATGGGTGCAAGCAAATGTCCTTCCATATGATGCACTGGCACAGCAGGTAATCCCCAACCATAAGCCAAACTGCGGCCGATAGAACAACCGACAAGTAATGCACCAACAAGCCCAGGGCCTGCGGTATATGCAACCCCATCTAAATCAGCAGGGGTTAAGTTGGCATCAGCTAACACTTCTTTTACCAGCGGGATTGTTTTTCGCACATGATCGCGAGAGGCAAGTTCAGGTACAACGCCACCATAATCGGCGTGCACAGCGATTTGGCTATATAAACGGTGCGCCATTATGCCTTGCTCTTCGTCATATATAGCAATACCGGTTTCGTCACATGAGGTTTCAATACCCAAAATTCGCATGAAAAGCCCTGAAAATAAGAATCTTTGATTAAAAACGGGGCGATTTTACACGGGTTAGACTAAATTCTCTAGAAAATTTAAAATATAGCTTTACAAATAGACATGCTCGGCATTAGAATACCGCACCATTTTTAACCAGTGAGCGGGTGAAAGCGAGGCCAAAGGCCGAAGTAACTAGCCGACTTATATAGATTTCAACTAAGGTAAAAGGCACATGCCAGTAATTAAAGTTAGAGAAAACGAACCATTTGACGTAGCACTACGTCGTTTCAAACGTTCTTGCGAAAAAGCAGGAATCTTATCAGAAGTTCGCCGTCGCGAATCATACGAAAAACCAACTTGGGAGCGTAAGCGCAAGAAAGCTGCTGCTGTTAAACGCGCTGCTAAGAAACTTTCTCGTGAGAACGCACGTCGCGTTCGCATGTACTAAGAATACCTTAGTTAAATATTCTATTTGAGTAAGTAGCATGAGCCTACTAGAACAACTCAAAGACGAAATGAAAAACGCCATGCGTGCTAAAGACAAAATCCGTCTTGGCGCTATTCGCATGGCGTTGTCAGCTGTAAAGCAAGCTGAAATCGACAACAAAGTCGAAACAACTGACGACTCTATCATCGCCGTGCTTACCAAAATGGTAAAACAGCGTAAAGAATCTATCGCCATGTTCACTGATGGCGGTAGAGAAGATATGGCTGCTCAAGAAGCAGAAGAAGTCAAAGCGTTGGAATTCTTTTTACCTCAACCGTTATCAAATGAAGAAGTAGAAGCCCTCATTGCTCAAGCAATTGCCTCTACCGGTGCTTCAAGTATGGCAGACATGGGTAAAGTAATGGGTTTATTAAAACCGCAACTGCAAGGCCGCGCAGATTTAGGCCAAGCAAGTGGTAAAGTAAGAAGCGCATTAAACAGCTAACACACACTAGCTATCGAATCCTATAAAACCGCGTTTATCGCGGTTTTATTTTCTCTGCATTCATGCCAAGATAACACTACTCGAAATAACAACATGCGAACAATGCCTGGCTTAATTCCGCGACACTTTATAGACGATTTACTTGCGCGAGCGGATATCGTAGAAATCATAGATGCCAGAGTACCGCTAAAAAAGGCGGGCAAAAACTATCAAGCATGTTGTCCTTTTCATACGGAAAAAACACCGTCTTTTAGCGTAAGCCAAGACAAACAATTTTATCATTGTTTCGGCTGTGGTGAGCATGGCAATGCGATTTCATTTATCATGGAATTTGATCGCTTAGAATTCCCAGATGCCGTCGAAGAATTGGCGTCATTTTACGGGATGGAAGTACCGCGCGAAGAACGCAATCAAACACCGGCTCAAATCGCACAACATCACCAACAACAACAGCAAAAACAAGACGATTTTGCTCTAATGCAAGAAATATCGCGTTTTTACCAACTGCAGTTAAGACAAGCAAGCGACAAAGCTACTGCCATTGACTATTTAAAAGGTCGAGGACTGTCAGGTGAAATCGTCAAAGCATTTGGTATTGGGTATATCAGCGATGCTTGGGATGGCATGATGAATCAATTCGCTACGACTCAGAGTTTATCAAAACAGCTTGTCGATCTGGGTATGGCAATAGAAAGTGATAAAGGCGGAAAGCCCTACGATCGTTTTCGCGGCCGGATTATGTTTCCAATTCATGACAGACGTGGTCGCGTTATAGGCTTTGGTGGCCGCGTGTTAGGTGACGGTACACCAAAATATTTAAACTCGCCTGAAACGCGGATTTATCACAAAGGGCAAGAGCTTTACGGTTTGTTTGAAGCTAAAAAAACAAACAAGCAATTAGAGCAACTGATCATTGTTGAAGGCTATATGGACGTAGTAGCACTTGCCCAACATGGTGTTACAAATGCGGTTGCATCGCTTGGTACATCGACAACGTTTGAACAGTTACAACTGCTTTTTAGAACGGTAAAAGAGGTGGTTTGTTGCTACGACGGTGACCGAGCAGGTCGCGAAGCAGCGTGGCGCGCCATGGAAAATGCATTGCCTTTAATACGAGATGGTATTTCATTAAAATTCGTCTTTGTGCCCGACGGAGAAGATCCTGATTCATTGGTGCGAAGCAAGGGAAAAGCCGCTTTTGAAGAAATCATTGCTCAAGCACAGCCACTTTCTGCCTTCTTGTTTGAACAATTGCTCACACAAGTGGATACAAATACATTAGAAGGCAAAGCGGCTCTCGTTGATAAGTTTCAACCGCTATTGAAAAAGCTTCCTGAAAGCGTACTAAAAGAAGCCATTATCAATGAGCTTGCCAACAACTTTGGTACTGGCAGTGAGCAAATTGCCAACAAGTTAAGTCAAAGCACTACCTTTGAAAGCAAAGTAGCTCAACAAAACAAATCAAGCAAAGGTACACCGGTGCGCCGAGCAATAGCCCTATTGCTAGAGTTTCCACAAATCACTTCGAGTTTTGACGACCTTAACGCGTTGACGCATATTGCAATGCCGGGATTACCATTGCTGATTGAAGTATTTGGCCTGTGCAAACAAAACCCTAATGGCAACAGCGCGCAATTTATTGAACATTTTAGGGGACGCCCGGAAGCCAACCAATTAGCCAAAGTGGCGACATGGGAGCATCACGTTACTGAAGGTGCTGCTGAACAAGAATTTATCGACACGATAGATAAAATTTTTGATCTGTATTTAGAGCAAAGATATGAAACTTTAAAGCAAAAAATACAGTCCAAAGACATAAGCCAAGACGAATACCAAGAATTCATTGAATTGGCGAGCAATAAACACTAACCAAGCACAAACGTAATCTATAAATTTTTTTACGATAAATTACCCTTTGATTCTGGCAATTTTTTGCCCTTTTTGCTAGAATTTCCTGCTTTACGTTTTAATCATTTGACAGTTGTTCTTAGGTGGATACTACTCTATGGCTCAAGCCCCGCAATCTAGACTTAAAGAGTTGATAACTAAAGGTAAAGAGCAAGGCTACTTAACCTTTTCTGAAGTTAACGACCATCTTCCTCAAGATATTATTGATTCCGATCAAGTTGAAGATATCATTCGCATGATTAATGACATGGGTATCCAGGTGTTCGAAAATGCACCAGATGCTGATGAATTAATGATGAGCGAAGCGAATACTGATGAGGACGCAGCCGAAGCTGCTGCTCAAGCACTTGCTACCGTAGAAAGTGAAATTGGCCGTACAACAGATCCTGTTCGCATGTACATGCGCGAAATGGGTACGGTAGAGCTTCTAACGCGTAAAGGCGAGATTGTAATCGCCAAGCGTATCGAAGAAGGTATCAAGGAAGTTCAGCGTTCAGTAGCTGAATATCCGCCAGCAATCAATTATTTACTTGAGCAATGGGACAACTTCTTAGCGGAAGAAATTCGCCTTAGCGATATCATTATCGGCTTCTTAGATCCGGATGCGGAAGAAGAAGACATTCCAGTGGCAGCAACACATGTTGGTTCTGAGCTATCTGAAGAAGAGCTTGAGGACGAAGATGATGATTCAACTGATGACGATGATGAAGAAGAACAGGACACTGGTCCTGATCCGGAGCTAGCAAAAGAAAAATTCGACGCACTTCGTGAGAAATACGAAGCAGCGAACAAAATCATCAATAAGAAAGGTCGCGATCATAAAGATGCAGCCGCTGCTATTGAAGAATTAGCAGAAGTATTTAAAGAGTTTCGTTTAGTACCAAAAGTATTTGATAAACTTGTGAAGAACATGCGTGAGGTAATGGATCGCTTACGAGTTCAAGAACGTCTCATCATGAAGCACTGCGTTGCCGGTGCTGGCATGCCTAAAACAACATTTATCAAGATATTCCCTGGCAATGAAACGTCAATGGATTGGTATGAAGAACAACGCAATGCAGGTGAAAGCTACTCAGCTAAGCTAGGTGACGTTGAGCTAGAGATTGAGCGTTGTGTTGTTAAACTAAACCAACTTGAAGAAGAAACCTATTTAAACGTGCACGGCATCAAGGACATCAACCGTAGAATGTCAATTGGTGAAGCAAAAGCTCGCCGTGCGAAAAAAGAAATGGTTGAAGCAAACTTACGTCTTGTAATTTCAATTGCGAAGAAATATACAAACCGCGGTTTACAATTTTTGGATCTTATCCAAGAAGGTAACATTGGTTTGATGAAGGCGGTTGATAAGTTTGAATATCGCCGTGGTTATAAGTTCTCGACTTATGCGACATGGTGGATTCGTCAGGCAATTACTCGTTCTATTGCCGACCAAGCAAGAACTATCCGTATTCCAGTACATATGATAGAAACGATTAACAAACTAAATCGTATTTCTCGTCAAATGCTGCAAGAAATGGGTCGTGAGCCAACACCTGAAGAATTAGCTGAACGCATGATCATGCCTGAAGATAAGATTCGTAAGGTTTTGAAAATCGCAAAAGAGCCTATTTCAATGGAAACGCCTATCGGTGACGATGAAGATTCGCACTTAGGTGACTTTATTGAAGATGGCAGTGGTGAATTACCTGTAGACTCTGCAACGTCTGAAAGCTTGAAAAATGCGACCCACGAAGTCCTAGCCGGCTTAACGGCAAGAGAAGCTAAAGTACTTCGCATGCGTTTTGGTATCGATATGAATACTGACCACACGTTGGAAGAAGTTGGTAAGCAATTTGATGTTACACGTGAACGTATTCGTCAAATTGAAGCTAAAGCCCTTCGTAAGCTAAGGCACCCTTCACGTTCTGAGCAACTGAAAAGTTTCTTAGACGGAGAATAATTGATAAAGCCACCATTAGGTGGCTTTTTTCTTATTCAGATTCATGTTAAAAATAAATAAAAAAGTAAGTGGACCCCGATCATGAAGTATTTGCCTTTGTTTCTCGCTGCCCTAACCCTTGCAACAACACTGCAAGCAGAAGAGCAAGATTCCTCATTCGAAATTACACCGTTTATTGGCTATCGCTTTGGTGGTAGCTTTGACGATACCTTGGCAGATACTGGCGTAGATGTTGACGAAGACCTTAGCTACGGTTTAGTTTTTGCGTGGGATTATGACCCTAAGCGTCAGGGTGAATTGCTACTGAGTCATTTTGAAGGTGCGACGCTAAATGGTAATGGTACAGTTAGTAGTATTGGCGATATTGCGATTACCTACTTACATATTGGCGGCAACGTACCATTGTCGGATGGTAATTTTAAGAACTATATTTCTGGTGGTTTAGGCTTAAGTCACTTTAGCCCTAAAAATGAAATCTACGCGAACGAAACCAAGTTTTCACTTAATGTTGGCTTTAATTCACGCTACTACTTTACAGACAATATTAGCTGGTATGGCGGCGTACGTGCATACGCGACATTCTTCAATTCAGACAGTGCGCTGTTTTGTAATGGCGGCAACTGTAACATCTTTATTTCATCAGATTTGTGGATCCAATCAGAGCTTACCACGGGTATAGGCTTTAAGTTTTAAGCTCATTTAATCCAAATTGTTCAAAAAGCGCGCGATCAGCTTTTGAATCAATAAATTTGTATCTCGGGGTGGTGACAACATTTAAAAAAATGCTTATACTGCCCCCGCTTTTTCTTAAAGCATTTCTGATTGCACATGCAATTCGATGGCCCCTTAGCTCAGTTGGTTAGAGCACCCGACTCATAACTATCGGGTCCGTGGTGGTACAATAGATAGCAAGTCCCAAGATTCCTAGTTTTGGGCCCGTAGCTCAGTTGGTTAGAGCATCCGACTCATAATCGGCAGGTCGAGTGTTCAAGTCACTCCGGGCCCACCATCTTCCCTTAAATCAAGCAGTTACATCATGATAACTGCTTTGATAATTCAACCTTACTAAAAAAGTAGACGCGTCCAACCATGGCTAACTTGGACACCGTAATTTTCGAGTGGAGTTGATGGATTAAAGTCGCCACATTCGGTGCAGTATCGCACCTCGTGTAAAAAGTCGTGTAATAGATTTTGTTAAATGGAAACAGAAAACCGTGAAGTTAGTAAAGCTGATCGAAGAAGGCAGAGCTATTCGGTTCTTTCAGGCTGATTTCAACCGTTTTGCCAAGCTATTGCTCAAGGAGCTGGGGTATACCTCGCAATACAAATTTTCAATACCAGCTGTATCCCATAGCCGAGATATGAATGGCCAGCGTGACATCTACAATATCCGATTACACATCGAAAAGCCGATTAAGGCGCATGAAATAGCTTACGAAGAAAAATTGAAACCCTAAAAAGAGAAAAGATACATGTCAAGATTTCACCCTAGATGGAACATTGAACTTATTTTTCAAGTGATGAATGGAATCGCCACCACTTAACAATCTGGAAGTCCAGTTTCTAAATAGGGTGCAGTTATTCAGTAATTGATTTATAGTTATTCCAAAAACATGTATGAACTTTAGCTATTATGGGAGTATTAACGATGATCAAATCATTAACTATAGTTGCAGTATGTATTTTATTAGCAGGTTGTCCTCTTGACGGAGATGACGGCAAATCAGGGGCTGCAGGCCCACAAGGCATTCAAGGCCCTCAGGGGCTAGCCGGGCCGCAGGGCGATAGAGGTATCGACTGCTGGGATATTAACAACGACGGAATTGACGATGCTAATGAAGATACAAATGGTGACGGTCAGTTCGATAGTGCTGACTGTCGAGTGCTTCCGTTTGCAGATCAGCACCCTGAGCTGAAGTTTAATCACAAAAGTATCTGCGATGCTTTTGCAAATCTCACTCCTCCTGCTTTCCCTAATGGCTGCCCTACCAGTACAGCTGGTTCTACCAAGCCTTCAGGTTCTATAGTTCGAATTGACGGTAATCAATTTTCCGATATTGATGCAGACCCTGACACCCTCGAATCGGGCCAGAGTGCATTTTTGAGCATTCGATATGACGGCTCAGTAGCTTACTGGTCACTAAAAAATGCCTACATAGTTAACCAATTCACTTTCCCCGCCAACACCACTGAAGGCAGGGTTTGTGAAAAGGCCTGCGGTTTACCGGATGGTGATGCAGATTGTATAGCCTCTTATGCAACGTTTCTTCCAGGGGCAACGACATTTTCTTGTAGTGTTTTTCATTACACTGACTCCGTGGTTGAGCCTTGGGAAAAACTCTGTGGCGGTGGTTCTGACAGAGATGGCGCTATGCAAATCTGCACCGACAACACGGGTGATGCGTTCCGTTGGTATGCTTTAGATCCAGGAACCTAATTCTGATTTGATACGGTTAAGACTGTCTTTGTTCAGGGTTAATAAGTCAACGGCTTAACCCTGTTCATCAACTTTAAATTCCACGTTTTTTAAAAAAGATAATGAATGAAAATAACTCTATTAGGCGCAACAGGTGATTTAGGTCTGGAATGTTTAAAGCAAAGCATTGCTGCCGGGCATGATATTACGTTGTTGGTGAGAACGCCCGCAAAACTGTCCGCAGAGTTGGCGGCCAAGGTGCAAGTTGTGCAAGGCGACGGCTTGGAATTGGAAGATGTCAGAAAGGCCATACCTGCTGAAACTCAAGGTATTCTATTTGCTGTGGGCGTGGATGAGAAAACATCGCCTGAAAACCTTTGTACTAATGTCACAAAAAATATTTTTCAGGTCATGAGGGAAACCCTCAAACCTGAAGTGCCATTTGTATGGTGTGGCGGTGGTTCTAACCTGTTGCCGGAAGATGTTGTTAGCTTTGGTTCAAAGTTTGTTTACTGGTATGCGGAGTTATTTTTGAAGTTGCGCCACAAAGACAAGGAGCGCCAGTTAGAATTTCTCGACAATAACAAAGATATCAACTAGATTGGTATCAGGCCTTTGCAGATGAAACATGGGCCACAAAAAAGCCAATACAAGTTGGGATATGATAAGTTTAGTGGGCTTTCAAAAATTCACTTTGCTGATTGCGCCCACGCAATGCTTGGCGATAACACCTGGTTGCACAAGGCGCCCATTATTCAGTACTCAACGCTCTCTAATAGAGTTTAGTAAAATTTTGCATGGCTACTTTTTCCAGAACAGCGTAAGCAGAACAGGGGCCAGCATCAGGTTTGCAAACAGCGCAATAAAAATGGCAAAGCTGAGTAAGGTGCCAAACTGATAAGAGGTTTCGAATACATCAAAGGCATATACCAAAAAGCTGCCAATCAACACAATCGATGTAAAGGTAATGGCTCTGCCTGACATTTCCAGCGAGTTGAAGATGGCTTTTTCAGAGCTATCATATTTTGCCAAGCCGTCTTTATAGTGATGCATAAAATGAATAGTGTCATCCACAGAGATACCAATAATAATGCAGCCCAGTAAGCTGGTTAGAATGTTCAATGGCATACCAATCCAGCCCATCATGCCCAAAGTAAATATGATTGGAATAATATTGGGGATAAACGCCAGTAAACCCTTTCTGAAAGATTTCATCAGCAGAAACATTAATAAACTCACAAAGATAAACGCCAGAATATAGCTTTCCACTGCGCTGCTGATCATGGAAACCAGAACAGCCACACCTACAATTACCCTGCCAATTAAATTGCTTTCCATCTCTGCCAGTTGGTGTTTTTCCTTGAGAACAGCGATACCGACTTCCAGTTCTGCCAATTAATCCCTGAAATACAACATATCCACGCTAGGTAATAATATGGTGGCGCGTGTGATTCTGAATTAATTGTCTGTAAAATCTTTTAGGCTATCAGCACCGCTGTTTTCAAAAAGCAGCAACTCCTGTGCAATTAATGCCCGTGTTTCAGGGATTGAATAAAACTCAGGTTTATTTTCATTCAAGGTTTGATGGGTTTGTTTGATGACATTCAAAATGGAATTCATTTTTTTTGCTTTAATGCCATGAACCTCCAGCTCGCCGATCAGTAATTCAATGTCTTCAAGAAGTAACAGTACATTACGATCATACAAACCATTTGCCATGCCGGTATCGATATATACTTCCAGAGTGCGTGAGCCACTAACATTTTCATCAAGTGTCTCTACCGCAATGCGTGTTGGGTGGCTTTCCGGGTACCAGCGCACATCGTCGTGGCTCATATAAACCTTGAAAATGCCTGCACAAGCGAACACAGTAAAAGTGCCGCAAATTGCGGTGATGATCTTTGGGTAGGCCATGCCGAATTTCCCGGTCGCCATCACAAAGCGGTCAATGAGTAAAAGCAACTGCTCAGATAGTTTTATACTTTTTTTGTGGTGGTGTCTTTTTGTTTCACCTTGGTCAATGCCAGCAAAGGTGGAACAATAGTCAGTGTCAGAATTAAAGCGATAAACACACCAACCGCACCAAAAATGCCGAGCATTCTAGTTGGTTCCAGGTCGGCAAATGAAAACGATAGCAAACCTGCAGCAGTGGTTACTGTTGTCATTAAAATCGCGGTTGCCGTTTTGCCAACGGCAAAGGTAATAGCCTGATTTTTTTCTCCGCTGCGATCATATTCACGATAAAAAATACTGAGTATGTGTACCGTATCGGCAATACCAATTGCCAATAAGAAGGTGGGAAGCACCTTATTAGTGGCCGTCATCGGCACGCCAAAAACCGGCATTAAAGCAATGGTGGTGGTGATAGAGGCAATCACAACAATCAAGGGTAAAATCACCCCAGAGACACGCTGAAATAAAACCCATAGCAACACAGCAACAACCAGCATGCCAAACACCATATTCTTGGTGATCATGTTGCTCATATCATGCGAAAGTTGATAGGTAACAACCCTGTCACCCGCAATAAACAGGTTTGCATTTTCAAGCTTGTAGTTTTCCACAAGCCTTAAAATACTTTCCACAAACTCTGTTTCTTCTTCGCCGCTTAAAAGTTCCAGTTGCTCGTCATCCATGCCGGCGTTATCAGAAAAGCCGCCTAAAATATCGTCCATGGAGTTATTGTTGAGGCTCTTCTGGGAAAACCTCTCAAGTAACACAACAATGTTTGCAAATTTGCCATCCTTGGAAATGATATTGCCAACATAGTTGGGGTTGCTGATTACCTCATCTTTAAACTCGGGAATGTCTTCGGGGGAAGGGGGCCAGATTTCGATAAGGTCTTTGGAGATAAGGCCTTCTTCAGTGCCTTTTAAATGATTCACAGATACCAGACTGGTAACGTCATCAATAAAAGGCACATTCTCCACAATGCTTTCATGCAAACTCTTAATGGTTTGCAGGTTTTCCAGAGTGAAAACCGTGTCTTCAAATTGCAGGGAAATAATTGTAGTGCTGCCAGAATCATATTTTCATTTGAAGTCATCAAGGTCACCAACTGCGGTTGCCCCTTCTGGCAAATAAGCTTCAGTGGAAACATCAATCCAGACATTTTTCAGCTGAAATGAAATAATCGCAACCAGGGCCAGTGTTATAGCCAAACTGGTTTTTGGTTTATTGATTAATGCAATACTGAACCTTTCCAGCAGAGACTCAGATGATTTTTTCATAAAAAAAGAGAAAGAAGGTGGAAGTGATTATGTTATCCAAGCTAATCGAAGTTGGCCATTTTACATTAAACGCCGCTAATAACAATCTGGCTTGCTCGAGAATCAGGAGTTTTTAATTGAATGGCGATTCTCAATGGGTTTGGCTCAATAAATATGTTCTTTCTATTGTGCTGCGTTCTGATGAGAATATTCGCCAGCTGTTAAACATGGCGCTTTTTATTTCTGGCATATGCTTGAGTGTAAAGCAAAAACCGGGTTGGAAAACCCAGTTTTTGTACCGCCGAGACTAGAAACGAGCCAGGACACCGATGAGGTAAGTGTTGATGCTGGTAAGCGGTAAAAGAACTCTTTTACTTATCTTTTTGTGCTGGTGGCTTGTTTATTGCTGGTTTTTCTGACTTCTGCAAGCTGGATCTATACGCTTCATAAAGAAAATGTTCATTTAGTAGAGTCACTTTAACAGTTAGTCATGCTGGTTGATTTGCATCAGCGACAGGCAGGTGTTTTACCAAAGCAGACTTGCCAGTCTTGATGGTTTCCCGGAAGACTTGAGGGAGCTTGTATTTGAACAATGGGGTATGGTGAACCATAATGCTAAAGTAGAGGTTTACTAGTTGCCTTCTGATAATGAGGACTACAGCATTAGTCTTCGCAAGGGCCAAAAATCCTGATACTACGAATCCACCTTGAGTGAGATTATACAACACAAGGAAGGGTGACAAATGAGTAGGAGAAGACCAAAGTGAAAACAAATATGCATAAACTTGTCTTGTTTATAGCGTCGCTATTGATCCAGCCATCTGCTCAAGCCACGGATTATATGAAAGCTTTTCCTGTCGCTGAGGGTGGAGCGCTGCGTTATGTTCTGAAACTGCCCGAAAAGGAAAACGAAAGCTTGCTTAAAATAGAATTGGTTGTTGGAAAGATAATTAATATCGATCAGGAAAATAGATATTTTTTTGCTGGCGCCATAAAAGAGGAAACCATTAAAGGCTGGGGTTTTGTTCGTTATGTGGTGAGTGACTTGGGGCCGATGGCTGGCACCATGATGGCAGTTGCCCCAAGTGCCCCTATATCCGAGCATTTTATAACCTTGGGTGGCAAACCTTATTTGATTCCCTAAAACAGTAAGTTGCCCGTGGTGGTTTATGTGCCTGAGGACGCCGAAGTTCGTTACCGCATTTGGAGCGCGGCGCCAGAAATGAAGCCAATGCTACAAAACTAGATTTTGCTGTTGAGGGGTAGTGTGCCGCAGCCTCCTCCCAAGCCGATTGAAGATTCACTTCCAGTTGTTCCTCTGCTCGCCCTCATCATTCCCAAATGATCAAGCAACATCGGGTTTTCGTTGGGTACCGAATGGCAAGAGCAGTCTACGGCACGTGTTAATCAATGCGGATTCTGCCTGTGTAGATACGAATCTAGCCTCGTAAGAGCACAACGGTTGATTTGATCGAGATAGACACCTTATTTCTTGTATCTCATTGATGACTTACGACTCAATGCATTTTGAAGTGATGAAGTCGTTACGAAATTAGTTATGGATTTTTAATCCATCAACTCCACTTATGGGGTAGTGGTAAGACTGCTATCGCATAGGTAGCATCTTCACTCTACATGGTACGGAAAACGGTAAGGTTCTGGTTATGGCTACGCTAAAAAGCGCGGGAAATGTGGTGTTTCTGTCACGCTAGTCGGGCCTCATAATCGGTAGGTCCCCTGTTCAAGTCAAGGAGGGGCCACCATCTTAATTTGAACAATTCAAATTAGCTCTAAGCTAAATGCTGTTAGCTGTAAGGTGTAAGGTGTAAGGTGTAAGGTGTAAGGTATAAGGTGTAAGAAAGAACATCCGCCTCTCTCATTACAAGATAAATCCGCACAATTTTTGTATCAACTGCCCACTTAGGCTATAAATAAAAAGTACTAAAATCATAATATTACGTGGAGAATTCCCATGAGAAGGATTTTGTCGCTTTTAACATTAGCAACAACTATGCTGTTTACCCCGTTGGCGTATAGCCAAGATAAACCAAATATTGTGCTCGTTTTCTTAGACAATTTTGGCTGGGGAGAACCTGGGTTTAACGGTGGTGGCATTACGCGAGGCGCTGCCACACCGCGATTAGACGAGATAGCTAATCAAGGTTTACGCCTAACCAATTTTAATGTTGAAGTGCAGTGTACGCCGTCAAGAGCAGCCCTTATGACAGGCGATACGCAATCAGAACTGGTAACGCTAAGGTTCCTATCGGTGAGGGCATATACGGTTTAGTGCAATGGGAAGTGACGATGGCAGAAATGCTATCAAGTGCCGGTTACGCGACGGGTATGTATGGCAAGTGGCATTTAGGAAGAACACCCGGTCGTTTTCCAACCGACCAAGGGTTTGATGAATGGTACGGCATTCCAAATTCCACCGATGAATCAACCTACGCTTCGCTCGACGGTTTTGCTCAATCAGGGGTAAAAGAAACCTATGTGTTAGACGCCGTAAAAGGCCAAACACCAAAACAAGTGCGCCCCTACAGATTAGATTATCGCCCTTTAATTGATAGAGATTTAACAGATAGAGCTAAATCATTTATTCGAAAAAATGCAAAAGCAAACAAGCCTTTTTTTGTGTACTTACCTTATACGGCTACCCATTTCCCCACCATGCCTCATCCCGTTTTTCGTGGAAAATCGGGTAATGGGCCTTGGGCGGATCTATTAATGCAAATCGACAGCTACACAGGAGAGTTACTCGATACACTTGAAGAGCTTGATATCGCTGATAACACTATTTTTATCTTTACCGCTGACAACGGCCCAGAGGCAGTTCGAAGAGACAATACAAATCTAACGACTGAGACGATTATTAATGGATCGTCTGGTCCATGGCGCAGCACACTATTTACCAGTTACGAGGGTGCACTGCGTGTACCATTTGCTATACGCTGGCCAAATAAAATCAAACCCGGTAGACACAGCGACGAAATAGTCCATGCCATGGATATGCTCCCTACCCTAGCAACAGTTGCCGGTGCAGAGGTTCCACAAGACCGTCCTATAGACGGTGTTGATGTCAGCGAATTTTTAACAGGTGATACCAATAAATCTGGGCGGGAAGGGTTTGTCGTCTATATGGGTGACCAGATATTTGCAGTTAAATGGCGAAATTGGAAATTGCACTTCAAAGAGCAGTCTGGTTGGGATGGCACCTTAAAAACGTATACCATGCCAAGAGTCTACAATCTGTTCTTAGACCCACAAGAAAGAAACAATGTACTGTTTCCACATACTTGGGTACCAAAAGCTGCATTAGGCCAGTTACAAGAGCATATCGTATCGCTGAAACAACATCCGCCAATTCCGATGGGCGCAAAAGATCCTTACTCACCTCCTGCTACAAAGTAGTATTTTCAATATTTGGGGTCAGAACATGTTCTGACCCCAAATATCAAAATCAATAATATCAATAACTTGAAATTTGACCCTGCTACAGAATCTGATGCTTCTGAGTCCGTTTGCTCTGAATGATGCACTTCAACCGAAGAATGTTGTGTGTTAATTGGCATTGAGTCGCTATTAAATGATGCTATTGCACGATCAATCCACTGCCTGTAATCAGCAACGCGCGTGTATACTGCGGGCTCTCCTAATAACCCACATCCAAACATACCGAAAGATGGGACGTGAGGACTGCCAAAACTCAAGAGACCAACCTGGAGATATCGCCCACCACTTTTTGCCAAAAGTGGACCTCCCGAATCGCCGTAACATGATTGAGGAGCACCAAAATATTTTGGTAATGCGCAGACGTGTTTCTCATTTAGCCAATTGGGATCGATATTGAGCGCCCGCCAATTTGGCGAACCTTGCTTAAAGAATGCAATACAATGATGATAACTTAAATACTTCAACTCTGTTTCTCGCAAGTTTGTCGAAGCATTACCATTGCGCTTTGTCATCCCCCAACCTACTAATAGCGTACGCTGCTCTGGTTCCATGCTGTCTATAAAATCTTTATCTGCAAGCTCAGCCAATTGATATCCATAAAGGTGAGGAACATATAACAACGCTATATCATGGTTGTACTTTTCTGGGTGATTATACTGCTTGTGTAACTTTGTCTTTGCGACACTAAATTCGAGGCCATATTTAGTTAAGTCGCTACTACCGAAATATACACGCAAACTTTCTGGCGATATATCTAATAAACAGTGTGCAGCGGTTAACACAATGTGATCGTCGATAAGAGTGCCCGCGCATAAATGCTGCCATTGCCCTTGATTATCGCGCTGAATACTAACTACGTAGGGTGTTTGATGGTATGAAGCTAAATCACCATCAATAATTGAATCTACTGATTGAGGCAAGGCGATAGTGCTGAAGGTTAAACCAACAACAAAACATGAATAGCCCATTATTTTTGCGGGCAACAACAAAAAGAGGAAGGTGTTCATACACAGTCCTTTGTTAACGTGTTAAAAATCCCTTTAACTGATTTTTGTTGTTGCTGTGTGAACGACAAGGGTGATGCCAATACTTAATCAAGTATAGCAGTTAATACTCACTATCACCTGTTACCTACCTACATACGCGATTTTCGGTACTGCAGCGGTTGCTCACCAAACATTTTGAAAAACTGTTTACTAAAGTAACTCGGCTCTGAAAAGCCGCACTGAAATGCTATATCTGCAATCGGTAGTTGCGACTCAATTAACAGACGTCTAGCGTGGTCTAATCGCACCTCGTTAATAAATTGATTAGGCGTTTTCGCTAAATACTTTCTAAAACGGCGTTCAAGGGCGCTGACCGACAAGTGCGCATCTTTTGCCAACTGTTCTACCGTAATCGCTTTGTGATAGTTCTTTTGAATATATTTAACCGGTGCATCTACAGCTTTGACATTTGACAAAGCTTTCGACGTTTTTTGTAGATGGCGCGTCAATCCATAGGTGCCAATGATGTCATCATTGCCGTTTTTTAATATACGTTTTGACGTTGAAAACCACCCAAGTTTGCCTGGTGATATTGAGTTTAATTCCAACCGATTGGTCACGAGTTTTCCAGACAATACCCTTTGGTCATCCTCTACATATTGCTTTGCCAAATGAGGCGGCGAAAAATCATAATCGTTTTTGCCAATTAAATGGTCCATATCTTTGCAACCTAAATGATGCATAAATTGACTGTTGCAATAGATAAAACGACTATCTATATCTTTAACCCAAAAGAGCACGTCCTGCAACAGGTCAAACGCTGTAATAATCTGCTTTACAGCTGAGTCATCTAAGAGGTTTTTACCATGAAACATAAAGAATTGAGCACTTACTCTAATAGTTATCGTTATTTTATTAAACGCCGATTTTTTACTATTTTCAACCGAAAATTTATTATCGAGCAACTAGCGCATAAGGATATGCTGTAATGCAATAAGAAAGCTTTAAGGTGCAGCAACAATGACTAGAAAAATTAGAATGGGTATGGTCGGAGGCGGTGAAGGCGCATTTATAGGCGCTGTACACCGAATGGCGGCAAACTTGGATGGACAGATAGAGCTAGTTTGCGGTGCCTTTAGCAGTAATGCCGAACGCTCTATAGCATCTGGCAAAAGTTTGTTTCTTGACCCTTCTCGCTGCTATGCAAGCTATCAAGAGATGTTTGAACAAGAAGCAAAACTTCCGCCACAACAGCGCATGGACTTTGTTGCTATTGTTACACCCAATCATCTTCACTTTCCTGTCGCTAAAATGGCGATGGAATATGGTTTTCATGTCATGTCAGACAAACCCGCCACCTTAAACCTTGATGAAGCAAAGCACCTTAACGCCATTATCAACGAAACAGGCAGACTTTATGGCTTAACTCATACCTACAATGGTTACCCTCTCGTCAAAGAAGCAAAGCAGCTTATTGCTGATGGCAAACTTGGTAAGGTGACAAAAGTTGTTGTTGAATACAGTCAAGGCTGGCTCGCCTCCGCTGATGACGAAGGAAGCAAACAGGCAAGCTGGCGTTTAGATGAAAAACAGGCTGGTATTAGTTGCTGTATGGGCGATATAGGTGTTCATGCCGCAAATCTTGCTGAGTATGTCAGTGGCCTCACCATCAGCGAGCTATGTGCCGATTTAACCTCGGTTGTTGCAGGAAGGACACTAGATGACGATGGTACGGTTATCCTTAGATTTAATAATGGTGTTAAAGGTCTGCTTTTTTCCAGTCAAATATCAGTTGGTGAAGAAAACAATCTACGCTTGCGCATTTATGGCGAAAAAGGGGCGATTGATTGGTCGCAACAAGAACCTAACACGCTGTGGCTTAGATCAAACAACAACCCTACTCAAATGATTCGAACAGGTGTTGGCCAAATGAGCGACGCTGCACTCAATGCGATCAGAACTCCCGCAGGTCACCCTGAAGGTTACATAGAGGCATTTGCCAACTTATACCTAAATTTTGCGAAGCAAATTCAGGCACACAATGCCGGCAATCCAGCAACTAATTCACAATTTGACGTACCAGGAATAAACGAAGCGCTGCGAGGTATGGCTTTTATAGAAAACGCTGTAGCAGCGAGTAATGCTGATACTAAATGGCATAAATTTACCGTCTAATAGGAATCATAAAGATGAAAGAGATTAAAGGTCCTGCAATATTTTTAGCACAATTTGCTGGTGACGAATCGCCTTTTAACAACTTCAAGGACATTTGTCGCTGGGCTTCAGGGCTAGGCTTTAAAGGCATTCAAGTCCCTAGTTGGGACGGTCGATTCATGGATTTGGAAAAAGCTGCAAGTAGCAAAGACTATTGCGATGAGCTTGCAGGCACTGCGGCTGAATTTGGATTAACCATCACTGAATTGTCGACGCATTTACAAGGCCAACTAGTGGCTGTTCATCCTGCCTACGATCAAATGTTTGACGGATTTGCTGCTGAGCACGTGCGAAACAATCCACAAGCTCGCACAGAATGGGCTGTTGAACAAATGAAGTTTGCAGCCAAAGCAAGTCAAAACCTCGGCTTGAATGCACACGCTAGCTTTTCCGGTGCGCTGCTCTGGCAAACTGTTTATCCATGGCCACAACGTCCCGCTGGCTTAGTTGAAAGCGGATTCAAAGAGCTCGCTAATCGTTGGCTTCCTATCCTCGATGCCTTTGACGAAGCGGGCGTTGATGTATGTTATGAACTCCACCCTGGAGAAGATTTACACGACGGTGTTACCTTTGAACGTTTCTTGGAAGCAACAGGCAATCATCCTCGCGCTAATATTTTGTACGATCCAAGTCACTTCGTGTTGCAACAGCTCGATTATCTAGCCTTTATTGACATCTATCATGAACGCATCAAAGCCTTTCATGTAAAAGACGCAGAATTTACACCAAATGGCCGCAGCGGTGTTTACGGTGGATACCAAGATTGGATAAACCGTCCTGGCAGATTCAGATCATTGGGTGATGGCCAAACAGATTTTAAAGCAATTTTTAGTAAACTGACTCAATATGGATTTGATGGTTGGGCCGTGCTTGAATGGGAATGCTGTATTAAACACCCACTGGATGGTGCTGCCGAGGGCGCTAAATTTATTCAAGACCATCTAATTAGGCCCACTGAAAAAGCCTTTGATGATTTTGCAGGTGTAGGTGCTGACGAAGATTTTAATAAAAAACTATTGGGCATCAAATAAACAATAGATTACAACAATAAAGATAAGGCAATGAGCATAGCGTTGTAGCTGTTCGACAATTCAAAAAATAATAAGTCGCAACAAGCTGTTTATGAAACTAAATTGCCTAATTGGTATGAGGAAAGCGAACAATGAACAAATCAAGATTATTCCAGCTGTGCTGTTTTGCACTGACGGTTACGTCGATGACATTTGCAATTCGAGCCGGCATTTTAGGTCAACTAGGCATTGATTTTGGACTAAGCGATACAGAGCTAGGCTGGGTCAATGCAATGGCCTTTTTAGGTTTTCCGATTGCAACCATGGTAGGTGGCGCAATCTATAATGCGATAGGCGCTAAACGCTTAATAGCTTTAGCATTTGCTTGCCACCTTATAGGGCTTGTAATGACCATTACAGCTGGAGGCTTTTGGGGGCTGCTAATCTCTACTTTCCTTATTGGCTTTGCAAATGGTGCCGTAGAAGCCGGTTGTAACCCGCTGATTGCGCAAATTTATAGCGATAACAAAACAACCATGTTGAATAGATTCCACGTCTGGTTTCCAGGTGGTATTGTTATTGGCGCACTCGCGTCTCAAGGCATGACAAGCATGGGATTGAATTGGCAGTGGCAAGTCAGCATTATTTTAATTCCTACCTTCATTTATGGCGCTATGTTGCTTAAAAGTGAATTCCCTGAATTTGATAAGCAATTAAATTCGACATTAAACAACTTAAAACATCTTATCTCGCCTTTATACCTATTCTTAGTAGTTATTATGACGTTTACCGCGACAGCAGAATTAGGTACTCAGCAGTGGATTGAGCGTATTTTAGGTGCTACCGGTGTATCGCCAATGATTGTGTTAGCCATGGTCACAGGTCTAATGGCCTTGGGCCGCTACTTCGCAGGCCCAATCATACATCGCTTTAATCCGACAGGCGTATTATTGGGTAGTGCAGTATTCACCTCTCTAGGTATCTACCTAATGAGCCAATCAACAGGTAGCATGGTTTATGTTGCGGCGATTATTTTTGCGCTAGGTGTCACTTACTTTTGGCCAACTATGTTGGGTTGCGTTGCGGAATACACACCTAAAACCGGCGCTTTAGGTTTATCACTTATAGGTGGCGCAGGCATGTTTGCTGTCAGTATGTGGAACCCCGTGATTGGTAGCTGGATTGATGGCGCAAAAGCCGAAGCAGCAGCACAAAATTTAGCAGCAACTGAAGCCGATATTATTGCAGGACAAACTGTTTTAGGGAATCTCTTGATGTTCCCTCTCATTGCTGTGGTGGCATTCATTATTTTGTATGTTTACATTAAAAAACAAACGCAACAAAGCCAGCAAGTAGCGTAAGGGTTTAAGTATGAAACAATGCTTATTTATAGCGCTGACAATTGCGTTGCTATGCATTACGCAAGCACAAGCAGGCGACAATCAACTGTCTAAACAGGAAATAGCTGATGGCTGGGTATTATTGTTTGATGGTAAAGACTTATCGCAATGGCGCAATTTCAAACAAAGCGACATTAGTCCTTTGTGGCAGGTACAAGACGGCGCTATCCACCTGACTAAAAAAGGTGGAGGCGACATCTTAACCAAGCAACAATTTCAAAATTTCTCCTTGAAGTTGGACTGGAAAATTATCGAAGCGGGCAACAGCGGCATTTTTATACTGGCCGATGAAAACGGCAAACGTATTTATTCACACGCGCCTGAAATACAAATTCTTGACAACGAGCGTCATAGCGACAACCTAGTAGATTCTCATTTATCCGGTTCACTCTATGATTTAGTGGCCTCTCCGGCGGTATCACACAAGCCAGCGGGGCAATGGAATCAAGTTGAGATATCACTAAAAGATAACCACTTACTGGTGAAACAAAATGATATCGTGACAGTGAGTATTGTTATTGGCAGTTCTACCTGGAATACGTTGGTAGCAGGCAGTAAGTTCGCTACTTGGCAAGGCTTTGGCGTTAACAAAGCGGGTCATATTGGTTTGCAAGACCACGATGACAAAGTGTGGTTCAAAAACATCAAAATAAAGGAGCACTAATATGGCTGAATTTAAGCATCAAGTATTAGTGGTTGGTTCAGGCGCAGGCGGTGCCATGGCAGCTTACATACTTGCCAAGCAAGGCCATAAAGTGCTGATGTTAGAAGCGGGACGAGATTATGATCCCAAAACTGAAACACCAATGTTCAAACGAAAAAATCAAGCGCCCTTAATGGGGACTGGCACACCAGATAAAGACTTTGGTTTTTATGACTCCACAGTCGATGGCGGCTGGCAGGTACCCGGAGAGCCATATACTAGCGCAGAGGGTTCAGACTTTATGTGGTGGCGAGCACGCATGTTAGGCGGTCGAACCAATCATTGGGGGCGTTACTCTCTGCGATTTAGTCGTCACGATTTCAAAGGAAAATCACGCGATGGCCTAGGTGCAGACTGGCCCTTTGACTATGACGAAATTGCGCCTTGGTATGACAAAACTGAAGCCTTGGTTGGTGTTTGTGGTAAAAATACCGGCTTAGATGACATGCCAGATTCATCAGCAGGTATCCTGCAAAAGCCACCTAAGGCGCGCGTACCTGAATTGCTCATCGCCGCTGCAGCAAAAAAGCATGGTATTGACGTTGCGCACATGCACAGAGCCGTATTAACTAAACCTTTAGATGATCGCGCTGCCTGTTTCTATGCGACGCCTTGTGGCCATGGCTGCTCTATTGGCGCAGCTTTTCAAACAACCACATCGCTTATTCCCATGGCAAAAGCCACCGGCAACTTGAAAGTCATCACCAATGCTATGGTGAAGTCGGTCGATACCGATGACGCCGGCAAGGTCATTGGTGTTACTTATATAGACAAAGAAAACAAAAGTGCAGTGTCCATAAACGCACAAGTGGTAATTCTTGCTGCAAGTGCATGTGAATCTGCGCGCGTTTTACTTAATTCAAAATCTAAAAAGCACCCAAATGGCTTGGCAAATTCGAGTGGTCAGGTAGGTCGCAATATTATGGACTCAACTGGCGCATACCTTGGCGCTATGGTGCCGGCTCTAAAGGGCCGCCCAAGGTACAATGAAGACGGACATACCGCAAATCACCTATTTATTCCTTGGTGGGGTCACAAAGCACAAGAAAAAGGCGAATTGGACTTCCCACGTGGCTATCATTTTGAATTGGGTACTGGCTTTGGTGAACCTGGTGCTGGCGTGCCCGGTAATCCACAAGGTTATGGAAAAGCCTTCAAGCAGGAAGCAAAAGATAGTTATGGCGCTTGGGTAGGTTTTTCATTAAGAGGGGAAATGGTCCCCAATGAAAACTGTTTTATGGAAATAGATGAGCAGGTTAAAGATGACTACGGCATTCCTGTTGCAAAGTTTCATTGGAAATGGAGCAAACATGAAATCAATCAGGTTGCCCACGGACTAAAAACTGCGAAGAAATTACTTGAAACCATGGGGGCAGAGGTGGGTGAATTGCCGCCAGCAGAGAAAGCTATTCTCAAAGGTGGGCAGATTATTCATGAAATAGGTACTACCCGCATGGGCAGTGACCCTGAGCAGTCAGTAACCAATCAATGGGGACAAACATGGGACTGTAACAATCTATTTGTCATGGACGGAGGCGTGTTTGCTTCTAATCCACATAAAAACTGCACACTAACCATTATGACGCTCGCTATGCGCAATGCTAATTGGCTGTCGATGCAATTGAAAACGGGGGATATTTAACATGAGTAAACCTTATATTGCTAGTATGACGCGTCGACAAACACTGAAATGGATGGGTAAACTTGCCGCAAGCGCTGCAGCTTTTCCGTTAATTTCAGGCTGCGGCGACCTTACTGACAAACCAAGCCTTAGCGGTGAGCATTGGCCTTCGTTAAACCTCACGCCAATTACTGGTGCGGGCTATGGCAAAGATCCTAATTTGATCATTGTGCCATCGTCACCATGGCCACTTACGTTATCTAACGATCAATTACAGTTAGTTGCATCCCTTTGCGATATGCTGATCCCGGCAGAGGGAAATATTCCTTCCGCGACTTCGCTTGGCGTGCCAGATGTTGTCAATGAATGGGTAAGTGCACCCTATCCTAACCAACAAAACGATAGAGATGTATTGTTGCACGCTTTTGCATGGATTGATGATGAAGCAAGGCTTAGATTTGATAAAACGTTTGTTAAGTTAAATAGTCAACAACAGGCTCAAATTTTAGACGATATTGCTTACCAAAATGCTCAAACGAAGCCTCAATTTCAGCGTATCGCCAAAGCTTTTAATCGCTTTTCTCGTTTGGCATTGGCCGCGTTTTTCTGCACAGACGAAGGCAGCAAAGATCTTGGCTATATGGGTAATGTCGCTATTTCAGGCGAGTACCCTGGCCCGTCTAACGAAGCGAAAGCACACCTTGACAGCATGTTGCATGATCTTGGGTTAACTGAATACGCCTTTGATGAAGGTTTAGACTAGGAGTCGCATATGAAAAAAATAATCAATATGAGCATTGTGGTAGCACTAATTTCACTGGTAAGTGCCTGTATGAGCAGCAGCAAAACAACTATTCCACCACTGAGTGTTCAGTTATGGTCGGTAAAGGATAGTCTAAAACAAGACTTCAAGGGTACTTTGTCACAATTAGCCGACATGGGATTTGATGGCGTAGAATTTGCCGGTGAATTTGGCGAATTTAAAGAAGATCCTAAGGGGCTTAAAACTTATTTGTCCTCTTTGGGTCTAGTGGCTAGCGGCGCGCATGTTGGTGTAGATCAACTAAACAGCGAAAACATAGATGCTACATTGACGTTTTACAAAAATCTTGGCGTTTCATTGTTGATCGTGCCGTGGGATGAAAGAGCATGGCACCCTGAGGGCGTTAAAGCCTTAGTGGCAGAATTAAACAGCGCAGCAAAATACGCTAAATCATCTGGCGTTGCCATAGGTTTCCACAATCATGACAAAGAATTTAACGAGTATGAAAACGAAACTTATTGGGATTACATTGCTCAAAATACTGCGCCTGATGTATTTCTTCAGCTCGATGTTGGCTGGGTCAATTATGCAGGTAAAGACGCTATTGCTTATGTTAAACGATACCCTAATAGAACCCTTACAACCCACTATAAAATTGTGACAAAAGAAGGCTTAAACCAATCGCCCATTTTGGGACAGGACGACTATGATTGGGCCGCATTAATTAACACAATGGTTAAATTTGGCAATACAAAATGGATTGTGGTTGAACAAGAAGAGTATCCAAATGGCCTGAGTGAATTGCAATCTGTTGCAGCCTCAAAAGCAGGTTTGGACGCCATTATTGCGGACATGAAGTAAGGTAAAAATATGAAAGTCTTGATTGCGCTACTCTTACTGGTATACCTACCGTTTGGTCACGCCGAGCCGGGCAAACACATTCTCGTGTTTTCAAAAACAGAAGGTTGGCGCCACAAGTCGATAGAACCGGCGATTAAACAAATAACGGCTTATGCCGAGAAATACAACATTGCAGTAACGAGTAGCGAAGACGCTCAACTGTTTAATAGCGAACAATTAGCAAAATATGACGCCGTAGTATTTTTATTAACAACAGGCAACGTATTAAATGCGTCGCAACAAAAATCCTTTGAGCAGTATATTAAAAATGGCAACGGATTTGTGGGCGTACATTCAGCCACAGATACTGGTTACGATTGGCCTTGGTACGGAAAGTTAGTGGGCGCCTACTTTAATGGGCACCCCAATGACCCGAACGTAAGAGATGCCTTGTTGTATCCTATGAATCAAGACCACGCCGCTACTGAGATGTTACCAACAACATGGCCAAAAAAAGACGAATGGTATGACTTTAAGTCACTTAACGCGGACGTCCAAGTATTAATCAACATAGACGAGCAAAGCTATAAAAAACCCAAAGAAAACCCTGTGAAAGAGCAAAGACCGATCAGCTGGTATCACGAATATGACGGCGGCCGGGCATTTTATACGGGCTTGGGCCACACCACTGAAAGTTATAGCGAACCTTTGTTTATGCAACATCTATTCGGTGGCATTCAGTACGCCATAGGAGGAAACAATGACTGATACATTTATCAGCCGTAGACGATTTTTAGCGGGTACATCAATGCTATTGGGCGCAGCGTTAACGCCAATAGCTAGTAAAGCGTTTGCCGCTATAGCAAATAACAACGACAACCAATTCAAGATGTTGATGTCCCCTGTGCAACTTAACGTTGCCAAACAAATGGCCGATACCATTATACCGACTACCAATACCCCTGGCGCAGCGGCGGCTATGGTCCATGATTTTATCAATATGATGGTCAGTAGTTACTTAACAGAAACTGAAAGAGCCATGATGCTAGCAGGCTTTGATAATCATCAAGCAATACTGAGCATGACAGAGCAGCAACGTATTGACTATGTATCAAACCTTGATAAAAACCGCCACAGCGATGAGTTCTTCAAATCATTCAAAGAACTCACTGTGATTGGTTATTACACCTCAAAAATTGGTGCAAGTGTTGAACTCAACTACGATCCAGTACCTGGTCCGTATAAAGAATTACCGTTTAAAGATGTTGGCAAAGTGTGGTCTACCTAAGGAGTTGCTATGAGTACGTATGATTATGACGTAATAATTGTTGGTTCTGGCATGTCAGGTGGCATTGCAGCCAAAGAGTTTTGCGAAAAAGGCTATAAAACCTTGGTGTTAGACCGAGGAAAGCCACTGGAACATCGTCACTACAAAACAGAAAATGTGCCGCCTTGGGAAATGGCACAACGTGGTCAGAAGCTGTCAAAGAAAGAGCTCGAAGAAAATTACCCCGTTAATCAACATTGCTACATTTTAAATGAATATACCAAAGGCTATATGTTGAAAGACGTTGATCACAAATATGTTCAGAAAAAGCCGTTTAATTGGTATCGAAGCAGCAGTGTTGGCGGTAAATCTTTGCTGTGGGCAAGGCAAGTGTATCGTTGGAATGAAATCGATTTTGAGGCTAACAAAAAAGATGGGCACGGCATAGATTGGCCAATAAGGTACCAAGATGTAGAGCCTTGGTATGATTACATTGAACCTTTTGTTGGCGTTTCAGGGAGTGTTGAGCAACTAGACATATTACCCGACAGTAAGTTTTTACCCGCGCATCCTTTAAACGTTGTCGAACGTGAGGCAAAACAAAAAGTTGAGCAGGCGTTTCCGGGTAGAAAAATTATCCCATCTCGAGTCGCTCATTTGACTGCGCCGCAGCCTATCCATACAAGACTAGGACGGGCGCAATGTCAGGCAAGAAGTGAATGCCAACGTGGGTGTTCATGGGGTGGATATTACTCTTCACTTGCCGGCGGTTTGGCAGCGGCTAAACTGACCAACAATATGACGCTAACAGCGAATGCGCAGGTGCAAAAGGTTTTGCTTGACGAAAAAACGGGCAAAACAACCGGTGTTCAGTATATAGATACAGAAACACTTAAAGCTAAAACAGTGTCTGCTAAGTTAGTATTTATGTGCGCTTCAACAGTCGCAAGCGTACAAATACTGCTTAATTCAACATCAAAAACATACCCAAATGGTATTGGAAATAACCACGACGTGTTGGGCCGTTATATTACCGATCATGTTGGTGGTGCTGGCGCAAGCGGCACCATTGAAGGGCATTTAGATAGCTATTATAAAGGCCGTCGCCCGAGTGGTATTTATGTTCCTCGCTTTCGCAATATTAATAAAGCCCATGGCAAATTCCTACGAGGGTTTGGTTATCAAGGTGGTGCGGGTCGAAGTGGCTGGAGAGATGGCATGTATAAAGATGGTATCGGTGCCGAGTTTAAACAAAGTAATCAGCTACCAGGGAATTGGTACCTGACTATGTGGGGCTTCGGCGAAATGTTACCGCGCTACGAAAACCGCATGTACCTGGATAAAGAAAAGACAGATATCTGGGGACTTCCGCAGCCGGTAATGGATGTTGCTGTTAATGACAATGAAGTAGAAATGCAAAAAGACATGGAGCAGAGTGCGATAGAAATGCTGACCGCCGCTGGCGCTACTAATATCAGTTCAGGACGTGGTGATTTCATCCCTGGCTCTACTATTCATGAAATGGGTGGAGCGGTGATGGGCAGAGATCCAAAAACCTCTTACTTGAATAAGTGGAACCAATGTCACGAAGTTGCTAATTTGTTTGTGACAGATGGTAGCGCTTTCCCTTCGCAGTCCTGTGTTAACCCATCGTTGACTTTTATGGCGTTGACTGCACGAGCTGTAGACTATGCCGATAAACAGCTTAAGGCGGGCAAACTCTAATTACTGTAGGCGCCTTAACGGGCGCCGTTTTATTTTCAAAAAATTTTTGAAAGTTATTCTGCTATTACCTCGTTTTTACTTCAAATTCAGCCCCTATAATTTATATCTCGATTTAAACATAAAGTTCGCCACAAACGAGTGACATTTGCGGTTATTCATAACAGCGAACACACCAGCTTTATGAAACAAAGCGCTAGAGGTAATCAATGCAAACAAGTTTTCCAACTTTTAACTCAGGTTACAACCAACTATTTAAGCTGGGCAAATTAACTGTGGGTATCATTGCGCCTGTAGATAACTATGCGGTAGGCGAACAGCCCGATTTAACCCAGCATGTGAAAAGAATCCAACTTGCTGAATCTATGGGGTTTAGCGGAGTATGGCTACGTGATGTGCCCTTTAATGTGCCGGCATTTGGCGACGTTGGTCAAGTCTTTGACCCGTTTGTCTACTTAGGTTTTTTAGCGGCGCAAACAAAGTCGATAGCATTAGGCGTAGCTAGTTTGATTTTACCCCTACGACACCCTGCTCATATAGCCAAGGCCATCGCCTCTGCGGATGTGCTATCGCAAGGTAGAGTCGTTGTAGGCGTTGCCTCAGGCGATAGACCAGAAGAATATCCAGCACTCAATAAGCCTTTTAGCAATCGTGGCGAAACTTTTCGTGATAGTGTCGAATACTTGCGCCAAATGTGGCAGAAGTTTCCAACCTTTAACAATGAACTCGGTTATTTCGACGGACAAGTTGATATGGTTCCGAAACCGACAACAGGTAATTTGCCACTTTTGTTTACAGGTGGCAGTCGCCAGCACCCTGAATGGATAGCACAGCATAGTGATGGGTGGATAACATACCCCAGGCCAATAGCAATGCAACAACAAATTATTGCGCAATACCGTGAAAATTTAAGAAAATTTGAGCGACCAATACAGCCCGTGATGCAATCTTTATATATAGATTTAGTAGATGATCCTAATGCCCTACCAACACCCATACACTTGGGCTATCGTTTAGGTGTTAATCAACTAGTCAATTATTTGATCGCGTTAGAAGAAATTGGCGTAAACCATGTAGCTTTAAATTTAAGGTTTAGTACAGGCCCCATCGAACAAACAATGGCAACACTGGCTGAAACTATTTTGCCAAAATTCAACCATTAGAGGATAACTTATGTCTGACAGCACGACTAAAACCATATTACTAACAGGTGCCACAGATGGTATTGGACTTGCCACTGCAAACAAGCTTGCCCAGCAGGGGCATACCTTATTGCTGCATGGGCGCAATCCAACCAAGCTTAATGACGTTATAGCGAAGTTAGAACAGACATACCAAACAACGGCTTACCCATTTATTGCAGATATGAGTGATTTGCATGAGGTTAACAAAATGTGCCAAAGCGTATTGGCACAACATGAGCGTATCGATGTCATAATAAATAATGCGGGTGTCTTTAAAATGTCTCAGCCGATCACAGCAGACGGACTTGATGCACGCTTTGTTGTCAATACGTTGGCGCCTTATCTTATCGCAATAAAACTAAATGCTTTACTACCTGCAGGTGGTCGCATTGTTAACCTATCATCTGCCGCACAGGCACCAGTAGATGTCGACGCTATGAATGGTCATAACCAACTAGGAGATGAATTTAGTGCTTACGCGCAAAGTAAACTTGCGCTAACGATGTGGAACAACGCCCTAGCTCAAACACCTGCGTTTATCAACAAAGTGCTTGTTGCGGTCAACCCGGGCTCTCTGTTAGCAAGTAAAATGGTAAAAACTGGCTTTGGTGTAGCGGGTAAAGATATAAACATTGGCGCAAGTATTTTGTGTGATGCTGCGTTGTCGGCTGGGTTTGCCAATGCCTCTGGCAAATATTTTGACAACGATATCGAAAATTTTGGACCACCGCATGGTGACGCTTTAAACCAAGACCTTTGTAAACAAATACTTGCCGATGTAGATGGCTTAACAACACAGCTAATATTGGGCTAAACAGTACAGAGCTAGCGGGTGTCAGCAATTTTTACAACTTGTTAACACCGCAACCATCTTATAATTGCATCTTTATGTTTTAATTAGCTTTTTCAATTCTGGATCAATACTTGCTTTAAGAGTAACAGTGGACTTAAGAGCGATTGGCTTTTGTCCCAAAGGATAAAATCTCATCGCTTTTAAAAGCACTTAGGAGAAGGAAATGAAATTTTTAGTTAGAAAAATATTGTTAGCTGCAGCGTTTTGTTTGCCGATGTACGCTAGCGCTGGCCTTATGGTTGGCGTAAGTAATGTAACAGCTGATTGGGAAAACCCTGTTGGGGGTATTTCAAGTATTTTCGATTTTGCAGGTGACCCTACTCAACCAGCGATCGAATGGGGTGTTACTGATGACGACGGTGACGTTAGTGGTTATTTGTTTGTGTTAGAAGACTTTCCGTTAGAAGTTATGACTGGTGAAGAATTCTTGTTTGGTACTTTGTTCCATGCAAACTTCCCTATTCAAGCCGGTACTGCAATCAGCCAAGTTGATTTAAGCTTAACAGCAGACATTTCGTACAACGGCGACACTGTGTCTCGTGGGCCGTTTAGCTTCACTATTGAGCACAACGAAACGCCAAATTTTTGTTCACCACAGCCAAATTGTTCTGATGATTTAGTTGATTTACCTACGGTATTACCTATTTCTCCAGTGGCATTTGCCGTGGGTGGTAACCTGTTTAAATTCCAAGTAGTTGGTTTTAAGCAAGTTCCAGATGGCGAAGATCCAGCTGATTACGCATTAACACCAGAATTTGTTTCTTCGGAAAACGGTGTTAACAATGCTCAGTTATACGGTAAGTTTATTGATTTTGGTGCAGCACCTGTGCCAGAGCCAAGCACACTTGCTATCTTAGCATTAGCACTATTAGGTTTTACTGCCGGTCGTCGCAGACGTCTATAGTAGAACTATTACCATAAAAGAAGCCGCTTTTAGCGGCTTTTTTATTACTTATTCTGTGCGTTTCTATTGCTAACAACGCTTATCCCTTGTAACCTACTGTTAACATTTGCAAATATTAGGGCAAGTTATGAAAAAAGTACTTCCGGTAATTATCGTATTAATTATTGTTGCGGTGTTTGCTGTGCCTAAACTAATGAGCTATATCGATAGCCAAAAAGAAGTAGACGGTGCGGTCTATTTTGCACTTGCAGATGAACTTAGCGATCACTACAAAAACAAGCAACTCAAAGCTTTGATTAATGATGCATTTGCCGATAAAAAAATTACCAATGCAGAAAAGGATGCCATCGTTGCTTTGCTACTCGATCACTATGGCCTTTACACAGAGCCACCTCATGATGGTGACCAAGTAGCGGGTAAAGCGGCACTAGAAGCCGCACTCGCTGATTAATTCGACCTCGCGTCCACCGACAGATATATACTCAAGTATCATAGTGAAACCAGTTCTGGTTGATGCGCCTTTGCAAAGACAACTAGTCGCTGTGATGTCTGCTCAAAATTAGTATTAAAAGGATAGCAAGTCACTAATAGTAGATGTGGTTCTTGTGGTGGTTGTGATACAAAAATTTCACCCTGTGAAAGATCGATTATCTGCGTATCAAAAACTCTGTATGACTGGCTTAATGAACGAGAAAACTGCTTCGACTCCAACGTAATCGTATCACCCTGTTCAAAATCCGCTATATCATCAAAATGTGTATCATTGTGAGCTGAAATTATAGTCAGATTTTCTTGGCTTACCCCATTGAGTCCAGGTGCAAATGCTAAAGCTTGCCCTGAGTCAGTATTTAATACAATGTAACGTTTCTCTTGCTTCTCAAATACTAACTCCGCAACTGGGTACATATCCGCCCATGGCCATGGCCGTTTAGGGGCGCTCGTTTTACTTTGTTTATAGTCCTGCCAAGAGTGTTGCAAAAGTTGTTGTGCGATAAATGCTTTCCCCTTGATAACAAGGATCTGGCCTAGAAGAATAAATGCAGTTAATACCGTCATCGCTAACAAGATTTTTATAAAGTTATGCATGACGCCCCCTTTTTGACTGAATCTGAACCAGGCACCATAAATTAGCTGCGCTAATCAGCATTATAATGAGCATGTTCCATAAACCATTTAATCCTAAGCTGGTATTTGCCATTGGTATGGCTTGTGCAGAGCCATGCGGCATTAAGTTTTTAACTCCGTGAGGTTTTAAAGGTGTATCAACAGGGCGCACTGGTTGCTGCTCTACAGCGACGAATGCTGTGTAGGGTGACATGATCTGATAACGTAAAGCCGTTTCCTTAATTTTGTTTGCAATGCTCGCGCGCTCGTTATGCTGCGATCTACGTAACTGATTTTGCATATCCTTTATTTTTGCGCGGGCCCAAAGCTTGTCTATACCAGCAAGCGTATGCTTGGTATTGGCAGTAACCTTAGTTTGCCAATCGCTGTTGGCACGTTTTCCAAAAATCTCCATGGAATTAGTGGCCGCTGCCGTCCTTGGCCAGCGAGAATAAAGTACCAATGGCTGACCACGATACAGATCTGGAATCTTTCTTGGATAAACACTGATATCGGCTTGACCCCATTCAATGGCAATATCCGTTAGTAAAGGGTAATTAATCACATCCACCAGAGCCTGCATTTGCTGCTGCACTTGGTTGATATCACTGATGTAGCGAAAACTGCCGCGACCCGATTCAGCAGCTTGAGACATGAAAAAACTATTGGGAGCGGAACCTATACCAATGGTATGAAGACGTGTATTTCCCAGTTCATTTTCTATGAGTGAAAACAGCTGCTCCTCATTACCTATCGCCCCGTCAGTAATAAAGATAACCTGCTTAGACTTGCCTTCAATTTCAGCGCTTTGTAGCACCTGAGCTAACGCTGGATACATATTGGTTCCGCCATCAGCAGTCAACTCTTTTACCCACCTTGATGCCCAGAAAATGTTTTCCTTATTTGCAAGTTGACTGGTTAAATACAAAGGCTGTACATCCGAGTCAAAGGCAATAATGTTAAAGCTATCTCGCTCAGCCAACTGGCTCAACGCGTACAGCAGGGCATTTTTTGCTTGTGTGATCGATACGCCGCCCATAGAACCCGACGTATCAATGATATAAACAACTTCTTTGTCTACACTCTTTGGTTTGCCTGTATTAGCTGGAAAAATAGAGGTGAAACCATAGTTGTATTGCTCATCTTGAGTAACAAACATAGCCGCTTTGGGTTGATTGTGGGGCTGAAATTGCCAAGTTAACGTAAAATCCCGATCGAGTTTGGTCTGTGCGTTGCTAAGCGAAATCAAGGTAGTATTTTTTGCAGACTGCTTGGCGATTGCATGGCTGTTACTGGAAATATAGGACAATGCGCCCCCTGCCGACAAAGCAACTCGTATTGCGACGTTTTGTTGAGCGTTCTCGTGTTTTGAGAGACGCTGCTGGAAAGGCGTGATTTGCGAAGCATCTGGCACAATATCGTTATCTATGCCCCAGCCAAAAGCATTGATTGAGATCTCACTCGATTTAGTGGCTGAGTTTGTTTCTGCCATCACATATTGTGGTTGAGGTATAAACCTAGGTGTAATCGTTAAGGGTAAGCGAAAACTAAATTGCCCATGACCAAACGCTACCGATTGATTGAACTTTATTTCAACAGTGATTTCTTCGTTAGGGGCAATATTAGCAACTTTTGAAGTAAACATATTGGGTCGTTGTTGGGTCAATAAACTCGTAACTTTGCCCGCCTTTTTAGCTTCCGTGTATATTTTCCTTGCTACTTGCTTTTCCTTAATTTCCCCTTTGATTCTTCTCTCACCAATAATCATATCCATTGCATAAACCGCGCTACCTTCTGCCAGTGGAAACACATAAATTGCTTCAACAAATTCGTTGGTTGGATTGCTAAACACTTGTTTAAGACTGATATCTGCAACAAGTCCATTGATCTCAACATCGAAATCACTCGATTGTGCTAAAACGGGTACATACCCATTCTCTTGCTTGATAAAAACTGTTCCAGATTCAACGTCATTGTATGGAATATGCTCAAATGAAATGCTGTTATCGGGTGAAAATGCCATTAATTTAAAAGGTAGCAATAACAACAAAATTACAAATAAAAAAGTACCTATATGATTAAGTGAGCTAACGAAAAAGAGCGATTCGAAGTCATGATTGTGTTTAGATAAAGTTGCCATTAAAGATCCCGTTTATTTTTTATTCACCAATAGTGTGAAACATAAACATGGAGTTTCAGTAGCTTAACTGTGACGTATGCGGGAACAAAAATGATCAAAAATGGCGAATATAGCCATTCCTGAATATTTGGGGTCAGAACATGTTCTGACCCCAAATATAAAAGGTAAGTTAATTAATGACTTAAGCTTTCAGAAATTAATGAAAATTAAAACTAGCTAGCAGATTTATAGCGTTTATGGAGAATTTGAACACGTTCTACGTATACTTTTGTTTCTTTATAAGGCGGAATACCGCCATACTTTTTAACGGCTCCTTCGCCAGCATTATAGGCAGCAGATGCTAGACGTGTATTGCCATTGTATTTTTTCAGCAACTTAGCTAAGTGTTTAACGCCACCGTTAATATTATCTTTTGCATCAAACGGATTCTTTACACCGAGCTCTTGTGCCGTTGCCGGCATTAATTGCATTAAGCCTTGCGCCCCTACTCTAGACACAGCGTCTTTTTTAAAATGTGATTCAGCGTGAATGATTGCTTTAACTAATGCGGGATCAACCTCAAACCGAATTGAAGCTGTCAGGATTTGGCTGTGATATTTATCTTGGATAAGTTTGGTTTTGTGCCAGTCTACATGGGTAGATACTTTGCATGCATAGCAATCTACTTTTATTAACTCGAAATGGCGATCTATAGGTTGCATATCAGAAAACGATACAACGCCATCCTTATCCTTGTATTTGTAAATTGGTTTGTCTTGCGCTGCCACGCCGTTTATAGACAAGGCTAAAAGCGCCAATAGAACTACACGCACTGTATCGGCCTTCTTAGATTGATTAGTCGTTAATTTAGCTAACACAGCTCAGAAAGTAAATTAGTTAACCTTATTTGGGGTCAGAACATGTTCTGACCCCAAATATTTTAAGTATAGTTATCAGTCAGTTAGTTGCTTTGAATTTGGGATTTTTTTACAAAAAAGCCGCTTTTCAGCGGCTTTTGTTTTAAGGTTCTAGGCGTTTGATGCCATAGCCATCAATACCTACATATATGTATCCGTCGGCACCCTGATGCAAGCTGCGAACACGGCCGATGCCTTGAAGTACTTTATATTGTTTAACCACTTTATCACCGTCCACTTCAAGTGCAGATAGGAAACTAAACTTCATTGAGCCCAATAGAAATTTGCCCTTCAGTTGCGGGTATCGATCAGACGTCACGTGAATCATTCCAGATGGTGCAATAGAAGGATCCCAATATAACACTGGATTTGTCATACCTTCTTTTTCAGTGAGGTCGGTAAATGATGTACCACTGTAGTTAACACCATAGCTCACAACCGGCCAACCGTAATTCGCACCTTTTTCGATGACATTAACTTCATCGCCACCACGTGGACCATGTTCGTGCGACCAGATTTTTCCTGTAAGTGCATTTTTGACTAAGCCTTGAGGATTGCGATGTCCATAGCTATATATTGCTGGTTTAGCATCTTTTACATTTACAAAGGGATTATCTGCTGGAACCTTACCGTCTTCGTGTAAACGGTAAACCTTGCCGCCATCAAGCGTTAAATCTTGAGGTAATACGTCTCTATTGCCTCTGTCACCGATAGAAAAATACACAAAACCTTCATTATCAAAGGCGATACGGCTACCAAAATGCCTGCCGTTATCGGTATTACCTTCACCTTTATACAATACCGTTTGGTCAGAAAGAGACAGCGATTGACGATCTAATTTAGCCCGCATTAATGCCGTGTGACCACCTTTTTCTTTCCCTTCTGGCGATGAGTAAGTGATATAAATCCAACCATTCTTGCGATAGTTAGGGTGAAGTTTAATATCGAGTAAGCCACCTTGGCTTTTCGCGAAAACTTCTGGTACACCCTTTACTTCTGTTTTTTTGCGCGTGGCTTTGTCGACAAAATATAAGCTACCTTGACGCTCAGTAACGAGCAAATTGCCATCAGGTAACTGTGCTATACCCCACGGGATGGTAAATCCGTCAGCGAAATCTACTGACTTTGCAGTTATGTTCAATGAACTTGCTTTGTCATAGTCGCTTGCACAAGCAAAAAATGTAAGGGAAAGCCCCAGTGCAGACAATAAATGTTTCATATTAAGCAATTAAATCCTGATCGTATTGAGTGTTTTTATTTTGTTTTCTGCGTCTAAATAAGTTCGCAATATCTTCTTTAATCATATAAAGAGACGGTATTAAAAACAGCGTGATAACGGTAGCAAACATAATACCGAAACCTAGTGATATTGCCATAGGAATAATGAACTGGGCTTGTAGACTTGTTTCGAAATAAAGCGGAAGTATACCAAAGAAAGTGGTTAGCGAGGTTAACAATATAGCTCTAAAGCGCATTGTTCCAGCTTCACATACTACGTCTATCATTCGCTGGCCCGAATCTTTTGCTTTATTAATGAAGTCGACCAAGATCAAACTGTCGTTGACGACGACACCTGTCAAGGCAATAAACCCATATAGCGACATCATATTAACCGTTTTACCCATAATGAAATGGCCGATTATCGCGCCAATAATACCAAAAGGTATAACAGACATAATAACCAATGGTTGAGCGTATGATTTCGTCGGTATAGCGATTAGGCCATAAATTAGAAACAGCGCACCTAATGCCGCAAAACCAAGTTGCCGTAAGAAGTCGGCTTGTTCTTTACTAGCACCTTCAACGCCATAGCTTACTGAAGGGTAGTTAGACAAAATTTCAGGAATGTAACGGCCGTTCATCTCACCTATGACGATACGTGACTCTACTTTTTCTGAATCGATATCAGCTGAAATAGTTATCGAGCGTTTTTGATTTACGCGGCGAATGGTTGAATAGCCTTGCCCTATTTCAATATCCGCTACTTGGTAGAATGGCACTAAATCGCCTGTTGGTGTGCGAATCCACATATCTTCTAAATCAGTTACAGATAAGCGTCTGTCTTTTGGATAGCGCACCATCACTTTTAATTCATCACGGCCACGCTGAATACGTTGAGCCTCATCGCCATAAAATGCCTGTCTAACTTGACGCGCTAAACTAGACAATGTCAGCCCAAGCACTTCAGCCTCTGGCTTGATGTTTAACTTAATTTCCTGATTACCACGGCTAAAAGAATTCCTAATATCATAGACACCATCATAAGAAGATAGTTGTGATTCTATGTCAGCTGCCGCCGCTTCTAATTCATCATCATTCTTTCCGTTTAACTGAAACTCTAACGCGGCACCACCGCCAACATTAGTACCGGCGAAGAAACGAATCTCCCGAGTACCAGGAATTTCACCAATTTCATCTCGCCATAGTTTTTCTATTTCATAGGCGTCCAACACCCTATCTTCAGACTTAACGAGCTCTAGCAAGAAAGTTGCAGAGGTATTGCCTTCAGTAAAAATAAGCGAGTGTTTGATAAAGCTTTGGCCATTATGTTGATTTTGCTCGGCTATGCGCTGCGCGGCATCATTTACCGCTTCTATAGCACGGTTTCGCGCCGTAGGAGAGCTTCCGTCGACCATCACCACTTGACCTTGAATAAAGTCAGAAGGGACATTTGGAAACACTTCTACTTTCACAAATGACGCGGCAATCAAGCCGATTGATAGCAACAGAATCGCAAAGAAGATAGCCAAAGTGTTGTATCTTGCCACTAGTGCAGTGCGCAAAAACGGCTTGTAAACATTATGGATAAAGTTGTCTAACCCTTTCTTAAACGACATTTGAAAACGCTCAAAGGCATTCGCATTTTCTTTAGTTAACGGTACATACTTCATATGAGCAATATGAGCAGGTAATATCCATTTCGACTCTACTAAAGAGAAAATCAAACAAAAGGTCACGACTAACGCGATTGCTCTAAAGAAAGCGGCAAAGGTAGCATCGATAAACAGTAAAGGCGCAAAGGCGGCAATAGTAGTTAAAACGCCAAAGGTTGCCGGCATTGCAACCCGCATTGTCCCTCGAATGACATTATCTGTTGAGTGCCCATAACGTTGTATTTCAGAATAGGCGCTTTCACCAATGACGATGGCATCGTCAACGACAATCCCCAGAACCATGATAAAGGCGAACAGGCTTAATAAGTTTATCGAGACCGCCCAATCACCAAACAGTGGCATTAATATAAAGGCACCTAAAAAGCTAATAGGAATACCTAGCATGACCCAAAACGCTATGCGTAGTCTTAAGAATAAGGTCAATACCAAAAATACTAACAAGGCACCCAAAAACATGTTCGAAATCATCATGTCTAAGCGCTCAGACAAGTAAAAAGAGGTATCTCCCCATACCGTAACTTTTGCCCCATCTGGCAGCTGCGTATTTTTTCTTTCTACAAATTGACGCACTTCCTTTGCAATGGCCAAATCATCCTGATCGCCCGTTGATTGCACCATAATACTGGTAGAAGGAAGGCCATCAAACTCAGCAAAATCATCGCTTTCTACAAAACCGTCGACAATATTAGCAACATCGCGCAATAGCAACCTTGTGCCGTCCATCGATGTTTTTAGTACAATACGACCAAATTCTTCTCCGGTGTAGGCTTGGCCATCGGTGCGCAATAATATATCGCCACCTTCGGTTTTGATTGTGCCACCGGGTAAATCAATTGATGAAGCGCGAACCGCTTGGGTTACTTGGTCAAAGGTTAAGCCATATTTCTGCAGTTTTTCTTCAGTAATTTCTATGCTGATTTCATAAGCACGCTTACCGACAACACGCGCACTGTTAACACTCGGCAGCAACATAATTTCGTCGCGAATTTGTTGCGCCATATTTTGTCGCGCTCGACGATCCATGGTGCCACTTACAGAAAGCCACATGACTTGGCTCATAAACTCTTGTTTTGTTACTAAAGGCTTTTCTGTTTGCTCTGGGAACGTGGTTATCGCGTTAACTTGCATTTGTACTTCATCAAGTTTCTCAGATAGCGAGTAACCCGATTGAAGTTCGATATTAACCACACCAACCCCTTCAAATGCCGACGAAGTCACACGCTTTATGCCGTTAATATCCTCTATAGCTTCTTCAACTTTGAGTACTACAGATTCTTCAACTTCTTCTGGTGATGCGCCTAAATGAGCAACACGCACCTGAATGCTGTTTGGGTTAAATTCAGGAAACATTTTCTTATTGATGTTTTGATAGGAAAACAAACCGACAACAATAATAAACACCATCAATAAGTTGGCAGCCACACTATTATTGGCAAACCAAGGAATTATGCCCCTTAAAGGCGCTTCATTTTGACTCATGTCTAGCCTTCCTCTGCACTAACGGCAGCGATGCCTTCTTCTGTATCCTGCTCGGAGTTTTCTTGATCTACTGGCGTAGAATCGGTTTCACCTTTAACGCGCAATGTCATGCCTGGAACGGGTGTTTCTAGTTTGGTTGTAACTAAACGATATCCCGATGGAAAGTCTTGGGTTGTGTATAAATTCACGTCATCAGCTCTAACAACATCTACCGTAAATTCACTTAATTTATAACTATCATCAAGTAAAAAGACTTTATTCGCGCCATACACAGCGCTGCGAGGGATGGTAATAACGCCATCCAAAGTTTTGCCGTAAATGGTTGCGTTGACGAAGGTTCCTATGCGAATTTCATCATGTTGCGTTACATCTTCAATGGCATATGGATCATCGATAAGAGCAACGACGTAATGAACGCGTGAATTGTTATCTACCACCCCTTCGTAGCGAGATAACTTTGAGCGCCACTGATAAGTTGTACCCGATAGGTCATAAAACAAATCGACATTAGACACGTACTTATCGGATTGATGAATGCGCGGTAAATTAATGTATTGGGCATCACGCTGTTTAATTGGTAATCGAATCTCTGCGTAATCGACAGCAAAGGTTTCAGCTAACTTTGTACCTGTTGATACATACTGACCGATATCAACATTTTTCATTTTTATCATGGCGTCATAAGGCGCTAATATTTTGGTGCGAGCAAGCTTCACCTCAGCCGCCTGTAAATCTGCCTCAGCAGCTTGTACGTCAGCTTTTGCTCGCTGCAATTGTGGAATACGCAACGCTAAAACGGGCGCTTCTTCTTCTGGCTTACCAGACAAACGCCATTCATCTCTTGCTTGTTGCGCCCTTGCTTCTTCTTCCGTTAGTGCCGCTTTAGCAGAATTAAGCCTCGCTTTCGCCTGAATATGCGCCACTTTGTAATTAATATCGTCAATTGCTAGTAACAGCTCGCCTTTCTTAAAATAGCCGCCCACTTTAAACTTGTCTGACACCATAGTTACCACGCCAGCAACTTCTGCCACTAAATTGGTTTCCGTACGCGGCGATACCGAACCTTGAGATTTAATGGTAAACGTAACGTCCTGCCTATCCATTGCCATAACTTCAACTAAAGGCGCTTTAATCACCGTAGGCTTTTGCATTGGTTTAGGTTTCATGCCCATCAGCACGAAGAGTGCAAAAAATGCCAAAAGAATAATGAGAATAGGCGTCAGTACATACCTTAAAGGGATCATGGTACGCTTTTTGGTTTTACGGGAATCAATTGTTGGCATAATTAACCTTTAGCATTTAATTTAATAAGCGAGACATCTTTTAGTGGATTAAGTTTATCTAATAATCAACGGCTTAACACCTTTATACGATAAATATTGTTTTTTTGGCGTTAAAATAAAATTCCACGCTATTTCGCCAATTTTGACCACGCTACTAGCATCTTTCTAAATTCCTCAGGATCACATTCTACTTTTTGAAACTGTTCAAAGGACAAGGTATCGTATGCTAGCTCTTCCGGTAAGTTGACGTTGTTATTCGTCTGCACGTTAGCAAACACCTGCACGTCATCTTGCTCGACTACTACGGAATATTCTTTGCCTTCGATCAACTTTTCTTGACCGTTTTTATTATCAATAGCCGTAAGCACCTCGGACAGCTTTTCGCTATCATTCTCAATTTCAGATTCCAACCAGCGGCCAATGAGCTCGTGCTCAAACGAAAATTTGGCTCTATTTTTGCCGGTTACAGAATCATTTATAAACTCGTATTCCATTGTTATATCGTGCAATTAAACATACCCTTAAGTTTAGCAGAGGAACTTTCAATCAAACATGTACTCTTAACAAAACAAACAAAATGGCGTTACTTAGATTAAATGAAGGCTAAAAAGCTCGAATTTTGGCACTATCTGTTACTTGCAATGCTGTTGCATGGCGCCCTATTTGTTTGGCTATTGCTTTCACCTCATACAGCTATTACTCCAAGCAATACTGCGGTCACGCCTATTGAAAGCTACCTTTATCAGCCGCCTGAAATCCCTGAACCTAACATTGAATCGCCGAAGCCTGTAAAGGAAGAAACGATAGTCACTAAAGAAATACATCAACAAGTCAGTACAACGGCGCCCCAAATAGAGACAAATGAGGAACAATTGCCCGCTGTGACAAGTGAAGATGTGGCAACAGCCGATGTAAATGAAGATGCAGTAACTGTGCCTCGCTTTGACGCAATCAACGCGTTGCAGTCTTTAAAGAAAAAACAGGCGGTTGCGCCGGAATATGGCTCTGTTAACACTAACCAAAACGCATCTGTGTTTAATCCGCAGCCACAAAGTGTGTCTCCGTCGCTAGGCACGCCTCTTACCGACAGAGAAAAACAAGAACAACGCACAACACATTATGGCGCAGTGGGACAAAAGATAATAAAGGGTGATGATGGCCGCTGCAGTTTAGTGCAAGACTTAAGTTTTGTCGGCATGGAGGGCATTACCGCAGTACAAAGCTTTGCTTGCGGCGAAACCAAAATGGAAAGGGATTTTAGAATGCATATGCAACAGTACAAAAAGAAAAGTCAGCTTCTTACTGATGACTGAATCAGATATAGCTACTTCCTAAATGTATATTCCACCCAAAACGGCCAGCAATCCAAACCAACAGGACCGCAGTTCCAATTTAACAGGACCACCATTCCAATAACCTTGGACCATTGCCCACATTAAAAAAACCTTCTACAATGAAAAGTTTTTTAATGATTCTTAATTGATTTACGTTTTAATTTGTTGAAGAGAAATAATAAATGCAGAGTGCTCCTCTGATTCATTTTCTATAAACCTTATAGCTTCTTCACATGCTGACAATTGTTTACCATTACAAACTATTCCTCTATCCCATATACAATCTAAGCGCATTTCAAATCCTGGGTTATGCCAAATTCCCCCTTCAACTCGAGATACAATATAATTTAAATCAGTGCTACGTCGGCAAACTTCTATGGCTGCCGCTGGAGTCAACTTCATTATATTATTACCTTGGTTTGTAAAAAACTCTGTTGCATCCGAATACAAGAAATTTCTATCAAGCATTACCTATTATCCTCTTTCCATTCAATTCGACTATCAGGTATCCAATTAGGATCATTTTTATCACTTACATGAGTAACTTCATTTGTATTGTCATTCACTACTACATGACCGCCATTTTTAGAACCATACACTGATGCGGGATCATTTCTCCCTTTTCCGTCTTCTGTTTTATCAGCCCCTCTATTATCAGTTGATTGACCTGTCAGTTCCGTGCTATCGACCAAATCATTGATTTCTTCTTCCGTCCAACCTCTATCACCTAGCTGATCTCTAACTTTATCATCTATCTCAACGCCACTATCAGATGATTCATTGTGCATTATATCCCAAGCTACATCTGCAATCATTCTGGACAACGTTCGCCCAGCTACGGCTCGGACACCAGCGTTAATTGCATTTCCGATCATCAAACCGCCTCGATAAGCAATATGAGCAGTTTTTCCATCTGGGTCTATATATTTATATGGGTTATTGTTCGCATAGGCATAGCGGTTAAACCCCTGAATACCATTAGGAGTAAATAAATGGCTAACAGTATCAACAGGATCATTCGAGTAGAAACGACCTATGACTGGATCATAGTATCGTGCCTGCATATAAATGCGGCAAACGAAAAGCCCTTAAAGCGCTGGAAACTATACATCATATCGAATTAGGCGCTTTGTCCAAACAGTACTAAAACACTACTATTGTACAAGCATAAAAAAAGCGCTACTAGGTAGCGCTTTTTATCGATAGTCGACTTGCTTTTACACAGCCGCTTGAACGATCACGTTGTCTGCTTTCTTCGTATACTCTTCCATTTTGTGGAAGTTTAAGTAACGGAAGGTGTCAGCAGCTTGTGCATCAATCAACTTCGCATATTCCATATATTCTGCTACCGTTGGAATACGTCCAACAATTGCACCTACCGCTGCAAGTTCTGCTGATGTTAAGTAAACATTAGCACCCGTACCTAAACGGTTAGGGAAGTTACGCGTTGACGTTGAAAGTACAGTCGCTTTATCAGCAACACGTGCTTGGTTACCCATACATAATGAACAACCTGGCGTTTCAATACGAACACCAGCTTTACCATATGTAGAGTAGTACCCTTCAGCGGTTAATTGATCGCGATCCATTTTCGTTGGAGGCGCAACCCACATACGTGTTTTCAAAACACCGCCAAAGTTTTCAAGTAATTTACCTGCTGCACGGAAGTGACCAATGTTAGTCATACATGAACCGATGAATACTTCATCAACTGAATCGCCAGCAACGTCTGACAATAGTTTTGCGTCGTCAGGGTCATTTGGACAACATACGATTGGCTCGTTGATTTCAGCAAGATCGATTTCGATAACATGTGCATATTCTGCATCAGCATCAGCTTCCATTAAGCTTGGGTTAGCAAGCCATTCTTGCATTGCAACAATGCGGCGCTCGATAGTACGGACATCACCGTAGCCTTCAGCGATCATCCACTTAAGCATAACAATGTTAGATTCTAAGTATTCTTTAACAGAATCTTCAGAAAGCTTGATTGTACAACCAGCAGCACTACGTTCAGCAGACGCGTCAGATAATTCGAACGCTTGCTCAACAGTTAAGTTTTCTAAACCTTCAATCTCTAGTACGCGACCAGAGAATTCATTGATCTTACCGGCTTTCTCTACAGTCAATAGACCTTGCTTGATACCGTAGTAAGGAATTGCATGTACTAAGTCACGCAATGTAATACCTTCTTGCATCTCACCTTTAAAGCGAACAAGTACTGATTCAGGCATATCTAGTGGCATAACACCTGTTGCAGCAGCAAATGCTACAAGACCAGAACCCGCTGGGAATGAAATACCTAGAGGGAAACGCGTATGAGAGTCACCACCTGTACCAACTGTGTCAGGCAATAACATACGGTTTAACCAAGAGTGAATAACACCGTCACCTGGGCGCAGAGAAACACCGCCACGGTTCATGATGAAATCAGGTAATGTGTGATGTGTTTGCACATCAACTGGCTTAGGGTATGCCGACGTATGACAGAAAGATTGCATTGTTAAGTCTGCAGAGAAACCTAAACATGCTAAGTCTTTAAGCTCATCACGTGTCATAGGGCCGGTAGTATCTTGTGAACCTACAGTAGTCATTTTAGGCTCACAGTATTGACCAGCGCGAACACCTTCAACACCACATGCCTTACCTACCATCTTCTGCGCTAGCGTAAAGCCTTTGTTTGATGCTTCTGGATCAACTGGCTTAGCGAAAAGATCAGTTTCAGCTAAACCTAATGCTTCACGTGCACGACCGGTTAAACCACGGCCGATAATTAATGGGATACGACCACCAGCACGCACTTCATCTAATAATACTGGACTTAGTTCAAACGTTGAAATAACGTCGTCACCTTTTTTCACAACACCTTCGTATGGGTAGATATCAATCACATCACCCATGTTCATTTGTTGTACATCTAATTCAATTGGTAGGGCACCTGAATCTTCCATTGTGTTGTAGAAGATTGGCGCAATTTTACCACCTAAACATACGCCACCTGTGCGCTTGTTTGGTACGTAAGGAATATCGTCGCCCATGAACCAAAGCACAGAGTTTGTAGCAGATTTACGAGAAGAACCTGTACCAACAACGTCACCTACATAAGCTAACGGGATACCGTCTTCTTGAAGCGCTTCAATTTGCTTGATTGGACCAACAGTACCTGGCTCGTCAGGGTTAATACCTTCACGTTCCATTTTTAGCATAGCTTTAGCATGTACAGGGATATCTGGGCGTGACCATGCATCTGGTGCCGGTGACAAATCATCAGTATTTGTTTCGCCAGTAACCTTGAATACTTTAACGGTAATTTTTTCAGCTACTTTATCGCGTGACGTGAACCATTCAGCATCTGCCCATGATTGCATCACTTCTTTGGCTGCCGCATTGCCAGCGTCTGCTTTTTCTTTAACGTCATAAAACGCGTCGAACATAAGCAAGGTTTTTTTCAAACCATCAGCCGCAGTATTTGCTAATGCTGCGTCGTCCAACAACTGGATCATAGGTTCGATGTTGTAACCACCTAACATGGTGCCTAGTAATTCAGTTGCACGCTCTGCACTCAGGATAGAAGAGCTCGCTTCGCCTTTAGCAACAGCAGCTAAAAAACCAGCTTTAACATAAGCGGCGTCATCTACACCCGGAGGTACGCGATTTACAAGCAAATCAAGAATAAACTCTTCTTCGCCTGCAGGTGGGTTTTTAATTAATTCTACTAATGCTGCAACTTGAGTTGCATCTAACGGCTTAGGTACTACGCCTTCAGCCGCACGTTCTTCGACGTGTTTACGATATTCTTGGAGCACAATTTTCTCCTTGGCCTAACGGGGATTATCTGAAGAATAGCAGACAATCGAATGATTAAAATTTTTCCGAGGCGGATTATACGTCAATTGCGATTAAAGTTGAATTAAACCTACAATCATTGAGGTTATAACTGGTATAACTGGTATTTATAATAGTTAAATTTTAATCAATTTGATGAATACTCTAAGCAGAACAATGGACGTCCGCTTTTAAGGTAGGTGTAATGCGATTAGGCTCTGCCTTCATACTATCAAAGGTCTGAACGCCTTCAATGTTGCGCAAACTAAAGGGTTTCGATTTGCACAGTTTTTCTGCTTGTCGAATTAAAAAAGCGGACATACGCACAAAACGTGTTTTGCTGTTAGGGATAACAGAAAGTCTTACTACATTTTCGCTCAGACGCTGCTGATAGTATTGGACTTGATGGTCAAAATCCCACTTTAGGTTGTCATTCGCCTGTGCACTATTGAGTGTGAACATAGTTGCAATCAATAGCATAGCTAATTGTTTAAGTTTCATCTGTTTTATCCTGCGCGCAAACAATACAATCTTTACCCGCTTTTTTGGCTTCATACAAAGCTTGGTCCGCTTGTAAATAAAGACCGTTATTTTGGCGATTAGTTGCATTGATACTAGCAATACCTGCACTCATGGTAACTTTTATCGGCATGTGTTCTTTATTTTTAGCAACAAACTTTTGAGTTCGTATTTTTTCTAAAATACGTTCGGTGATAAACAATGCTTGCTTCTTATCGGTACGTGGCAATACACACATAAACTCTTCACCACCGATGCGTCCAAACACATCGCCCTTTCGAAGTTGAGACTGCGCTATTTTTGCTATTTGTCTAATTACGTAATCGCCAAAGGGATGCCCGAATGCATCATTAAGTTGCTTAAAGTTATCAATATCAAACATTGCAATGGCAAAGTTATGCTTTTCATTTTCAGGCTCGTCTAACAACGAACGTAAATACTCAAAGGTATAACGGCGATTAAACAGGCCGCTTAACTCGTCGGTAATGGATAACTTACGCATTTTTCTGTTGGCACGCAGTTGCATAACAAAAGCAATCAATAAAATAGCGAACAATATAGTTGCTAACACGTAGACACTGTAACGCAACGACTTATTGTCTTGCTGCCGCGCTGCATTTAAAGCATTAATTTCTTCAACTGATGGCATCAATGATTTTTCTTGCTGCCTAAGCGACGCTTCTAAGCTCATGCGTTGTTGACTCAACTTTTCACTATTTCGCTTTTCAATGAGTTGTTTGTGCTGTTGATGGTAACGGTGCATGAGCGTATAAGCGCGCTCGTGGTTACCTTCGCCATTGGCAATTTGCGCTTCGATATAAAACAGCGAAATATGCCACGTAGTACCTATTAATTCAGGATATTTTTCAATTAATACTGTGGCATTTTTATGAGCATCTTTTGCCTGTTGATAATTCCCCTGCTTCACTAAACACAGTGCCCTGCTTTTATACAATTCCGCTTTAAAGTCACCTGCTCCAGGGTAGTTTAGCGCTTGCTGAATGACTTTCAGTGCGGCGGTACAATCGCCAACTATCTGATGGGTCGTACCTAAGCCGTAATAGCCAAAAAAGTCTTGTCTTGGATTTTCAAAAACCTGAACTTGCTCTAAATACAGATTGTACTTATCTATTGCTCGCTGCGGTTTTCCCCAATCTCTGTAAATCGTGGCTAGGCCGTACAAAGCATCGGCTCGCTGAACTTGATAGCCAAGCTTTTCATATCGCTCGAGCGCTTTTAGGTAATATTCTTCGGCTTTCTCATTGTCTTCAATGTAGCTATATATCGAACCATATATTTCATACAACTCTGCAATTAAACCCAAATCATTATTAGCAAATGCAATTAGATAAGCTTCTTTTAGATGGGTAATCGAATTTGAATAAGCATCGGTTTGGCTCAAAGTGTAGCTATAGTCGCCCTTTGCTCGAATAAACAGGGCGTTATCCCCGATGCGCTGTGCCTTTTCGATAGCAGCTTGAAAAAAGCCTAAGGCTAATTGGTAGTTTCCTTGTCGTAGCGCTACGGTTGCATTTAAGTAGTCTATTTTTGCGACCGAGGACAAAGGCGCATATTCATCGACAAGGCCATTAGCATAATCAAGCGAGACAGGTATTAAATCGTCGTAATATAGCAGACGTTCAATATCTGCCTTTTGCAACCACCACATGAGTTGCACTGTGTTGGAATAAGTTGGAAGGTTTTTCTCATAGGCTAGCGTTGCTCGATAGCTTATTAATGGCGAACGATTAATTTCATCTTGCGATAAAATAAAATCGGGTTCCATCTGCGCCATTGCAATGTTGCTGAACATTGGCAACAAACAAACTATTATCAAAAACCTATGCATTACTCAGTTAGATACAAGAAAGTATATTCGGAAGATAACATACAAAATACCGAATTAACACGTGAATAGTACCAAGCAATGCGCTAACTAAAGCATAAGCTTTACCTCAAAAAATAGGTAAATCATCTAAATTTAGATAGCAAAATGAAGACAAGGGCTGTTAATATCGGGACAAATAATCATAAAGGTATGAAACAACGATATGAAAAAATTAACACTTTTACTTTCTGCTTTATTACTAAGCACGTCTGCATTAGCAAGTCACCCACAATGCGGTAAAACTGACCTTGCCGAAGTAATGGATGAAATGAAAGACAGCATGAAGGCTTATAAACAAGCATTTAAAGCAAGTGACGAAGCTAAAATGGCTGCAGTTGTAGAGCAACTTTTACAACAAATTGATAAAGCAGAAACGCTTGTTCCTCTTCAGATCAGCGACCAAGCAACGTTAACTGCTGAGCAACAAGCTCAATTTGAAAAATACCAAAAAGGCATGGCATATCTTGAAAAGTCAGTGCTAACGCTTAAAGACGCTAAAACTGCCGACGAACGCAAAGCAGCATTAAATGCTATCGGCAAATCAAGCAAGAAAGGGCACAAAGCATTCAAAATGAAGTGTGACGACTAAGCCCTGATGAAAAGCTACAAAGTCTGGGACAGCTACACCCGCCTATACCATGCCGCTCAAATTGTGTTATTTGGACTGCTTTGGTACAGCGGGGACGAAGGCGATTTTGATAACCACTTTTTATATGGTTACGCGCTAATAGCGCTTTGGTTTAGCAGACTTTGTTGGGGCTTTATGGGTAGTGAGAGTGCAAGATTTTCCCATTTTTTGCGCTCTCCACTAACCCTTATCAAGTCACCTCAGTTGCTGAGAAAGCAACATGCTAGTCATAACCCTCTGTCGGGTTATATGGTTATCGCCTTGTTAATTGCACTCGCAACGCAATTCACTTCAGGGTTGTTTATTTCTGACGATGTGCTTTACGACGGTCCACTATATGACATGGTTAGTGAGTCGACGGCAGAAACAATGAAATCTATCCACTATCAAACCTTTGATATTTTGCTGATATTAATTTCAATCCACATATTGTTTGCCCTTGTCCATTTGTTTAAGAAAGATAACCTTATTTGGGGCATTGTTTCAGGCAATAAAAAACTAGAACAAGCGCCTAATTTGTTTTTTAAGCCCAGCATCATCGGCATAGTAATCTGGTTGGCGATCTTCACCTCCCTCTACCTTATGTGGGCAGAGTAAATCCATGCCAGCATTGCGAGTAAGTGTATTGTGCTTATTAGCAATAGCGACCACCAGCGCATTTGCGCAACAACAACTCGAGTTTAAATGGCCTAACAATGCCAAAATCGCTGTATCACTTGGATATGATGATTCACTTGCGTCTCACTTAGATACAGCGGTGAAAGATCTCAACGATTTTAAACTGAAAGGGACATTTTATTTAACGTTATCACACCCCAGTATTGCCAACAGAATAGATGAGTGGCGAGATGTCGCGAAACAAGGTCATGAGCTAGCAAACCATTCGTTGTTTCATCCCTGCTCGGCGACGCCAAAAGGCAGGGAATGGGTAAGCGAAGCGAATAATTTAGACACCAAAACAATTGCTGCAATGGCGCAAGAAATACAATTAGCCAACCACTATTTGCACGCAATAGATGGCAACAATCAACGCACATTCACGGCACCTTGTGGCGACCAGTTCACGAAAAACGGGAACTATTTACCAGCGATAGCTAACTTATTTGAAGGGATGAAAACACATATTGGTCCAAGCCCTAAAAACATAGCATCATTAAATCGTATGGACCTACCTACTTGGGCACCTCATCAAGTAGATGGAAAAACATTAATTGATTACGTTAAAAGCGCCGAAAAAACGGGGACTATTGCCAGCTTTACCTTTCATGGCATAGGTGCAGATCACCTAGCAGTAAGCCAAAAAGCTCACCGAGAATTGCTCGCCTACCTAAGCGAACATAGTGATAAGTACTATGTAGATACTTATCTGAATATCAGTTTATACCTCAAGCGCGCGCAACAGCAGCCTTAATTAGTCTTGTGCTAGGCACAATTGATTTGGCATTAATCGCTTGCTCGCACGAGCGCCAGCAAATAATCCATCATACTTTCTGACATCTTATCTTTGAGCCTTTTATCTAACATAGACTCCTGTTGAGCAGATACTTTGACATCATATCTGTTTTTACTGGTACTAACGCCATCTTCTGTAGCCGTTAGGTTGAGGCTACCTCTGAGCCAATACCAACCCTGTTCTTGCAACACAGGCTGATTGTCAAAGTTTGCAGTGATAACTAATGGCGACTCTGCAACTACCGCCGCACCTAATTGCGATACTGCAGCACTTACCTGACTTTGTAATTCTGGTGAATTAGCATCGACTTGTACGGCTAATCCGGCAAGCTTATTACGATACAGGGTTTCTATACTATTAACGGAATGTTGCGCTGGCATACCTTTGTCCGCTACCAATATTAGGTCGCGATTAATATTGTCTCGAGCTTGCTGACTCAGGTAGGCTTTCTCGATAGCCGCAAGTGCTCGAAAAACATTAGGCGCTTTATTTGCTGCGTACAAAAGCTGCTCATTTACACGCTCGTCTAGTACTGCGATATCTTGTTTAAACTTGGTTGCTGCTTGCGCCTTATCGAGTGTTGCTACAGCAAAAACACTGCCATTTTCTTGGCGAAAATACTCGGCGATTTTAGCCCCTTCTAGCTCTTTTTGCGCGTTAGTTGAAATAAAGCGTGACACGTTCACATCAGTTGACTGATTACGCGTGCTAAATGTACTAGAGTCAATTTGCTTCTCTACAATAGAAACACTAAAAATTTTGCTTAAGTTCGCCAGTGCGCGCTGACTTGCTTGCTCATTATTGCTGCCTTCACCTACTGCCGACAAATATTTATTGGTGTCGAAACTTTCTTCTGGATTTGAAACCCAATCGGGTGCTGACGTACTTTGGCACGCAACCAACATGGCCGCTAATACCAACCAAGTTAAGCGTTTAATCAAATGCATAAAGCCCCCTTTTCAATAAAGCTACTGGTTTAATTGGACAAAATGTGCCGAACTAGAAATTGATGTAAGAAAAATAACCGTATGGCTAGGGTTATCATTGGTAATCTCAACATTCGCACGAGGTGTTGCTACAGAATATAGAGGCAAATTCGGAATATATCGAGCGACTTGTGCCGATGATGGCATGGTATTCCACTGCCTTAAATCCGCAACTTCACTCGCCAAAGTCAAAATATTCGCAAATGCCCCCAACATAGGATCTTGATCGTGTGCGCTTTTTACTGCTGCATATTTAGTCGCCGCTCGTGCCACGGCTGTAGCAGTAATTCTTGGCAATTCATCGTCAAAATCATTTCGCGCTCTACGCTCTAAATCTTCTATCATCTCAGTTCGTAGCAAGTTGGACTGAGTTTCAACCGTTGCATTGCGTGGCGAGTAATTGTCGCGACCAAAACGAGGCAGTGCCACGTTTAAATATGTCCCGTCAATGTCATACCAAACCATAGTGCGCGTTTCTTTCAGCTGAGAAACAACACCATCAAAATAGATGACATGATGAGCTACGCCCTGCATTTCAGATTGATTAACGGCCTCAACATCAAAAGCGGCTCGATATTGATCGTACTCATTTTTCAAACCAACTTGTTGACTCATTCTAAGTAATGCCACTTGCAGTGCATGAGGCACAAACTGACTTCGTTGTTCGACAATCTCATAACTTTTACGGTAGCTAATCAACGCATTGTCGGTTTCACCATTTAACTCATAAACAAGACCGGCTAAATAACGAATAAACGCGAGTTGACCAAGTTCATTATTAGATTCTGCTAGTTGCTGCATCAATGTATCCGCCTGCAACATTTCAACCCGCGCACCATCTACGTCAGATTTCATGATGTAGGCAATAGCTAGCAGCCCATGTGTCATGACCCTATCTGTTGGCCAACCCGTATAAGCGCGCAACGTTTCGTTAACCGTTACTGCAGACAAATTCTCAGACACCGACATTGCTTGCAGATTTCGCATCGTTACTTTTGCACGAGTAAGGCTAGAAATTGCAGAGTCAAAATCACCAGTTACCAGCTGTAAATAGCCTAAATTCAGATAATGCTGAGCCGTATCTCTGTCGTTGTAGTCTATCTTTGCGATCTTCTCTACAGCGGTTTCCGCAGCCATGGTGCGATTCAACTGTTGAGCAATTGAAGCGGCAGTACGATTATTTGCCGTACATGCACTAAGTAAAAGTAGAATAACAGGAAGAGCAAAACGCCAACGATTAACTGTTGGCGTCTTTAAACCCAAGTATGCAGCTATCAAAAGAACTGTCCCTAGATCTTTGTGTTAGTAACGAATCTTAGCGTTAGATACCAGTTTCTTGATTTTCTCTTGACCAACCCAAACAACGCGGTTGTCTTTAAGGCTTATCAGATTCAAATCCACTTGATAAAAGCGTACTTGGTTTTTACCTTCAACGTCTAAGATTGTGTTGATTTGACCTTTCATCATGTAATCAGCACCAATTTCTTGACCAGCTTCACTGCGAGTATCTTCTCTTGCATTTAGGTCTTGGTCTTTTCTCTCATTACGAATTTCTTGACGTTGGGTACTATCGGCAACAAATTCAACTTTGCCAGAATTAATCAATTCGCGTTGAATATCGCTAACAAACGTACCCGTGCTAATGTGCTCGTGGCTTAGATTACGAATTTGGCCAACAATTACTGTTGGTTGTTTTCCCGTACTAGCCACGTGGTTGTTAATCCAAGCACTTGATAAAGACTGCTCTACCATGGTTTTTGCTACGCGAGCAGAGTCCGCATCGTTCCATGCACCTGAAAGATCTACTGTTGAATTAGGATCTACACGTTTTACTGATGTCGAACATGCCGCCAACACCACAACTAAACAACATAACAGCAGTTTCTTCATTAGTTTTGCTCCTTCTTCATAAAGCGATCAAAATTGGCGTCAAATTCATCGTCAAAGTATTTTTGAAAAGACTTATTCATGATATCCGCATTAGCAACGGCTTCTTTCAATTTGCTCATGTCTAACTCTGCAAAAGAGAACAAGATACCTGTTTCAGGATCACGCCAGTTACCCATGATTTTTGAGCCATTCAACGCGATTTGGGTAGATGACTTGATGACTTGTTGCACTTGCATGTCAAATTCTTCGCCGTTACTCGCTGAATAGTCTGACATTGTTGCATCCATAAAGGTTGACATAATACGTGCTATTTCGGCACGAGCTCGATTATCAGCCGTTGATTTTTGAAGTGATAAGTCACCCATTTTTGGCGCGCTACCCACACCTTGAACAAGTCGACCATCGTCGTTATCAATTGCTTTTGAACCTTCATTAACCCAGTCTGGGGCATTTTCTAAACCAAGATCAGATTCTATATCTGTGCCACTGGAGCACCCGACAATTACGACCACGATAGATAAAGTTAATAATTTAAATAGCTTTTTCATTGCATCCTCTCATTAGCATTCTTAGGTGGCCTAAACGACAGTGTTCAGGATTCATTAACCATGTATTAACAATAGCAAATCAATTAATTAGGGTATAGTTTATTTGATTTGCCTACACGCAATCCCGCGTGTAAACCGATACATTTAAGATACTATAACTTTTTAAAAGTTCAATAAAATTAATACGTTAATATTGGCATCAAATATATTGATAGCCGCATGAAATACAAGTAAAAACCCAAAAAGCGCTAATAAAACAAACTCAATTAGACCAATGCAATAGGTAACAGCACCAAGCGTTTAATTGCTCACTAAAAAAGGCTAGGGGTTGGTTGCTTTCTCAACACCAAGCAATTGCGCTATTTCTTGTGTGATGTCGTCAATGTTTAATGGATCGGTTGGGGCGATAAAAATAGTATCGTCACCGGCTATGGTACCTAAAATACCTGCCGACTCTCCCAAACTATCTAGCATTCGAGCAATTAAAGGTGCGCCGCCGATACCGGTTTTAAGAACAATTTGGTGCCCATTATGCTTCACACTTTGCACCACAGACTCAATCGCTTGTTTGGATTTAGGTACGGCGAGTTCCTCGGGTAATACATAGACTTTTTGGTTAGAAGCATTGCGCATCTTAACTGCTCCCAGTCGAGCTAGTAACCGAGAAATTTTCGCTTGCGCAATATTAGGATACCCATGCTGTGCTAAAGCCTGCGCGAGCTCACCTTGAGAGCCGTAGTTTTGCTCTTTCAGTAGCTTTTTAAAGGTTTGCACAAATGCAGATTCACCGTGGTTGCGACTAAGGCGAATGTCTTCAGGTGATATGGCCATATCCTCATTAACTCCATTACGTATGCGAAACTAAATTTTATCCTTAATTATTACGATAATCTACGTGCACTTAGAAAAATGCTTGAATACCCGTTTGTGCTCTTCCTAAAATTAACGCGTGGATATCATGCGTGCCTTCATAAGTATTGACTGCCTCTAGATTCATTACGTGGCGAATAACGTGATATTCATCGGCGATACCATTACCACCGTGCATATCTCGAGCCGTGCGAGCAATGTCTAATGCCTTTCCACAAGAGTTACGCTTTATCAAGCTAATAGACTCTACTGGCAAAGTATCAGCATCCATCAGCCGCCCTGCTTGCAAACAGGCAAGTAGCCCTATTGATATATCTGTTTGCATATCTGCCAGCTTTTTCTGAATCAGTTGTGTCGCTGCTAACGGGCGCCCAAATTGCGTTCTATCTAAGGTATATTGTCGCGCAGCATACCAGCAATACTCAGCCGCACCGAGCGCCCCCCAAGCTATGCCATATCGAGCTTTGTTGAGGCATGCAAAAGGACCGGCTAAACCATGTGCTTTGCTAAGTAAATTTTCACTTGGCACAAAAACGTCTTCCATCACAATCTCCCCTGTAATAGACGCTCTGAGCGAAAATTTACCGTCTATCTTTGGAGTGGTTAACCCTTTCATATCTCGGGTTAAAATGAACCCTTTTATCTCGTCCGCTAGCTTTGCCCATACCACGAATACATCTGCTATGGGGGCATTAGTAATCCACATTTTACTACCGGATAAAAGATAACCGCCGTCGACTTGTGTCGCTTTTGTTTTCATACTGGCAGGATCAGAACCAGAATCTGGTTCCGTTAGACCAAAACATCCAATCCATTCACCACTTGCCAGTTTGGGTAAAAAACGTTGTCTTTGATTTTCATCACCAAATTGATAGATCGGAAACATGACTAATGACGATTGCACGCTCATCGCACTGCGATAGCCGCTATCAACTCGTTCGACTTCTCTTGCTATAAGCCCATAGGACACATAACTTGATTCCGCGCAGCCATATTCACTTGGTAGTGTGCTGCCCAATAATCCTAGTTCACCCATTTGGCTGACGATAGAAGGATCAAACGTTTCCTGACGGTTCGCCTTTAAAATGCCAGGCATGAGTTGCTGTTGGCAAAATTCATGTGTTGTATCTTGGATCAAACGCTCTTCTTCAGAAAGCAATGATGTTAGCAGCAAAGGATCTTGCCAATTGAAAACAGGTTTACTCATAGTATCTACCCTATTAAATATATCTGCATAGTAGCGAACATTGATAATGATGTCTGAAAAATACCACCGTCTTTTGATCTCAAACAATAAGATAAATCTGACAAACTACCAAAAATCACGCATAATCAGGCCATTATTCGTAATTGTCTCCAAGGTATATGGAACAAACATTAAGTACACGAGAACTCGTTGAAGTACTGAGTCATTACGAACTCGACATAAATGACTGCAAAGTTGAGCCATTGGGCAATGGTTTGATCAATACCACTTATCAAGTGAGAACACCTGACAAGAAGTATGTATTGCAAAAAATAAATAACCAAGTTTTCACAGAACCTTTGCTGCTGATTAATAACACGCAATATGTCAATCGTTGCCTAATTGATGCTATCGAAAAACAGCAATATCAACTTACTGCGACCCCACAAATAACAACCAAGCATGGCGTAAAATATGCTTTGGTTAATGGTAGCTTTTGGCGATTAATTAATTTTGTGACAAACAGCTATACCATTGAGCAAGTTGAATCACCGCAACAAGCCGCAATGGCGGCTGAAGCATTCGCGCATTTTACAGCGACTTTGTCAGTGTATGATGCCACTCAAGTTGACGAGATTATCCCTGATTTTCATCATCTTCCATTTCGATTGCAGCAGTTACAAAAAGCAATTGATGCCGATATGATCGGCCGGGTTAAACATGCAAAATCATTGATAGAATTCTGCCAAAGTCAGCATAAATTTATCAGCGAAATTGCTGACATTTCTTCAAAGCTGCCACTGCACATTACTCACAATGATACCAAGATAAACAATTTGTTATTCAGTAAAGATACGGACAAACCGATTGCCGTGATTGACTTAGATACCTGTATGCCTGGTTTTCTGATGAACGATTTTGGCGATATGGTGCGTACTTGTGTTAGTAGCCTTGCTGAAGACGACCCTAATATAGAACATATGGAGATAGATCTTGATGTTTTAGAGGCGCTATCAACAGCATATGTTGGCGGGTTAGCGAACAAAATCACTGATATCGAAAAAGAAAGTTTAGTACTTGGCGCCCGCTTGCTACCATTTATGGTGGGTGTAAGATTTTTGACCGACTACCTAGATGGCGACAACTACTTTCATGTTGCGCACAACAGCCACAACAAAGATCGCGCTGCAAACCAGTTTCAGTTATATAGGCTTTTGACTCAGGTGCAGCCGACGATCTCAGGGTTTATCAAGCAATAATTGCTTGAACGAGAAAAAGGCGCAAATTGCGCCTTAATTATTTTAAGTACACTGCGGCAAATGTTATTAATGTTTGACCATCTGCATCCATCAAAGACATACCGTCACCATCAATCGAAAATTGAGTGGCTTTAGCTAACTGAGTAAAAAACAGTAACTCCTGCGTTGAAACATCTTCCTCGGCACAAGACCGCAACTGCGCAGCCATAGGTGCTAAGGTTAGAGTATTACCATTGACTTCATACCCTCCCTGAAAATTGTTGCAACCAGCATAACCGCGCACAATATTTTGCTGAGTAAAAGTAACACTTAATTCCTTGTCGCCAGCACCTATTACAACGGGTTGTTCATCTATAGTTAACACTTTCCAATAAGTATTGCTAAAACTTGCATCAGGCTTACTTCGCCTTTGCGAGCGAGCCACACTTTGAACCATGACTTTGACAGGGCTTTGATCAAAGGCATTGTATGCTTGGGTATTAATCATACTTAATGCACCATCAACTTCGATTTTTGCGCGAATTGTATAACGAGCTTTTTCATCTAGCCTACTTGCATCTATATCGAAGGTCACCAAATAAGGCGGAGCTTGCAAGTTTGATAGTGTTTTACTCACCAATGTTGTGGCAGCCACATCCATTTTTGACGTATCTTCTATCGCTACATAAAGCGTAGCATTGGGCGGTAATAACATACGCTCTCGATAAAACACTTCGACAGATACCTGTTTCATTTCTTTACCTTTGGGCGATTCGGCTTTACCACAACCCAATAACGTCACCGTCAATACAGCAACTAAAAAGCTTTGTAACAATTCTCTTCGCATGGTCAATCCTAAGTCATCTATTTAGCTAAAGTATTGCACAGATTTATCAAACCATAAAAAAGAGACATTTGGGGTCAGAATATGTTCTGACCCCAAGTATGAAGTAAAGATTTGGAATCAAATTTTTAAACAAGTATATCCAACTAATTATTTGTTAAGAGTATGAATCTCTTATAGAAAAAGAGCAGAGAACTTAAAAACACCAAAGTTGCACACGTGCAAACTACTTAAAAATGGGGTCAGAACATGATCTGACCCCAAATATAAAAACAAAAAAAGAGAGGGTTACTTTACGTCAAAATCGTAAAACGTTGCGCGTTCGTTTGAAGGGACAGCGGTGTAAGTGAAATGCCACCATTCCATATCGTAAGCACTAAAGCCGACTGCTTCTAATGACTTTTTAAGCAAATATCGATTTGCTTTTTGCTGTTTAGTAATGCTCGGATTGTCGGTATTAGATACTAGATCAAACATATCAAATGCACTGCCCATATCCACTTCGGTGTAACTACCATTTGGCTGTTTTTGTTCCAAGGTAAGATCAACGGTATAGCCTTTACTGTGGCCCGATCTCGGTGCAATGTAAGGCCCCACAAAAGCAGATTTATCGAGGTTTGGATAGTAAGTTTTTTTTGTTTTAATATCTTCTAAGTCTTTCGCCCAACGCATAAAATGCGCGACCGCCTTTTCAGGGCGATAGCAATCAAAAAACTTAAACCTATCTCCTGCTTTGTTTAATGCTTCGCTCGCTTTAGATAAGGCTGCTATCGCATTTTTATGAACAAGACATTTTGCCGCTTTGTAGCCATCAATGCGTTCGCCCACAAAATTGTTTCCACTGTAATAACGGATGTCATAATTTACATTGGTTATATGGCTTTTAATATCAACAAACTCTTGCTCTTTTGCTTGTACTTGCACCGCCACTAAAGCAAGAATTAATATCCGTTTACTCATCCTTGTTCACTACCTTTTATAAGCCTTTGAAACTAAATTCCAATCATGACAATGCCCATGATTAAGTAGGCAACTAATGAAGCACCACCGGCAACCAATGCATAAGGTAGCTGGGTTCTAACATGTTCTAACAAGTCACAACCAGACGCCACCGAGCTCACTGCCGTGGTATCAGATATTGGAGAACAGTGGTCACCGAATACACCGCCACCTAAGATCGCCGCTAGTAACAGCGGAGCCGGTAAACCAAGTTCGACAACAAGTGGCATGCCAATAGGGATCAATAAAGCGAAAGTGCCCCATGAGGTGCCCGTGGTAAATGACATAATTCCACCTGCAATAAATAACATGGCAGGCACTAAAAATAGCGGCAGATTTTCTGCAACTAAGCCGGACACGAAATGCCCAGTGCCTAATTGTTTTAAACTTGCCCCGAGCGCTAAAGAAAACAATACGATTGTTACTAGTGGCAATAACTCCGCCATACCTTTGAAACCAATTTCGGTCATTTGTTTGTGACCAAAACGTTTGCTAGACACCATCATTACGTAGCTCACTACGCACGCCAGCACTGTCGCATATAGTACAGACTTGCTACCTGAACCATCAGTAAATGTGCCACCGCCGGTATAAAACATAAAACCAACAATTGAAAATGACATAGTTAAAAGTGGCACTAACATAAATGAAGGTTTAGAAGGCTCTACATCAAGTTCCATGCGGGTATTAGTCGAGTTTTGTTGTAGTTCGGCCTGCTTCATCGGCCCATGCACTTTGTCTGCCCAAATGGTGTAAAACACAATGGCAAGCGTGATAAGTGCATAGAAATTTAATGGTATTGTTTGAACCAAAATGCTCACCACCGACTGATCTAAATCATATGCACCAAGCAAACCAAGCACATAAGCACCCCATCCATTTAACAACAGCAAAATACAAATCGGCGCACTGGTACTATCAATGATATAAGCCAAACGAGCTCGGCTCATATTAAACTTATCGAACAATCCACGAGACAAAATACCTGACATCAACACGCTCAGATTTGACTCAATGAACACAGCAATACCAGTAAAGAAAGGGAGTAATCTAGCGCGCCTAGCTGTACCGCTTAAGCCTTTTTGAATCAGAAAGTTTACCGTTGCACTAACGCCACCCGATGCTCGCATATAGGCAAGCAAAGCACCAACAAGTAATGAGAAAACCAATACTCTAGTATTGCCGCCATCGCCAAACACATTAACAACTCGCTCAACTGACGCGATAGAAAAAGTAAGGATAGACGTTGTTGCATCCTGGCCTGCCAGCAGAATGAGTAATTCAGAACAACAGATAGCCGCGAGTAGCGCAACAATCACTTCTTTTTTCCATAACACTACTATTATGGCGACTAATGGGGGTAATATTGAAAACCAATCCGACACGTTCACTCCGCTTTTTTGTAGGCGTCTTAAGCTGTCGCCTAGAGTATCTAAGCGATAGCACAATAGCAAAAAAATAATTGCCTAACCTACTATAATTTCAAGCAATATACTGGTCGTTTGGATTCATTAGAAGCTTCATAAAAAGCAGAAAAAAGCTATAAATTACAGATGATTAAGTTACTCAATAAAAGGATCATTATACTTTTCGTCTGTTAACATTTCATCGTCGGTCAATGTATTTAGAAAGGCAACTAATGCTGCTTTTTCTTCCTCACTGAAAGCAAATTGTACTGGCTCCCCAGAGTCTGTACGCAAAGGGCCGGCAAGTTGCGGATGATTTTGGATATTGGTGCTGTAATGATCAATTACTTCATCTAGTGTCGCAAACCGACCGTCGTGCATATAAGGTGGTCTTATGGCAATATTGCGCAATGAGGGAACTTTGAACTTCCCTGTATCCCTTTGTAACCCTGTTGTTTCTGCAACGCCTAAATCGTCATTAGATATCGCATCTAAACCATTGTTGGTTGCTATCGTGCTGCCAACACCATCGTTGGGCACCGGGCCAACAAAAGCTTCACTAACATGACATCCTGCGCAATTTGCGCGTTCGCCATTTTCGAGTACTCTCGGTAAAAAGAATAAGTCTTTCCCTAAGTTTTCTTGCGCAGTAAACGCTGGAAAGTCTGCCGTAGGCGAGGATACTTGTGCTCTGGCAACATCGTATCTAGACGTTGTACTAACTAAACTTCTAACAAACTGCGCCAACGCAAATGATATACGTTCGCTTGAGACATCTGAATCGCCAAATGCCTGTTCAAACAACGGCGGGTAGTACGCTTGATTCGAGACTATTTCTTCAAGTTCTGCAAGCACTAATCCCATCTCCACAGGATCTTGGAATGGCATTAATACTTGGTCTTCCAATGCAGCCGCCCTTTCATCCCAGAAAAATTTACCGGTAAAGTAAAACCTTGCGTTAACTAACCCCATTGAATGTCTTCGGGTAAGTCCACCGTCAAAACCTTCGCTAAGGACTTTTGGATCTGAAAAACCATGCGCTGGTAAATGGCAAGACGCACATGCTACGGAGCCATTTGCACTAAGTTTCTTGTCAAAGAATAAAACCCTACCCAAGGTTGCTCCAGCATCTGTTATCGGGTTATGAGCAGGAGTGTTATCTAAATCTGAAGCAGGGCGCTGAAACATGAATTGCGCGCCAAATGCGTTAGAAGTGAGGTGCTCTGGCAACTCAATATTTGCGTAATTAAATGGCGTATCGGGCAAGTTTAGCTGAGCAAATGGATCATCTTGTTCTATGGGATCGTTTGGTTCAGCGGATGCGTTATTGTCGGGTTCTATGGTATTACTCGACTCTCCGCCACAAGCAAGCAGGCTTAACGACAAAAATACAATAAAAAAGTTTTGTAGACGTAGTTTCATTTAATGTACCGGGACTAAGCATTTCCTCTATGCCAACAAAAGCGCAGGCTATCTTAATTTTTCGTTGCAGCAAACTAGGAGCAGCGAAAAAACATTGCATGAGGGTATTATTAGGCTGTTTGGAATAGCTTAACAATTGCAATGTAAAGATATGTCAATGAAATTAAAAGTTGCGTAAAAAAGAAAGTAAGTAGCCCTGTTCGATTCAATCAATATTTGGGGTCAGAACATATTCTGACCCCAAATACAGAAAAAGAGACAAGCGAATAGTATAAAATTCATATACTTAACTTATTTTCGGTAAGCAAATAACCAGATGGGATGCCTGGGGTCAGAACATGTTCTGACCCCAAATGTAAAAAAGACCTGCTAAGGTGCAGGTCTTTTTTGTTTATTGATGGGTTGGCTTAAGTTCTGATGAGTAAATGGATTGTGCTGGTGTGGCGCGCTAAAAAAGCACCCTCGCAATAACCAAAGTAATATAACCACAAACGTTTAAAACGCTCGTCAAAGCCATAGGTCGCAATGGTGTCCCAATTTTGCAAAAAGTTTTCACGCCAGTGCGATAATGTTTTCGCGTAATCTAACCCTATATCGTCAATACGCTCTATGGTACCACGTGTTTGCTCAGCGACTTGTTTAGACAACTCTGAAATAGCAGGTAAGCAACCTCCAGGAAAAATATAGCGCTGGATGAAGTCGGTACCCTTCAGGTAGTCTTTGTACTGCTGGTCATTAATGGTAATGGCTTGGATCAGCATCTTCCCAGACGGTTTTAGTAGTTGCTGACAAACATTAAAAAACGTTGGGAAATACTTATGCCCCACTGCCTCGATCATTTCTATCGACACTAATTTGTCAAACTGACCAACCAAAGACCGATAATCCTTATTAAGCAAGGTGATTTTGTCACTTAGCCCTTCTTTTTCGATGCGTTGTTTAGCCCATTCATATTGAGCGTCAGAAATAGTTGTAGTGGTTACATGGACGTCGTAATGCTTGGCGGCATAAATTGCAAAGCCTCCCCAACCCGTGCCAATTTCAACAACATTTTCTCCTGGCTGAAGGTCAAGCTTTTCACAGATTTGCTGCAATTTATATTGTTGCGCTTGTGCCAAAGATGCATCTTCATTAGGATACACAGCGCTTGAGTACATCATGCTGTCATCGAGAAAATGTCTATAGAGCTCATTACCTAAATCGTAGTGAGCCAAAATATTTTTCTTTGAACCTGAAACGGTATTTTGAGTCACCCATGCGTAGGCTTTGCGTTTAATTTTCGAAAAAAGCCCTACTTGTTCTTCTATAGCATCCAACTGTTGTTTGTTGATTGCAAAAAGTTTTATCAGCTCCGGCAAGTTATCTGTTGTCCATTTTCCTTCAATAAAGGCTTCAGCAACGCCGATGCTGCCCCCCATAACAAAGTCTTTGTATAGTGACTGATCCAACACCGTTAATTGTATCTTTAGGGCTGCATCAATATCACCATATTGCACCGTATCTCCATCTTCATGAATGACGATACAAGCACCTGATGTAGCGGCTAGGATGTTGTGCACTTGTTGCTTGTAAAATTTCAAAAATGTAGGAAGCGCTTTCGTTGCAGAACTAGTAGCTAATTTTTCCATCATTGTTTCCTTTATTAATTTCATCCGCTCTAGGTGCTTGTTGATATGGGACAAAAGGTACCCGCTTGCACAAAAGTTTCAATGCTTGCCAGTAAATAAGAATAACAACCTTTAATGTTGCCACCCCAACTTTAAGCATAGACAAAAACCACTGCTTGTCAGTTATCGGTTTTTGACGTAACGCCATAGAAGCATTAAATATTTTTTCATCTGTAACATTGTCAATGCCAATAATAACTTGATTGTCACGCAGTGAAATCTTCCAATGGTACTTCATATTTAAGTCCATAAAAGGAGAAACGTGAAACGTTTTTTGACTTGCTTTTGGTTCAACCATGTCCACTAGGTAATAATGCCTTTTATTCCAAGGTGTATTGCTAACTTCCGCTAACATATAACTTTTACCATCATCTTGTATGCAAAAAAACAGATTAATTGGACTAAAGTAAATACCAAAATGTCTACATTGAGCTACAGCGAAAATACGTCCGGATCTAAACTGACCACCTAGAGTATTAATCTTGTTGATGATACGTTGTTGAAGCGTCCCTGGTTCACCTTTTAGGTAATCGTTTTGGTTAAATCGAATAGGTTTGTACCATTGTTCCCCAAACAACACCGACCGTTTTTGTTTGATTTCATCAAGCCATACACCGGCCATATAATAGCTGTATTTGAAGCTATTAAGCTTAGGCGCATAACGTTTATGAAACACCAACCCTTGGTATATACCAGAGTCTACCTTTAGATCGGTCATAACTCGCAACCAAGTTTATTTGCGACATCAACCGCGCTTCTAACGCCATCTTCATGGAAGCCGTTGTACCAATAAGCGCCAGCAAAATAGGTATTATTCTGGCCACATATTTCTGATTTTCTCTGCTGTGCAGCTAAAGAGGTTTTGTTAAAAACAGGGTGAGCGTAAACAAATTTTTGTATAATTTTACTCTCATCGATATGTGCTGTTTGGTTCAGCGTGACACAAAATGTTGTATTCGTGCTCAATCGCTGCAAAATATTCATATTGTAAGTCACACTTGCGGGTTGCTCGTCATCATTAGACAAGAGGTAATTCCAGCTCGCCCACGCTGCCCGTTTTGTTGGCAACATTTTCTCATCAGTATGCAACACCACATCATTGTTTTGATAAGGCATTGCAGACAAAATCTCTTGCTCTTTACTTGACGGGTCTGATAGTAAATTTAACGCTTGATCAGAATGACAAGCAAACACAACCGCATCAAAAACTTGTTGTTCACCTTCAGAAAAATGCAGAATTGCTTGTTCAGCTGAGCGCTCAACTTTGACAATATTTGCATCAAGCACAATATTGTTTTCAAAAGGCTTAATCAAACTTGGAATATACTGGCACGACCCACCCTTGATTACATACCATTGCGGACGGTTAGCTATATCAAGCAAGCCGTGATTAATAAAAAAGCGAATAAAAAACTTCAATTGAAATTCATTCATGCCAGCTAAGCTAGTTGACCAAATTGCAGCGCCCATAGGCAAAATGTAATGGGTCCTAAAATAGTCGTTAAAACCATGTTTATTTAGGAAATCAACTAATGTCAGTGCAGGGTCAATATCTCCTCTTTCGTGGAGTTGCTTGCAAAGTTTATTAAATCGCAAAATATCTTTAAGCAGTCGCCAAAACTTAACATTTAAGATGTTTCTCTTTTGAGCAAACAAACTCGCAAAACTATGGCCGTTATATTCCAGTCCATTTAACGGGTTGAATACGCTAAAGCTCATTTCTGTCGGCAAAGACTCAACGTCGAGCTGAGCGAGTAGGCGATTGAAGTTGGGGTATGTTCGATCGTTAAATACGATAAAACCAGTATCTATTGCGTGTTGTTCGCCAGCATAATCAACACCTATAGTCGCCGTATGACCACCTAGTTTTGATGCTTTTTCAAACAAGGTAACTTCATATTTTTGCGACAACAAGTAAGCGCTCGCCAACCCGGATATGCCACTACCAATTACTGCTATACGCTTAGTCATTACAATTTACTCTTCATCATGTTGAAATACAGCGACTTGGGCAAGGCATTTAACATATGCAGCGTCCAGATAAGCCTTTTGGGAAACGCAATGTCATGCTTGCGTTTATTTATACCTTGGTAAATTCGATTAGCAGCGTCTTCGGCGCTTATCATAAATGGCATGTCGAATTCGTTTTTATCAGTTAAAGGCGTTTTGACAAACCCTGGTGATATCGTGGCGACGTGAATATCTTTAACGTGCCATTCAAGTGCAAGCGATTCAGCCAGATAGGCTATTGCCGCTTTTGACGCACCATATGCTTGCGCCTTAGGAAAGGGTAAATACCTAGCACTTGAACTCATTAAAGCTAGCACCGAACCAGTGCGCAACGTATGTTGAAGGGCTTCAATACAATAAACCATACTAGCAAGGTTTTCCCGCATTTGGCTGGTAAAATATTGGCTATCAAACTGAGAAACATCCATATATCTACAGGTGCCGGCGTTCAACACAATCACATCAAATGAGGCATCTTTGTATTCTGCTTTTAACGATTCAATGGCAGACGCATGTGATAAATCACAAGCATACCCAGAAATAGAAGAAGACTGTTCTTGCATCTCGGTCAGTTTGTCTTGATTGCGTCCTATCGCGTGTACAAGCCAACCTTGATCTGCATAAAAATAGGCAAGTGCTTCGCCAATACCGGACGTAGCACCTGTAATGAGTATGGACTGAGCACTCATACAGCTGCTCGCTGATTGATATATTTAATTACTTTACCAAGCACAGGAACGTGCTGATATACCATAGCACCTAGGTCAACATAATCTCTATGTTGAGCAATCAGCCCATCCTTAGCGCTTAGCATGCTATGGCCTTCAACAATAATTTGTTGACCACCGTTTAACTTGCTGTGGCGATAGGTCATTTGCCAGTATATGGCAGCGTTATCTTCGCTCGAGATTACTTGTGTAATATCAAAGCGACATTCAGAAACATGCGTGTAAATGCGATGAAAATACTGCATCAAGGCTTCTTTGCCTTGCAACAAATGCATGGGGTCCTGAAACGTGACGTTGTCATCGTACAAGCTGGCAATAGTATCTATGTTATCAACGGATAGCTGCTGATAAACTTCAATAAACCTTGCCAACCATTGAGGGTGGTTCGACATATATATTCCTCGATAAATCTTTTATTGTTATACGCTAACGACGCTTATTTAGTTCTTTATCATGTCATTTAAAATTGCTATCGATGCTCTAAAAGTTAACTCTTAGTCGCAACGCAGCAGGATGTGGAGAAAAGTACGCTTGCTTTTCCAAGTAGGCATTGGGATATTTTTTCAAATAATGATTCAGTAGAGCCAATGGCACCATAAAAGGCACCAGACCTTTTCTATAATCATGCACCTGCTGAGTAAGCTCCTCTTTTTCTTCTTTGCTCAAAAGCTTAGAAAAGTAGCCTTGCAAATGTTGTAGGGTATTTACGTGCTTCTTACGCGTAGCAATCTTCTTCAGCGCTTTCATTAGGCCAGCTATGTATTCCTCGGCCAATTGTTCTGGGCTTTTTTCAGATTCACCTAACAAACGACCAAGCTGACGATAGCCTTCTACATCATGACTCATCACCAAATATTTGTGCTGGCTATGAAAATCATAGAGTTTGGCTTTGGTAATCTCCTCCGAAGCAAGTACCTGCCACTTTTGGTAAACAAATAAGCGAGTGATAAAGTTTTCACGGATCTGCGCATCGTTAAGTCGTCCATTTTCTTCGCAAGGAAGGTTAGGATTCATTTCCATCACGCGCCTTGCGAAAGCGCCAATGCCGTCGTGACGAATTGTTACGCCGTTTTCATCATAAACTTTAACGCGCTCCATACCGCAGCTTGGGCTTTTGGCACAAAAGATGAAACCAGTTAATGATTTCACCTTTTCCTCGAGAGAATTCGCATAACTGGTCATGTTTTGACCATATCCGTCTTCTTCGTTTGGACGTGTAACAAGAATAACGTCGTCTTTTTCGACGAGTCGAATGGTGGGGCGTGGCGATCCTAAACCGATCGCCATTTCTGGGCAAACAGGATGATAATCAGCATACTCTGAAAGAATATCGGTACAAAACTGCGAACGTTTGTGTCCGCCATCAAAACGCACCTTGTTGCCAAGTAAGCAACTACTGATGCCGATTTTCATCGTTTCAACCATATTGGTACTCCTTAATAAATGAAACTACCAATTGGGTTTAATAATTTTCCCAAGCCCTTAGTAAAGTGTAGTGCATCATTTGACACTGTGTAGCATAAACAGCCTTCATCACTCACTGGGTTGTGAGTATTTGCCTGGTCTAGCCAGATAAAATCGCCAGCAACATAGTCGCCTTTGTCATCTGAAAAGCTACCATCTAAAATTAATGTCAACTCAAAGCCTTTGTGAGTATGCTCTGGCACACCGCCGCCAGGTTGCATATGCAACAGGCTCGTGTGAACATCTCCTTCGCCAAGTTCTATACGTGCTCTGGACAGTTTTCCTAAGCTATTAAATTCTGCTATATCCATATTTTGAATCGCGCGAGGAAGCTTGTATTGATCGCCTTTTACGTCGATAGTGACAGCTTTCGCAAGTTTTACTTCGTCCATCGCGACATCCATAACAATGTCATCGATCATCGCGTCGAAATCTAAAGTGTCCTGCGGCGCTTCTTCCACTGTTGCTAATTCTTCGCCATCAAACATAAAAGCCTTGCTCGCCTGAGCATGCGTTATTGCATCGACCTTCTCTTTGCAAATTGGGCACATGTCTGTGTGCATTACAATCGCAGCAGTTAACGATGCAGGCAATTCGCCGGCAACAAATGAATGTAATAGCGCTGATGTAGGGTGATGTTTAATCATGCTGATCTCCCAACAAATGTTTTAGTTTTCCAAGGGCAAGTCTCAATCTTGATTTGACGGTTCCAAGAGGAACATCAAGTTGTTGAGCCAACTGCTCTTGGGTTAAATCTTGAAAATAAAACCCGATCACCACTTGCTTTTGCCCCTCAGGCAAAGAAGATAGGTGTCGCTCTACTTTTTCCGACAGTAAGTGATCTTTAAAAAGCACGCTGTCGTCCACTGGTTTCTCCACCATTGGCCATAAGTCGTCACTGAGTTGTTGTTCATTTTGAGATCTGAGTTTTCTCAGATAATCAAAAATCACATTTCTCATAATTGTATATACCCAGGTGGTGGCATTGCCTTTCTCTGGATAGTACAAATGTGCCTTACGCCAAACGTTGGACATAGTTTCCTGTAAAATATCGTGCGCTTGCGCTTCATTGTTTAATTGCTTAAAAGCCACAGCTCTTATCTTCGGCGCAAACCAAAGAAAAATCTGCTTAAACGCGCCAGCATCTCTATATTCGGCAACGGAAAGTATCCAGCCACTTAATTGTTGTTGTTCATTACCCTTCATACTTAAATTTTTAGCTTTAAATACAGGGCTTTGCAACTCTTTTATTGTTGCTACGCTCATTGTCGACCTTTTAATAAAAAACCAACCTGTCCAATAATACGGACAGGTTGGCTAATGAGATCACTTTTTAAACGAGAAAAACACCTAGCAGCGAATTGCCACTAGGTGATTGATTACTAAGACCTTTACTTTATTAACTAGTTAACAAAGTCGTCTTGTAAGATTAAGTTAGCTGGAGTACCGCCGGCATTATCTACTGCTGTTGCAGAGTAAACACCGCCGCCCATCAACATTAATGAACCAGTATCAATAACTACTGTTTTGTCGCCAGGAGGGGTAATCTTCACGTTGTATTCACCCGGTGGTAAAGCTACATAACCTGTACTTGCTTTGAATGGGATATCAGCAAATGTTGGGTCAACACCATCGATTACACCATCACCTGTTACATAAATATCTACATTACCTACCGTTGGGTGTGCGTGCGTTAAACGAACGCTTGCTTGCGTTGCAATGCTGCGCACTTCATCCATCAATACATAGAATTCTAATGGAATGTCTGGGTCTTCCGCCGCTAAAGTACCAACCGCATATACTGTGTAAGACATATCTGCTGACACATCTAGGTCACCTTCAATGCCTACAACATTATTGTCTGAAGACAAAGCAACTTTCACGTTGTAGATACCATCTGGCAGAGGCAGATAATCTGAAGCGCCTGTGAATGGCACGTTTGTTAGTGCCGCTGTATCGTTCACTAGAATATCAACTTCAGGTACATCTGGAGCGGCATGTACAACACGCACCCAAGATTCAGTTCTGTCATCAATAATCGTTAACGTGTCTGTACCGTTATTTGCAATCAACTGCACTGGTGATGTAGTTACGCCAGTTTTTGGTGCAGCTGCAACAAATAGGTCACTGCCTGCAGGCAAATCTGGTAGCACAGCGTCAAACGCTACAGCGCCCATACTATCGCCTTCTGCGATAACTAAACGTACACGGTACGTGCCCGCTGCAACTTCTACTTGATCTGTCACATCACCGTAGGCTAGCGTACCTAGTGGGTCGCCAAGCTCATCTGTAGCGCCTGTCACGTGCAGGTCTACTGTTGGTGCGTTTGGAGCGCCATGTAAGACTTGAAGGCGGATGTTACCTTCAGTTACGTCTGATTTTGCATTTGCAATTACAGCCGTGGTTAAATCGTTTGTTGTATCACCGTCGTCTGCAACATATCCATGCGCAAACACTGTGTATTCCATGTCAGCCATCAAATCTACTGCGCCTAAGTCTAAAACTTGCACAGTTGACTCGTCCGCTAAAATGCCGTCTACCGTTACCATGTAGCTACCTTCATCCAACATGATGAAGCCAGAACCCTCAGTATAATCAACCATAGAAAGCGCTTCCGCACCATCTACGTTAACGTTTACCGCAGGCGCATCAGCACTACCGTGGATAACTCGGATGTAAGAAGAGCCAGGCTCGACCGGTGGTGGTGAAATAACAACATCATCGTCGTCATCATCACATGCTGCAAGCACTGAAATGGACAATGCTATGAGAAGCGATTTTGTAATTTTATTCATTGTTAAACCCTCGTTTAAAAAGTGCATTGGGCAATACGCCTTGCCGTAAGTATCAGATCACAAAAAAGTTTTATTTTTCTGAAAGCCCCAGAAGACGTGCTCTAAGCTCTGGTTCACTAGTTCCTTCTGACAACCAAATAGCTGCAAACAACGGACCAAAATCCTGATCTTGGACTTGCCCGATCATTTCATTGTTGAAGTGGAACATGCTGCCGTTTTCGTTCACAGTTAGCGTTAACGAGTCACCTTCTTTGATGTCCGGCCACATGGTAAGGAGCATTGGAATGTAGTCTTGATAGTTTTGCGAAGGCACGTTTAAGTGTTGCCATTGTTCTTGAGTAGATTCGACAAGCGCTTTCGCCTTGATGTCGCGTAGATAGGTAATTTGGAGTTGAATCGGCCACTCGCTTTCATTGTAAGAGCCAGTGGGCGTTAGAAGCTTGCTGTCGTAAATATCCCAGAAAAAGTAAGAAAAGCGAGCAGAGCCCACTTCTTTAAAGTTGTCAGTGCCCCAGGATAGGTTAGAAAAAATAATTAAAAAACAAAATGATAATATACGCATCACGCCTGACTCCGCAGTTCTAATACTTAGCTATACGGAGTAAGACGTTTTAGGGATCTATTTCCTTAATTCACGTCTAAGGATTTTACCTACTGTAGATTTTGGCAATTCATCCATAACGGTTATTTTTCTGGGCACTTTATAGCCGGTTAGTTGTTCTCGACAAAAGTTGATAACCTCCCTTTCCTCAATAGTGTCATTGATAGTCACGTAAGCTACGACTTTTTCACCCGCTCGGGCGTCCTGCTCTGAAACAACCGCTGCTTCAACAATATTTGGATGCTGGACAAGCACATCTTCAACTTCATTCGGGTACACGTTAAAGCCGGAAACTATAATCAGGTCCTTTAAGCGATCCACTATTTTAATCGCGCCAGAGGCTTGCTTGATGCCAACGTCCCCTGTTTTAAAGAATCCATCACTAGTAAAAACAAGCTTTGTTTCATCTGCCTTTTGCCAATAGCCAGACATTACTTGAACGCCCTTTACAGCGACTTCACCTTCTTCGCCATCAGGAACCGCTTCTTCGTTTTGGTCGATAATTTTAACGTCAGTACCCTTTAAAGGCGGGCCTACTGTGCCAACTTCTTCGAAGCCAGGTTTATTAAAGCAAACAACAGGTGAAGTTTCAGATAAGCCATAGCCTTCACTTATTGAACACCCTGTAACTTGCTTCCACAAATTAAATGCGGCCATGGTGAGAGCGGTTCCGCCGCTGATGGTTAATTTGAAACTAGAGAAATCTAACGCTTTAAAGTCTGGATGGTTGCATAACCCGACAAAGAGCGCATTTAACCCTGACATACCGGTAAATTGAAACGGCTTAATTGCAGCGACAAACGCATTAATATCACGAGGATTTGGTATTAGGACGTTTAAATTACCTTGACCGAAAAACACCACCATATTTACCGTAAACGCATAAATATGATATAGCGGCAGTGGGCAAATAAAGGTCTCCTCCCCTTCCTTACAACCATCACCTAATCGTTCAAGAAGTTGCATCGCATTGCCAACAATATTGCCATGGGTCAATGCTGCACCTTTAGATACGCCGGTAGTGCCACCCGTGTATTGTAAGATACATACATCTGATAACTGCGCATTAACATGTTGCTGCAACTGCAAAAACTTACCCTTTGACAGCGCATCGTTGAATGCTGTTGCGCCTTCAACTTCAGGTTTATTGCCTGTAAGAATATCAGCAGCATCTGTTACCAGTGTTGTTTCTATGCTCGTATTAGAGGCGATTTGCTCAAACTTAGGAAACAAGTCAGAAAGGATAACAAGCGCCTTCGCACCCGAATCTGCAAATTGGTGCTGCATTTCTCTGGGCGTATACATTGGATTGGTATTCACAATAACAAGACCTGCGCGCAACGCTGCATATACAGCTATTGGAAATTGCAAAATATTGGGCAGTTGAATCGCTATTCTGTCACCCGGATTTAAATGAGCTTCCTGTTGAAACCAAGCAGCCAAATCTTTCGACTTATCGTCAATTTCCGCAAACGTTAGTGTTTGCCCCAAACACGAAAATGCAGGTAAGTCAGCATGCTGATGAAACGCATACTCTATAAAGTCCACTAAATTATTAACACTATGGTTAGCAATACTCATTCACCCAGTCCTTAACGCTAAGTTATTGAAAGACATACAATGACATTAAGTATGGCAGTTAAATAAAAACGTGCCTAAATATTTGGGGTCAGAATATGTTCTGACCCCAACCAACCGCTCCCATTCTTTTATAGCCAAACCTGCTCAATGTTCAAACATCCCTGATTCACTGAGATAGCGCCGAAATTGGCGTATATGGATTTAATTCTTGGATAAGTTATATGTGGCTAGATGTATCTTTTTAACATTTGGGGTCAGAACATGTTCTGACCCCAAATGTTGCAGGCATAAAAAAAGGCCTTGCGGCCTTTTTTTTAATCCCAAGCGGGTTCAGGTTTATGGCGAGTTTCCGCAAGCCACAAATAGAAGCAAGGTAGTACCACTAAAGTAAAGAAAGTACCAACCAACATACCGGCAACTAAAATAATACCAATACTGTTTCGTGCTTCAGCGCCGGCTCCTGTTACAAGTACCAGTGGGAAGTGACCCAATACGGTTGCGCCCGTCGTCATCAAGATAGGACGCAAACGCGTTGTTGCTGCTTCCTTAACTGCCTCTAGTTTAGATTTGCCTTGCAATTGAACATGGTTGGCAAACTCAACAATTAAGATACCGTTTTTCGCAATCAAACCAATCAGTGTAATCAATCCGATCTGCGAATAGATGTTGATCGTGACATCTTTTATTTCTAAGAAAGTGAGTAGCAGCGCGCCGCTAAGCGCCAACGGGACACAGCCTAATAGAATAACTAAAGGATCTCTGAAGCTATTAAACTGAACAGCCAATACTAAGAACACGATTAAGCAAGAAACTGCAAGCACTGTCATTAATGTGCTTCCTTCCTTGCGCAACTGACGTGACTCACCGGTATAATCTAAAGAGTAATTCGGTGGCAAAATATCTCTTGCTGTGGCTTCTAACGTCGCTAAAGCCTGTTCTTTGGTAACACCTGGCGCAGCACCACCATAGACTTTGAACGAGTTTTGTTGACCAAATGTTGCGAGCGATCTAGGCACTGTTTTCCAATTTAAACTGGCAAAGCTTGAAACCGGTACTAAGTCGCCTGAAGGGGTTTTAATATCAAGATCCAATATACTTTCCGTTTGCCCACGCACTTCGTTCGATACAATAGGTATAACGCGATACGCCTTACCATTAGAGTCAAATCTATTAACAAAGTTGCTCGACAGTAATATCGCCATTTGATTAGAAATTTCGGCCATGCTTAAGCCCAAATCAGCAACCTTTTGACGGTCAATTTGCAGCTCTACCTGAGGTAAATCTATCTTAAGGTCAGTATCAGCAAACAAAAATTGTCCGCTACCAAAGGCCGCGCCAACAAGCTGATCAGCATAACCTTTCATTTCCTCATAAGGTGCAGACGCTTTAACGACCAGTTCTACATCGAACTGCCCCGGCGTTGGCAATGGTGGAAACAATATTGGGAAAAAGTTTAGCCCAGGAATAGAGATGATCTGACCATACACCATAGGTAAAATTTCTTCCGAAGACATTTCACGTTGGTCAGCTGATACCAGCTCCAAGCCCCCAAATCCGCCAGATGGGAAAACTATTTGCCATACTTGCTTGCCGCCATCAACCGTCTTTAATTTTTCAACCAACGTATTCATGTGTGACACATTGTATTCTAGGGACGCTTCAGGCGGAGACTGGATCACGAACATTACGCCATTTTGATCTTCCGTTGGCGCCAATTCTTTTTTGGAGCCTAAATAAAATGGGATGGCCGCTAGTGCTACAGTGAGTGCAATTAGAAATACTATGGCTTGATTCTTAAATATTTTCTCTAACGCTCGTCCATATAAGCGCTGCATGCCATCAAAAACACCATTCACTGACTTAGTAAAACGCCCTTCTTCTCCACCTCTTGGTGACACATAGGCACTCATAATCGGTGATAGCGTGATAGCAACAATACCTGAGAAAATAACGGCGATTGCTAATGTAAAGGCAAACTCTTTAAACAAGACACCGGTAAGTCCAGATAAAAAGCCTATTGGCGCATAAACAGCTGCTAGCGTAAGCGTCATTGATATAATCGGCACCAATAACTGTCTGGAGCTCAGCAAGGCAGCATGTGTTTTTGACATGCCTTGACGCATATATCTTGCAACGTTTTCTACAACAACAATGGCATCATCTACTACTAAACCTACCGACAATACAATAGCCAAAATCGTGAGTAAGTTTAATGAGAATCCCATTAATGACATCGCTGCAACAGCACCTAAAATCGAAATAGGTATGGTGATTAGTGGCACCATCGCGCTACGCAATGAACCCATCATCAGTAGTACAACGATACCCACCAGAGTTACTGTTTCAGCTAACGTTGTGAATATTTCTCGTAGCGCATCGCGCATATAAATAGTAGCGTCAAAGGCGTAACCAATTTCCATCCCCATAGGTAAAGATTGGTTGATCTCATCTATTTTCTCATAGAGTCGATCGCCAATAGCAATTTCATTAGCACCAGGTAAGGGCCAGATAGAGATGTATACGGTATCGTTCTCGTCAAGTCGTGCAGTTACTGCAGCATCCTCAGCCCCTAGCTCGATACGGGCAACATCACCGAGATAAATAACGTCATTATCGACGCGTTTAACTACTAACTTATTAAACTCACTTACATCACTTAATTGCGTGTTAGCGACAATATCGATGCGTTGTCGACTATTTTCAGCGTAACCCATCGTAGCAATGGTATTGTTTGTTGCTAGAGCTTGATATACATCTGTAGCGCTTAGATTAAACATCGCTAATCGTTGCTTATCTAGCCAAACGCGCATCGCTGGAGTTCTAGCTCCTTCAATGCCAACTCGTTGAACACCTTCAATAGATGTCAGTACCGGAGTCACTTGCCTTGTTAAGTAATCCGTTACTCGAGACAGTTCATTTCCTTTGGTATCAACATCCAAATAGAAAATAGCAAAGGGTCTATCAGCTCGTGTTACAGAAACCACGGGATCTTGCGAGCCAGCCGGCAATTCGTACCTAATCTGACTTAGCCTTGAGTTAAGCTCCGCAAGTGCCGCCGTACTGTCCTCATTCATTTTCAACCAGGCAGTAACTGTACTGCTTCCTGACGTTGTATTTGAATCAACAAATTCAACACCTGGAACCGTAGCAGCTACCCGTTCTATAGGTTCAGTTACATAGCCTTTGACAACTTCCGCTGATGCCCCAATATAGTAGGTATTAATTACAAGAGATGCACTTTGGATACGAGGAAACTGCAATACAGAAATAGTATTGCTCGCCCATAAGCCCGCTAAACAAATAACAAGAGACAGCACTATAGCGATAACGGGTTTTCTAACGAAAACATCCATTACCGATGATTTGGATTCTAATTGTTGGTTCATAATGCTGATTATTCCCCGCCAGATGATGCAGGCATGCCATCACCATTTTGCACAATAACCTTCATTTGAGGGCGTAATTTGAAAGAACCTTTTGCAGCAATTAACTGACCAGGTTGTATTCCATCACTCACTAAAACCTGATCGCCAACTCGCTCTTCGACGGTTATTTTTTGTAAAGAAGCACGATACGCACCGCCTTCTTCAGGTGTTAACAAGAACACGAAGTTACCTAGCTGGTCGCGTTTTATTGCGACATCAGGAATTGACACAAGCTCATTTTCTGGCGCTACCGGAACGGTTACACCGACAAGTGTATTTGGCTTCAAGGCAACGTAATCATTAGATAGTTGAGCACGATATTTTAAATTACGTGTACTTGCCGACAAATGTGGATCAACCGCAATCACTCTCGCATCAAACGACTCTTTTGTACTAATTTTTTGAATCGAGACAGCATCACCTACCGCTAATTCGTTATAAACCTGCGGCATAGAAAAATCGACCCAAATGTGGTCTTGAGTACCCACCAAGGAGACAATATCTGAATTCGCCTGCAAATATTGACCCACCTCCAAATGATGGATACCAATAGTCGCATCGAATGGCGCTCTAAGTTGCTTTTTACTGATGCTGTTTTGCAGTAACGCGATATCTGCCTTTGCAATATCGACTGCAGCCTGACTTTGATCAAACAACTCATCACTAATTTCTTTGCGCTTGTGCAGTTTTGCATGTCTAGCCAAAGTTTGTTGGTTTAACTTTAACTGTGCTTTTGCCGCGAGTAACTGTGCATCTTCTGCATCATGGTTGATTTCAAGTAAAAGTGTCCCTTTCTTAACAACCTCGCCGGCAGGTAAGTTTAACGTGACTATTTTGCCCGCTAGTTCATTCATCATTTCAACATGTTGTGGCGCGCGAACATGACCATTTACGTTAATCGACTTAGTGTAAGCAACCGAAGGTACTTCCAATGACTCTACGAATGCAACGGGCTCAGGCATCATGGCGTCTTGAGCCGCTTGTTCGTCTAATAAATTCGCTTTGTATAAATAAATGCCAGAGCCAATAGCAGCGAGAATAACAATGGCAAAAATCCAATTTAAAAATTTCATAATTTTCCTGTGGTTATCGATAACCTAATCCTGAAAGAGCATCACAAACCGCCGCAATACTTTGGTCGTCCAGCGGTTTATTAAAAGGGTAACTGTTTAATAGGCGCGTCATCGCCTGAATATATGTATCATCTGCGCTAAGTGGCTTTTGCTTCGTAGGAACGCCCGTTTCGCGTTCTTGATACCAAGTTAAGTGTACTTGCACCGTACTGAAATAGCCCACCGCAATAGACCAGCAAGCGAGGTTTAATTGTTCACACAATTTATTATCTGCATCGAGTTCACCTGACTCAACTGCCGAATTCAGCATATTAACAAACGTCGCTTCGCAAACTTTGTTCGCACTAATCATTTGCTCAGCCCAATAATTACTGCTGCGTTTTAATACCGCTTTAGAATTTACAAAGTTTTCTAATTCTGGTTCGAAGCTGTAAATAGCAACCTTAGAAAAATCGAGCAAACTTAAGGCGATCATTTTCTGAGGTGTTGTTAAAGCCATTTCGTTGATAACAGCAAAGACAGACTGTCTTTGTTTAAACATGCGAGTAGCAAGCGCAATTAGAACGTCTTCCTTGCTTTGCACATGCTTATATACTGAGCCCATAGAAATGCCGGCTTCTTTGGCGATAGCAGACATAGTGAAGTCGAGCAAACTGGTTTGCTCGATAATAGTTTCAGCCGCTTTGAGCACGATTTGCTCTTGTTGCTGATGTGAATACTTTGGCGCTGGCGACATTTAAATACCTATTCGAACATTATTCGAATGTAAAATTCTAGCTTAAATTCAATGTATTTAAAAGCTAAATTATTAAAATTCTATCAAGTAATGTAATTAACTGTTAACTTTACATTAACACCTTTGCATTATAGAAAAGATACATGAAAAACCACTATCTACTGTCGATTTTATTAGTAACAAGTTTTGTCACGCTAGCAAAAGATAAACCAAAACTGGTTCTTCAAATAACAGTGGATCAAATGCGTGGAGACTTTATTAATCGATATCAAGGTAACTTGAGCAAAGGTGGATTTAACTATTTGGTAAAAAACGGTGCGGTGTTTTCTCAAGCACATCACATGCACGCCAACACCGAAACCATCATTGGGCACACCACCCTTGCAACCGGTGCTCACCCTTCGGTTCATGGCATGGTTGCCAACTTATGGTATGACCAAAAACTCAATCGTTTGCAATACAATGTAGAAGATCCCAACTTCCCACTGCTATCAAAAGGTGCAGGCGTTAATAAAAGTACGGAAATTGATCCTACGCAGGCAGCCGCAAACTCTGATGGCAGAAGCCCAAATGCTATATTAACTACGACGTTATCCGACGAAATTGCGATAAGTAGCAATAAACAAGCAAAAGTATTTGGGATAAGTGTAAAAGACAGAGGCGCTATCGCAATGGCGGGACATAGCGGCAAAGCTTTTTGGTTTTCCAAGAAAAATGGTGAATTTATCACCAGCCAATACTACTACTCGAAGTATCCTCAATGGGTAGAGCAGTTTAATAATAAAAATTCAGCGGCTAAATATGGCAATCAACAATGGTCGTTATTAAAAAACCAATCAAGCTATTTATTTGCGAAAGATGATGAGCAAGCTTGGGAACAAGATATTGCAGGTTTTGGCACTACTTTCCCTCACCCATACGGAGATAATTCAAGTCCCTACTTCAATACGTTATTAACACTAAGTCCCGCTGGAGATGAATTAACCTTACAATTTGCAAAAGCGTTGATAAAACAAGAGAAGCTTGGAAAAGATAACATCACCGATTATTTATCAATCAGTTTTAGTTCTACTGATTACGTTGGGCATATTTTCGGCCCTAATAGCCTAGAATCGGAAGATAACTTCTTAAGGCTCGATAAAAAAATAGCAGAACTTATCGCCTATGTTGACGACCAAGTCGGTATCGAAAACACCTTGATTGTACTTTCGGCTGATCATGGCGCAGCGAATACACCAGGCTATTTAAATAAGATAGGCGTTAAAGCAAGCTATGTGTCTCCAGAGGCATGGAATATAGAAGAGAAAATAACTGCGCTTGAAAAGAAATGGCGACTAAAAGGGAAACTGTTGGAGCAATTTGTTTCTCCCTATGTTTATTTAAATGATTCAGTGCTTGCCAGCCATAAAAACAAAGATGAAATAATAAGCGAAGTTGTAGCCATGTTTGCAAGCTTTGATGGAGTTTTACATGCGATCCCCGCTACGCACATCGAAAATGGACAACTTCCTGACACTATGACCATGAAAAGAATAACCAATAATCATCATAACGATCGCTCTGGTGATATTTATCTGGTGTATGAAGTGAACCATTTTATCAACGACTTCGACGGCCTCCATGTTGCCTCAACACACGGTTCTCCTTGGCACTATGATACTTACGTGCCACTTATTTTCGCGGGCTGGGAAATAGAAACTGGTGAACATTCAACGTCAGTTGCCACCGCAGATATTGCTGTGACGTTAGCCGATTTACTTGGCATTAATGCGCCAAGTGGCGCGTCTGGAAAAAGCCTGAAACACTTTCTTTTAGACGACTAACATCTAATATTTGGGGTCAGAACATGTTCTGACCCCAAATGTTATTAATATAAAAATCAGCTACTTAATTTTTTGTTACTTGAAAGATAGGGCTAAATTGTACAAGGCATTTTTCTTGACGCCATGAATTTCGGCCGCAATGGCACATGCTTTTTTAGGAGGTAATTCTTTAAGTAACAGTTTTAACGTTTGAATGGTTGCATCGTCTATCGCATTAGGATCAACTTTATGCCCTTCGATTATTAATACCATTTCACCTTTTAATTGATTGGCATCGCTATTTAACCATTGCAATAAAGCGCCAGCGGAATCAGATACAATAGTCTCAAAGGTTTTAGTCAATTCACGCGCAATAACCACTTGCCGATTATCTCCTAACGTGTCGCAAATATCTTGTACGGTATCAATAGCTCTTCGTGGAGCGTCATAAAACACCATAGTTCTTGGTTCTGAAGCTAACGCTGAAAGTGTTGCTTTTCTAGCGCCTGATTTTGATGGAAGAAATCCTTCAAATGAAAATCGATCGGTTGGCAGGCCCGCCGCACTCAATGCTGCGATAGCCGCGCACGCACCTGGAACAGGCACCACTTTGTGGTTGTTTTCTTGGCAGAAACGAACGATGTGAAAGCCTGGATCGCTAATCAATGGCGTACCAGCATCAGACACCAAAGCAATCGATTTGCCCTGCGATAACAATTCACCGATATAGTCTTGGCGCTGCCTTTCATTATGATCATGTAAAGATATCGTCTTATTGGTGATAGAAAAAGCCGACAAAAGTTTGTGGGTATGACGCGTGTCTTCGCATGCGATTAAATCAACGTCAGCGAGCAATTTAAGTGCTCTGTCGGTTATGTCAGCCAAGTTTCCAATGGGCGTAGCAACAATATATAAAGTGCCAGGCTGTGCAGTTATCGCTGTCATTTAACTTTCTTTTATTGAGAGAAAACAAGATGATGTTTATTATACATATATCTTGAATCGTTCGAGCGAGATTTTTCGCTTTCTTATAGCTCGTAATTGGTAATCAAATTCATATATGCAAAAACATCTGTCTAAAGCCGCAATATTAAGCGTATTCCTTGTTGGTTGTGCTACGTCGCCACCTCCAACGCCAACTCCTGTAGAACAGGACCTATCTACCATTACGACACTCGAAGAAGATCATGCGGTTACCGCACAAACTTACCTTGATTATGCTGCAGATGCAGAGCAACTTCAGTCGCTTGACTATTTGGTTTATGCCAGTGAACAGTTTGCCAATGAAGAAAATTATCACAAAGCACTTTGGTTAGCGCTTCAAACCGATGTGTTGATTGATGAGGCTAGTGCAAATGCTGACTACCAATCGGAAGAACAACAGTTAAAGTTTGAGATAGCTCATTATCGTTTGGCCTTAGTTAAGGCAACTAGTCTGGTTTCAATGCAAGAGTTTACACGCGCAAGTAAAAGCCTAGACACTGCAAATGAAATCGCTACTACATATAGCTTGCAGCACTTGAGCCACTATTATTATCTTGAAAATCAAGTGCAGTTGGAGCAAAAACGCGACGTATTAGCATTAAATGCTTATTTGAATGCTGTAGCCTTGAATGAAGAAACAGATGAACAGGATATTTACACGATTTGGTTTGAGCTAACGCAGTTAACAAGTTGGCAGGTTGATCAATTAGAGGCACTTTCACCACCAGATTTTGCCCCTTGGAAGGCACTTATATTAGCCGCCCACAAATACGGTTATGACCAAGATGCATTCAACACACAATTAAGCAAATGGCAAAGTGAGTATCCCGGTCATGATGCGAATGCATTAATAGCGCATCTATCTACGCCTTTATCAGAGCGCCCTGCACTATTCGATAAGTTTGAATCGCAGCAGGTAGAAATGCCTATTGATGACCTTTCAAACAGTAATGAGAGCGAATCAAACTTAACTTCTGATTCACTCGACGAGCCGCAATTGGCAGAAAATTTATCAGACACCTTACCCGATGAATCAACTGCTGATAGCAACGTTTTAGCTAATGAAATAGCACCTGAAAGCAACGAGATGCTAGGTGAGGACAGCATGCTCGAAGGCGATGAACTTATCGAGCACGAAGGCGAAGAACAGACACAAATATTGCCACCAAACAAAGATCATATTGCGGTATTGCTACCACTTACCGGGCGTGCCAAAACAGCGGGACTTGCTGCGCAACAAGGGATCATGACAGCTTACGAGAAAAAGCCAGGCAAGAAACTGTTTTTTTATGACACCAATGCCCAGGACATGACAGAAATTGTCGGTCAATTTGAACAACAAGCCATAGGTTACGTTATCGGACCGTTATTGAAGTCTAATATCGATGATTATATGGCACAAAGCACCTTGGCTTTGCCTACGCTTTTCTTAAACTTACCTAACAAATCGATCGTCGAAGAGAAGCAAGTTGCCTTTTCAATGCGACCAGAAGACGAAGCGGTGCAAGCAGCAACAACACTTGCGCGACAAAACTACAAGTATCCTTTAGTTATGGCGCATAAAGACAAAACAAGTGAGCGCATTACGCAAGCGTTTATCACCCGTTGGCAACAAGAAACCGGCGTTAAACCGCAAGTAAGCTTTTTCTCAAAAGGGTCAACCATGCAAACTGCGTTAAAAGACGGCTTTGAAGTAACAGAGAGTAAAAAGCGTATTGCTTCAGTGAGCCGACAGTTCCCGGTAAGCATAAAGTCAGAAGCGCGTAATAGACGTGATATAGACATGGTTTACATTATTGGTAGTCCTCGCCAAACCAGACTGCTAAAACCTTATATCGACGTTAACGTTAGTCCTTTCGCTAAATTAGTGCCTGTTTTTGCTTCATCAAAAAGCCATAGTCTTAAAATTGAAGGTGTTGACTACCGCGACTTACGCGGGCTTATTTTTACCGATATGCCAGTAGCGCTTGAAGACCCAGCCAATGAGCAATCATTAATAAGGTTGGCAAACCAATTATGGCCTACACGCAGTGACACACTGCATCGAATTTTCGCTATGGGCTATGACAGTTACCAATTAGTCGAAAAAATAGAAACAATGAAACAAGCGCCTTATGTACGACACTTTGGCGAAACAGGTGTGCTGCAATTAACGGACGAAAATATCATATTGCGTAGTTTGTTATGGGGCCGTTACGACACCAACGAAATTCAACAAGTGGTACTAAACTAGGGAAAGAATTTAATGAAACGCGAAACAGGGAAGTTAGCGGAGCAAAAAGCAGAATACTATTTAAAATCAAAAGGACTAAACGCCATTACGCAAAATTTTTTGTGTAAACTAGGTGAAATAGATTTAATCATGTCAGAACTAAACACCTTAGTTTTTGTCGAAGTAAAATATAGAAAATCAACTTTGTTTGGTGGAGCCATCTCCGCAGTTTCTGCACAAAAAATAGATAAAATAAAAAGAAGCGCGCTAATTTATATGCAACAACAATCAATTAATGCCTATAATACCGCCTGTCGCTTTGACGTCGTCGCATTGAGCGGCGATGTAAATCACCCCAAAATAGAATGGATAAAAAACGCCTTTTAGCGGAGTTTTCTTACATATGTTAGAGCTTATTAAAGCCAATTTTACCGAGAGTATTCAAACCAAAATAGCTGCCAGCGAAGCGCTAGCTAGCCCTATAGAACAAGCAGCAATGTTACTTGTGCAATGCCTATTAGCAGGAAACAAAATTCTAACCTGCGGTAATGGTGGCAGTGCAGGCGATGCTCAACATTTTTCTTCAGAGTTACTCAACAGGTATGAAACTGAGCGTCCAAGCTTACCGGCAATAGCACTTACCACTGACTCTTCAACGCTTACTTCTATTGCAAATGACTACGCTTATGAGGAAGTTTTTTCTAAGCAAATACGTGGATTAGGTAATCAAGGCGATATTTTATTAGCGATATCCACAAGCGGCAATTCTCGCAATATCGTTAAAGCGATAGAGGCTGCAGTGTCTAGAGATATGCCGATCATTGCCCTAACAGGTGGTGACGGTGGCGATGTTGCGGGTTTGCTTGGCGAAAATGACATTGAAATTCGCGTGCCTTCAAATAGAACAGCACGTATTCAAGAAGTACACCTATTAGTTATTCATTGCTTATGTGACCTAATAGACTCCATTTTATTTCCTCAAGGTGATTCTTAACCAATGCAAGCAGTAAAGCTATATTCCACATTACTTTTGTTGTTCGTCCTGCAAGGATGTGCAGCGGCAGCAGCAGTCGCTGTAATCGGTGGCGCAACGCTTGCAACAGACGAGCGCAGTTTGGAACAACAAGCGATAGATCAACAAAATGAAATTGAAGCAGCAGCGACCTTTGCCGAAGACGAAGCACTCAATGAGCAAACGAATCTCACCGCCATTAGTATGAATGGCAAGATGCTCATTGTAGGTCAAGCACCCACTCGACTACTGAGGGATTCTGCCATTAGACAAATTGGTGAAATTAAGGGTGTAGAGAAGTTATACGACCAAATCCGCATTAGTAACATTACCACCTTTACCACACGCCGTAATGACGAGTGGCTAACAACAAAAGTAAAAACCCTGCTTTTTGGCGGTGATCACGTGAACGCAACCAATGTAAAAGTGGTTACTGAAAATGGTGAAGTGTTTTTGATGGGTTTAGTGACTGAAAAGCAAGCGGCGGAAGCGGTAGAAATTGCGCGAAACATTAGCGGCGTGCATCGAGTGTATCGCCTCTTTGAAATTATTCCGGAATAACTAAAAAAGCGCCAACTCACATGGCGCTTTTTTTAAAACGTATTGCTCAAAATACAAAAATTATTTTCCAATATTCCCTACTTTTTTGTAAATCCTGAATTTACAGCTGTTAATACTGAATTAAATACCGCCTAAATTAGAAACACTTATGTTAATTTTCCGTTAAAAAGCATAAAAATCGCACTTTTCAAGCAAAAAAATGAAAAAAAGTGGCTTACAAGGTTTTACATTTCAAAAAAAATAACGCAGTATTGGTCTCAGCCCCCTAAACAATCTATGGATGTTTATAACAATGAAAAACTTAACAACTATGAAAAAAGCTAAGGGTTTTACCTTAATCGAATTAATGATCGTTGTAGCGATTATCGGTATTTTGGCTGCGGTAGCATTACCTGCTTACCAAAAATACGCTGACAGAGCAAAATTCTCAGAAGCTATGATGGCATCAACTATCTATAAAACAGCGGCTGAATTAGCCTACCAAACAAAAACTAAGACTGACGCAAATACTGGTGCAGTGACCAAACTAGCAAAAGCAGATTTAAGTGCTGGTTCATACGGTATTCCTGCGGCAAATGATGCAGGCGCGCTAAACGGTGCTTACGTAACTGGTGCTACAATGGCAGCTGGTGTTGTTACTATCACTACTAACCTAGGCGCAAATGGCAACGCTACTTATACGTTGGAAGCAACAGTTGATGCAACATCTGGTGGTATTAGATGGGCTGAAGGCGGTACTTGCTTAGCTGAAGGTTTATGCTAATTAGCTAACCATACATATCTTTAAAAATGCTCCTTCGGAGCATTTTTTTTGCTTGTCGTTTACGACAATTACTATAAACTGATATTACAATTGAAAATGACAAGGTAAGCTGTATCAGCATGAAAGGACTTCACCAACAATCTAGCTTGTTAAACGTGCTCATGGATAACGATATTATCTCAAAGCATCAAGCAGAGAAGATCAGTGTTGAATTTATCCGTCAAAAAAAACCGTTTGTAAAATTTCTTGTTGAAGACAAGAACGTCAATGCAGTACAAATTGCGCAAACGCTGTCTACCACCTATGGTTACCCATTTATTGACCTAACAGCGTTTGATTTAAGCCAAATTCCCGAAGGTGTCCGCAACGAAAAATTGATGAACAAGCACAATGCGTTGCCACTCTACCTCAAGGGCAAAGTATTATACATAGCGGTTTCTGACCCAACCAATCTAGAAGCACTCGAAGAAATCAAGTTCAATACCGGTTATACGACAGAGTTTGTATTAACCGACGAAATAAGCTTGCACAGATCCATAGAAAAGGTGCTTGAAGAAGAAGGCGATGGCTTAGATATAACAGACATCGATTCCGAAGAATTGGCCGGAATGGATGTTGAAGAAGAGCGCAAAGAAGATGATTCTGGAGGCGATGGCAAAGATGATGCGCCAATCGTTGTCTACATTAATAAGATACTTCTTGATGCGATTAAAAAAGGTGCATCGGATTTACATTTTGAGCCCTATGAAAAAGCCTATCGTATCCGTTTTCGTATAGATGGTGTTTTACAGGAAATTGCAAGACCACCTGTAACGCTCGCTGCACGTATGGCTGCACGTTTAAAAGTTATGTCTAAACTAGATATAGCCGAACGTCGAGTACCGCAAGATGGCCGCATAAAACTCGCTCTTTCAAAGAAAAAATCGATCGATTTTCGTGTCTCTACCCTACCAACTATGTGGGGAGAGAAAATCGTAATGCGTATCCTAGATTCGTCGAGCGCTATGCTTGGTATCGATATGCTTGGATACGAACCCGATCAAAAAGCCATTTATATGGAAGCACTCGCTCAACCTCAAGGCATGATACTTATTACTGGACCAACGGGTTCTGGTAAAACAGTATCGCTATACACGGGTTTGAATATTCTTAACACCCCAGAACGAAATATTTCTACTGCTGAAGATCCAGTAGAAATCAACTTAGAAGGAATTAATCAGGTTCAAATTAATACTAAAGCTGGCCTTACCTTCCCTTCTGCTTTACGTTCATTCCTGCGTCAAGATCCTGATATTGTCATGGTTGGTGAGATTCGAGACTTAGAAACCGCCGAAATCGCCATTAAAGCAGCGCAAACCGGTCACTTGGTGTTATCAACTTTACATACTAACTCCGCACCAGAGACACTAACTCGTCTACTTAATATGGGTGTCCCGTCCTATAACGTGGCCAGCTCAGTCAGTATTATTATCGCGCAGCGTCTTGCGAGACGATTGTGCCAAGCGTGTAAAACTGAAGACAATGTGCCAAACGAGGAGCTTTTAAAACTTGGGTTTCCACCAGAAAAGGTGGCACAAGGTGTAACACTATATAAACCAGTGGGTTGTGAGCAATGTACTGGCGGATATAAGGGCCGAGTTGGTATTTATGAAGTAGTAAAAATTACTGAAGAGTTATCTGATATTATTATGCGCGGTGGTAATTCACTAGATATCGCAGAAGCTTGTAACAAACTTGGTTTTAATGATTTACGCCAATCTGGCATAGAAAAAGCAATCCAAGGCGTAACCAGTTTAGAAGAAGTAAATCGTGTTACCGAAGGTTAAAATCTAGCGTTAGAAAATAAACTTGATTTTGGTCACTAAAAACCGATATAACTGTACGAAAGAATTCCTAATAAAATTCGCGCACAATAACGAAGAAGAACAATAGTAGGACGTTATGGCAACAGACACATCAAAACAAGTAAAGCCTCAAGAATCAATTACCTTTGTATGGAGTGGTGTTAACCGAAAAGGTAAAAAAGTATCTGGTGAGTTGCAAGCCAATAGCCAACTGGAACTTAAAGCTCAACTTAGAAAGCAAGGGGTTACGCCAGGCTCCGTAAAAAGAAAACCTAAGCCTTTATTTGGGTTAGGGGGCGACAAACCTATAAAACCAGCAGATATTGCTGTGATTACTCGCCAAATTGCCACTATGTTGGGCGCAGGTGTTCCGTTGGTGCAAACAATCGATATGATAGGCAGTGGACACAATAATGGTAATGTTAGAAAACTGTTAGCAGATGTGCATCAAAAGTTAGCTTCAGGTATTCCTTTATCTGATTGTTTACGCGAGCATCCAAAGTATTTTGACGACTTGTATTGTGATTTGGTAGCGTCTGGCGAGCAATCAGGTTCTTTAGAAACCATCTATGACAGAATTGCAACATACAAAGAGAAAGCTGAAGCGCTAAAAGCAAAAATTAAGAAAGCATTAACTTACCCAATTGCAGTAATAGTAGTTGCAATAATAGTTACATCCATACTTTTAATTTTTGTTGTCCCTGTATTTGAAGAAATCTTTGCAAGTTTTGGTGCCGAGCTACCTGCATTTACTCAAATGGTTATCAATTTGTCTGAGTTTTTACAATCTTGGTGGTACTTCATATTGGCTGCTTTATTTGCTTTTGGTTATGCTTTCAAAAAAGCACATCAAGCCAACCCTAAATTTAGGGACCAAGTAGATGCCCAAATTTTAAAGCTACCTGTTGTAGGTGATATCCTTGAAAAAGCCGCCGTCGCTCGGTATGCAAGAACACTATCGACGACCTTTGCTGCTGGTGTACCTTTGCCAGACGCATTGGAATCCGCTGCTGGTGCATCAGGTAACGCTGTATTTAGAAATGCCATACTAGATATTAGAAGCGAAGTTGTTGCAGGTATGCAAATGAACCTAGCAATGCGAAATACCGATATTTTCCCTGATATGGTTATTCAAATGGTCGCTATTGGTGAAGAGTCAGGATCAGTTGATGACATGCTAGCCAAAGTGGCTAACGTATATGAAGCAGAAGTCGATAATGCTGTTGATAACCTAACAGCCCTTCTAGAGCCTCTTATTATGGCGGTTCTAGGTGTGCTTATTGGTGGGCTTATTATTGCTATGTATCTACCAATCTTCCAAATGGGTATGGTAGTTTAACACCTGTTTTGATACTTTACAGAGGCTAGCAAACGCTAGCCTTTTTTCGTTTTTTATTAAAAGAATAATATTATGTTTCAACAACTCATTGAATCTTTTCAGCAAAACCCTACTTTTTTCTTAAGTTTTGTTGGATTGGCAAGTTTAGCTATAGGTAGTTTTTTAAACGTTGTCATTTATCGCTTTCCCAAAATGCTAGAGCGCGGATGGTATCAAGAGTGTCGTGAGTTTCTTGGCGACGAAGTAAAAGATATTCCAGAAAAAACCTTTGAACAGCTATCACTATCTAAACCTGATTCCACTTGCCCAAAATGTGGGCATGCTATCCGCTGGTATGAAAACATTCCGGTGTTAAGCTGGATTGTTCTGCGTGGCAAATGTAGTAATTGTAAAAACGGCATTTCTTTTCGTTATCCCAGTATAGAACTAGCAACAGCAGTATTAAGCGTGATTGTGGCACACTATTTCGGTGTTAGCCTATTGACCGTAGCTGTTTTATTACTCACTTGGGGGTTAATAGTGCTTACTATGATCGACCTAGATCATATGATCTTGCCCGACCAATTTGTATACCCGCTGCTATGGCTTGGTTTGCTGATTAATATTGACGGAACGTTTGTCCCTCTAGAGACAGCCGTTATTGGCGCGGTTGTAGGCTATTTAAGTTTATGGGTTGTTTTTCAACTATTTAAGTTACTAACTGGCAGAGAAGGTATGGGGCATGGTGATTTTAAACTTATTGCTGTGTTCGGTGCATGGTTTGGTTGGCAGTTGTTACCTTTACTCATTCTTATGTCCTCCGCCGTGGGTGCTGTTGTCGGCGTGATTATGATGTTCGCGCAAAACAAAGGACGACAAACAGCGATACCTTTTGGTCCATACATTGCCACTGCAGGATGGATTTGTTTGCTGTGGGGTAACCAAATATGGGACTGGTATTTGTCTAAAATTTAACTAAACATAATGTTATGAGCAACTTAATTATTGGCCTAACAGGCGGCATTGGCAGCGGTAAAACTACCGTAGCAAACCTTTTTATTGCACTAGGTGTTGACGCTGTAGACGCTGACCAAGTTGCTCGTGACGTTGTTATACCAGGTACTTTAAGTTTATCCCGTATTGTCGAACGCTACTCTGACGACATATTATTAGCAACGGGTGAACTTAATAGAGCTAAGTTAAGAGAAATCGTTTTTAACAATGACGCTGAAAAACAATGGTTAAATGATTTGTTACACCCTCTGATAAGAGAGAAAATGTTAAGAGATTTAGCTGCCTGCGATTCACCCTACTGTCTGTTGATAGCCCCTCTACTCATTGAAAATGACCTAACAAAATACGTGGATAAAACCCTGGTAGTCGACGTCCCCGAAGAAATTCAGCTTACTAGGACGTTAAAACGCGACAAAAGTAATGAAACGACCATCAGACAGATAATGAAGTCGCAGATAACTCGCAAAAAACGATTAGCATCTGCAGACTATATTATTGATAATACGTCGGAAAATTTGGCAGTAATTGAAGAAAGTGTATTTCAGTTACATCAAAAATTTACGGAACTCGCCTCTAATTAACCTTATTTTTACATTAATTTGTCAACTTTCTAATAAAGATAAAATAATTCATCAATAACTGCGAAAACATTCGCCATTTCTTACTTTCGTGGTTAGTATTAATACAGTTTTGTAACGGAATTGTAATCCAAGCGTTTGTATGGCAAAGATTTTATACGAACATCCATTGAATCAGCGCGTAAGGAACTATCTTAAATTAGAGCACCTTTTTACGCAGGCTCAGGATTGTATCGAATGTGACATAAGTGTGAGTCAGGGGGTGTTTTTCAATGCGCTCTTTGCCCTTATAGATACGCTTGAACGAAACGATATTCGCGGCGATCTAATTAAAGATCTCGAAAAATTGGAACAAAACCTTGTTTCTTGGAAATCGTTACCCGATGCAGATACCAATGCCGTCGAACAAAAATTGCAAGAAGTCGTTACCCTCATTTCTCAATTAAAAACGCCGAAACAGCTATGGTGGCAGCTTAAAGACGATAAGTTCCTCAATAGTGTAAAACAGCGATACGCTATTCAAGGCGGCAATGCCAGTTACGACTTACCTCAGTTACATTATTGGCTAAGTAGAGAGCGTTCACTTCAATTCAAAGACATCGAAAGTTGGTTGACGAAATTTGAACATATTAGAAACGCGTTAGAATTGGTACTTGTTTTTATTCGCCAAAAAGCCACGTTCGAAAAGATATCGACAGAATCAGGATTCTATCAAGATAATGGTGAAGGGATTGTGCTGCTTAGGATTCAAGTTGCCGAAGATTTAAATTACTACCCTACTGTCAGTGGCAATCGTTTTAGGTATTCCATCCGATTTATGTCCCCTTGCCAAGAAAACGGTAGGAAGTACTCTACCAGTGCCACTTTATTCGAACTAGCGAAATGCTAGTACTCGCGCACCATTGAATATAATGATCTAACTAGCTTCAGAAATAAATTTAATCGAGTGCCGGTTGAACACATCTGCTTTCTCAACATTGCATACATGGCCGCAATCATCGATTTCAATCAATGTCGATGCACTATGGTTTTTCGCCATCTCTCTAACGGGTCTAATGAACATATAATCATTGACGCCCATTAAATAAAGCGTAGGGATGTTGAGGTCTTTTTCTTTGAGGAATTTCATTAGCGGATTGACGTCGCCAGCAAGCTTGAACCAACGTTTAAACTCTTTTTGGCAAAGTTTTTTAGCTTCTCGAATGAACATATTTCTCGATTCATCCTGTGCTTTGGTCGGCATCAATACATGAGCAAAAAGTCGGTACAGCCACATATACGGTATAAAGTGTTTACACGCGTCGCCAAGCTTTACAAGCGTTTGAGTGCGAAAGCCCAGACGAGTAACCGCTCCGCCCATTACCATGCTTGCAACACGTTGTGGCGCTAACTCGGCAAGGTTTCGAATCAAAATAGTGCCTAACGACATGCCAACAAAATGTGCTTTTGCTATCTTAAGGTGGTCTAACAACTCCAATATGTCATTGGTAACTTCTTTGAAGGAATACGTACGCAGAAAGCCCTTGGGCTTCTTTTGGTAACTGCGGCCATGTCCACGTAAATCTAAAAACAGCAAATTGAAGTGTTTTTTGTACTCTTTGATTTGTTTAAACCAAATTGAAGAACTACCACCAGCGCCGTGAACAAACACGACCCATTTGTTACTAGAGGGGTTAGGTACTATTTTGTGATACAACATGTCCATTATCAATACGTCAAACAATGGGGAAACAACGGGCACAATACCGACTTCCTGCCCTGATGTAAACCACCAAATAATCTATACACAGCTAGACCAATTTTTGAAGCAAAGGTATCTGTTCGCCGCGCCCCTGCTCTTTGGCAAGAGGAAAACCTTTCATTAGCTTGTTTAACAGTCGCTCTTGTGTGTGTTTAATATCGACAAACAGCACGTGTTTTCCTCTTAATAGGGTACTGTTGAATCGTTTTAATAATTGGTTTTGACGATGCATACCAATAAGGCCGCCTTCCCATGTAAAAAAGCCGACAGCCGCTATTGCTAAGAAAATAAATGGCATCCAGCCCACTTGTGATTGGTACCACTGCAACTGGTAGGTGAATATTAGTAATGTTGTCGCTAGAATCGTGCCAATACCTGCACCAATAATTGCGCATCTTAATGCGTCTTGCTGCAATATTGACTCCACTGCAGGCAAACGGCGTTTGCTAAGTTCTGCTTCGCTTTTGCTTAAAACATGAAGTTGCTTTTTGTTGATACCTTTATCGGTCAGCGCTCGCTTGAGCCCTGATATAGTATCTAAATCGTCTGTTACGTAAAAATGTCTTAACATGATGTACTCTCCTTAACAGTGAGTATTTATTAATTACGTCTTTTCATTAGGGCTGGATCAGAATAAGCCTACAAAGCCTTTTTACGCTTGAATTTAGCCTCCACAACCTGCTTCTGATATGCCATCAATGGAAAAAAAGACCGAATAGTTATTTCTTCTATAGGGCTGTATACACTAATATCTCTCAGCCACTCAATGTTGTATGGGCACTTATCGATAAGTAGCTTGATATGAACTAAAGCGTTGTCAAAATCTTCATGCAAGTAATGTCTAAACAGCGATTCAGCGAACATAGTTGGCGTGACACAATAAATTCTATGCTGATTGGGCGCTATATAAGCATCGATAAAGCTTGAATGAGCAAGCAGCCTGCTAGGTTTTGGTAAAATAACTTCGTATTCATCTCGCACCATTTTCGATCCGGATGCTAGACTAAAACCCCAGCGCTCAAAAAAATGTATTAAATACTTTCTCTGACCATGTGTTAATACATCGTAATCGTTTCGTACAAACCAATTGTCATCATAAATTGTAATGATGGGCAGATCTTTAACGGCGTAAAGGTGTTTATCTTTGTTTATTTCACCAAGTTGTTCTTTTGAGAACATAAACTCTCCTCATACTTATCTATTCATTTCTACGCAAAGCACAGTTAAAAAGATCCATCGTCAGTAAAGTATGATATAAGGTTAATAGAGTTGCAGCGACAGGAGTGCCCCTTTATGTGTGGACGATTAAACGTACTTGATGATCCATTGGCACAAATGGTCAGTGACTTGTTGGGTATTAACTTCTCTACCGAGACAAATGTCGATTTATGCCCAAGCCAACGAGTCGCGGCTATCATTAAGCCTCCTTCTGGGTTTCAGCAGCTTGATACTATTTGGGGAATTCAGCCGGTTTGGGCAAAAAAGCTATTAATCAACGCGCAAAGCGAAACAATAGCATCCAAACCTACTTTTCGAGAGTCTATTCAAATAAGGCGTTGTCTTGTGCCCTGCACTGGCTGGTATGAGTGGAAAACAGAAGCAGGTAAAAAACAAAAATACAGTTTTACACATAGCCAGCATGAACCCTTTTATATGGCGGGTATTTGGTATGATCACAAACAACCTGAGCTAGTAACTTTAACAACAAGACCCAATGAGCTCTGCGGCCAAATTCATAGCCGAATGCCAGTGATCATAACACCGGACAACATCGACTATTGGTTCCATTCATCAGTAGACGCCTTGCCGCCCCTGTTTGACGCCATTGATGAAGCACTCATCACGATAGAAAAGGCTAGCTAGTTAGCACAAACATTGGTGTCGTACACCACTCTGACACCACTCTGGCACCAACTAACGTCTTCGTGCTAACTGCGTTATACTCAGAAATGAAACATTAATCATTCAAGGAAGAAAGATAATGGGCAGACCCAAACGAAACATTGTAGCAGGCGTTCCACAGCACATAATTATCCGCGGTATTAATAAGCAAAGCTGTTTTTGTGAGAATACTGACTTTAGGCTTTACCTCCATCGACTGCGAATTAACGCTAAAGAACTAGGCGTAGCTATACATGCGTGGGTATTAATGACAAACCATGTTCATTTGCTTTGCACAGCGCCTGATTCACGTGCTATTAGCAAAATGATGCAAAAACAAAATGTTAAATATACTCATTATTTTAACAAAAAGTATGAACGGACTGGCACATTGTGGGAAGGTCGCTTCAAATCCATCGCTGTCGAAGATGAGTTTTACCTGTTTGAGTTATACAGATACATCGAAATGAATCCGGTGAGGGCCAAAATGGTCAGATCGCCAGCAGACTATGCTTGGTCAAGTTACCTGATAAATATAGGTGAAATACATTCAGAGCTTTGCACGCCTCATGTTTTGTTCCAGCGCTTGTGCGACGACACAACTGAACGAACAAAATTTTATAAAAATTACGTTATTGAGCGCGAGAATGTTTGGGACGTTCATAGGTAAAGTTCAAATTGGTGTCAGAGTGGTGTCAGAGAGGTGTCAGAGTGGTACCGGGTTGGTGTACGACACCAATATGCCCCTTCCCGTGGTTGATGCGATGGATGCATGACACATAAACATTGATAGGACTTGAATAGCTTATTTACCGCAATATTCTTTATTTTAGAGCACAATTGTTATCAAATTTTCACATCCGCATTATTAGGTAGTATTTCGTAATTTATTTACATATAATTCGTTCGCTAAATGTCTATTTGTATTAAATGTAAAGTAAGTTGTAATAAAATTTCAGGTTGTAACGTGTTTAATGAAAAACCTGGTCAGTGGCATGTACTCACCACTAAACCGAAGAATGAAAAGCGAGCACATGATAACCTGAAAGCTCAAGGATTTGAGGTATTCTTGCCACTAATTGCGCAAGTCAAGAAAAGACAAGGATTAAAGTCTGTTGCAATAGAACCTCTCTTCCCCAATTATTTGTTTGTAAAATTCAATCAAAAAGATACTAACTTCAACGCGATTAGATCGACCCGAGGTGTTGGCCAGCTGTTACGCTTTGGAAAAATGTTGGCAACCATTGATGAAGCGATTATAGAGAAGATCGCGGAGCAGACATCTCATGAAGAGCAAACATTTAAACAACTAGATGAGATATTAAATTATCAAGCAGGCGATAAAGTTGAGATAAATGCTGGCCCGTTTAAGGGGTTAGAGGCAATTTACAAAGCTAAAGACGGTTTTGAACGTAGTGTGCTTCTCATTAATCTGCTCGGCAAAGAGCATGATGTATCTATAGAAACACAGCACTTTGATAAAATATCTTAGATTAAAATAAGCCGCTTGTATGCAAATGCATAAAAGTTAAAATTTTGCTTTTTGGAGCCAAACCAAAGGGCGGAAGCGTGAAAAAAATATAGGTTTGCCAATGTTTAACAACATTCTAATTGTGTGTGTCGGGAATATTTGTCGCTCCCCATCGGCAGAAGTTATTCTAAAGGAGCTTCTGCCAAACAAAGACATTTCTTCAGCTGGCATACACGCGGTTGTTGGCGCAGATATAGAGAGTAACGCCGCCAACCAGTTAAACATACATGGCCATCCATATAACACACACCAAGCTACACAATTAACTGAAGAATTGGCGGCTCGTGCTGAATTAATCCTAGTGATGGAAAAAAAACATCAACAAATATTAATGCAAAAATACCCTTCAGCATCAGGTAAAATTATGTTGCTTGGTAAATGGAACTGTGACGAAGACATCCCAGATCCATACAAAAAAGATACTGTTGCTTTCGAGCACGCTTACAATCAAATCAACAAACACTGCGCACTTTGGGCGGACAAGATTAAATAAAATGAATGTAATAAGACTATACACTGTTACCTGTCTAACAATACTAGCCTCTGCATGTACAGTAGTACCTGGTGGCCATATTGATGATTTATCCTCTCAAAACGAGTCACTAGATTTAACAGACAAAATCAACACACACTATGTTACGCCTGCGGTAATAGCCAATTTAAAAAAGGCGGAACCAGAGGCAAAGGCAAACTTATCGCTTGATGCCGAAATTGAAGCTTACGACTATATCATTGGCATTGGCGATGTGCTTAACGTAACAGTTTGGGATCATCCTGAATTAACAATTCCAGCCGGACAATTTAGAAGCGCCGGTGAAGCCGGAAACGTTGTTCATGCTGACGGTACGATTTTTTATCCCTACATTGGCAAAACAAAAGTTGCGGGCAAAAGCGTAACGCAGGTGCGTGACCTTATTGCCAAAAGGCTCGCCAAGTATATTGAAGCACCGCAATTAGATGTAACCATCGCGGCATTTCGTTCAAAGCGTACTTTTGTTACGGGAGAAGTAAAAGCACCATCAGTACTTCCTATCACAAATGTGCCATTAACGTTACTGGATGCGCTAAACACGTCTGGTGGCTTAAGTCCACTTGCCGACTGGCGTTCGGTAGTGCTTACGCGAAAAAATAAAGAAGAAACGCTAGATTTATATGCGTTGTACCAAAAAGGTGACATGACCCAAAACAGGTTGTTGCAGCACAACGATATCATTCATGTGCCACGCAACGACGCGCTTAAAGTGTTTGTAATGGGAGACGTCAAACAAGCCCAAACGCAGGTGATTTCTCGCGCTGGGTTAACCATAGCTGAAGCATTAAACAACAGCGGTGGTTTCAGTGAACAAACTGCAGACGCAAGTGGTATTTTTGTACTAAGAGCAAGTAAGCAGGAAGGCAAGCTCATCGACGTATATCAGTTAGATGCATCGAATAGTAGTGCGCTAGTGCTGGGCACACAATTTGAGTTACAACCTATGGATATTGTCTATGTTACTTCGGCGCCAATCTCTCGCTGGAATCGAGTTATTCAACAATTGCTGCCAACAGCTCAGCTAATTTACTACTCTAGCAATACTTATTCTGAATTCGACAGCTTGTAATTGAATTCGCAAATACATTAATCAAAAACGTTATGACAGAACAAAAATATAAAAAAACCGACAACGACTCACATGACGAAATAGACTTGGCACGACTATTTGGTTTATTGATCGATAAAAAGTGGCTGATTGTTGCGATAACGACTTTATTCTTTCTAGTAGGTGTAGCATACGCTTTGTTAGCAACTCCTATTTACAAAGCTGATGCCTTAGTACAAATAGAGCAAAAGTCTTCAGGCATGCCAGGCTTAGATAGCTTAGGCGACATGTTTGCCGCTGAAAGCGAAGCCGTTACTGAAATAGAGCTAATGAAATCGCGCTATGTTATCGGCCAAGTAGTAGAACAGTTGAAGTTAGACATTATCGTAAAGCCAAATACGTTTGGTGCAATTGGTAAACGCTATTCTCGCAAGTTTACATCAACAGACGGTAAGCCATTTAATGCACCCGCTTTAGCAAGCTTGTTAAGCGATGAATATGCTTGGGGCGGCGAAATAATCAATGTTGCAAGTTTTGACGTAGCGCCGCATTTTGAAGACAAGCCTTTTACGATTACCTTCCTTGGAAACGAGAGCTATCAATTAACGTTTAATGAGCAAGCCATACTTACTGGTAAATTAAATCAACTCGCCAGTAATAGTAGCGAAACCATAAAGCTATTAATTACAGATTTAAAAGCACAAAGTGGTACAAGCTTCACTATAGAAAAGCAAAACAAAGCTGAAGCCGTTGCAGCTTTACAAAAGCGTATATCAAGCAGTGAAAAAGGTAAAAAATCAGGCATTTTATACGTTGCATTGGAAGGCGAAAACGCCAAGCTTACGGAACAAGTGTTAAACGGTGTAGTGAATACCTACTTACTCCAAAATGTCGAACGTCAAAGTGCAGAAGTGCAAAGCTCTATTGATTTCTTAGACAGTGAGCTACCTAAAATTAAAGAAAGGTTAGATATTGCAGAAGCACAATTGAATCAATATCGCCTAGACAATCAATCAGTAGACTTATCGTTAGAAACTCAAGCGGTGCTTGAACAAATTGTCGAACTAGACACAGCGTTGCAAGAACTCAGCTTTAAAGAGGCGGAAATTTCTCAACGCTATACCAAAGAGCATCCTAGCTATGTGTCTTTAATGAAGAAAAAAAACGAGTTGGAACGCCAAAAAGCAAATTTGTCTCAGTCGGTTAAAAACCTACCAGAAACACAACAGCAAATTCTTCGTTTAACACGCGATGTTGAAGTTAATCAAGAAATCTACCTTGCGCTCCTTAACAATGTGCAACAATTGAAAGTGGCTAAGGCAGGTACGGTAGGAAATGTGCGCATCATCGATACCGCGCAAGCGCAGCGTAAAGCTGTAAAGCCTAAAAAAGCACTAATCGTTGTCCTAGCAACCATGCTAGGCGGTATGTTTTCTATTGCTTTCGTGTTGGTAAAAGCAGCGTTTAATCGTGGTGTTTCTAATCCTCAAGAATTTGAAGACATTGGTTTAACGGTATACGCCACTGTGCCAGTAAGCGAAGCACAGCAAAAATTCTTAAGCATTACTCGTGTTAAAAACAAAATTCGTGGTAAGTTAAAACGAACGCAAAAAGTTAAACAGTCGTTGCTAGTTGCGCAGGAGCACCCCACCGATTTAGCGGTTGAAGCGCTGCGCAGTTTACGTACTTCCCTGCACTTTGCGATGATGGAAGCTAAAAATAATATTGTAATGATTTCTGGCGCAAGCCCTGGCGTAGGCAAGTCTTTTGTTTCAACGAACCTTGCTGCTGTGCTTGCTCAGGCGGGACAAAAAATTCTACTAATAGACGCAGATATGCGTAAAGGCTACAGCCACGAATTGTTGCATACCTCAGAAAACATTGGGCTATCTGGTTATCTCGTTGGCGACAGAACAATAGAAGACATTGTAAAAACAACAGAAATAGAAAATCTCCATTTTATTAGTCGTGGGCAAATACCACCCAACCCATCAGAATTGTTAATGAGCAAACGATTCGCTGGTTTGCTCGGTGCACTTGAAAGTGAATATGACCTAATTATTATTGATACGCCGCCAATTTTAGCGGTTACCGACCCAACAATTATTGGTGCGCATGCTGGCACTGCATTTATGTTAGCGCGTTTTGAGCAATCTAGTTTGAAGGAAATAGCCACCGCAGCAAACAGATTTGAACTCAACGGTATAGAAATCAAAGGTTTAATCTTTAACGCAGTGGAAAAGCGGGCAAGTAGCTACTATGGTGACTATGGCTACTACACAAACGAATATAAAACGTAGAAAACTAGCATTAGGTGCTGCGGGCTTCGTGTTACAAGATATTGCGCCCCGCGCATAGACTAGTGAATTAGTTAGAAAGAAATAAAATAAAATATTTTCTCGTACCGCGTACCTTGTACCTTGTACCTTGTACCTTGTACCTAGTTTCGTCGGTAACGAATGCTAAATTAGAGTGAATAAAAAATATGAACTTAGAAAACCTAAATATTGCAGTAATAGGCCAAGGTTATGTAGGCCTGCCGTTAGCGGTTGAGTTTGGCAAAAAAGTAAATACGCTCGGCTTTGACATTAACCAAGCCCGTATTGCCGAACTGCAATCAGGCCACGATTCTACCTTAGAAGTAAGCGACGAAGAATTAGCGCAATCACCGCACATTACCTATTCTCACAATGTTGAAGACCTAAAAGCCTGTAACGTTTATATTGTTACCGTACCTACCCCTATCGACGATTATAAAAACCCTGACTTAACACCGCTTATAAAAGCCAGTGAAATGTTAGGTAAAGTGGTGAGCAAAGGTGATGTTATTATTTATGAATCAACGGTTTACCCCGGCGCAACAGAAGAAGACTGCTTACCGGTTGTTGAAAAAGTATCAGGCTTAACCTTTAACCAAGACTTTTTCGCAGGCTACAGCCCAGAGCGTATTAACCCCGGTGACAAAGAACACCGCGTAACTAACATTAAAAAAGTCACATCAGGTTCAACCCCTGAAATAGCGCAATACGTTGACGATATTTACAACCTAATTATTGAAGCGGGGACGCACAAGGCAAGCAGCATTAAAGTGGCAGAAGCGGCTAAAGTTATTGAAAACACCCAACGTGACGTAAACATTGCGTTAATTAATGAACTTGCTCTTATCTTCAATAAGTTAGATATCGACACATTAGAAGTGCTCGAAGCAGCCGGCACCAAATGGAACTTCTTACCATTTCGCCCGGGCTTAGTAGGTGGTCACTGTATTGGTGTAGATCCATATTACCTAACGCACAAAGCACAAAGCATTGGCTATCATCCAGAAATGATCCTTGCTGGTCGCCGCCTGAACGACAATATAGGTAGCTATGTCGTATCCAACCTAGTGAAAACTATGGTGAAAAAAGACGTACAAGTGCGCAAAGCAAACGTGCTGTTAATGGGCTTAACTTTTAAAGAAAACTGCCCAGATTTACGCAATACAAAAGTGGTAGATATTGTTACTGAGCTACACGACTTAAACATGAATGTGGATATTCTGGAACCTTGGTGTTCTAGCGAAGAAGCTCAGCATGAATATGGCTTAACCACCATTAAAGAAGCTGAAGAAGGCAAGTACGACGCAGTCATCATTGCCGTTGCGCATAACGAATTTAAAGCCATGGGCACAGACAAAATCCGCGCGTTGTGTAAGCCAGAGCATGTAATTTATGACTTGAAATATGTGCTACCGAAGGAAGATGTGGACATAAGACTTTAACAAAGTCTTATAGGTACGCGTAAATAGGTACGAGGTACTAGCAAAAGACCGTCATCCCGTGATGTTGTTACACGGGATCTCCCTCCCCTTTAAGGAGCGCTTCGCTGATGTAAATGGATTTACTAATACTGCGAAAGCCTGGACGCGAAACAGCAGTGAAGGGAGCAAGGAACGCGGAGCCTCAAACAAATTGGTGCGTGTACGCTTCGCTAATGGGGCGTAAATATTCTCGTACCGCGTCCCTAGTCCCTCGTACCCACATATTAACGAATAATTATCAACAAGGAGGTTGATTATGTATTTTGAACGATTAGAGGTTTGGAAACGAGCTCACAAACTGACAGTAATGGCGTATAAAGCTCTTTCTCAATGTAGAGATTTTGGTTTTAAAGATCAGATTACGCGCTCTGTATTGTCAGTTCCTTCAAATATTGCAGAAGGTATGGGACATATCTCTATAAAAGAAAGAGCTCGCTTCTATCAATATGCTAGAGCATCCATAAGTGAATTTAGAGCACAAGTGTTAGTAGCAAAAGATATTGGTTACTTAACACCTGAAGACTCAACGTTCTTCGTAGAGGAAAGTTTAGCGATTTCCAAAATGCTATATGCACTTCAGAAAAGCTTAACTTCTATAAATTAAATTTAATTTTCGAGGAGCAGGCGACGTAAATACTCTCGTACCGCGTCCCTAGTTCCTCGTACCAACATATTAACGAACAATTATGAAATACAATGAAATAATCACTGAGTTAACATCGGCCCCCCGCACCTGGTTGGTGACAGGCGTAACCGGCTTTATCGGCTCAAACCTGCTGGAAACTCTATTAAAGCTAAACCAACGTGTAGTTGGATTGGATAACTTTGCGACGGGTTATCAGAAAAACCTCGACGAAGTGCAGGGTGAGGTCACAAGCGAGCAATGGGCTAACTTCAACTTTATTGAAGGTGATATTCGCGATGCAGCAACCTGTCAAGCGGCTGTCGCAGGTGTTGACTACGTGCTACATCAAGCCGCCCTTGGCAGCGTACCTCGTTCAATTAACGATCCGCTAACGTCAAACGAAGTGAATGTATCTGGCTTTTTAAACATGCTCAATGCTGCACGCGAAGAAAACGTAAAAAGCTTCACTTACGCTGCTTCAAGCTCTACCTATGGTGACCACCCTGCTCTACCAAAAGTAGAAGAAAATATCGGCAATCCATTATCACCTTACGCGGTCACCAAATACGTAAACGAGTTGTATGCAGACGTATTTAACCGTTGTTATAACTTTAAAACTATTGGTCTGCGTTATTTTAACGTGTTTGGCAAACGCCAAGATCCAGACGGCGCTTACGCAGCAGTTATTCCTAAATGGACAGCGGCACTTATTAAAGACGAAACAGTATTTGTTAATGGCGACGGCGAAACTAGCCGCGATTTTTGTTACATCGACAACGTGGTACAAATGAACATTCTAGCAGCCACCGCAAATGATGATGCAAAAGGTGAAGTGTATAACGTCGCCGTTGGCGACAGAACCACCCTGAATACGCTTTTTGACAGCATTAAAAACGCGCTAAATGAGCAAGGCGTAAATTGCGATGCATCACCTACTTACCGCGACTTCCGCGCTGGCGATGTTCGCCACTCTCAAGCTGATATTTCAAAAGCGAAAAAACTCCTCGGCTATGCTCCTCAGTATCGTATTCAACAGGGGATATCGTTGGCGATGGGTTGGTACTGTAGCAGTGAAGCAATTCAATAAACAGTTTTTAACTCTCTTCAGCGGTGTAGGTTTTGCGCAAGCAATCCCTGTTTTGATTAGCCCAATACTCACTAGAATTTATTTAGATGTTGAATTGGGCGAATTGGGAAGGTACCTGGCAATTGTTGGGATACTATCAATTGCACTAAACTTTAAGTTTGATGCAGCTATTGTTCTAAGTAAGTCGAAAACAATAGCGAAAATTGGTTTACAGTTCAATCTACTATTAATCATAATAAATAGCTCAATTGCTACTTTGCTTGGTGGAGTGCTGATTTTTTTCAACGTAATTGATGTACTCGTTTATGATTTGCTATTAGTCATAATATCTTCGCTATTGCTTTCTTTATTTAATAGTTATTTATTCTTCAATAACTTCACTGAAGAGTATATAAAGTCTTCAATTTTCAAAGTCAGTCAAAATGCGGCTATAGCAATTTTACAAGTTGGACTCTCGACTACAGGTAAAGGATTGTTGCTAGGTGACTCTTTAGGAAGACTTGTAAATACTTCTGCAGCTTTGAGTAGATGTATTTTTCCTATTAAATTGACCCCAAAAAGAATCGGATACTTCTTTAAAAAAAATATCCGGTTTTTATACTTTTCTTTTCCGCATGCTTTGCTAGGATCAATATCGTCTAACTTCTTGACAATTTTATTATTCTATTATTCTCCAAAAGCAGCAGGTTTATTCTTTTTAGCAAATAAGTTAGTAATGCTTCCCTCGACACTAGTTTCTAAAACGATTGCTCAGCTATATTACAAACAAGTTTCTACACATAAATTTGCTAGAACTCGAAATGTAAATCTCATTAGAAACACGTCTTACAAAATGTTGTTTCTTTGGGGGGGATTCATATTATTTGTCGTATTGCTTGGAAAGGAAACTTTTGAGCTGATTTTTGGTTTAGGGTGGGGCAAAGCAGCTGAAACTTGTTTATTAATAGCACCTATGGCTTTTGCGACGTTTTTTTCCGGTACTTTAGGTTTTATTCCGAATGTATATGATGCTCAAAAGCAAAGTTTTGTATTGGAAATTATTTCTACACTTTTTCGATACAGTATATTTTTAGTGTTAGTTAATGTTCATGACATAGATTCTGCCATACTGGGCTATTCTATAGCGGTGTCAATATTTGCAGTTATCAAGTTCTTTTGGTGTTTAAAGTTACTAAAGTAGATTTATGAAGAGTGTATTATTTTTTGGGAATGATAGAAGTCCTCTATCGAATGAACGCTTTATGCTGCTCAGGAAAAGTTTAGAGAGGGATGTTTATTATTTCGCTTACAATAAACTTGAAATAAGGAATGATGACAAAGTTATATCGAGTTTGCCTGTAATTTTTAATTTAAGTGTAATTAGATTGTTTGCCATGTTTTTTTTAATGGGATGGTTTTTATTTCGCAAACAAATAAGTGTAATTCACTTCCATGGAGCGAGCACAGTATTTTGCTCGCTGTATAGCTTTTTACCTCGAACAAAAATAATTACTACTCCTCAAGGAAGTGATATAAATCAAAATTTTAAAGGATATAGAAAACTTTTTACATGGTTACTTCTTAAAAATTCTAACGTAATAACAGCCAAGTCCAAAACTATGGCGAAAAGAGTTTATGAAATAGCTTCAAAGCAAGCAAAGATATTAAATTGGGGACTTGCAGATGAAGTATTTGAATTTAAATATAATCCTAGCGAATCAGATAAAAAAATTAAGTTTCTTTCTCCTAGAGGAGGTAGCTCTATTTACAATTTGGATCTTATTTTTAAAGCAATAGCACAACTAAAGAGAAAACATCGTAATATTGAATTTACATATATAGATTTTAATAAAAAAGAACAACTGGAATTAGATAAATCGATAGTAGATATAGAATACAAGGATCTGAATAAAAAGGAATTTTATGCTGTATTATCCAAAAACGACTTTATTTTGAGCTTACCAAGTCACGATGGCTTTTCAACTACAATCATGGAAGCTCTAGCTGTTGGCAGTTTGCCCGTCATTAGTGATATTCCGGCTTATAAAGCAGAGTTTGATGAAAGAGAAAATATAGTGTCTAAAGTAAGTATTAACAATATATCTGTTCTAGTTGCACATTTGGAAGAATTAATAGCAGCGATAGCAGATGTAAGAGCAGGGCAAAAGAGAAGAACATTATTTGCTTATGACAATTACTCCTTGGAAATGCAGGTAGCAATTTTAAAAGCAATCTACCACAACCTGAATAGTAAATAACTTAGTGATTTATTCCATCTTTATTTTAATGGCGTCATTTTTAGTGACGGCTCCAGAAGGAGAATCTACCTTTGTCTATTTATATAATCTGCTTTTATTGACTCTAATAGCCTTTCTAAATCGTAGTTTTCCATCTTCTTTAAATAAAAATGTTCTAGTATTTTCATTTGTCCTTCTTAGCGCATATGCGATTAGAATATCGACAGACTCGCTATTTCAATTTATTAATCTTGCGATCGTTGTTTTAGTTTCCATCTTGTTTGTTAACTTACTGAGAAAACAAAAAAGTTTAATTATTGCATCAATCAACATCGCTTTGTTGTTCAATGTAAGTGTTTTCTTTATCCAGTTTTTAGTATGGGTGACATTTGGTTCTATTATCGATTTTTATGGCTATATAATGCCATGGGAAGTGGTAGGGTATTCTGTTTATGAAGATATAGGCTTGTTTAGAGCCACGGGTATTCATAATGAACCGGGAACTTATGCAACAGTTATTACTATTCTCACCTTTTGGTATATTATTCTAGCTCCTACTAAATTGGTAACACCAGTGTTAGCTATGAGCACCGTGGCGTTAACAAGCTCTGGTACTGGCATAGTATTTTCTGGATTGTTTTTTTCTTTGTTGTTTGTGAATTTTTTACAGAATAAGAAAGGGGTTTTAAAGAATATTATCTTGATATCAATAATATGTTTACTAGGTTATTTAGTCTTATTTCTAACCCCTATTGGCGAATACCTATATTGGAGATTTATATCAGGTGATGTTGATCACTCATCAGGAACTGTTGGGTTGAAATATGATGCCATGAGATTCCTGGTTGAATCCACCGAATCCCGCCAACTATTAGGTAGTGGGAGCTTTCTGAATGATTGTTTATATTGTAAAAGCATCAATGACACAGGGCTTATCTTTAATATCATCTTTCAGTTGGGGTTGGTGGGTTTTGTACTGCTCGCTTATTTAATTTATAAAACGATAACTTTACAAGTTTTCTCGATTGGCTTAGTAGTAGTTGTATTGCTTTCTAAATTACCTATTAGTTCACCTGTCATTATTATATCTTTATTTATTTTGTGCTTTAAAAAATATGAATCTACTTAAAACTGTACTCGCAATATTTGTTGGTGCAATCTACTTAATTCCATTTTCTAAATTTGCTAGAAAACTTCGCTTATACCTTTATCAATATAAACGAAATGATTGGTCTAAAGAGTTAAATACAATCAACATCTCCAGGAATGTAAGATTTTTTGGTTATAAAAACATTAAGATCAATCCAAACGTTTTTATAGGTGAATCATGCAGAATAGTGGCTTACGAAGCGCAAGTTGTTATTGGAAATAATACTTTGATCGCTGCAGAGACCATTATAATTACGCGAAATCATAATTATAGTGATCTTAATACACCAATTATTAAACAAGGGTACAATAATAGAGCCATCTCTATAGGAAGCAATGTTTGGATTGGATATCGATGCACTATTTTGCCTGGCGTAAACATAGGTGATGGAGCTATTATTGCAGCGAACTCTGTCGTAACTAAGGACGTCCCCCCCAACAATATCTATGGGGGTGTGCCTGCAAAAAAGATATCTGAAAGAGTGTAGCTATGAATATCTTGCACTTTTGTAGTTATTTTGTTGGTTCCAAAGTTTATTCAAAATTGTTTGTTGAATTAAAAAAACAAAAAATACACCAAAGAATAATCGTGCCTATTCGTTGCTCAAACTTATATTATCAAAATAATGAAAATCTTGAAGAAAATATTCTATATATAAAATGTTTAAACACATTAACTAGAGCCTTGTATTCTTTTAAGTTACTTTCATATTTCATATTCGTTTTTCCTAAAATTAAGAAGACTAGCAATGCTGTAATACATGCCCATACTCTTTATTCAGATGGAATCCCCGCATATTTATATTCACTGTTTTTCAAATCTAAAGAGTTAATTATTACTGTAAGAAATACTGATGTAAATTTAGGTTTTAAATTTTATCCTCAGTATAAATGGCTCGCTAAAAGAGCTTTAAGAAAATCTAAGAAAGTAGTTTTCATTTCTCACCAACATCTACTTAAATTTCAGAGTTATTTTGGACGAGAGTTTGATAAGAAGCTTGAAGTAGTTCCTAATGGAATAGATGAAAGTTTTCTTAGAAAAACAGTTAGATTACCTAATAAATCAACCGAAGGAAAATCAATACTTTTCGTTGGACGGATAGACAAAAATAAGAATGTAGAGAGTCTTGTAAAGGCGCTATACGTACTTCAAGAATGGCAACTTAAAGTTGTAGGAGGTACTTACGCTGATTATCACGCTGTGCATGGAACTATAAGTGTCGAACTACGTAAAAGGGTAGACTTTTTAGGGAAAGTCCAATGTAAATCAGAATTACGTAGACTGTATCAATCTGCCGATGTCTTTGCTATGGCGTCATTCAGCGAAACTTTTGGTTTAAGCTATGTAGAATCGTTAAGCCAAGGAACACCTATAGTCTATACCCAAGGAGAAGGGATAGATGGATACTTTGAAGAAGGACAATGTGGCTATTCATGTGACCCGTATTCAGTTGTAAGTATTATAAATGCTATTACACAATGCAAAGCGAAATTTCCAAAAGGTATTGATATGAGAAGCCATTCTTTTATTAAAAATTTCAATTGGGAATATATCGCGAAAAATTATCTAAGCTCTATTTATAAATAATGAAAATCACCTATCTACACCAGTACTTTTGCACGCCTAACTCTAACGGTGGAATTCGATCATATGAAATGGCTACTCGATTAGCAGCAAAAGGAGAAGATGTAACATTAGTCACATCTTCGGCTTTCATTGAGAATGAGTTTGACCTCCAAAAAGGCTGGAATGAGTTATCAGTTTCCGGAGTAAAAGTTTGGGCTTATAAGCAAGCATATTCAAATGAGATGTCCTTCACTCAGAGGCTAAAAGCCTTTATCTTATTTGCATACCACTCATACAAAAAGTCAGCTGAGACTAAAGCAGATATAGTTTTTGCAACAAGCACCCCTCTTACTATTGCATTACCAGCTGTGTTAGCGTCTAAGAAACGTAAGATACCTCTAGTATTTGAAGTAAGAGATCTATGGCCTGAAGCCCCCATAGCTATTGGTGCTTTAAAACATCCTATTTTAATATGGCTAGCTAAAAAGCTAGAAGCATGGGCTTACAAACACTCTACGCAAATAATCGCTTTGTCTCCAGGGATGAGTGAAGGTGTAAAGGCAGTAGACTCTCGAGCCAAAGTAACAACGATTCCAAATGCCGCTGATATAAAGCTATTTGAATCATTCACGGACACCCTCCCTAACTTTATAACTGAAGAACCTTCTCTCGAAAGGCGAAAGATTCTGACTTATACAGGAACATTTGGAGAAGTTAACAATTTAACATACCTTATTAATCTTGCTGAACAACTAAAGGCAATAGATTCAAATGTAGCTATTGTTTTAATTGGTAAAGGAAAAGAAAGAGGTTATTTAGAAAAGCTTGCACTAGATAAACAGGTATTAAATGAATATTTTTATATTTTTAATCCCGTACAGAAAAGAGAACTTGCTGATGTTTTAAAGCATTCAGATATGATGATCTCGACAGTAAAACCAATACCTGAACTTTGGAAAAATTCAGCTAACAAATTTTTTGATGCTTTAGCAGCTGGGAAGCCAATTGCTATAAACCATGGAGGCTGGCAAGCAGACTTAATACAAAATGAGAAATTAGGCATAGTCCTTTCTAGTAATAAGCCAGAAGATGCAGCACATTTATTGCACGATAGTATGAATGATAAAGATTTGCTGAAAGCCCTTGGAAATAATGCAAAAAGATTAGCTGTTGATAAGTTTTCCAGAGATATTCTTTTTGAAAAATTCCATCAAGCTTTAAAGAAGGCAGCAGAAAAATGATTAAAAGATTGTTTGATATTGTGGTTTCTCTGATTGCATTAATTATATTTTCCCCAATTATTTTGTTAGTTGCGTATAAGATAGCTAAAAACTTGGGCAAGCCAGTGTTATTTAAACAAAAACGTCCTGGTTTGCATGGCAAAGTGTTCGAAATGATAAAATTTCGCAGCATGAAAGATGCAAAGGACGAAAATGGCAATCCGTTACCAGATCAACAGCGCTTAACGCCATTTGGTATGAAACTTAGATCATCTAGCTTGGATGAATTACCAGGCCTTTGGAATGTATTAAAAGGCGACATGAGCCTTGTTGGCCCTCGCCCTTTACTGGTTGAATATTTGCCCTTATACAATGAAGAACAAGCTAAACGTCATAATGTTCGCCCTGGTATTACCGGTTGGGCGCAGATAAATGGTAGAAATGCCATTAGTTGGGAAGATAAATTTAAACTTGATGTGTGGTATGTTGAGAATCAAAGTTTTTGGTTAGATATTAAAATACTGTTTTTAACCGTTAAAAAAGTATTTATTAAAGACGGGATTTCCGCTGAAGGAGAAGCAACTATGACTAGATTTACGGGAACCAAAAATGACAACTAAATGTATTGGTATATATGGCGCGAGCGGATTCGGTAAAGAAGTTTTGCCACTTGTTAGGCAGCTTATTCATAAAGATAAAAGTAAAATAGAAATTGTTTTTATTGATGATAACGAAAGCGTACAAAAGCTTTCTGGGTTAGCTGTTCTTCCTTACCAAGTATTCAAAGAAAAATATGAAGAAAAAAGCGTAGTTATCGCAATTGCTAATAGTCAGGTTAGAGAAAAAATAGCAGCTAAACTAGAGGGCGATGGAATATCACAGTTAGCTGTTTGTGCCGATAACAATATAATTATGGATGATGTTGAAATAGATCAGGGCTCGTTACTTTGCCCCTTTGTAACATTAACGTCCAATATCAAAATAGGTAAATCATTCCATGCAAATATATATAGCTACGTAGCACATGACTGTGTTATTGGTGATTATGTGACGTTTGCACCTAGAGTCATGTGTAATGGCAACATCCATATAGAAGATCATGCCTATATCGGAACGGGAGCAATAATCAAACAAGGTACCCCTGATAAACCTTTAGTAATTGGTTCAGGTGCTATTGTGGGAATGGGAGCGGTAGTAACTAAAGATGTACCACCCAATACTGTAGTTGTCGGAAACCCAGCTAAACCTCTTAAGAAATAAATTATGTTGAATACTAAATTCTCTCCTTGGCCGTCATTTTCTCAGCAAGAGGCTGACAAAGTATCTGAAGTCTTATTGTCGAACAAAGTAAACTATTGGACAGGGCAAGAAGGTCGTGAATTTGAAAAAGAATTTGCTGCTTTTACTGATTGCGGATATGCCGTAGCGGTATCTAATGGAACGCTTGCGCTAGATTTAGCGCTTGTTGCGTTAGGTATTGGCGCACGTAATGGAGGCAGTGAACAAGATGAAGTTGTTGTTACTTCTCGCACATTTTTAGCTTCCGCTTCTTCCATTGTTACCGCTGGCGCAAAACCTGTTTTTGCTGATGTAGATGCGAATTCACAGAATATTACGGCCGATACCGTTAATGCCGTAATAACAGGCAAAACTAAAGGTATTGTTGCTGTTCATTTAGCTGGTATGCCATGCGAAATGGATGAGCTAATGTCGCTTGCTAAAGAACATAACTTAGCGGTTATTGAAGATTGCGCTCAAGCACACGGCGCAAAATATAAAGGGCGTTCTGTTGGTTCAATTGGCGATATTGGCTGTTGGTCGTTTTGTCAGGACAAAATTATGACCACAGGTGGCGAAGGTGGCATGGTAACCACTAACGACAAAGCGTTGTGGGATAAAATGTGGTCGTATAAAGATCATGGTAAATCGTTTGATGCTGTATATAAGACACAACATCCACCGGGGTTTAGGTGGTTACACGAATCGTTCGGCACCAATTGGCGACTAACAGAAATGCAGTCTGCTATTGGCCGTATACAACTAACAAAAATGCCGCAGTGGTTTGCCAAGCGCGAATTATATGCAGGCATGATAGAAGCTACATGTAGCGAATTTTCCTGTATTCGGGTGCCAGAAGTGCCAGAGCACATGGAACATGCCAACTATAAATACTATGTGTTTGTAGAGCCGGAGCAATTAGCCGAAGGTTGGACTCGCGACCGTATAGTAGATGAAATTAATCAGCTAGGCGTACCTTGTATGCAAGGTAGCTGTTCAGAAGTATATTTGGAAAAAGCATTTGATAACACAGGCTTTAGGCCTGAAGAGTCTTTACCCGTAGCAAAAGAACTTGGCGAAACCAGCTTGATGTTTTTAGTACACCCAACCTTAACCGAAGGTGAATTAGAAACTACGTGCCATGCGATTCGCGAAGTACTAACGCTAGCACAAAAATAAAAAACTAGAGCTTAGAAGCTAAGGGCTAAAAACAGGCAGGAACAAATCTCCACGTCCCTTGTTCCCTTTCACTGCTGTTAAGCGTCCACGCTTTCGCAGTATGAGTAAATCCATATACGTCAGCGAAGCGTACATGCACCATACACCTATAGCAAAGCGCAGAATCCGCGCTTCACGAAAAATAACCAACATGGAAAAGCAGTTTAATGGATAAAATATTTAAATTACCCCGCTATACCAAACGTATTATAAGCGTGCTTATTGATACGGTATTTATTGTGTTTGCTTTTTGGGCTGCGATGGTACTGCGTTTAGAGTCTTTAGACTATTTTACCAATGTTCACTACTGGGCAATGTTAGCGATTGTCGTTGTTGTGAGTATTCTGATTAACATTGTGTTGCGATTGTATCGCTCGGTTATGCGCTATTTAGGCAGCAAAGCGTTTGCAGTAGTAATAACGAGTGTATTGTTTTCTTCGTTCTCAGTGTGGCTGGTATGTTTTAACTTAGATTTGTTCTTGCCTCGATCCGTGCCAATCATTTACTGCGCCATTTTACTCGTGCTGATTGGCGGTAGTCGTCTATCTGTTCGCACATTAGCAACTAGCATAAACCGTAAAACAAGAGGTAGTGTCATTATTTATGGTGCTGGAGACTCCGGTACTCAACTAATGAACGCACTGAACACAAGCCGCGAATATCGCCCTGTTGCGTTTGTAGACGACAACCCTGCTCTGCGAAAGCTTTCTATAAATAATATTCGCGTATATGAAGTGGAGGCATTAGAAAAGCTAATCAAAAAACACAAGGTAAAACGTGTACTGTTAGCTATTCCATCGGCAAGTAAATCGCGTCGCGCAGAAATACTTAATACATTAGAAGCATACGCAGTAGAAGTATTAGCTATTCCTAGTTTTAGTAATTTGGTTAGCGGTAAATCCAAAATTGACGACTTGGTGGAAGTCTCCATCGAAGATTTATTAGGGCGTGATCCCGTGCCACCAAACACAGCATTGATGCATGCAAATATTAAAGACAAGGTAGTGATGGTCACTGGCGCAGGCGGTTCGATTGGTAGTGAACTTTGCAGGCAGATAATCCAACAGCAGCCGTCGTCTTTATTGCTGTTTGAGTTAAATGAGTACGCACTTTACGCGATCAACAAAGAACTTGAACAAGTCATTCGTGAACAAGAATTGGCTATTCAGCTAGTACCATTAATTGGTTCTGTTAACAATCGTGAACGCCTTAATGCTGTAATGCGCTCCTTTAAGGTAAATACTATTTACCATGCCGCCGCATTTAAACATGTACCGTTAGTTGAACACAACGTTTGTGAAGGTGTACGTAACAATACCTTCGGCACATTAAAATGTGCACAAGCGGCGATTGCCAATAAGGTTGAAACTTTTGTATTGATATCAACCGATAAAGCCGTACGCCCTACCAATGTTATGGGTACAACCAAGCGAATGGCAGAGCTTTGTTTACAAGCCTTGGCAAACAAAAACGACCATAGTACCCGATTTTGTATGGTGCGCTTTGGCAATGTGCTTGGCTCTTCTGGTTCTGTCGTCCCTTTGTTTAAACAGCAAATTGCTATAGGCGGGCCAATTACGTTAACGCACAAAGACATCACTCGTTACTTTATGACAATTCCAGAGGCTGCACAGCTTGTTATTCAAGCTGGTGCTATGGGTAAAGGCGGCGACGTGTTTGTATTAGACATGGGTGAACCTGTAAAAATTTACGACTTAGCGTATAAGCTTATTCATTTATCTGGCCTTCACTTAAAACATCAAGGCAACCCGCATGGCGATATTGAAATAGTCGAAACTGGCTTGCGCCCTGGTGAAAAGCTTTTTGAAGAACTGCTCATTGGCGACGGCGTTGAACGTACCTCGAATGAACGCATTATGACCGCAAATGAGGTGTTTCTGCCTTGGCCTGAACTCGAAAAGACACTTGCACAACTGAAGCAAGATTGTGATAACTTAGCTTTTGAAGCCATTCGTGAAACATTGATAAATGCGCCAACCGCTTTTACACCTGTAAACGAAATTAGCGATTTTATTTATATAGAAAGTAATCAACAGTAATCAATAACATTAGCGCTACGGTATAGAGTAGTACGCAGTGCTTTAACTTAAAAGAACAAAAAGCAGTTTTGTTGTTAAGCTACTCTATGCCCAAGCCCCCCCACTCAACTAAACGCCACTCATGGCGTTGTTTCCGCCTTTGTGCATTATATATGCTATCTTTGCAAGTCACTGCAAATGAAGACACTGGCATGCTTTGTGACGCCAACAACTGTGGTACAGCAGACGACCCAATTTTGTTTGGTGAACCTGTGCCTAATCCTGAATTACGTGGCTTAGAGTTGTCTAACCTTATTTTCCTAGACGAAGTAAGTACCGGCTTTATCGACATTCAAGCAAGTGTTATTACAACGTTAGCAACAGAAATTTTTATTGAGTCAATTATTTTGGTGGATAGCGACTTATCGGCTTATACCGCCGAAGGGTTGTTGAATATTCAACGATCTATCACTAAAACGTTGTCGCTTATGTTTGGTATAACGTCAGATGCGAACGCCAACCTATTTATGTTGACACTACCAAATTTAAATGATGAAGAAGAGTCAATGAACGCTGTAGGGTATGACGCCACATGGAGCGTTGTCAACGCGGCAACAGGTAACAACATTAATGAAAGCGTACAAAAAGCTGTAGATATTATTATTGACGCAGTTGTCGCGATTTCAAATACACCTCCTTCAGATCCAAACTACGATGAAGTAGCCAGCAATTGGGAGTCAAATCAACAATTTGTCATGAATGCTGCGGTAGAGTTGCTAAACAGCGGTAACTTAAGCTTACCTGAAGAAAGCATGGAATTTACCGATGCCATTATAGATGCAGCTAACAATGGCGTTGATATTGAAGCGATTGCAGCAGCTATTGAAGAAACAACCGCAATAATTGGCAACAACGGTGAAACAGGTGGCACAGGCGGCACAGGCGGCTAACCATTAACGGTTGGTGTCGGAGTGGTGTCAGACACCAACCCGACACCTTAAAATAGAACAAGGCATTTCATTAGCCATGGCTTGCTGAATAGCCCATCATCAAAAAAAAGCGCTACCAACGTAGCGCTTAAACAACAAACAGTATGAAAGCATAGAAATCGGGGAGATTTCAAGCATGGGACTATACTAATCTGCCTCACTTTCCTCGACAAACGAAAGCTATTCAACCAACACGTTAAAAAAAATCATTTGTTTTATGCTTTTTTTATTTTTGAAAGTGATTGCAATTAGCACCTTTTTTTTTTTATTCGTCTATAGTTAATTAAGTCGTTAAATCATAGGAGAAAAAAATGAGATCAAAGGTACCCAACGTCGTTTTTAAAACTCGCGTTAGAAATGATGCGCTAGGTGGTGACAACCCGTTTGAATGGAAAGACCTATCTAGTGACGAACTCTTTGGCGGCAAAAACGTCGTGGTATTTTCATTACCAGGGGCGTTTACACCTACCTGTTCAACTTCCCACTTACCTCGCTTTGAAGAGCTATATGACGACTTTAAAGCGTTAGGCGTAGACGAGATCGTGTGTATATCAGTTAACGATGCATTTGTTATGTATCAATGGGGATTAAGCCAAGGTGCGAAAAATGTCTTCTTATTACCGGATGGTAACGGAGAGTTTTCACGCAAGATGGGGATGCTTGTAGACAAGTCTAATCTAGGCTTTGGTTATCGCAGTTGGCGTTACTCGATGTATGTTGAAAATGGTGACATTCAGAAGTTGTTTATTGAAGATGACTATTCTGATAACTGCCCTACCGATCCGTTCGAGGTCTCTGACGCAGATACTATGCTTAATTACTTGAAAAACAAGTAAACACAGCGGTTTATTGATGTTAAAAAAGGAGCCTTAGGCTCCTTTTTTGGTGTCGGAGTGGTGTCAGACACCACTTGGTAGTGTGATTATTGCGTATTTTTGAGGTATGGTGTTATCAAACTGACGATTGCGTCGATATGATCTTCGCGCGCGTTTAAACAGGGTATATAGTGATACGACTCACCACCCGCCTCTTCAAATATCTCTCGATTTTCTTCTTCAAGCTCTTCGAGCGTTTCAAGGCAATCAGCACTAAATGCAGGACTGACAATCGCAATATGTTTTGTTCCAGCTTTAGCTAAAGACTCCAACGTTTCGTCAGTATAAGGCTTAAGCCACTCCGCATTACCAAAACGAGATTGGAAGGTAAGTATGTATTCATCTTCCTTTAAGCCTAGGCGTTTGGTTACTATTTCTGTTGTTTTGTGGCAAAAATCGAAATAAGGGTCACCAAGGTTATGAAAACGTTTCGGCATACCATGATAAGAAAATACCAGTTTTTCCGGTTTACCATGCTCTGCAAAATGCTCTTCTATCGATTTGCGCAGTGCTCGAATATAAAGCGGATTGTCATGGTAGCTGCTAATAAAACTGATGCTAGGCACCCAACGCCACGTACCTACTTCTTTAGCAATGGCGTCAAAGGTTGAGCCGGTAGTCGGGCTGGCATATTGCGGATATAGCGGCAACACAATAATGTTGTTGATACCCTGCTCTTGCATTGCTTTGAGGCGACTTGGAATTGAAGGATTTCCATAACGCATTGCAATATCTACAACAACATCGTCGCCATAGCTTTTATGTAATTGTGCTGCCACAGCATCTCTTTGTTTCTGGGTGATAGCCAATAACGGTGAACCTTCTTCGGTCCAAATGCTATCGTACAGTTTGGCTGATTTTGCTGGGCGAATACGTAAAATAATACCATGCAAAATGACCATCCAAATTAGTCGAGAAATTTCCACCACTCTTGGATCCGATAAGAATTCTGCTAAATATCTCCTTAGCGCAGGAGCGGTGGGAGCATCAGGTGTACCTAAATTAGTTAGCAGTACACCTGTCTTAGGCGTTTTTTTACTAAAGGCTAAATCGCCTTTAAATCGGGACATTACCTATCCTTATAAAGCCGCTTCGATAGCGTCGACAAACGCTTTATCGTCTGGAGCTACACGTGTATTAAAATGCTGTACTTCGCCGTCTTTATTAACTAAATACTTGTAGAAATTCCACTTCGGAGCGGTTGTTTCAGACGCCAAATGCTGAAAGACTGGATGCGCTTCATCGCCACGTACTTCTACGGTATTTACCATAGTAAAAGTTACACCATAGTCGATAAAACATACCTTCGCGGTTTCTTTCTCGTCATCACGCTCTTGAAAAAACTCACCTGATGGAAAACCAACAACAACTAAGCCCTGATCTTTATATTTTTTATGAAGTGCTTCCAACCCTTCAAATTGCGGCGTGTAACCACAATCAGATGCAGTGTTTATAATCAACGTTGCTTTGCCTGCTGTTAATTCACATAAATCTATTTCATTGGTTGCGTTCAATTTACGTACTTTATGATCTAGAAAAGATGCACATTCTGCGGTTTCGGCTTTAGCAGCGTCATTTGCTTGCGCGGGAGAATAGGTAAACGCTACAAGCGTAACTAGTGAAGAAATTAATAACTTATTCATGAAAACTTCCTATATAAAAATGTTTTACGGCACTACGCTATCGACTACTAATGAGATCACATCCGTGGTGCTCACCGCGACATTTAATTTTTCTGCTTTGTAATCGCCCGATTTAATACCTGCACCGCCGGATTCAGATACGATAGCATAGATATTAACGAATTCTGCACTACTTAATTTGGCTTGCTCCATCATCGCTTTAGAGTCGTCAAGTAAGACAACCGCTGGCAGATCGCTAGCTTGCAATTTGACTGCCGCTAACGGCATACGCCCGCCACCACTTGGAGTTGCGTAAACAAACACCACGCGGTCAGAACCTGCCATCAATTTTTCCAAAATTTCATCGGAAAGCGACACTTCAATTTGCAGTTGTGGTCCGTCTATAACCTCTGGTGTAGGCGCGACTTCTTGACCTGCCATAGCCATACGACTTTTAGCTTCCGCTACAGCGCCTTGCAGGGCTTCTATATTCACAGACTCACGTCCTGAATCAATGACTTTTTGCCAAAAATCAATAGCGCCTTGATAGTTTTGGTGCATAAACTCATGCATACCCAGCAATATATTGGTTGATGGGTCTAGCGGATCCAATGCCAATGCCTTGTCTACAAGCGCTTGTACAGGTGGTGTAATCTCTTGGTTTTCAGCGTAAAACATTGCTTGTGCTTTAGCGCCATACAAATCTGCGTGTTCACCATCGATAGCAATAACCTTATCAAATGCAGCTGCAGCTTCTAAAAACTCGCCAGCGCCAACCAAGGCTTGCCCTAGCATATACCAAGCTTCACCATTTTCAGGTTCTTGCTCAGTTAGCATTTTTAACTGCCTTACTCTAACTAGCGCTTGCTGATCAGCAGTCAGATTTTGATGCCCCTGTTGCTCGCTCATTTGGCCACTGTTGACTTGAGCGGCTAATTCGACCCCCTCATACGCACCTGTTTTTAGGTAGACGGCAAAACTAAACACGATAACGAACAATGAAGTGACAACTGGCCACGTAATCGCGATATTGCCCTCGGCTTCCGGTTGTTTGTTTTCATTCTCTTCAATATCTTGCAACAATCCTCGGTTAAGCTCTTCCATTAAATAGTCAAAATTTTCTTGATCTATCTTACCTTGCTCAAAGTCTTGCTCTATTTCCGCTTTATGTTCTTTATAGAGCGCTACATTAGTTTCATCGCGCACTGAAGGTTGCACTGGACGATTATTCTGTCCTAAAAAAGGCAGCCAAATAATGACCAGTAACAACAACACAAAAACAACAATAAGGAGTAATGATACGACCATAATTATTTATTTCTCTTTCAATAAGTCTTCGAGCTTTTGTTGTTGCTCAGCGGTAAGTGTTTTTGCTTTTTTCTCAGGCTTTTTTCTAAGAATTAGAATAAGCGCTATAAAGCCAACAATAACAAGTACAATAGGACCAAACCATAATACGTAGGTCAGTGGACTAATTTTAGGGCGATACAGAACAAACTCACCATAGCGCTCCACCATAAACTGCACGATTTCTTGGTCAGAGCGGCCTTGTTGCAACATGTCGTATACTTGTTGACGCAGGTCAATTGCTATTTCAGAATTAGAATCCGCCAGATTTTGATTTTGACACTTTGGACAACGTAATTCTTTAACCAAAGACTGATAACGTTTTTTAGTGACTTCGTCTTGAAAAACATATGTATCTGAAGACGCGTTCACTGCAAATGTAGCTGAGACAATAATAAATAAAACTAACGTAATTATCGGCTTCACTCTTACTCTCCTCGCGCTATTTCTTGTTCTATCATTTTAACGACGGGTTCAAATTTTTGAGCCCAGCTATTACTGTCCACGATACCTGCATAACGCATACGGATAAGCCCATGATGGTCGATAATAAACGTTTCCGGTGCTCCATAAACACCTAAATTCAAACCTAAACTACCCATTTCGTCAAACAAGGAAAACACATAAGGGTCACCTAGTTTATCTAGCCACTCACGTGCAATACTGCGTTCATCTTTGTAGTTGACGCCATATAGGGTGAATCTATCACTTTTCGCTAAATCTAATAAATATGGATGTTCTACCCGGCAACCAGGACACCATGTACCCCATACATTTAGCAAAACAATCTCGCCCTTTAAGTCAGCAGCAGTAAATTGCGCATTTTTATCTTTCACACTGGAAAGGTTAAACGCAGGAACGGGTTTACCAATAAGTGCAGAAGGTAACTCTTGTGGGTTTAAGGACAAGCCTCGATACAGCACAATGGCTAAAACCACAAATAGTATTAACGGCAGAAAACGAATCATTTTATTCACGCTAAGCTCTCCTTCGCCGACGGTGTTTTTTCCACTGTTTTTTGTTTTCTGCGGCGATAGCGCTTGTCTAAAATTGCGCATAGTCCACCTAACGCCATAAAGATAGCACCTAACCAAATCCAACGAACAAATGGTTTATAGTGAATGCGAATAGCCCAAGCGCCGTCACCTAGCGGATCGCCCAGGGCTACATAGACATCGCGGAATAAGCCAGGATCGATACCTGCTTCTGTCATGCCCATGGTTTGTACTAAATAGGTACGTCTTTCAGGTTTAAGATGACTAATAAATTTGTCGCCTTTATAGACCATCAGCTGCCCCTGTTCGGCACTATAATTTGGTCCCTGCACCTGCTTTGTGCCTTCAAAAGCAATGGTATAGCCTGAGACGGTATAAGTGTCGCCTTTCGCCATTCTAACGTTCGTTTCCGATTCATAGTTAGATACGATGGTTACACCCACTATAGTAATGGCAATACCTGTATGTGCTAATGTCATACCCAACTGGCTAAGCGAGAACTTAGGACCAGCTTTTCCATTTCTTGCTTTAACCTGATTGATAAAATCACGTGCAACAACTAGAAATACCCACATTGCCAGCGCCATGCCCAAAGCGACTTTCCAATTGAAACCATCACCATAAACGAATGGGAAAGCAATACCAAAGACAATACTAAAGACAGATGCCTTACTAATTTGTTTTCTTAATTCACCAGACTTCGCTTTTTTCCACCGTATCAGCGGCCCTATTCCCATGGCTAAGAACAGCAGTACCATGATAGGTACAAAAACGGCATTAAAGTACGGCGGTCCAACTGAAATTTTCCCTTGGCCCATTGCATCAATTAGCAATGGATACAGTGTACCGATTAGCACCGTAATTGCTGAAACAACCAATAAAATATTACAGATCAGCAACGCCGTTTCACGCGAATATAGAGAGAAGCGACTAAAACTTTGAACATTTGACGCTCTAAAAGCAAATAGCGTGAGAGAACCGCCAACCGCTATGGCAAGCAGCACCAAAATAAACGCGCCTCTACTGGGGTCTGCTGCAAAAGAGTGAACCGATGTCAGCACCCCTGAACGCACGAGGAATGTACCTAATAAACTTAAGCTAAAGGCAAATATGGCAAGCAGCACAGTCCAGTTTCTAAACGTGCCGCGTTTTTCGGTCACCGCCAATGAATGTATAAGCGCTGTACCTACAAGCCAAGGCATAAATGACGCGTTTTCTACCGGATCCCAAAACCACCAGCCACCCCAGCCAAGTTCGTAATATGCCCACCAACTGCCAAGGGCAATGCCTAAGGTTAAAAATGCCCAAGCAGCAACAGTCCAAGGACGAGACCACCTAGCCCATGCGGCATCCATTTTGCCAGAAATTAAGGCCGCCACCGCAAACGCAAAAGCGACTGAAAAGCCGACGTAGCCAAGGTACAGAAGTGGCGGATGAATTATCAGTCCAATATCTTGTAGCAGAGGATTAAGGTCCCTACCTTCTTCCGGCGAAATAGGTAAAAGTCGATCAAACGGGTTCGATGTAAGTATGGTAAACAACATGAAGCCCAACGCAATCATGCCCATTATTGACAGCACAATAGCGATGAACTTAGGTTCTAACTCTTTGCTAAATTTGGCAACCGCCATTGTCCAAGCGGTCAGCGCTAAGACCCAAAGTAACAATGAACCTTCGTGTCCACCCCAAACGGCGGATATTTTAAAATAGATAGGAAGTTGAGTATTGGAGTGACTTGCTATGTAACGTATGGAGAAGTCATCTATCGTAAAACTGTACGTTAGAATAACAAAACTGATGGCAGTAAATGCGAACATACCAAAAGTAAGGGGACGAGCGAAATTATATAATGCTCGATTATTGCTATATACCCCTATCATCGGGATAAAAGACAAACATATCGCGAAAGCCAGCGCGATTATCAGGGCAAAATGGCCCAGTTCTGGTAACATGCAAACTCTCCAAGCTTGAATAAGCAAGCACTCAAGGCGCGAATGGCGCGTTGTAAATGTGCTTCTCTAATTTACGTGGTAGCAGACCAACAAGATTACATTTTTTGTTTTTTGTTGGCATTAGCGAAATTCTAACATTAACTGACTTTAAAACGCATCCAAGATAGCTATGTTTCGATGATTAAATGCATAAAAAGTTAAGCTATTTCAAAAAAACTTAGTTTTATGAGAAAACAACAGGCTTTGCCACTGGCAAGGTGCGCTATAAATCTGTAGTATTTTCCTCACCATAACACCAGAAATCAGCTAACTTTGACAAAAGATTCAACGACTTTGTTATCTGCTCAAAACCTCACTTGCATAAGAGAGGACCGTATATTATTCGAGCACCTTTCTTTTACAATTAACGCTGGTGATATTGTCCAAATTGAAGGTCCTAACGGTGCTGGAAAAACCAGCTTGTTGAGAATTTTGGCGGGCTTGTCTCAGCCATTTGAAGGCGAGGTGTTGTTTACAAATAAAGACATCAACAAGCACCGCGAAGACTATGTCAGCGAACTCACCTATTTAGGTCATCTCGCGGGCGTAAAAGGTGAAATGACGGCCGAAGAAAATTTAGCATTTAACTTAGCATTGCACGGCCATGAAAACATCGATAGTGACCAAGCATTAGCCAAAGTAAACTTAACTGGTTTCGAAGATGCGTTAGCATCACATTTGAGCGCGGGGCAGCACCGTCGAATAGCCTTGGCAAAACTATGGCAAACTAACACACCTGTTTGGATTCTGGATGAACCCTTTACCGCTATAGATAAGCAAGGTGTAGCTACTCTCGAAAAACTATTTGTAGAGCACGCTAAACGAGGTGGTTGCGTGATATTGACGACGCATCAAGATCTGTCTTTATCAGATGATTTGTATAGTAAAATAACGCTTGAATACAGGTACTTTTAATCATGACTGATTCAATAGTTTCTCAAGCACCAAGTTATTCAAAAGCGTTCAAGCTTATCGTTGGCCGCGACCTTACCATAGCTTTTCGCCATAAAGACGACATAGCGAACCCTTTACTGTTTTTTATCATCGTCATTACGCTATTTCCGCTAGGAATTGGTCCAGAGCCCAATATGTTGACACGCATAGCGCCTGGTATCCTTTGGGTATCTGCCTTGCTCGCAACCCTGCTGTCTCTCGATAGAATGTTTAAATCAGATTACGCCGATGGTTCTTTAGAACAAATGATGCTGTCGCCTACCCCTATGTTTGTGCTGGTGCTTGCTAAGGTGACCGCACATTGGCTACTGACGGGACTACCTCTGATTTTGATGGCTCCCCTGTTAGCCACAATGTTGCACCTTGCGCCAGAAAGCTACATTCCGTTGTTAATTACTCTGTTGTTGGGAACGCCGGTACTCAGCATGATAGGGGCTATTGGGGCGGCATTAACTTTGGGCATTAAAAAAGGCGGTGTATTGCTAAGCTTATTGGTAATACCGCTCTACATTCCATTACTTATCTTTGCGACGAGTGCCATCGATACTGCCGCAATGAACTTACCTTATGATTTTCAACTTGCTATAATAGCGGCGTTATTTTTTGGCACACTAACGCTATCACCCTTTGCTGTGAGCGCAGCCTTAAAAGTGAGTACAAACTAATTATGTGGAAATGGTTACACCCCTACGCTAACCCTGAAGTAACTTATCACTTTACCAATAAACTTATCCCGTGGTTTAACCGTATTGCCTTTATATTGTTATTAACCGGTATGGTATGGGCACTACTTTTTGTGCCACCTGATTATCAACAAGGCAATAGCTTTAGAATATTTTATATCCACGTACCGGCTGCTATTTTGTCCATGGCTATCTATTTTTGGATGGCGGTTGCCGCGCTAACGAGTTTGGTTTGGCAAGTTAGACTCGCCGACGCCTCTGCTGCTGCAATGGCTCCTATTGGTGCCATCTTTACCGCAATTGCCTTATTTACAGGTGCAGCTTGGGGCAAACCAACATGGGGTACTTGGTGGGTGTGGGATGCTAGGCTTACGTCAGAGTTAATACTGCTTTTCTTGTATCTAGGTGTCATCGCACTGCATAACGCCTTTGACGACAAAGTATTAGCAGGAAGAGCCGCAAGTATTTTAGCACTTGTTGGCGTTGTAAATTTACCTATCATCCATTACTCGGTTGAATGGTGGAATACCTTGCATCAAGGTTCAACGGTCACCAAACTCGGCGCGCCTAATATGGCGATGGAAATGTATTGGCCGTTTGTAGTATGTTTCTTTGGGTTTGCATTTTTAGCAGGCAGTATTATTTGTACTCGATTTAAAACAGAAATATTGGCCAGAAATAGTATGCGCCCTTGGGTAAAATCATTAGTGAGTGAAGGAGCGTAGCAATGCAATTTGACACGTTTTCACAGTTTATCAATATGGATGGCCACGGCTTTTATGTCTGGTTATCGTATGGGTTTTCTTGGCTACTGATTGCTGTAATAGCGGTAATGAGTAAAAAAAGTTTAACCGATAAAAAACAAGAGATCGCCAAGCGTATTGCAAGGCAAGATCGCTTGAAAGCTGCTCAAAAACAGCAGTCATCATAGTTTGAGGTAGTTTATGCATCCGCGTCGTAAAAAAAGATTAACCGTTGTCACATCAATACTTGTGGGATTTGCAGTGGTACTAGGGTTCGTGCTTTACGCATTAAGTAATACGGTCGACTTATTCTTTACCCCATCCGAAATCGTACAAGGGAAAAAAGAAACAGGTGAAAAACCTGTTATTGGCCAGCGTATACGAGTTGGTGGCCTTGTAGTACCAGGTACCGTAAGCCGTGACCCGAAGAGTCTAAAAGTGAGTTTTCAACTTGTCGATACAGGCCCAATAATTACTGTTAAGTATGATGGAATCCTGCCAGATCTATTCAGAGAAGGGCAAGGCATCGTTGCCAATGGCATACTTGTGGGTGATACCGTGCTAGAAGCTAATGAAGTTTTGGCAAAACATGACGAAAACTATATGCCAAAAGAAATTGCAGATGCAGTTGGTCAATATCACGACAAACCAAGCTACAGTAAAGAGCAGTTAGAAAACAAAAACTAAGCCAACACCATTCTTAAACAAATGAGCGAGAAACATGCATTTAGGCCGTGTTTCTCGCTTTTTTCTACCTTTTTAACCCCTATTGTGCGACACTATCAGGTATAAAAATCTTCTACATCAATTAAATAGGATTGCCCAGTGACGGCGTTTTCAAAAAGTTATAGGTTTAAGAAATCTATTTCTTCTCTTATTTTTTCCAGTGTATTGATTGGCATGCCGTCTTTTGCCAATGCACAGCAAGACCAACAAGAAGAACCTGAGTTGGTTGAAATTGAATACACACCTCGTATCACCAATACCGATTGGCAAAACTTTAAAGTAGATCCTTCGTTTTATGAAGATCCTTTCCAAATGTCTTTGTTCTCGCCGCAAAATGGTGAAGATAGTGAAAGACTATGGTCTCAAACCAAGTCAATCTTTACCTTTGGGTTTGCAGTAATTGGGGTTATCGCCTTGCTACCGGAAGATATATCCAACTGGGAGAAAGGTAACATCCTGGGTAAATGGGATGAAAATGTTAAAAACCCTGTGTGGGACCGAGACGGCTGGGTGATTAATGTCGTTGGCCATGGTTACTTTGGTGGTGTTTATTATCAAGCCGCGCGAAAGTCAGGTTACCGTCAGTGGGATTCATTCCTTTATTCAACGCTTATGTCTACCTTTTATTGGGAATTTGGCATTGAAGCGTTTGCTGAAAAGCCGTCAATTCAAGATTTATGGCTAACGCCAGTGATTGGTTGGGGTCTCGGTGAATGGATGTATCAACAGGAAAGAAGCATTCTCGCCGATAATGGCGAAGTTTGGGGCTCTGAAACGCTTGGTAGCGTTACGCTTGCGGTATTGGATCCAGTTGATGCTATTTCAGTTGGCGTCAATAATCTTTTTGATCACGAAGTCTTTACCGCAGGTACAGGGTATATCTCGGCAAATGAAGTGCCACTGGCAAACGGTGAAACAGAAAATCAATATCAAGTTGGTGTCACCTATCAATTAGGTTCTGGTAAGCGCAAGCATCGCAAGTACAGAAGTACCTACAGTAAAGTATCTGGAGACCCAGTTGATGTAGGTGTTTTAGGGATTAGCTTTGGTTTTGGCCGAGTTCACTTTGACCCCGTATGGCAGATTCCTGATGACAATTGGTACGAATACGCCATGGGCCTATATTTGTCGCCCCGTTACTCGTTAAGACTTCAGTACGCAAGACAAGATATTTTTCAAGCAGGTGTAGACCGCAAGCAGCGCTATGAGAATTATTCAATTAGCAACCAAGTTTATTTCTATCCTGAATATGACTTAAGGCCATTCGTAAGTTTTGGTTTTGGTGAAAGCATATTGGATAAGGACTACGACCGTAAAACGTTCCAGCTTCACTATGGCGCTGGATTACACTACAAGATTGCCACCAAACTTGCGCTCCAGGTTGACGCTAGAAACTACTATTCAACTAATACTGACACGACTGAATCAAGCATAACCACTACCTTGATTTATCGTTTCGGCCAAGGCGAATTTTAATCAATATTTGGGGTCAGAACATGTTCTGACCCCAAATTTTTTCTCTATAAATTTTAGTTAGTTAACTTTTCATTTGCGACGTAATAGCGCTACTTTTCAGAATTATGGTAATAAAAAAGGCTGCAATTGCAGCCTTTTTTAATGAGTGCGAAATGTTACTCGCCGCCTTGAGGTTTCATGTGCGGGAATAAAATAACGTCTTTAATTGTTGGTGAGTCGGTAAATAACATTACTAAGCGGTCAATACCAATACCTTCACCTGCTGTTGGCGGTAGGCCAAACTCTAAAGCACGCACATAATCTTCATCAAAATGCATTGCTTCATCGTCACCAGCATCTTTTTCTTCTACCTGCTTACGGAAACGCTCTGCTTGGTCTTCAGCATCGTTAAGCTCTGAGAAACCATTAGCAAGTTCTCTTCCACCGACAAAAAATTCAAAACGATCGGTAATAAAAGGATTGTCGTCGTTACGACGCGCCAATGGTGATACTTCCCAAGGATACTCTGTAATAAATGTCGGCTGATCAAGTTTATGTTCAGCAACTTCTTCGAAAATCTCACAGATATATTTACCAGGGCCCCAAACTTTAGCAGCTTCGCCTTCTTTAACGCCTACCTGTTTAGCCATAGCTTTAAGCGCGTCAAAATTTTCTTCAGGGTTACGCAGCACGCTCTCATCCAAGTTAGGAGCATGTTTTAAAATAGCGTCAACCATAGACAAACGAGCAAATGGCTGGCCAAAGTCATAGAATTTTTCTTCTGCTACTTCACCTTCACTATTTTTAACTGTATTACGCACCGTCGTTGTACCCAGAACATCTTGTGCTAAGGTGCGCAGCATCTCTTCAGTTAAATCCATCAAGTCGTTGTAATCGGCATATGCCTGATAGAATTCAATCATGGTGAATTCTGGGTTGTGACGGGTAGACAAACCTTCGTTACGGAAGTTACGGTTAATTTCGAATACTCGCTCAAAACCACCAACTACAAGACGCTTCAAGTAAAGCTCTGGTGCAATACGCATAAACATTTCAATGTCTAATGCGTTGTGATACGTCACAAATGGCTTAGCTGTCGCACCCCCTGGGATTGTCTGTAACATCGGCGTTTCGACTTCCATGAAGTCACGCTCTGTTAAAAACTTACGAATTCCGTCAACGATTTTTGAACGCACTTTAAAGGTATTGCGTGTTTCTTCGTTGATAATCAAGTCAACGTAACGTTGGCGATATTTCGTTTCTTGGTCTGATAAACCGTGGAATTTTTCAGGAAGCGGACGCAACGATTTTGTCAGTAACGAATACTCATCCATATTGACATACAAGTCGCCTTTGCCTGATTTATGCAATGTACCTGTTACACCGATAATGTCACCAATATCTAACAAGCCCCAACGCGCTTTAATGTCTTTTTGCACGTTTTTATCAGCATACGCTTGAATACGGCCAGTCATATCTTGTAAAACAAGAAATGGACCACGCTTAGCCATTACACGACCCGCTACACTGTATGTAGCCGTTTCAGCTTCTAACGTTTCCTTATCCTTTTCACCGTGCGCCAACTGAAGATCGTTCGCATAGTCTTTGCGATCGAACGTATTAGGGTGGCCGTTTGCCGAGCAATTTTCACGGATTTTCTCAAGCTTACCGCGACGTTCTGCAATTAGCTTGTTTTCATCTTGTTTTATTTGATCTGTCATTTCAAATCTCTATCTTTGGATAAACTGTTATAAGCCTGACTTTAACGAGGCTTCAATAAATTTGTCTAAGTCACCGTCTAACACGGCTTGGGTATTTCTGTTCTCAACACCCGTTCGCAAGTCTTTAATGCGGCTATCATCAAGCACGTAAGAACGTATCTGACTGCCCCACCCTATGTCTGACTTGCCGTCTTCTAGCAGTTGCTTGTCTTTATTCTGCTTTTGAATTTCTAATTCGTATAACTTCGCTTTTAATAGCTTCATCGCAGTCGCGCGATTTTTATGCTGTGAACGATCATTTTGGCATTGCACAACCGTATTGGTTGGCAAATGCGTAATACGAATAGCTGAATCTGTTTTGTTAACGTGTTGGCCGCCAGCACCCGAGGCTCTGTAGGTGTCAACGCGCAAGTCTGCCGGATTAATATCTATTTCGATATTGTCATCAATTTCTGGGTAAATAAACGCAGATGCAAATGATGTATGACGCTTCGCATTTGAATCAAATGGCGATTTGCGAACCAATCGGTGAACACCGGTTTCTGTGCGTAACCAACCATAAGCGTAGTCGCCGCTGAATTTAATTGTACAACCTTTAATACCAGCGACATCACCAGCGGTTTCTTCAATAAGTTCAGTTTTGAAACCGTGCGCTTCCCCCCAACGTAAATACATACGTTGCAGCATTTCAGCCCAGTCTTGTGCTTCAGTGCCGCCTGAGCCAGATTGAATATCAAGATAACAATCAGCTTGGTCTTGATCGCCAGCGAACATGCGACGAAACTCAAGCGCTTGCAATTGCTCATCTAAAGCATTTGCCTCAGTTGTAGCATCATCAAATGTTTCTTGATCGCTTTCTTCAACAGCCAGTTCAATCAAGCCCTCAACGTCTTCGCAGCCAGCAGTCAAATCGTCTATGGTTTTAACGACCGCTTCTAAAGACGAACGTTCCTTGCCTAATTGTTGCGCCCTTTCAGGCTCATTCCAGACATCGGGCAGCTCTAATTCACGGCAAACTTCTACTAGGCGCTCTGCTTTAGTTTCGTAGTCAAAGATACCCCCTAAGCATTTCAGTACGCTCACGGATTTCTTTTAATTGATTAACTAAAGGATTTGTTTCAAACATAACGCCAAGATCGCTAATTACAGCTAACAAAATACAAGCGCGGTATTTTATCGGAAAACGCGCACTAATGGTAGCCCAAAGTTTGGGCTAATAGCACAATATAACAGCGTTTTTTATAGGTTATCCAACGATAATTGTTCGACCATCAGTTGCACATTTTGTTTACCTCTAAACTCATTAATATCGAGCTTAAAAGCGACATGGACTTGTGTTGCGGTAGCGTTAGGCCAAATGTCTAAATCAACGTTGAAGGCTATCGCATCTAGTGCTACGTCTTCTTTCGCTAGCACCAACTTTAAGTGCTTCTCGCCAACAATTCGTTGCTGAACAATAGTAAAAACATCATCAAATACAGGTTCTTCAAATTTTTGCCCCCACGGTCCAGACTCGCGCAGTAAACTGGCAAACTCTATTGAGTAGGCTTCAACTGGAAGTTCTCCATCTGACAAGACAACACCTTGCAAGTCTTTTTCATCAAGCGCTTCTATGGCAAAAAGGTCGAATAGTTTTTCAAACTGTTCAAAGTCCGTTTCTGCTATCGTAAGGCCGGCGGCCATAGCATGACCACCAAACTTTTTAATCAAGCCAGGATGCTGGCTGCTAATGTTTTCAAGCAAATCTCTGATATGTAGCCCAGGGATAGATCGAGCGGAGCCCTTTATATCCTGACCGTTTTCATCTTGTGCAAAGACAATACAAGGACGGTGTAGTTTTTCCTTTAATCGGCCGGCAACTATGCCAATAACACCTTGATGCCAATCTCTTTGATATAGCGCAATAGCGGTCGCATTATGTTTTGAGGAGTCATTAAGCTGCTGCAGAATCATCTCTGCTTGATGTTGCATAGATTGCTCTATTTCACGACGCGCTTTATTAAGCAGATCCAGTTCTTGCGCCATCTCCTTTGCTTGTTGATCACTTTTAGCCAATAAGCAACGAATACCAAATGTCATATCATCTAATCGCCCGGCGGCATTAATTCTTGGCCCCAAAGCAAAGCCAAAATCGCTGGCAACCAAGTTAAACTGATTTCGCTTCGCTACATTAATTAATGCTTGTATGCCTGGTCGAGTTAGGCCCCTGCGAATACGCTCAATACCTTGGGCAACTAGAATACGATTGTTTTTATCTAACGCTACGACATCGGCCACAGTTCCCAAAGCGACGATATCTAGCAATTGTGCCAAATTTGGCTCGTCAAACCCTTGTTCTGAGAACCAATTTTTTTCTCGTAGTAAAGCGCGTAATGCGAGAGCTAGATAAAATGCAACGCCTACACCAGCAATCGATTTGCTCGCAAAAGAGCAATCCAATTGATTAGGGTTTACTATCGCTGCAGCTTCTGGCAAATGTGCACCAGGTAGATGATGGTCTGTTATCACCACATCAATACCTAACTCGTTTGCCCTTTCAACACCTTGATGGCAACTAATTCCGCTATCAACCGTAACAATTACATTAGCTCCTTGTTTGCTCGCAACCTCTACAATTTCGGGTGACAAACCATAGCCAAATTCAAAACGGTTAGGAACTAAAAAGTCATGATTGAAACTACCGAACAAGCTAAGCGCTTCCATCATAAGCGCGGTACTTGTTGCACCGTCAGCGTCAAAGTCGCCAATTATGATTATTTTATCTTGATTGAGAATGGCTTGATAAAGAATCAAAGCTGCTTGTTGCAAGCCTTTCATTGTGTTTGGCGGTAACAAGCCTTTTAGTGTCAAATCGGCATCAGCGGGATCAGACATTCCCCGACTGGCGTACACTTGTCTGATAATCGGGTGAAGGTCTTGCGGTAAATGAGCGTCATCCACTTTAGCGCGGCGAAAAATAGTTTTTATCGTCATACAAACAAAAATGGCAAGGAAGTCCTTGCCATTCTAACGAGTGTTTATGCTTTACGCACTTATTTTTAGCCTTGCGCGTAATAATCCAAAATACGTTTTAAATCTTCTGGATCGCGTTTTCCTGATAGCATAGTGCCATCTTCTAGTATAATTGCCGGTGTACCTGTTACACCAACTTGTCTACCGAAGTTAAATTCAGCTTCAATCGGTGTTTCACAAATGCGACGCTGAGCTACATGGCCACGCTGTGCTTTTGCACTGGTCAACGCTTTTGCAGGATCTTCATTACACCAAATAGAGCGCAGGTTTTCATAACCTTGGGTGTAGTTGCCACTGCGATCTCTTATGCCTTCTCTAGGATAAGCTAAATAACGTACAGTAATACCTAGGTCATTGTATTGATTCATCATAGTATGCATTTGACGACAAAAGCCGCAAGTAATGTCGGTAAATACAGTTACCACATACTGTTCGTTTTCGGCTTTGTATTCAATCATGTCGTCTTTAAATTTTTCGACACCTGACAAACGCATTTTTGTCATTGCTTGTTCGGTAACATCGATAACGCGATCAGCCATACTGTAAATTTTTCCTTGCATGAAAAACTCACCGTCATAGCTGATGTAAAACAAACCTCTATTGGTTACCACTTCGGCAAAATTAGGTACCGGACTTGGCGATACACTTTCTACCTCAAGATTTAGCATCATCGCAATTTTAGCGCTTAAATATGCTTCGTTGTATGCAGCGTCATTCGGGGCAGCCAATGGTTTTGCAGTATCAGCTTGTACATGTGGCGCACCTTTTTCTTTGTCAGAAACAGTAGCGTAAACACCATATGTGAGCGCGAGTATAAAGCCTAATGAGATCAAGCCTACATTTTTAATCATTACTACTTCCTATATTTTGGGGTCTTCTAAAAACTGACCTATAGTGATTATAGCTTACTAAGACCCTTGAATAGCCGCTAAACTTACAGATAAAAACAACACAATTCAATGATAATGTGCGTTTTAATAACAAATGAATTACCCATTAAGGGTTTGCTTCTGTTAAAATCGCGGCAAAAATTTTAACGAGATCATCAGGATTATGAAAATAGGCCTATTTTACGGCTCTAGCACATGCTATACCGAAATGGCTGCTGAAAAAATTCAAGCCCATTTTGGTAGTGACACGTTAGATATTTTCAATATTAAAGATACGCCGATAGCGCATTGCCACCAATATGACATCATTATTTTCGGTATTTCTACCTGGGATTACGGTGAATTGCAGGAAGATTGGGAGTCTCACTGGGAGCAAGTTGGTGAACTACAATTAGAGGGCAAAATAGTCGCCCTTTATGGTATGGGTGACCAAATCGGCTATACCGACTGGTTTCAAGATGCTTTGGGGTTATTACATGAAGCGTTGCAAGTAACGGGCGCGTATATTATTGGTCAATGGCCAAACCAAGGATATGAATTTGCAAAGTCAAAGGCGCTAACAGAAGACAAATCACACTTTGTTGGCTTGGCTCTTGATGAAGACAATCAATATATGTTGAGCGACGAGCGCATAGCGACGTGGTGTCAACAGTTACAAAATGAACTAGACGATATACTTTCGTCTTAACAACATTAAATGCGTTACACGCAAAAAGGTTACTAATACATGTTTGAGCAATTTGACCTAGATGAAGCGCTGCTTGGCGGCATTCAAGCATTGGGTTACAAGAAACCTACATCGATACAAGAATTGGTATTGCCTGAGGCTATGGCAGGTAAAGATGTACTTGCAAGCGCGCCTACAGGCACGGGAAAAACAGCCGCATTTTTGTTGCCAGCTGCTCAACATTTGTTAGATTACCCGCGCACTAAACCTGGATACCCAAGAGTACTTGTACTTACCCCTACCCGCGAACTCGCCATGCAAATCAGTGACCTTAACAGCGACCTGACAAAACATACTCAAATTAAAACAGGGGTTATTACAGGCGGTGTCAACTACGGTAGTCATAAAGATATTTTGACGAGCACCACTGACATGCTTATCGCGACACCGGGTCGCCTGCTTGAGTATATAGAAAACGAACAGTTTGATGCGCGTGAAATTGAAATCCTTATTCTAGATGAAGCCGATCGTATGTTAGATATGGGGTTTGCTGAAACGATTAATCGTATTGTCGGTGAAGCTCGTTGGCGCAAGCAAACCTTACTGTTTTCTGCAACGTTAGAAGGCTCTGCAGTCCTTAAGTTTTCTAAAGACATTCTTAATGAACCTGTCTTTTTGGAATCAAATCCTTCACGCAAAGAAAAGGCTAAGATTCATCAATGGATTCATCTAGCTGATAACAAAGAACATAAGTTTGCCTTGTTATCACATATTCTCAAACAAGAGGAAGTGACAAGAGCTGTCGTCTTTGCCAATAAACGTGAAACAGTTCAGTTTTTGCAAGGCAAGTTGCTCTCTGAAGATATTCGAGCTGCTTGGCTCGAAGGTGAAATGCCTCAAGATAAACGTAACAATGCCATCGATCGCGTTAAATCTGGTCGAGTAAACGTACTTGTTGCTACAGATGTTGCTGCTCGCGGCCTAGATATTGACGATATTACCCATGTCATCAATTATGATATGCCTCGCAAAGCAGACATCTATCTACACCGTATTGGTCGCACCGGCAGAGCAGGTAACAAGGGTACTGCGATTTCGTTGGTTGAAGCACATGACATGTTATATATCGCTAAGATAGAGCGTTATATGAAAGAGAAATTCCCGAGGCGTGTTATAGACTCCTTACGTCCAATGCACAAAGAAGCGAAGGTTCCACTTAAAAAGCCAAAAGTGAAAAAAACCACAGCACAAAAGAAAGCAAAAGCGAAAAAAATTGCCAAGCGTAAAAAGAAATAAAACGCGAATAACGATGTTTAACTTATAAATAAAGGGGCTTTCGCCCCTTTTTTTATTCGCTCTCTTTCGCGAACATATTATAAAGTTTAGCGCCGATGAATCCACCGACAATTGGTGCGAGCCAAAACAGCCAAAGCTGAGATACGGCCCAATCACCAACAAACACAGCAACACCTGTACTACGTGCTGGATTAACAGACGTATTTGTTACTGGAATACTGATTAAGTGAATCAAGGTTAAACATAAACCTATCGCGATAGGCGCAAAACCCGCCGGTGCGCGTTTATCAGTTGCACCCATGATAACGATAATAAATACAGCAGTAAGCACCACTTCCGCTACCAATGCTGCCGTCATTGAATAACCACCTGGCGAGTGCTCACCAAAACCGTTCGAAGCAAATCCAGAGGCAACGACATCAAAGCCTGCTTGACCGGTTGCTATGACGTAAAGAATACCACCACCAATAACACCACCTATGACTTGCGCAACGATATAAGGCAATAGTTCTTTTGTTTCGAAACGACCGCCAGCCCACAAACCAACCGATACCGCGGGATTAAGATGACATCCTGAAATGTGCCCGATAGCATATGCCATAGTCAACACGGTTAAACCAAATGCCAATGACACCCCTAAGAGACCAATGCCCACATCGGGAAAACCTGCTGCTAAAACAGCACTACCACAGCCCCCTAAAACTAACCAAAAAGTACCTATACACTCTGCAACATATTTATTCATATTTCTTTCCTTCTTCAGAAATGAAATCAATACGATACTGCTGTATTAATTGTAGCTACTATCAGATTATTATTATCGGTTCTGATAGATCACCTATCGGCAATACTTTTTAAAAGTTAGTTGAATAAATCACCCAACTTTTCTTTAATCTTATTCTTTGCTTTATCTTCCAACTGTTTCTTTTGCGCTTTCACAACGTCTGAACTCATTAAATCATTGAGCGCTTGATCTGTATTGTTTAGCAATTTATCCAATGACACTATTTCTTGGCCTGCTTGCGCATTTAGGTTTGTTGCACCAGCAATTTTTTCATTCAAGCCCGCTTGCACCTTATTTTGAAAAGATGCGACTTTGTCGCTAACTTGCTTTTGCAATACTTTAGATAACAAATTGTTTAAAGGTGACGTAATCGAAAAGGATGGTTTTTGCCATGGACCAGAAGCGACAACAACTAAACTAAATTGTTGTGCGTCGTTTAGTGTATCAACTACACTACCATTGATTGAAGAGCTATTGCCGCCAGCAAAGTTTACGTCAGTTAAATTTGCGGTTGTTTTTGCTTTAAGCTCACCGTTAATCAATGCTAACTCACCGTTACCTTGCATGGCACCTTGGGTTAATGTTAACGAAAACTTGTCGCTATCTTGTAGTACTTTGTCAGTCAGTTTTATATTTTCATAATGCCAATCACTGTCAGCTTCATATTCACCGCTTTCGAGTGATTTATAACGAGCACTAAAGTCTGCTTTACCCTCGCCCATTAAATCATCTGAAGCAAGCTTGATAGCAGACGGTTTATTCCTGATCCAATGTTGGTGAGTAAGCTCTTCACCCGAGCCTGTCATAAAGCCTTGTGGTGTTTTTACTGACAGCGTTAATTGCTCTATCAAAAAAGAGGGCATGGGATTTTCTTCTTTGAAATATACAAAACGTCCCTGGCTGCGTTTTTTCTGAACTTGCTCTTGGTTGTCTTCACCAGCACTTAAAAAAGGTGCAATGGCATCCATTCCTTTCTTCAAATATGCATAGTATTGTCGTGCTTGAGCGCCGAACAAAATATGGGCAAAGTCTGCTGTATCAATTTTATCTAGCTGATACTTTTCCTTGATTAGTTGCCAATCTTGACCCGGTGCATCCTTTACATCTTTTGCGGCTTGCGCAAGTACTTTTTTCGAATTAGCTAACTGTGTTTTTGCCGCTTCGACCTTTGCTTTATCCGCTTCAAACTGCGCTTTTAAGGCATCAAACTCTGTTTTAATAGCGTTTACATCGTCTACCGTTTTAACCTTACGTTTTGACAGCGCTTTAACTTTTTGTTGGTACTGCTCTAGAACCGCTTTATCAGGTAAGTCATCTTTTAGTGACGCTAGTGCTGCTTTCTCTTGCTCGTAAACTTGTTTAAACGCCTCAGCTGATTGGTAGCTTCTCAAACCGGCGTCAGCCATCAAGTCATCCACATTGGGCAGTGAAATATCAACGCTCGGCATTACCGCTTTCATTTGATCTTTAAATGAAGCGTCGTCGTCTGCGTCACTGGCAACAAAAACCTCACCAGCACGTGTGCGCTTTTCACCAAACGCTAGTTCTTCTAGCGCCATTTCTCTAATAACTGTTTTACCAAATAGATACTGCCAAAAATCTAACGATGCTGTTGCTCTATTAAATGAGACCAGATTATATTCAGGACGTTCTTTATCTGTTGCCTGAAACTGTATGACCGTCAAGCTCAATGGTGAATAGGTTATCTCAACCGCTTCAACATTAACTTCGGCACCTGTATATAACCCAACACCATATTCTATGCCACGTTTGACCGCGCTCTCTGCAATGAGATAGACAAACGCCAGCAGTAACGCCAAGAATACTAAAAAGCCAATTAGGCCTTGCCAACGGATAAATCGCTTCATATCGTTTCTCCTTGGCCGGCGAACTTGAGATAAATACGATAAAACTTACTTGCTTTGATCGCTTTGACTATCTTGAATTTATTGATATAGGCCATGACTTTGTCGCGATACTTCTCAACTAAAAACTTAGCGATAAAATAAATCGGCACTAACAACAACCAGCCGAGTACGACAGCCCCAAGCATGTAGGTATGATGGAAGTGAGCTAACTTGAACAAATTGATTTGGTATAGGCTGTTAAACAACCCATTGAGAGCAGGTGACGTTAGTAAAGATTCACCGATACTAACGATAAGAGGTGATAGCGGAAAACTAGCAAGTTTAGCTAAGCCAATGGTTAGTATAAATGCGCCCAAATTCACTTTAATTAGCGCGACGATAAGAATGATGAACAAACCATGTACTGAGAAAATCGGCGCTAAACCGACCATAAAGCCCAAGGCAACTGCCAGTGCAATTTGACGACTTGAGCTTTCAGAATTAAGTGCTTTTAAAAGCTTGGCTAACAAAGTGAGCATCAATTCTCCTTAAAAGAGCACTTTGCACTTCGTGTTAATATTTTTATGTTACATTCAATATTAACACGAATTTTACAATCTCAAAGCGAATTATGCTTCTTGCTTACGAGTGAAAACCCAGTCATTACCTTTCGATAGAGATTCATTGTAACTATAACCCGCTACATCGAATTGTTTCACTTGCTCGACATCAGTGATTCGGTTTTCGATGATATATCTTGCCATCAGGCCACGGGCCTTCTTAGCAAAGAAACTAATCATCTTATATTGGCCATTCTTCCAATCTTTAAATGCCGGTGTAATGATGTCTGCATTTAACTGCTTTTTCTTCACCGATTTGAAATACTCATTCGAGGCAAGGTTCACTAGCGCTGTAGTGTTACTGCTCGCTATAGCGTCATTCACTTTATCGGTAATAATGTCACCCCAAAACTGGTACAGATTGTCACCGCGCTCATTCTTTAACTTAGTACCCATTTCTAAGCGGTACGCTTGCATTAAATCAAGTGGCTTTAGTAATCCATACAAACCCGAAAGAATACGCAAATGCGATTGTGCAAATGCAAAATCTTCCTCTGAAAATGACGCGGCATCTAACCCCGTATATACATCGCCATTGAAAGCTAGCACAGCAGGTCTTGCGTTGTCTGGTGAAAATGGTTGTTGCCACTCGCCAAAACGCGCAGCATTGAGTCCAGCGATCTTATCGCTCACACCCATCAGCGATGAGATATCTGCAGGTGAAAGTTGCTTACACTGATCAATCAATAATTGGCTATGGGCCAATAACTCTGGTTGTGAAAATGTTTGTGTCGCTAGTGGTGACTCATAGTCTAGATTTTTTGCTGGTGATACAAGCATTAACATCGTTTTGGTCTCTTTCTTACACGTTAAATTAATTGTTTTGCACTATAACACAGGCAGCAAGAAAACTACCAAATGGAAATGTCGATTAGCGCAATCGATTAAACCAACATCTATTATGCTTATTTGCAATTAACTTAAGCAATTTTGGTATACATAATGAACGCCTTGTTATCCGTACAAAAAATTACAAATCAGTAAAAAAATCGTAAAAAAAGGATTTTATTCTTAGAAAAGATGTGATATTAAAAAGGTGCAGTTGTCTAAAAAAGGAGCATTTTATGGATAGTTTCCAACAAGTATTGGATACCCTTGGCAAACAACAAAAAAGCAGTGGGGGAAATAATAAAAAACGTAAATGGCGAGAGATTGAACAACTGAAAGAGCAGTTTGAATTAGAAAAAGAACTTAAAACATACGATGACTCATTAGAGCACATGCTAGACGAATTCTAGTCAGATAAAAAAGCCCAGCATTAGCTGCAATGCTGATCTATTAAGAATGTGATCAGTTGACCGATCCAAATGATCGTGCAAAATCCGTAGTCAGTTTTCTGATTACGGATTTTTTTATGCCTGCCTTCACCCAGTTTCACGATTTTATCGAAGAATCCCCAGTAGATATTGCCAAGTTAACCACCTTTTGTGAGCACATTCCTGACGATTGGGTTTATCAAGCGACAGGGTTGTCAGCCAAAGCTACAATCCGAAGACGGCGTTTGCCCAGTGATATGGTGCTTTGGTTGGTAGTTGGTATGGCATTTTTTAGAAACGAACCGATTGCTGAAGTAGCAAGGCGTATGAACATATGTGCTGAAGGCTTAGCTGATGAAAAACTTTTAGCTAAAAGTGCATTAACCGAAGCGAGAAAACGTCTTGGCTCTGAATCGATGGCATGGCTATTTAGGCAATGCAGCAACCAATGGGGATTAGAGCGTTACCCAGGTGACACTTGGCACGGCCTTCAGGTTTTTGCTGTTGATGGGGCTTTATTTCGCACAAATGATACGCCTGAATTACGTGAGCATTTCGGCTCTGGAAATACGAGCACAAATCGGCAAACGCCATTTCCTATGTTAAGGCTCGTGACGCTAATGAATGTTCGCTCTCATGTGATTGTTGATGGCGATATAAGCCCTTATCGAAAAGGTGAAATTCCTCTCGCAAAGGGGTTCATGGATAAGTTGCCAGATAACTCAGTTACCCTACTAGACAAAGGTTTCTATAGCGCAGAGCTACTTCTGGGTATAAACAAACTGGGAGACAACAGTCATTGGCTTATTCCCGCAAGAAAAGGTTTAAAGTACACGCTGCTCGACAAGCAAGAAAGTAATGACCAATTGGTCGAGATGAAGGTCTCCCCTCAGGCAAGAAAGAAGAATCCTGACTTACCGGAAACTTGGAAAGTTAGGGCTGTAACGTATGAAGTTGCTGGCAAAGTAAAAACGGTATTCACATCATTACCTCGTGATAAATACAACGCTCAAGATGTTGCCGAGTTATACCATGAGCGTTGGGAAATTGAGCTAGGTTACCGAGACATCAAATCATCAATGCAACACAATGCGATCACCCTTAGAAGCAAAACAGTTGATCTTGTATATCAAGAGTTATGGGGACTTGTGCTGGGTTACAACCTTGTTCGAAGAGAAGCTAGTCAAGCGGCCGTTTCTCATCAAAGAGCTCCTAACGAAATTAGTTTCAAATATGCTTGCCAGTTCATCGCCAGTCAATTGAAAGTGATGGCAAAAGCGCTATCACCTGGTAATACACCAAAACGATTAGCTCAGCTTCGAGGTGACTTGACCATGCTCTTCAAAGAAAACCGCCCTAGGCCATCAAGACCTAGGGCGGTAAAGATATCAAAGACCCGTTATCCAATTAATCGCAATGCTGCTCCACTAAAGTGAACAGCATTGCAGCATTAGCTGGGCTTTTTGTTTTAAACCTTACTACAGTTAATTTGCATTAATCCTCTGTCGCCGATTCGTCCTTCGCTTCCTCAACTTCGCTTGGTAATTCCATTTCAATGCTATCAACGCGTTGTAATCCTCTTGGCAGTTTGTTGCCTCTTCTGCCACGCTCGCCTCTATAGTGTTCAATATCTGCTGCTTTAAGCGTAAGTTTTCGCTTACCTGCATGCAAGGTCACCGCACTGTCTGAAGATATAACTTTGACTAGAGTGACATATTCTTCTCGCGATTTTGCGCGTGCCGATGGAATATTGATTATTTTGTTCCCTTTACCTTTACTTAGTTCAGGTAAATCTTTCACTGGGAAGACCAGCATTCGACCTTCGGAAGTGACCGATAACACCAAGTCGTTGTCAAAATCATTGATCGACTGTGGTGGCTGCACTTTTGCCGCCGTTGGCAAACTGATAAGCGCCTTACCATTTTTATTACGACTGATCATGTCTTCAAACTTACCAACAAAGCCATAACCAGCATCGCTACTTAATAGGTAACGTTGACCATCATCCGCCATGACTGCCTGTTCAAAGGTTTCACCCGCAACCAAATTAAAGCGACCCGTTAAAGGCTCACCTTGGCTACGTGCACTTGGCAAGGTATGAGCATCCGTTGCAAACGCTCGTCCTGATGAGTCTATAAACACCACAGGTTTGTTGCTACGTCCGCGAGCACTGCATAAAAAAGTATCTCCCGACTTATAGTTCATTGCACTAGGGTCAATATCATGACCTTTGGCACAACGAGCCCAGCCTTTCTCCGATACAACAACAGTAACTGCTTCACTTGGCACTAGATCTTTTTGCGACAAGGCTTTTGCCTCACCACGCTCAACTAGGACTGACCTGCGCTCATCACCATATTTTTCTGCTGCCTCAATAAGCTCTTTCTTCATCAAGGTATTCATACGGGCTTTAGAGTTTAAAGTTTTCTCTAAATAGTCGCGCTCTTTACTCAGCTCTTCTTGTTCGCCACGTATTTTAATTTCTTCTAATTTGGCAAGTTGTCGCAATTTAATTTCTAGTATTGCATCCGCTTGCTTTTCCGATAAAGAAAAGCGGCTAATCAACTCAGCTTTAGGGTCATCAAAATTGCGAATGATTTCTATCACTTCATCTATATTGAGATAGGCGATAAGTAAACCATCTAAGATGTGCAATCTAGCCAATACTTTATCTAGTCGATACTGCAAACGTTTTGTAATTGTGTCTCGTCTAAACACCAACCACTCAGACAAAATATCACGCAGATTCTTAACCGCTGGTTTTGCATCAAGCCCAATCATGTTGAGGTTAACGCGATAGTTTTTCTCTAAATCTGTTGTCGCAAACAGATGTTGCATAACTTGTTCAACATCTACACGATTTGAACGCGGTACGACTACTAATCTGATCGGGTTTTCGTGATCAGATTCATCTCTCAAATCAACCACCATAGGTAGTTTTTTGGCCTGCATTTGAGCTGCTATTTGCTCTAAAATTTTAGCGCCACTTGCTTGGTGAGGTAACGCGGTAATAACGATTTCACCGTGCTCCATTTCATACTTAGCACGCATTTTAATGCTGCCACGCCCTTGCTCATAAATTTTCGTTATTTCATGTTTAGGCGTAATAATCTCTGCGTCTGTTGGATAATCAGGACCTTGCACAAACTCAAGTACATCAGCTACGTCTGCTTTAGGGTTCTCGATTAAATGGACACAGGCATTAGTAATTTCTCTGACATTGTGTGGCGGGATATCCGTCGCCATACCAACGGCAATACCGGTAATACCATTAAGTAAGATGTGAGGTAATCGAGCGGGCAGCGTTTTAGGTTCTTTCATGGTGCCATCGAAGTTAGGAATCCAATCCACAGTACCCTGCCCTAACTCAGACAGCAGTACTTCACTAAACTTCGACAGGCGTGCCTCGGTGTAACGCATCGCCGCAAACGATTTAGGATCATCAGGAGCACCCCAGTTTCCCTGTCCATCTACCAGTGGGTAACGATAAGAGAACGGTTGCGCCATTAGCACCATAGCTTCGTAACAAGCTGAGTCGCCGTGAGGGTGAAACTTACCTAACACATCACCAACTGTACGCGCCGATTTTTTATACTTAGCAACGGCTGACAAGCCCAGTTCGGACATGGCATAAACAATTCTTCGCTGTACCGGCTTAAGGCCATCTCCAATATGTGGAAGTGCGCGATCCATGATCACGTACATCGAGTAATTTAAGTAAGCGTCTTCAGTAAATTGTCTTAAAGGTACCTGCTCGATCCCTTCAAGGCTTAGGTCAATAGCGTCTGACATAATGATGAGTGTCCCAAAATATTACGCACGAATAATTTTAATGATGATGTGCTAACAACAAGCTTATCGCATCTTTGAATGGCTTAAAACCCTAATAACACATTACCGCATTCTTACCTTGCTCTTTGGCGCGATACATCGCGACATCGGCTTGCTTGAGTAAGGATGAAAAGTCGCTATCTAGCGTATGGCTACTACTGATGCCAAAACTCGCAGTGATGTATTTCCCTTGAGGTAAAAAGCCATATTCTTGTTGGCACAGCTTTTCTTGAATACGCTTGGCTATTGAAGTTGCCTCTTCTATCGACGTATTTGGCAGAACGACGACGAATTCTTCGCCACCAAGTCGTGCAAAAATGTCACGTGCACGCAAAACATCCTTTGTCACTTTGGTTATTTTCTTAAGCACGCTGTCACCGATATGATGGCCGTGGTTATCATTGATGGCCTTAAATTCATCTAAGTCGAATAAAATCAAGCTAATGCTTTTGTTGCTCGCAGCGTGCTCAGCTAATAGTTGCTCTCCTTGTGAAAACAAACTTCTGCGATTGATGAGACCTGTAAGGCCGTCTCTTTCAGCGAGATAACTTAGCTTTTGCTTAACAATCAATTGTCTAACTACTGCGATGGCAACAATTGAGCATAATAGAATCAGTAGGATATTGTTCCGCCTAGCAATGCTATTTTTTTGCTGTGCCTGTTCCAGTGACAATGCCACCAATTCCTGCTCTTGCACTAGCAACTGATGTTGTTGGCGTTTTTTGACAGAATTGTACTCAATCTCTAATTGCGTTATTTGAATTTCGCGCTCAAGCTGTTGCTGCACTTGATACTTTTCTACGTATGTCTTTCTCTCTTGTAAGGCAGATTTATAATCACCAAGTTCTTGGTATGCCGACGACATCAAATGATGAATGGCGGCAAATTTTTCGCGATGAAGTTGGCGCTCAGGGATCTCACTAGCAAGCAATAGTGCTTTTTTACAGAGCTCAATCACTGTGACTGCATCATTTTCTCGCTTGGCTACTTCTGCTTTGGCAAACAACAACAAATATTGCTCAGCAGGATTTAATACATAATCCTGTTGCTGAGCAAACGCTATGTTTTCCTTAGCTTGATTGAGGGGTATCTGATCCACATTTGCAAGTACATGAATGGCTGCCCGTAGCGGCAATTCAGCACGTTGAAAACCTTCAACGGGTAAAACTAATAATATGATAAAACATAACGCAAGCCTGTTAATTAGTAACATACCCTATCCTTCCCTGCTCGCTTCGCTTCGTAAAGATGTTTATCTGCAACGATAGCTAAATGTTCAAAGGTATCCGCCATGTCTTGTTGTACCGCTATACCAATACTCACTGTTTTTGCATGCGCACCCGCTACTTGCCAATGTATTTTTGCTAACATTTCTCTAATGCGGTTGGCGATTTCAATGGCTTGTTGCAAGGTTATTTTGGGTAAAATAGCAATGAATTCTTCACCACCTAAGCGCCCTAGTGCATCGTCTGTTCTTAAGGTAGATCGAATACTGTTTGCTATTGTGCGTAACACCTCGTCGCCAACATCGTGGCCATATTTATCATTCAACGCCTTAAACTCATCAACATCTATCATCATCACCACTAACGGTTTTTGAGCGTCTTTACTGCGGCGCAGCATCACTGGCCCAAGTTCCATAATAGCGCGTCTATTGAGTACACGAGTTAAGTCATCAACCGTGGTTGCCATGGTTAATTTTTTTCTATTTTTTACCAAACGATAAGCAACAAACAGCAAGGTTAATAGGCAGAGCAATAGCAAAACACTGAACAAACTTTTTTGTTCTATTTGCTCTTCGTGGGCATCAAGCTCGAGCTGACTAATTTCCTTATTTTTCTGCAGTATTTCTGCTTCTAATCGCTGTTCTAATTGCTCGAATTTAAGGTGATTGGCATCTACTTCTCTTTTATTTATCGCTGTTAAGTAGGAAGTATAACGACGTTCAAAATCATTATAGAGTTCAAATGCTTTTTGATAGTCCTGCTTTTGTTCATATATTCTTGCACGTATACGAGAGGCTCTTAGCCTTACGTACATAACACTGTCATGGGGTATTTGGAGAAGCAGTTCATCTATCTCTGCCATCGTTTCAAGAGCAGAGTCAAAACGCTCTACTTCAGCCAAAATTTGCGCCTTTTCTAATAGGGAATCTATCAGCTCGAGGGGTGATTCGATTTGTCGAGCCAATCGCTCCGCAATATCGACGTATTCCAGGGCTTTAGTTAAGTTTCCATTGTCGGATTTAACATGAGCAGAAGCTAAATTAGCAAAAATACCGGCTAATACCTCTTCCGAGCCGTCTTCTTCAACCGACTCTATTGCTTCAGTTAGAATGAATATCGCCTTATCATGCTCTTCACTATTGATATAAGCGATACCAATATTTCTCGCTAAGCCAAGTGCTTCTAAAGGTTGCTCTAACGACTTGTAAATATCATATGAGCGTTGGTAGTAATTGATTGAACGTTGTTCTTTATTAATGTTGCCATAAAGAACGCCCAACACATTATATACATATGCTAAAAGCTGCTGATCTTGCAATTCTTGCGCAATTTGAAGTGCTTCATTAAGTGTTTTTATAGACTCTTCGTATCGATAGGTTTGATAATAAACAGCGCCTAAGTCCGTTAAGCCAGAGGCGATACTTTCTTGATCGTCTAAGATTCGAGAGAATGAGAGTCCACGTTCATAGTCATTTTCAGCTGCATCCAGCTGACCTTGTACTTCGTATGCGTAGCCTCGACTGTAATACAAAAGTTGCAAACATCGGCTGGGTTTACCCAAGCTATTTGCTAGTGTCAGCCCCTGATCTGCAATCTCTATGGCTTGTTTGTACAGGCCTAACTGATTAAACACTTCTGCTTGGTTTTGATAGAAACGAACCCGCTCTCCTTGCGAGGCTGTTGGTAGGTGCTCTGCCAGTTTGTTTAACAACAATTGAGCTTGTTCAGCGTCATTGTCTTTGACTGACTCAATATAGAGAATACGTTCTTTAAAGGTAGCGTTATCAGCAACACATAAGGGCGCGGCAGCAAAAATAAAAATCAATAAAACAACTTTGACTACTGGCACGTTATTCCCTTATTTACTGCACATCGAGCGGTATTAACTACAACTCAACTAGGTCGCCTTTATTCTGCAACCAGCTTTTGCGGTCACCACTACGTTTTTTGGATAACAGCATATCCATCATTTCCATTGTCTCGTCGTGTTCGTCAACGGTCAGTTGTACCAAACGGCGAGTATTTGGATCCATGGTCGTTTCTCGAAGCTGCATAGGGTTCATTTCACCCAATCCTTTAAAGCGTTGTACGTTTACTTTACCTCGTTTTTTTTCTGCTTCGATTCGATCTAATACGCCATCTTTTTCTGATTCATCAAGCGCGTAATAAACTTCTTTGCCTACATCGATTCGATATAGGGGTGGCATCGCTACATATACGTGGCCGGCTCTAACAAGCGGCAGAAAGTGCTGTGTAAATAAAGCGCACAGTAATGTCGCTATATGCAAGCCGTCGGAATCGGCATCAGCCAAAATACAGACCTTGCCATATCGCAATGCAGATAAATCTTCACTTTCTGGATCAATGCCTAAAGCGACAGATATATCATGGACTTCTTGTGACGCAAGAATTTGACCTGATTCAACTTCCCACGTATTAAGAATCTTACCTCGCAGCGGCATAACTGCCTGAAACTCGCGATCACGCGCTTGTTTCGCACTACCACCGGCTGAATCACCCTCTACAAGGAACAGTTCTGTTTTCTCGCTTTCTTGACTACCGCAGTCAGTCAACTTACCAGGTAAAGCAGGCCCCTGAGTGACTTTTTTACGCACAACTTTCTTCGCGGCGCGCAAACGCCTTTGCGCGTTAGCAATACAAAATTCAGCCAGCGCTTCTGCTATTTCAGTATGCTCATTGAGCCATAGCGAAAATGAGTCTTTAACAACGCCCGTGACAAATGCTGCGCTTTGGCGCGAAGATAGGCGCTCTTTCGTTTGCCCAGCAAACTGAGGGTCAGCCATTTTTATCGACAGAATATATGAACACTTATCCCAAATATCATCAGGCGTTAGCTTTACACCTCTTGGGATCAGGTTTCTGAATTCACAAAACTCACGCATAGATTCCAGTAAACCCTGTCTTAGACCATTAACATGGGTACCGCCTTGAATCGTCGGAATTAAGTTTACGTAACTTTCACCAATACTATCGCCACCTTCTGGGAGCCAAGTAACCGCCCAGTCAGCCGCTTCACTTTGTGCACTAAAACTCCCAACAAACGGCTCTTGAGGTAGACTTTCAAACGCTTTAACAGATTCTTTTAAATAGTCTCTTAGGCCATCTTCGTAACACCACTGATGTTTACTATCATCGTTTTTATCGTGAAATTTGATCGTTAAACCAGGGCATAAAACCGCCTTGGCTTTTAACAAATGAATTAAACTTTTGGCTGAAAATTTTGGTGAATCAAAGTAACTACCATCAGGCCAAAATTTAACACGAGAACCGGTATTACGTTTACCAACCGTGCCAACTTCAGTTAATTCTTGTACTTTTTCGCCATTCTCGAAGGCCATTTCAAACACTTTGCCATCGCGTTTAACAGTTACATCAACGCGTGTAGACAAGGCATTCACAACAGATATACCAACACCATGCAAACCACCAGAAAACTGATAGTTTTTATTGCTAAATTTGCCACCAGCATGGAGTTTACAAAAAATTAATTCTACCCCTGAAACACCCTCTTCTGGGTGAATATCAGTGGGCATACCTCGACCATCATCGAGTACTTCCAAAGATTGGTCTTTATCCAGAATAACCGTGATGTTTTTACAGTGACCTGCCAGCGCCTCATCGACAGAGTTATCAATGACTTCTTGGCCTAAGTGATTAGGGCGGTTTGTATCGGTATACATGCCCGGGCGACGCCTAACTGGCTCAAGACCACTTAAGACTTCAATAGAATCAGAATTATATTGTTGTTCACTCATGAATATTTAGAATCGTTGTTATAGTGAAATTTACAGCTAATAAGTACAAATTGCCTTAATACAAGCTTCAGGTCAAGGCATTAAAAAAGCAGATTATGCTTGGGCAACACGCAAGGACAATTTTTGTTCAAAGAACTGGCCGATACGCGGCAATTGGCGCTCGTAATTAACAAAGCTATGATCGCCACCTTTTTCTACTAGCAGATCTGTTTTTGCGTATTTTTTTTGTGCTTGACGATAGTCGAGTACCTCATCACCGGTTTGTACCAGTACTTTAAACAGTGATGGTTCAATGGCGTCAATAAATAGTGAACGCAATTGTTCCATATGCTGAGGTAGTACTTGATATACCTCATGCGTGTATGGGTTCGTTTGCTCTCCAATAAAATCCTGCAACAATTCAAAAGGTTTTACCGCCGGATTAATCAATACCGCAGGAGCATTGTACTTAGTCGCTAAGTAAGTAGAAAAATACCCCCCTAGCGAAGAGCCCATAAACAGCCACTGCGTATCAGGATACTCATCGACAATGCTTTGTAATTGCGATATGGCCTCTTGCGGCGAATTTTTTAACTGCGGGCATACAAAGCCAATATCAGGGAAGTGTTCATTAAAATACTGTTTAGTTTGCTCTGCCTTTACGGATAACGGCGATGAATTAAAACCGTGAATATAGAGAATAGAGACGTTGTTATTCAATACTTACTCCAAATAATGGCATTGCGTTGTATAGCTGCCATCTTGATAGAATTGCCAAATGCGTAAGCCCGGCCTTATAGACGCGGCAACTAAGTCCGCTGGGTGCTTATCGAATTCAATCGACGTAGCTGGGCAAGTGTATACGTTGCAACAAAGACCTGTGTCTTCTTTGCTAAATTTCAATCCTTTGTGCACATGGCCACAGGCTACCAGTTTTACATTATTATGCTCTGTTAAAGCAGGCCAAAATGATGCGCTATTCTTTAGGCCATGGCGATCTATGAAATAACCTACGGGAACAGGATGATGATGCATGAACAAGGCTATATGTCGCTCCGCATCAAATTCAGCTAACTGGGCTACATCAAAATACCCTGCAGGCGTATCAGATGTAGAGTCTGTAAAAGCACATTGCCAATAGGCTGTTTTAAGCGAATTTGCTTGCACAAAGGGGTTGTCATTGAGGACGGTTTGTAAATAGTGGCTGTCATCATGATTCCCAGGCAAAACATAAACGGGTATACGTATATCGGCACCTTGAAATGCATCAACAAACCTTTGATAAGATGCTTCACTGTGATCTTGCGTCAGGTCACCCGTAAAAACAATCGCATCCAATGAAAACTGTTTACTATACTCGAGAACTTCAACAAGGTTGTTGTAGACAGATGCACCAAAATGTAGTCCATCTTTCTCTGCAAAAAGGTGGCTATCCGAAATTTGAAGAATGGAAAGATCTAATTTAGACGTCATTAAACAACCGACTCAGATATCCTGCCTTGTTCAATACACATGTTTAACCATTCTTTTAAAAATTGGTTAATTTGCATTTTTTCATCCGGCAATTTCATTTCTTTATTTGGATAAGGGTATTTTGGTTTTATTTGCCTCACCCCTTGACTTGAAATCACCTCTGCAACGCGCGCGTCATGATAAAGGCGCACCTCCATCGTCGGTGTAATCATAGTGGGAATGGCGACATTTTGTGCATTAGCTACCTGTTCTAAATGAACCAACGTGGTGTACTTGGTCACTTCTTTTATGTCCAGAGTCAGAGTTAAATTTGTAGCAACATTGAAGACTAGCGAATGCCCCTTTTTCTCATTTTTCACTATCAACCGAGACAACAAGGCATAGTTTTGTGCACACAACCGCATTAATTGCGCAAGGCTTGGATGATAAGGTTTTGTGCCAAATTTAGTCATGAGTAATTGTGTTGTAGTGTAAAGCCAACCATTGTAGCGCAATTATAGTCGAAGCATTAACAATTTCGCCTTTCTCAACCATGGATAAAGCATGCTCCCTTGATACTTTATGCACTTTAATATCTTCATGTTCATACTCCACACCAAAGACGCCGCAAACATTTTTACTATCAACGCGCGCTACAAACATGGTTATACGTTCGCTGGTGCCACCTGGACTGGTGTAATAAGTAAAAACTTCACGCAAATCTGTTGGCTTAATGTCAAGATTTGCTTCTTCCTTTGCCTCGCGTATGGCCACATCAGCAGGTGACTCTCCAGTGTCGTACATACCTGCAACACATTCCAACATCCAGGGGGAATTAGCATCTTTTAATGCGCCTGCTCTAAACTGTTCTTGCAACACGACCATATCTTCAATGGGATCATACGGAAGCACAACAACGGCGTCACCTCGTTCAAATACTTCTCTCGAAAATACCTCTGTTGACCCGCCGTTGAACAGCGCATGACTTATCTGGTAACACTCTATTTTAAAAAAACCTTTGTAGTATGTTTTTTTGGCATGAACCGTTGCATCTAGTTTGGTAAAAGTGGGCTTTAGCATGGTTTTCTCTTTCATAATTGTTCACTTGTTTCAACAAAGTGGCTTAAACCCGCATAAATCTTAAGCCATACATGGTGATTGCTTATCCTTTCTTAAATATTTTGTTACACTAGATCGCATCGGTAAACATTTATTTTATTTGGCTTTAATACAAAGCCGTGTAGGATAAACAAAAAATAAAAGCAGCTGACATTAGGAATTGCTTATCTATGAAAAGAACCATTTCATCTTTACTAATTGGTTTGGCTTGGATTGCCCCATCTTCAGCAGAAGATCTAAAAACAGTTTATGAACAAGCAAAAGCAAATGACCCGGTTGTGCTTAAAGCGCAAGCGTTGTATTTGGCTTCAGAAGAAAGTGTTGATGTAGCGCGTTCAGTGTTATTGCCGCAAATCAACGCAAATGCTAGCGCAGGCTTTAGCAGCACAGAATCTGATCGTCTCGGGACTGTCATTGAATCTGAAGGTACCACGGTAGGCTGGGGTGCCAGCCTAAACATGCAACTTTATCATCACGATTCTTGGTTAAACATGGACATTGCAGACATGCAAGCCCATCAGGCGGACATTGCCTTTCAAGCAGCGAAGCAAGACTTGATATTACGCGTAACACAAGCCTACTTCGATGTGCTTCAATCTGAAGATGATTTAGAATTTGCAATCGCCGAAACAGCTGCCATCGAACGCCAGCTTGAACAAACTAAGCAAAGATACTCTGTTGGCTTAACGGCCATTACGTCGGTACATGAAGCACAAGCACAATACGATTCTTCAGTTACTGAACAGATTCGAGCTGAAAACGAACTTGCGAATTCAAAAGAAGCACTCCGCGTGCTTACCAATGTTTACCCTGGTCCACTACATAAGTTAGATATCGCGAAGTTTAGTACGACACGGCCAACACCTGATAGTGCTGATGGCTGGCAGCAATATGCGGAAGATAAAAATTTAGACCTGATTTTTCAAAAAATTGGTGTCGATATTGCCAAACAAAACATCGACGCGACTCGCGCAGGTCATTACCCAACGTTAGACTTGGCCGCCACTTATGATTCAGATTCAACAGAACCTGATGTAGGTAATGATTTTTACAACGACCAGTTGTTTGTTGGTGTGCAGTTCAACCTACCTATTTATTCAGGTGGTAGAACATCAAGTCAAACTGACGTCGCACAGAATCAATATGTTGCATCTAGCCAAGATTTAGCACAAACACATCGACAAGTTGTGCAAGTGGCACGCAATTCATATAACTTAGTGATTGCGGCTATCTCGGCGATTAGAGCATTCGAACAGTCGGTAGTTTCAGCAGAAAGTGCGCTTAAAGCGACACAAGCCGGTTTTGATGTAGGTACTCGTACAATCGTTGATGTTTTGGATAGTACACGTAATGTCTACAATGCCAAAAGAAATCTATCGTCAACACGTTACGGCTATATCAGCGCTATTTTAACGTTGAAACGTGCAGGGGGCATGATTACAGAGCAAGACCTGCTTGATATCAACAAAGGCTTAATTCCAGCAGAATTAGCGCCGCCAACAACGAATTAGTTTTCTGTTTCAAACTAAAAAGCCCAAGACAATGTCTTGGGCTTTTTTTATGACGTTTCGGCGTTATCTTTTATCACTTGGATAATGTTTGATGTTGATATGCCTGCTTCAAAATTAAGCACCTGCACGTCACCACCGTTAGCAAAGACTTCTTTAGCCCCTGCAATTTCATCAACATGGTAGTCACCGCCTTTAACAAGAAGGTCTGGTAAGATATCTGCAATCAGTTGTTGCGGCGTATCATCAGAAAAACTTACAACCCAATCGACTGCGGTAAGCCCGGCAAGCACTTCCATGCGCTGAGCTAAAGGATTAACCGGACGAGACTCGCCTTTCAACGTTCGCACCGAATCGTCTGAGTTTACGGCAACAATTAATCGATGCCCCATCTCTGCCGCTTTGTTCAAATAAGAGACATGTCCCGCGTGTAATATATCGAAACAACCGTTGGTCATTACAATGCGCTCACCCTTTTCTTGCGCTGTTTGCACAAGCACTTTCAATTGCTCTTTTGAAACAACTCCTGATTTAGTGGCATGCCATAAATCATTTCTCGAACGCAATTCATCTTTAGTTACGTTTGATGTCCCGAGCTTACCTACTGCTATTCCCGCAGACAAATTAGACAGCGTTGCGGCTTGCTGCAGATTAGTTGACGCAGCGATAGCTATCGCCATAGTTGCGATAACAGTATCGCCGGCACCTGTGACATCAAAAACATCTTGTGCTTGAGTAGGAATATGAAAAGGTGGTTTGTTAGGTTCAAATAACGTCATACCATGTTCACTACGCGTTAATAGAAGCGCACTGAGCGAAAAGTTATTAAGCAACCGTTGCGCCTTTTCAGTTACAACCTGCTCTGAATCGCATTTACCCATAATGCGTTCAAATTCCGACATATTAGGCGTGAGTAAATTAGCGCCTCTGTATTTATCAAAAGAGGGACCTTTTGGGTCAACTAACACCGGAACTCCTTGTGCAGTTGCTAATTCGATCAATTCGCGACAATGCGATAAAGTTCCTTTGTTATAATCTGACAAAACAATTAAATCATGTGTTGCTAGCAGTGCTTGAGCAACCGTTACCAGTGATTCTTTTGAAAGCTCATGCATAGGTTCTTCAAAATCAACACGTAACATCTGTTGGTGGTGGCTAACAACTCTATGTTTGGTAATAGTTGGAACATCTGGAGAGCGAATAAGATGATGCGTGATCCCTTGTTCGTTTAACAGCGATTGCACACTATCCGCGGCTTCATCTTGACCAACTAGTCCTATCAAGGTTGCTTGCCCACCAAGGGCTTGAATATTAGAAGCGACATTAGCTGCACCGCCAAGCCTGTCTTCACTTTGTGCTACATTTACAATGGGTACTGGTGCTTCTGGAGAGATTCTGTTGGAGCTTCCATGCCAATAGCGATCAAGCATAACGTCGCCAACTACCAGTACGTTTACCTGAGAAAATTCAGGAAGTTCTACTTTCATCCTTAGTTCCTTAATGGATATAATATGGTTAGTGTAACATGATATGGGCCGATTGTGAGTAAAAATAAAGTCTTACAACCTAATTTTAAAGTGTCTTTTCTTTTGCCAAAGTATTGGTTAACTTGGCTCGGTGTAGTTGTTCTTTATTCCATTTCTTGGCTCCCCTATAAACTCCAACTAGCAATGGGACGCGGTCTTGGTTTGATATTTTACCGCATTGGCTCAAAACGCCAGCATGTCGCGCGCACCAATTTAAAGCTATGCTTTCCAGAAAAATCTGAACAAGAAATCGAATTTTTACTCAAAGAAAACTTCAAAAACACCGGTATCGCTTTATTTGAAACGGGCATGGGTTGGTGGTGGCCAGATTGGCGGGTTCGCAAACATGCCACAATTGAAGGTGTCGAGCATTTAGAAAAAGCTCATGCTGAAGGTAAAGGCGTTTTAATGATTGCAATGCATTATCTTAGCGTTGAAATTAATTGCCGCTCTATTGGCTTTGGACACCCTATGGTGGTGTTTTATCGCCCGCACAACAACCAATTAATGGAGTATTTCCAGTTCAGAGGCCGTGGTCGCTCGAATAAATACATGCTAGGAAAACGCGATGTTAAAGGACTTATAAAGGCGCTACGCGATGGCGAAGTCTGTGTTTATTTGCCTGATCAGGACTACGGTAGAAATAAAAGCATGTTTGTACCGTTTTTTGCGGTACCAGATGCGGCAACTACCATGGGAACACTTATCTTTGCTAGGCAGCCTGATATAGAAACAGTAATGGTAACGCCAACAAGAAACGACGACGATTCTGGTTATACGCTGACTATATCGCCCCCGTTTAAGGACTTCCCGACAGGTGACGATGAGCAAGATTTAATTAGAATAAACCAAGAGTTAGAAAAGGCGATAAGCTACAAGCCTGAACAATACATGTGGCTTCATAGACGTTTCAAAACACGTCCTGATGCTGACGCGCCCTCTGTCTATAAATAGGCGAACTAACTGCTTAATGTTTTGGTGTTACAAGTGCTGGTAAATACTGATGGCATATTGAGAGTACTTGTGTCGCTAAACGTTCAAATGAAGCCTTTTCTAGCATCCGCTGACCACCTCTTAGCGTCGCATGATGACCAGCATCCCTTAATTGACAGTAGCTTTCTATCAATAACAGTGCTTCTGATTGTGCAATAACTCCTGTGCTTGCAAGCGCTTCAAACATTCTTACATTATCACTGTATTCGTAAATGACGGGATTCTTTTTGCTATATGCCAATACCAGGTATTGCGCTAAAAATTCTATATCTACAAGTCCACCAAGCCCTTGTTTAATATCTATGTGGTCCTCGGATGATTTGTCCAAATGGTCTCGCATTTTTGCGCGCATAGTGGCTACGTCCGCCGAAAGAGAGTCCAAGTCCCGTTCAAGTGAGAGTATATTGCCCCTAATGTCATCGAATCGTTTCAAAATACTTTGATGCCCAAAAATACACCGAGCACGCACTAAGGCTTGATGTTCCCATGTCCAAGCCTCATGCATCTGGTAATGTTCATAGGTGTCTACATGAACAACGAGTAGACCTGAATTACCAGAAGGTCTTAACCTTAAATCAAGTTCATATAAAATACCTGTTGCCATACGTGTGTTGAAAATATGCATCACACGTTGTGCCAATTTCAAATAAAATTGGCCGGCAGACACGGTATTCGTGCCGTTAGTGAATTCATTCACATCTCGATCATGAACAAAGACTAAATCTAAATCGCTACTATAACCAAGCTCAATGCCACCCACTTTGCCATAACCAATAACACCAAACCCTTTCTCATCAGTACCTTCCAAAGACGCAGGAATGCCAAACCGTTCACTTACCTGTTGCCAAGCTATTTGTATCACCTCGTCTAATATTGCACTAGCAAGCGCGGTTAGGTGATCACTCACTTGCATAATAGGTAATACGCCAGAAATATCTGCAGCCGCAATACGCAATGACTGTGCTTTTTTGAAATGACGTAACTGTTCCATTTGCGCTTCTAAATCTTCCTCTGGAATTCGCAGCATAACTTCTCGAATATCCAAGGCATATTGCGCTAACTGTGGGGGGTTATGCAGCAGTTTTGGATCAAGTAGTTCATCAAGTAAAATTGGGTACTGTGCGATTTGCTCTGCAACCCAATCGCTAGCTGAACATAGCTTGATGAGCTGCTTTAGCGCCCCTTCATTCTCAAAAAGAAGCTCCAGATAAGCCGTACGAGTTAGTACTTTCCGAACAATGTTAAACAACAAATTGAGCGTAGCAACACTGGCCTTTACTTCGATCAAATGCCAAAACAAAATAGGAACAAGCTTATCAAGCACCTGCCTGCCGCGCTGACCTATGGCGCGCTTGCTCACTTCCAACTGGAAGTCTTTGACGGTTGCCCAATATTTATCGCTATCAGTTTTGGTGACGAACTCTTCGATATACTCAATCGCGGTTTCATCATCCCAATTGTTATTCCAAAGGAGCTGCCACTTCTCCTCTTTCGCCTCAATATTGGGTGTTTCTTCACCTATAAGTAGATGAAATTCTTGATGCACCGCCGTGGTATGCCGTGAGAGCAAACTCAAAAAATCAGACCAAGTGTCGATAGACAATACGTTAAGTAGACGAGCTTGATTGAGCGCGTCATCAGGCAAAGTTTGCGTTTGTTTATCCGCAAATGCTTGAATCGCATTTTCAACCCGCCTCAAAAACAAATAGGCGTCAGTCAATACACCAGCAGTTTGTGCTGAAACCACCTCTTTTTGTTTCAACATGTCTAGTGCGTTGAGCAAATGCCGTTGCTGCAGCTGTGGCACACGACCGCCTCTAATCAATTGAAATACTTGTACAATAAACTCAATTTCTCTGATACCGCCAAGGCCTAGTTTAATATTGTTTTTAAGCTGCTTTCGTCTCACTTCCTGTGCAATCATTAGTTTCATTTTGCGCAAGCTATCGATAACACTAAAGTCGATATATCGCCGATATACAAAGGGTTTAAATAATGATGTTAGTGCCTGATTATGTTCTGGTGTGACAACACGTGCTTTGAGCATGGCATACCTTTCCCAGTCCCTACCCTGCTCTTGATAGTAGTCTTCCATTGCGCTGTAAGTAAGTACTAACGGACCGCTTTCACCAAAAGGTCTCAACCTCATATCCACACGATATACAAAGCCATCGATTGTCTGCTGGTGAAGCGCCGCAATGAGTTTTTGTGCTAGACGCGTAAAAAAGGTTTGAGTGTCTAGCGTCTTGCCACTACCTTGTGTTTCGCCCACTTCGGGATAACAAAATATCAAATCGATATCAGAAGAAAAGTTGAGTTCTCGACCACCTAATTTGCCCATACCAAGCACAGAGAGCTGCTGAACATTTCCATGTTTATCTATAGGTGTTCCCCATTTTTCACAACAAAATGTCATCAGCCAATCTCTAGCAGCAACGATAAGCGCGTCAGCTAAACTAGACAAATTTGCCAGAGAGACATGAATAGGTGCATCAAACACTAGGTCACCAATAGCGATTTCGGTTAGCTTTTGATGGCGAAAAATACGCAGTTGTTGATGTAAACTGCTTTCAGAATCACAATTTGAAAGCAGGTCTTTTAGCTCAGATAAATAGCTTTCAATCGTTGATTGAAAGGATTGTTTTTGAATGATGGAAAATACGGCGTCAGGTTGCGATAACGCTGTTTGCAGTATGTAGTCACTGAGTGTGATTGCGCGCTTAAAGTCAGCCAAATCTTGCGCTGACAGTTGCTCGGTAACCCCTTCATCATACTTATCAATAAATTGTTGCCATGCGTTACTTTGTTGTGCATCAAGTTGTACCTGCGCAGACATCGAGCTTCTCCATCAATACTCAGTAAAATAATAGGCTATTGATATAGTTCAAATTTCGCCAAAAAATATGCTAATTTAAGAATACCACTTTTTAAAGGGCTAGCCGTAAAAAGTTAGCGCAAGCTATTGTCCATGAATCCGTTTATAACTATTACTAACTTTACTAGTCATCAAGTACTGTTGCTTTTCGCCGACTTCGTATTGGCCCTTATGCTGCTTTTTGCTACTCGTATTTTTCTCAAATCTCGCGTCAAATCAAAGCCTGAGGATATGCTAGCGTCTCAAGACAACTTCGCTTACGGCATTAGCTTTGCTGGAAGTTTAGTGGCGATGGCAATCATCTTAAGTGGTGCCATTTCAAGTGGCATGCGATCAGATTTTATTGAAGATTTCTCTCGTATGCTCAGCTATGGCATTTATGGTCTGATTTTAATTCGCGTGGGAACCTATTTATTCGACCGCATTGCCCTAAATCAGCTCGACAAATGGCAAGAGCTTTATAATAAAAACATCAGCGTGAGTATTGTCGACGCGGCAAGCGCCATTGCTATTGCCATTGTTATTCGCGAATTATTGATTTGGGTCCATGGATTAAGTGTTTACACTGTCATTGCCGTAACGGTCGGCTTCGTTATTGCGTTTTGTGTCCTGATTATCGTGACCAGAATGAAAGAAAAAGAGTACGCAAAAAACAATCAAGCAGATTCAATGCAAAAGGCCTTTAAACTTGGGCAGGAAGCACTTGCGCTTCGATTTTCTGGACAATTGATTAGTACTTCGTTAGCTGTCTCTGCAGCAGGTCAATTTTTTATTTTTGACCCGGCTACCCTAGTCTCTGCGCTGCTTGGCTGGAGCGCTATTGCTTTGATCATGATACTACTGGTATCAACAATATCACGTATTGCAAAGCACTTTATTCTTTGGAAGGTCAACCTAGTGACTGAGGTAGATCATCAACACAATATCGGTGTCGCTAGTATCGAAATGGCCACCAGTATCTCAATCGCGTTAATTCTGACCTCTTTAATCGGCTAGCCAATATGGTTGTTGCTCGAGCGCATTTAGCCTCGAGCTCTCCAAGGCCACGAGTAGTTTACTTAGCTTAGTACTTTGCCATTTTAAAAGCTTTTGTTCAGGGGTATCTAGGGTCAACAATTGTTGATGTAACAGCCACAGCACTTCAAGTTCGCTTATACCTTGTTTGATATCCAACCACGGGTTGCGAAACTCTAATCGCGCGGCTTTATCAAATAGGTTTCCAAACCAGCAGCCGGTCAACAGACTTCTCACCACAAGCTTATGCCGCTCGAGATACTGCTCAACAGGCAAAGGTGTTTGGCTTGCCATCGCAGGGATAAGGTTTTGAAAGTGAACATCTAAACACGCTCTTGCCACGTCAAATGTTTTTTCATTTTTTGGATTTACCGTAACACCATTGTTTTCAATAGCTAAAACAAGCTTTAACAATTCAAGCAGTAGCTGATTAAATGATTGGCTATGCAAAATTTGAATAACGCTGTCCGCTTCTGGCAGTGCTTGTTGCTCTAGATCCAATTGTTCGATTAATTGCTCACTGTATTCTATTTTACGGCGAAAATTTCCGGTTTTGTTGGTCAACTCATTTAAATACGTCGCTTTGTCTACCCAAGAAAATTGCTGCATAAATGCGCTAAGCTGTTCTCGAAGCACTAAAACTTGCGCAGGCAACGCTTGCTCAAACATCCAGAATCCATGACGCATGATGGCAAGCATTTCAGTCATTTTAACTAAATAAATCAACCTAGGCCGCTGTGTATAGGCGTTAATCAAACCATGTAATTGCGCCAAGCTCTCGCTGATTGCTTTGCTAAATACCGAATCTAAGGTATCACTAGGTTTTACTGCGATTAAACTAAGCGGTGTTAAATCGGGCTCAATTGGCCGACGATGAAAGAGTGCATAACCACGAGCGGCTTTACTGACGTTGCCAACACGAAGCGGTAAAAATTCAAACAACTTTTCGGCTAACAAAAATAAACTTTCACGAGCACCTGAAAGCAGTTCAAGCTCTATCTCGTTAATTTTCTCATTGCCATTGTTACTAGAAATAGAGCCGCTGTCATAAGCGAGTTCTATTGAACCTCCAGCAATGTTTTCTACCGTAAATACCTGACGCACAAAATGCGTGTCAAAGAGTGGCGTAAGTTGCTCTTGAATGAGCTGGCATTGACTAGCGTCTTGCCAAAGCTGTTCTGGGAAAAGCGCGAGCTCAGGCACAGAGCCTGATATTTCAACATTGTATTCTGGTCTTGAGTGCAAACCAGAAACAACTTGCCCTCTGGTTTTAATCGTCTGCTCTTGGAAAGTACTATATGTTCGGATTCTCAGACCATAGTCAAGCTGACGCAGTTTAAGATCTGGCGTATCAAAATAGGTATTTTTAAGTGTTTTTTCTTCTTCTTTAAATGTGAAATTATGATGGGTCAGACATTGTCTGATGTTATCTGCAACATTTTCACCTTGAACCAAAAACTTCAGCTCTATTTCAGTGTCCATATAGTGGTAATTTGACGAGTTTTTTCTTATGCGTTTAACTAAACATACAAAAGCTTTGTCATCCCCGCAAATAATTCACGTTAATTGCTTAAAAAAAAAGCAAACAAACCTTATTTTACACGCTTTTTCGCTACAAACTTGCTATAAATAAAGCAACGTTCTAATATCGTGGCTTATCTACGAAAAACACTCTAGTTTAAAGCTCACACGCTTTTCTTGGTTTAAATATGAAAAATGTAAAGCAAATCATTATTGCTTGGACGCTGGTGCTGAGCGCACTTTTTAGTTTTGGTGCTAACGCGCAACAAGGCTATGTCATTGATGACTTATTTATCTACATGCACTCTGGTGCAGGTAATCAATATCGTATCGTGGGTACGGTAAACGCCGGTGCTGATGTAAAACTAACTGGTCAAGTGGCTAATGGTTATACTCAGATCATCACAGATAAAAATGTAACCGCTTGGGTCGAATCAAAGTTTGTTACCCGTACAGCAGGTATTCGTGTTGCCTATGCTCACTTAAACAATCAACTTAAAGAGAGCAATTCAGGTATCAATGCGTTATCAAGCAAATTAGAAAGCGCTCGCGATCAAGTCATTACACTGAAGAGTGAAAATACTGACTTGACGAATCAAATCGCTCAACTAACCACAGAGTTAGCACAAGTAAAAAGCGATATGAAAAGCCAAGACAGTAGTTTGATCAATCATTGGATGATGCGTGGCGCAATGATTCTTGGTGTTGGATTGATATTAGGCCTTGTGCTTCCTCGTTTAGGAGGAAGCAAAAAACGTCACTCACAGTCTTGGAAATAGAACTTAGTCTTTAATTAGCTTTAGGTATTGTTTTGCAATATCTAAAGCGCCTACCTTATCTAGTATTTCTGGCTTCGGTATAACACCTTCTTTGTGTTCTAGTATGCCGTCAAGCTGATTCGCTAATGCCCCTGAATCGCCAACAGGCCACAAGCAACGAGAGAGCTTGCCCGTTAATATTTCACTTGGACCATGCGGACAGTTTGTACTCACTACCGCTACACTAAGTGCCAACGCCTCAACCAAGACGTTGCCAAAGCCTTCATAATCCGACGTTAATACAAGACACTCAGCGTGTTTTATCCAAGCATAAGGGTTTTGAACAAAACCTGGAGTAATCACCTGATCATCCACCTGATATTTTCGAGCAATTGTTCGCACTTTTTTAATGTTACTGCACAGCACCACTACTGATATCTTTTGCTTCATTTTAGCCAAGGCGCTAAAAAGAACATCATGTCTTTTTTGCTTGGCCACACGGCCAACATGAATAATATAGGGATGCTTGGGAATACCCATTTGTTTTTCTTGTGCAAACCGCTTTATTTCTTGGAAATTAAAGGGGTTATAAATGCGCGTTATGGATTTTGGGACAAGCCAATCCAATGATTCGATTTCACTTTTAATACCGTCTGATACTGCCACTAGATTTTCACCAGACAACCTTTGTTTAGATGATTTCAGGTAGCGATAGGAAAAGAAACCAAGCTTAGTTTGACGTTCAAGCTCACCTTTAATCGAGTTATGTACTACATAAAATACGTTATTTATTTTTGATTGGGTGAGTAAATTATTCGCTTTGTCTAAGTGTGAAAGCACTAAATCAGCAGGAATTGGTAACCCATCAAACCAACGTTCCAATAACTTAATACTGTAACGCTTTCGCCAAAAAGCATCTATCTTGCGTCGATTATCTATATATAAAAACTCGACATCAATGTCGACAGGAAGGTCATAATCGTGCTTTTTTACTAGAGACAAAAACGTCACTTTATGTCCCAAAGCCTGCAGAGACTGCGCCAACACAATCGCCATTTTTTCTGCGCCGCCACCAGATAAGCTGTCGATGACACAAACGATGTGTTTTTGCATAGCAATCCTTTATTAGTTTGACATAAGTGCTTCTAGTATAGTGCTTAAACCATTTTTTAACGGCGGCTGAGAACTTACCCCTTGTTGTTTGAATAATGTCATCACTTTTGTCGCTTGAATCACTATTTTCTTGGGTTCAACTGCAAGGGTAAGCCCTTCACTTTGAAATTGCTGTAAGCGGCGATATTGGTCTTTAGCTATTGCCTGGCATAACGACGGCACTTGCATTGCCGCAGACTGAACTAAGGTATCTCCCGCGCTTATGACAACAAGTTCCGCTAACTTGAGCAAACCGACAAAGGTATCGTTTTGCAATGCCCTAACATACGTGATGGCCGCTGAGTTTTCAGGGGCTTCATAAGGGTAGTTTGGACCAATAACCACGATACAATGAAGCTTGAGTGCTTGCGATAACTGCAGCGCATAGTCATTAAAAAGCTCCGTCGCATAAAGTCCGTTAATATGGTGGCCACCTGATCCAGCGCTTAACAACACAAAAGGTTTATCGTTCAAGTTATGGTCGATTAACCATTGCTGCGTTTTTGCGATATCAGGCTCATTGTAAACCGCGTCAATGTGCGTAGGTCTCGCCGCAGGAAAAATCCGAAGCTTTAAACGTGCAACAAGCGATAATGGCGGTAAGCAGAAGCTTGGTTGAACAACAAAATGATGGTCTATGTAAGGCAAGCGGTTTAATTTGAGACCACGCGCTCTTTTTTTCTTGTGTTGAGAAATAAAGACAACTTTTGCACCTAAGCGTTTTGCTAATTTGAATTGTTTCGCCCGACCAGACGCATCAAAGATGACTACATCTGGCTGAAATTCTTTCAATGCCTGTTCAACCGCTTTTGAATCCTTTGTTGCTGACCCTTTTGAACCAAAAACTGTATATGGACAGTGTGCGGTATAAGGCGCTCTCTCATTCAAAATAAATGCGATTTCAGCATTTGCTCTTTTTTCTTGTAGTGCATCAGCCACCAGCAAACTGCGCATATATTCACCCATACCTTCGGGTGAAGATACAGGAATAAAAAGCACCTTTAACGGTTGATTTTCCAACTAAAGCACCAAGTATTTAAAAAAAGACTAAGTTCCTATTCTAGCCTTTGATACACTACGAAGTCATTAAAAAGAACAACAAGGATTTAGCGATGCTTTTTTCCAAAGCCAGCATAGTATTAAGCGCTGCATTGTTATACTCCGCGTTTTCGAACGCGGCAAAATGGATTGATACCGACAACCTTACGCTTAGACATCATATACAACTGCTTGCTGATACAGGGATATTATCAGCGCCTACTTCGACTTATCCACTAAAATGGGCCTCGATCGCTGGAGATCTAAATAAAGCCCAATCGTCGAATTTATCAGCGTCACAACAATATGCATTGAATTATGTATTGGCGGCATATCAAGCCCAGCAAAAGACAATGCAGTTAAACGTGCGATTGCAAGCAAGCAAAAACGAACGTTTTTTCACAGGTTTTGGTGATGAAGTGCGTGACAAAGCCAAATTGACGGCAAGTGCACAGTACAATGGTGAGCGATTTTTTGGCAAGTTATCACTAAATGCCCTGCCCGCTATCGATGATGCAACAAATTATAGCGATCAAAACACGATTAATGTTGATTATAGTTACGTTGCCATGACGCTTGGAAATTGGTTGCTGTCTGCCGGCAGTGTTTCTCAATGGTATGGCCCAGGTTTAGATACCAGTTTAGTGTTATCCAACAATGCGCGTCCTATGCCTGGCATAACCGTAAGCCGCAATGATTCTTCGGCATTTGAGACCCCATGGCTAAGTTGGATAGGCCCATGGACCTACACCGCAACCATGTCTAAACTTGAGCAGCAACGCTTTGTACCGGACGCATTACTCTTTCAAAACCGAGGGACGCTTCGACCATTTACAGGACTAGAACTTGGTATTTCGTGGGTCGCTCAATGGGGTGGCGAAGGCCAACCAAGCGGCGTTTCGGACTTCTTTGATATTATATTAGGTAAGGAAGATTGTGCGGTCAATATTGACCCCTGTCCGCCAGGTCAAGATACACAGTTCGGTAACCAGTTGGCGGGGTATGACGTTCGATGGTCTGATACTCTGTTTGAGCTACCATATGCGCTCTATTATCAAACTATTGGCGAAGACAAATCACCTAATTTTGGCGTGACAGATAAGGGCCATCTTTTCGGTATTGAAATTAGACCATTTGTAAACAATACACCTTGGCTATTTAACCTTGAATATACAGATACCTTTGCCGTTGATTGCGGTGGACGTGGTGGCGTTTTAGGCAATTGTTATTACGAGCATAATATATACGAGAGCGGCTACAGGTACCATCGCAGAAGCATTGGCGGCCAATATGATAATGATGCGACCAGCGTTGTGCTTACTGTGCTTGCTCCACTTTCGTGGGCTAACCATTGGCAAAGCAAACTCCGCTACATCGAACTAAACAAAGATAATAGCGATAAATACAAATCACAGCCTTGGCTGGGTAATACGCTATCAAAAGTTGCCCAAGAGTTATGGCAGTTTGACAATCAAGTGAGTTTTAATATGCTCGATAGCCAAGTGATGCTTGGTGTTTCTATTACGCAACGTGATGATGGTGTTCAAAGCGATACAGACGCCAATGTTTACGGAAGTTGGCAATACAATTTTTAGCGAGTCGATATAATGCTATATGCCTAGCTAATAATTATTAATTATATCTGCATAAAAATTTGTTGTTGCAACCTACCCGTAACTGCGGTAAAAATAAGTCAGTTAGATAGAGAGATATCGATGAATACTACGAAGCAAACCTTATTACTAAACCTCCTCCTCGCGACATTATCGCGCGGTTAGGTCGTTGTTTGCTTTTTTAATTAGAACACATTCCAGAAACCCGCGCTAAATACGCGGGTTTTTTTATACCTGTAAATTGGTGCAGCATTGAATCTAAAGGAATAAGTCATGGACAATCAGGTAATTATATTTGATACAACATTAAGAGATGGTGAGCAGGCCTTAAATGCGAGTTTATCCGTCAATGAAAAATTACAAATAGCGCAAGCGATTGAACGTCTTGGCGTGGACATCATGGAAGTAGGCTTTCCGGTGTCTTCACCTGGAGATTTTGAATCGGTCCAAAAAATCGCGCAAACGGTTAAAAATAGCCGTGTCTGTGCATTAGCTCGAGCCGTAGAAGCTGATATTAAAGCCTGTGCAGATGCATTAAAACCAGCTGACCAATTTCGTATTCATACCTTTATTTCAACCTCTGATGTTCATGTACAACACAAGTTAAAGAAGGAGTTTACTGATGTTGAAGCAATGGCTGTACATGCGGTTAAGTACGCTAGGCAGTTTACTGATGATGTAGAATTTTCTTGTGAAGATGCTGGTAGAACGCCAATAGACAACTTATGCCGCATGGTTGAAAAAGCTATCGATGCCGGTGCAACCACAGTCAATATTCCTGATACCGTTGGCTATACACTGCCGTTTGAATTCCAAGGCATTATTGAACAGTTATTTAATCGTGTACCAAACATTGATAAAGCCGTTATTTCTGTTCATTGTCACAATGATTTAGGGTTGGCGGTAGCAAACTCGATGGCTGCGGTGCAAGCCGGTGCAAGACAAATTGAATGCACAGTGAATGGTATCGGTGAGCGCGCAGGTAACTGCTCTTTAGAGGAAGTTGCCATGATTATGAAAACGCGCGAGTCTTTATTAAATGTGCACACCAATATTAATCACCATGAAATCGCCCGCACGTCAAAGATGGTGAGCACGCTATGTAATATGCCTGTTCAGCCGAACAAAGCAATTGTCGGTGGCAACGCCTTTAGCCACTCTTCTGGTATTCACCAAGACGGTATGTTGAAAGCCAGCAATACCTACGAAATTATGACGCCGGAAAGTGTTGGTATAAGCAAAACCAAGCTTAACCTAACGTCTCGCTCAGGCCGCCACGTGATTAAACACAGAATGGAGACTTTAGGTTACAAAGACACCGACTATGTGTTGGACGATTTGTACGCAGACTTTTTAGCGCTTGCAGATAAAAAAGGGCAAGTCTTTGATGATGATCTAGAGGCGATTTTATTTAATAAGCAGCAACAAGAAGCCGATGATTACTACCAACTTAAGGCGCAAAATGTGCAGTGTGGTAGTGGCGAGTTTGCTACTGCAAGTATCAAATTCTGTAAAGGGCAAGACGATGTTATCGAGTCTGCAACGGGTAATGGCCCAGTTGATGCACTTTATCGAGCAATCAAACAAGCCGTTGATATCGAATTCGAGATAGCCGACTACAAAATTTCTAACAAAGGAAGTGGTGAAGATGGTTTAGGCCAAGCTGACCTTGTCGTCGCTTGGAATGGCAGAAATTTCCACGGTTATGGTCTAGCTACAGATGTAATTGAAGCATCTGGGCAAGCACTTATACATGCGTTAAATAGCATACGTCGTGCAATCACTATTTCACAGCTAAAGCAAGCTGCACAAGATAAAAAACAAGCTTAATAGAAGGATTAATAAATCAAATGTCAAAAATTGCAATACTAGCGGGTGACGGTATCGGCCCTGAAGTAATGGCCCAAGCCGAACGTGTATTGGAGACCGTCGCAGAAAAATACAAATTTCCACTATCCATGCATCGCTATGATGTAGGTGGTTGCGCTATCGATAATCACGGTGAAGCACTTCCGCGCTCAACCATCGAAGGTTGTGAACACGCGGATGCTATCTTGTTTGGTTCGGTAGGTGGTCCAAAATGGGAATCATTGCCGCCAACCGAGCAACCTGAACGAGCCTCTTTGTTAGGCCTTAGAGGTCACTTTGGTCTGTTTTGTAATATGCGCCCTGCTAGCTTGCAAGATGCGATGTCGCATCTATCACCATTGAGAAGCGATATCTCAGACCAAGGCTTCGACATTCTTGTCATGCGTGAATTAACTGGTGGTATTTACTTTGGCGAACCAAAAGGAAGACATAATCCTGGCACACCAGAAGAAGCTGGCTACGACACCATGATTTATAGTCGCGCTGAAATTACACGCATTACCCGTTTAGCGTTTGAAGCAGCGCAAAAACGCAATAAAAAAGTTACCTCTATCGATAAAGCAAACGTCCTTCAAACTTCTGTACTTTGGCGTGAAGTCGTTAATGAAATTGCTGGTGAATATCCAGATGTAGCGCTTGAACATATGTATGTCGACAATGCGGCAATGCAACTGGTGCGCAATCCAGCACAATTTGATGTGATGTTATGTTCAAACTTGTTTGGTGATATTTTGTCTGATATCTGCGCCATGATCACAGGCTCTATGGGGTTATTGCCTTCAGCGAGCTTAAATGAACAAGGCTTTGGTATGTATGAACCGGCAGGTGGCAGCGCACCAGATATAGCTGGTAAAGGCATTGCCAACCCGGTTGCCCAAATTTTGTCAGCGGCGCTAATGCTGCGTCATAGCCTCAATCAAACAGAAGCCGCAAATGCAATTGAGCGTGCAGTTGCCAAAGCATTTGACGCAAACTACTTTACCCGAGATTTGCTATCAGCAGATCAAGCGGAGCAAGCAAAAACAACCGCCGAAATGGGCGATGTTATCTGTCAATTTATCAAGGAAGCCTAATGATGACTTCTCAAGCAATCACATTATATGACAAGTTATGGCAACGACATATTGTCGATGAAACGCCCGGAGAAACGCCACTTATTTACGTAGATCGCCACTTAATTCACGAAGTGACATCGCCACAAGCTTTCGCTAACTTGCGTTTTCACGATCGTCCATTGAGACATCCACAGCGCACGACAGCAACAATGGATCACAACATTTCGACGCGTTCAATTGAAATCCATGCTGCAGGTGAAGGTGCTGCCAACCAGCTAAGAACACTAGAGAAAAACTGCAAAGCGTTCGATATTGAGCTGTTTGGTATGGGCCACAAAAACCAAGGCATAGTGCATGTTATGGGGCCAGAATTAGGTTTAACCTTACCAGGCACTGTGATTGTTTGTGGTGACTCTCATACTGCAACGCATGGTGCGTTTGGTGCATTAGCGTTTGGCATAGGCACATCAGAAGTAGAACATGTTTTTGCAACACAAACACTTCGCCAAAATAAAGCAAAATCGATGAAAATCGAAATCACAGGTGATGTTGGCGTTGGCATTAGTGCGAAAGATATTATTCTAGCCATCATCGGTAAAACCGGCAGCGCCGGTGCCACTGGCTACGTAGTGGAATACTGCGGTGACGCCATCAAAAAATTATCGATGGAAGAACGTATGACCATTTGTAACATGAGTATCGAATTTGGCGCGAAAGCAGGCCTTATCGCGCCAGATGAGACAACCTTTGAATATTTAAAAGGTCGTGAATACGCGCCAAAAGATGATCTGTGGCAAATGGCTGTAGAAGATTGGCGTAGCCTTAAAACAGACGATGGTGCCGCATTTGACGCCGTTGTTACGCTAAAAGGTGAAGACATCAAAGCACAAGTGACATGGGGCACAAACCCAGGGCAAGTGGTTTCTGTCGATGGCGCAGTGCCCGCACCGGAAGATTTTAGCGATCCAGTTGAAAAAGAGTCTTGTGTCAATGCTTTGAAATATATGGATTTAGCGCCAGGCACAAAAATAACAGATATATCAGTTAACAAAGTCTTTATCGGTTCATGTACGAATTCTCGTATCGAAGATTTGCGCGCAGCGGCGGCAATTGCTCGCGGCAAAAAAGTTGCAAGCTCTGTTGAGGCGATCGTTGTGCCAGGTTCTTATCGCGTGAAAGAACAAGCCGAGCAAGAAGGGTTAGCAGATATATTTACTGAGGCAGGCTTTCAATGGCGCTTACCTGGCTGTTCAATGTGCTTAGGTATGAACGATGACATTTTAGCGGAAGGCGATCGTTGTGCATCTACAAGTAATCGTAACTTTGAAGGACGACAAGGGCGCGGCAGTCGTACCCACTTAGTGAGTCCTGAAATGGCAGCTGCTGCAGCGATTGCAGGGCATTTTGTAGACGTTAACGGTTAAGGAGAGAACAATGGAAAAGTTTACTACACATCACGGTTTAGTCGTGCCATTAGATGCTGCTAACGTCGACACAGACCAAATTATTCCAAAGCAGTTTTTGCAAAAAACTGAGCGCGTTGGTTTTGGCCAGCACTTGTTTCATGATTGGCGGTATTTAGATCACGAAGGCAAACAAGAAAATCCAGATTTTATTATTAACCAACCTAAATATAAATCAGCCTCTATCTTATTGGCTCGTGAGAACTTCGGATGCGGCTCTAGTAGAGAACACGCGCCATGGGCATTGCAAGAGTACGGTTTTAAAGTCATTATCGCGCCGAGTTTTGCCGATATATTCTATGGCAACTGCATTAACATTGGTGTTTTACCTATAAAACTGGCCGATGAGCAAATTAATCAATTGTTTGCCGCTGCCAATAACGCCGAACTATCACTAGAAGTTAATTTAGAAGCGCAGTATGTGAAAGCTGGCGATGTAAGTTTTAGCTTCGAATTAGACAAATTCCATAAATATTGTCTCGTAGAAGGTATAGATAGCGTCGGTTGGACCCTTACAAAATTAGATAAAATTAAGGCGTATGAAACAACCAGACCTGCTTGGTTAAAATAAAAAAAGGAGCTTAGGCTCCTTTTTTATTGCTTCAATACAACACCGCTGCATTAATGCTTTTGAATTTCTACCTTACAAAAGGGTTACCAGCTGGTTAGTGCTGGTAGCGAAAATACATAGCCATCCATTGATAGGACAACATGTTGCGGATGGATTTCCTCAAGAACAACGTTTGGCGCAATTAAACTGCCTTCGTATTTGTCGCGACCATTAACTCGAACCCAACCCTCGCCTTGCGTTGCGTACATATGCATTTCAAAGGCTAATGATGGCACAGCCTCTTGCACATGAGTAGGCATTTGAGAAAGCGGCGTTACATCGCTTTCGTTAGACAGCTCTGACACTGCAACCTCATCACTCTCTTCATTGCCATTGTCGGTTTCTTCCATGGCATTTTGAAACAACGTCATCATCTCGTCAGACACGCCATCGACGGCTTCAACTGTGAATGTTTGAGATGCGTTGTCAGGTGCAGTCGACGCGTAGTCTCCCAAATCAGTATAGCCAGAGGTTTCACCCAAGATTAAAGGCTGTTGCTCTGCTTGTTGCTGAGCGGCTTGCTGTTGCGCGCTAATCGATGCATCTAATGCTTTTTGTTGCTGTTCAACGTTGTCACTTAATTGGTTGATCGCTGTGATTAAATCCGCTTGTTGCTGCTGTTCTTTGGTTTGTTGTGTTATCGCAGTATATTGCTCCTGCGCTGACTGCTGATAAAAATGAAACGTGATAAAACCGGCTGCTGCACAAACAAAAGAAAACGCGCCACCGTATATCAATGGTTTAAAATCCATACTGGGCGATTTCGGCTTATCTTGCGTATCAAAAACGAGCACTTCGCGGGCAACTTGGTCGACCGTTTTTTTACTTACACTATCCACTTTTTCTAGATAACTGTGTAATAACGCTTTGTCGGCGAGTAAATTAATCAACCGAGGAATACCGCCACTTTTCTGATATATACGGCTAATTGCAGATTTACTAAACAGGTGTGGTTCAGAACCGGCAACCTCTAGGCGGTGGGCGATATACTGAAACACTTCCTTTTTGGTCAATGGCATCAAGTGATAACGTGCTGTAATGCGCTGCGCAAGCTGTCTCAAATCTCTTCGGTGAAGGAGCGTTTTCAGCTCAGGTTGGCCGATTAACACAATTTGCATCAGCTTTTGTGTATTCGTTTCTAAGTTAGTGAGTAGTCGCAACTGCTCTAATACTTCAGCCTGCAAATGCTGCGCTTCATCAATAATCAACAGGGTGTTTTTATTTTCCTGATGATTTTGCGTTAATTTTTTAAGAATCTTATCTGTCAGGGTTTTTAATGACGGATCGGTTTTTCTGTAACGAATCTTCAACTGGTCACATATTGTCGCTAACAATTCATGGCTCGATAGCGTTGGATTAAGTATGTAAGCAACTTCAGTATTCTCTGGTACACGCTCTAATACATAGCGACTAATGGTTGTTTTCCCTGTCCCTACTTCGCCAGTGAGCAATACAAAGCCACCACTTTCGCCTAAACCATGAGACAAGTGTTGTAGTGCTTCTTTATGCCTGTCGCTAAGAAACAAAAATGCAGGGTTGGGCGCTATTGAAAATGGCGCCTGAGAAAATCCAAAATAATTGAGATACATGCCTAATTCATTAAAAAAGCCTTTACGGCGATGCTGTAAAAACTAACCTGTTCAATTGCTGATGTCAAAGCTATGATACACTGTGAAAACAATTGCCGTAAAAACTTTAACAGCTTGAAACAAACTCAACTACAAATCTCTGATTTAGATACCTATTTGGTGGGCGGTGCTGTGCGTGACTCACTATTGGGTCATCCAGTAAAAGATAAAGATTACTTGGTCGTTGGCGCAGACGTTGAGCGCATGCTGTCGTTGGGCTTTACCCAAGTTGGTAAGGATTTTCCTGTCTTCCTTCATCCGGAATCAAAAGACGAATATGCGTTGGCTCGCACTGAAAAAAAGGCCGGACAGGGCTATGCAGGCTTTACTTGCTATGCTGAGCCGGACGTTACACTCGAGCAAGATCTATTGAGGCGAGACCTTACAATTAATGCGATGGCAATAGCAAAAGACGGTAGTTTGCTAGATCCATACGATGGGCAAGCCGATCTAGATAATCGACTTTTAAGGCACGTATCACCTGCTTTTGTTGAAGACCCGTTACGTGTGCTTCGTGTCGCACGTTTTGCTGCTAGATACCACCAATATGGTTTTGTCGTTGCAGAAGAAACACTGTCATTAATGACACAACTATCTCAATCAGGCGAGCTAAACACTTTGTCAGGCGAGAGAGTATGGCAAGAAATGGTGCGAGCTTTAGCTGAACCCAATCCCGAAATATTTATCGAAGTGCTGCGCGCCTGCGGCGCCTTGGCAGCACTTTTACCAGAATTGGATAAGCTTTGGGGAATACCTAATCCGGCGCAGTGGCACCCAGAAATAGACTCCGGCGTTCATACCCTGATGGTGCTTAAGCAAGCGGTGATATATACCAAGGACACTAAAATTAGATTTGCCACGCTAATGCATGACGTTGGTAAAGGGCTTACGCCAGAAAATGAGTGGCCTTCGCATCGAGGACATGAAAAGGCCGGTATAGCACTGATAGACAACGTTTGTGAGCGTTTAAGAATACCCAACGACTATAGAAAACTTGCTAGATTAGTCAGTGAGTTTCATTTACATGCGCATCGGGCATTTGAGCTGAAACCTGTAACCATTTTAAAAGTTTTTAATGCCTTAGATATTTGGCGTAATCCAGATATGTTAGATGCCTTTGTAATCAGTTGCCAAGCGGACTTTACAGGCCGCACCGGTAGTGAGCAAAGTCCATACCCGCAAGCCGATTACTTAATGCAATGTGCTAAAGCATGCAGTTCGATTAGCGCTCGCCATTTTGTCGAACGAGGCTTGCAAGGAGCCCAAATAAAGCAGGCAATTATTGAAAACAGGATTGCTGCAATTGACGAAATAAAAAAGGCCGTTTGACAATTAATACAGACACCACTATTGTCGTAAGTCATACCTGTTTAAAGGACTAAATAGAGGTTGGTTATATGCCATTTTTAAGGAAAGAAGTAGATTCTTTTAATTATTTTTATCTAAAGTGTGTGTTAATTGCACTGAGATCCCTTTTCCGCTGGCACAGAATGCTTTTGCAAAGAAGCCAGATCTAAGCACCAGCTAGCAAAAAATCCAACATAAATATCTTGTATTAAAGCATTGTAAGGGGCGCAAACATGAAAACATTGGTAGTTATCTTGTTAGCGATAGCAGTACATTTACTAGTCACTCATTTTTTTATTTCGTCTTACAACCCGTTTGTGGATGAGTTTAATCTACCTAAGCTAATTCTAGATGTTTTAGTCTTTGTTCTAATTTGCTTGATTATTAATGGAGTTTGGAGTTTTATAACTAAATATTTCAAAAAGCAGCAAAGCTAGCAATTCAAATAGGTTTAGCTATCATCGAACCCCAACTAGTTAATCTTAAGACTAGCCTTAGATTCTGTTCATCGAGTAAGAAAGCGTGCCAATCATCAAGGAGCAAATCAGTATCCTAACTCCCCAAAGGGCAGCGATACATAGCATTGATGCATAAGCACCTAAAAAATAAAAAAGGCCGTTTAACGGCCTTTTTTGATACTTAAGCTACCCACTCTATCGCGGCTACTCGGTCGCCAACTTTATTCAGTACTTCGACTTCGCCGTCTACTACCGCAATAATTGACTTACCTATTTTAAAAGATTCTGGGATCTGAACTCGGCCATCTGATTCTTGTGGATATTGACCGATATGTTGATTAATTTCGAGAGAACCATCTTTGTAAAATAAAATGGTTACGGTGCGCTTTGCATTGTCCATGACTACTCCGACATACTTCTTATAATTGTTAGGAATAACTTCCTGTCATTCTACGGCTAAGGGTTTCATTTTAGGGCGATAAATGACGATTGCAAGACAATTTTCTATCCCTTTCAGCACCTTACAGACCGCAATTTAGCTGGAGCCTAGATAAAACCTGCAGTTTATACGAAAAATTTAGTATTTGAGCATAAAAAAAACCTCGGCATTTGCCGAGGTGACCAACTATCGCTAAGGTCTATTAAGTTTCATCACATGATGAAATGCCACTTAAAAAACAAGGGGGATTTGGTGACGTTGAGGGTAAACAACCCTCAACAATTATTTCCAAGAAGTCATTTTATGACCTTTGACGGCATAAAATAGAATGAAGATATAACACGGTAGCATTACTAAGTAGGCACCCTGTTGTCCAATACTAGTACCTGACGCCAAGCCCCAAAACAACGGACCAAATGCTCCACCTGCTATGCCCATAATCAATAAGGCAGAACCTGTACTAGTTAGTTTCCCTAATCCAGATAACGCAAGTGGCCAAACAGCAGGCCAAACAATAGCGTTAGCTAAGCCCAGAAAAGCAATAAACATTAAGGTATCTGGTAATTGGGCACCACCAAATGGCACCAGTAATGCGTTAGAGATAACAAACGAATCATTGCTACCAAAGGCTACTAAGAAAGTTAAAATCACACCTAGTACGGCTGAAACCATTAAAGCAGTTGGCTGCGAGATATAACGTGGGATTAAGATAATACCTAGAGTATAACCTAACACCATGCATACCATGGTATATGAGGTCATCACAGCGTAATTTTCTACACCTAACGACAAGGCGTAAGTACCTATTGTATCGCCGGCAATAACTTCAACGGCAACATAGACAAACAGTGCAACTACACCTAAAGCTAAGTTTGGTTTAGCCAATACATCTTTAATTCGGCCGCTTTCTTGACCTTCTTCATCGTCTTCACTATCTAATTCTGGCAACGGTGATTTTTTGACCAGCAAAGCTAAAAATCCAATAAACAATGCCATACCTAGATATGGGAATACCAAGCTATTGGCCATATCGTCAATTTGGGTTTGAGAAAGTTCTTGACCAACAGTATCTGAGAAACCGCTCGAAATTAATGCAGCAAAAACAATCGGTGCAACAACACCCGCCGTTTTGTTAAGGATACCCATGATACTTATACGTGCAGCAGCTGATTCTTCTGGACCTATGCGCACAACGTAGGGGTTAACAGAGGTTTGCAACAGTGTTTGACCCGCACCCATCACTAATTGTGCCAACAAAAACAGAGGAAAGATCTGCGTCTTCGCTGCCGGTATAAACATCAAACCAGCCAACATCATGCCAGCCATACCTAGCGCCATACCATTTTTGTATCCGACTTTGCGAATTACCCATGAAGATGGAATCGCAGTGAAGGTAACAGCAATATAAAAAGAGAATAAAATAAGTGACGCTTGAAAAGGCGTAAGTTGTAAAATTTGCTTGAGATACGGCATTAAACTGCCGTTAATCCAAGTCGCAAATCCTAAGATAAAAAATAAGCCTGCTACGATCGCCATTGGGATCCAGCTAGATTTACTTTGCTGCTGTACAGTTGATTCCATACTTTCCTCACATAGTATTGGCTGTGCCAATCTGATTATTGTTATTGTTGATTAAAAACTTGTTTGCCTGCAATCCATGTTTGCGCAACGGTTAAGTCATCATTAAGCACGGCAAAATCTGCCTGTGCACCTTTAACTAGCGTGCCCAACAAGGGATCTTTATTGATATATTGCGCTGGATACAAGCTCGCCATACGTATCGCTTCATCTAGCGGTACATTCAAATGGTTTTGTGTATTCTTTACGGCCGTTGCCATATCAAGCGCAGAACCCGCAAGTTCTCCAGTAGTGGATGTTAATTTGCCATCTTCAAGGAAGACTTGTCTATCAAAGAAGTCGAATTTGTCATCATCCGTTCCAACTGGCGGCATAGCATCTGTGACGAGAAATAGCTTGCCACTTGGTTTTGCGTTGAGCGCCACTTGGCAACTGGTATAATCGACGTGATGTCCATCAACGATAAGGCCACAACTGGTATTATCGTACAACAATGCAGCGCCTACGACACCAGGCTCTCTGCCTTGTAGCGGTGACATTGCATTAAATAGATGAGTGAAACCATCAGCGCCTGCTTGCAAGGCTTTGTTTGCTATTTCATATGTTGCGTTAGTATGACCCAAACAAACCTTAATGCCTAAAGACACCATTTTTTCTATATCATCAGGTGCCACATTTTCAGGCGCTAATGTCACCAGGATTTGACCTAAGTCTTTTCGAGACAACACTGCCCACTCGCGTTCACTTATTGGGCGAATAAATTCTTCACTATGTGCGCCTTTTTTAGCAACACTTAAATGTGGCCCTTCAAAATGAACACCAATAATACCCGGGACGTTTTGTGAAATTGCCTCGGCTATCGCATCCGCGGCTTTTTCCATAACCTCAATCTGATCGGTGATCAAGGTTGGCAGCATGGCTGTGGTGCCATACTTACTATGAGCGGTCATGATGGCTTTGATTCCGTCTAGCGAGGGAGAAGCATTAAACAAAACACCGCCACCACCATTGACCTGTAAATCGATATAACCCGGCACAACTATCCCTGGTAACACACTATCTGTATTCGACGTATCGCGATCGATTGCAACTATCTTGCCATCGGCAATAACGAGTACATGATCATCAAAAAAATGCTGACCATCAAATAGGCGTTTGGTTAAAATCCGAGTAATCGTCATCTTTATAAAGTCCGTGTTACCTTTTTCAGGCCTTTAGGTTCATCTGGGTTAAAGCCTCTGTCTACGGCTACTTTTGCAACGTCCAAATAAAAGCGTTGCAACACTGCAAGCGGCGCAAAACGCGGATGAATATCATTATCTACCTGCTTCATATGAACAAGCTCTGCACCACGACTAGCAACTTCGTCAATTTGTTCTTGATGAGACTGCGCACTTTCATCATTTACAAAACAGTTTAGAATCGCTAAACCCTGCTCTACAAGTGTTACAGGCCCATGTAAGAACTCTGCACTTGAAAAAGCTTCGGCATGGATACTACTAACTTCTTTAAGCTTAAGCGCCATTTCTTTAGAAACAGCATAACCTAAGCCGCGGCCAAGCACGACCATGTTCTTCACGTTTTCTATAGAATTAGGCGTTAATTGTGGCTGTGCATCAATCATGGTTTGCAGTGCAGCAGGTAATGTATCTAACGCCTTAATAAGTTCTTCATTTTCCGTCCAATGAGCGGTCATTTGAAGTAAGGCTGATAGCGTAGCTAAATAACTTTTTGTTGCCGCGACTGAAATTTCTGCGCCAGCTTTTAAAGGTAAAACAACATCCACAATATCTTTAAGTGGTGCTGACTCGTCGTTAACTAAAGCAACACAATACGCACCGGCTTTTTTAGCCATCTCTGCTTGCGCTAAAATATCTGGGCTTCTGCCAGATTGAGAAATAACAATAACTAGCGCATCTTTCAACTTAAGTGATTTTCCATATACGCTCGCCACAGATGGTGCAGCAGCAAACGTCGGTACGCCAGCTTCTACTTCAATTAAGTACTTACCAAATACACCTGCGTGATCTGAACTTCCTCGTCCAATGATCATCACCATTTTAGGATCTATTGTTCTTAAGGTATTACCTAAAGAGATCGCCAAAGCATGATTGTCACTAAGCTGTTTCGCGATGACACTAGGTGTCTCCATCGCTTCTTTTTCCATGATTGTTTGAGTCATTGTTTAATACCTAATTATTAATTGTTCAACGCCAATTGTTGTCTAGCGTAGATAACCGAACCTATTTCAGGTGGTTGTAGTGGTTCCTCTAGAACGGCTTGGATATTATTTGCTAACCAAGGTTTAATCCTTGGCGTTAATCCACCGATCAGGGATAGACGTGGGGGCTTATCCTTAAGTAAACTTTCGGCCAGCTTGTTGATGTATTGCGAGCCTTCATCGACGATAGATAACGCTATTTGATCGCCCTCTTCGGCTGCGTCAAATACCAGGTTTGCCAATTGAGCAAAGAAGGTTGCTGGTTTTTTAGCAACCGCTTCTACTAGTTCGGTAGCGTCTTTTATTTTCAAAAGATCAAAGAGTTTTGGGGTTAATGCGGTCTCTTGTACTAAACCATCAGTTGCTTCAAGTGCCTGTTCAACGGCTTGTAAACCAAACCAAGCACCACTACCTTTATCGCCATGAGGGAAACCGTGCGCGCCCAACATATGTGCTTTTCCATCAATGTAAGAAAAACCGCAAGAGCCCGTGCCTGTTATCATAACTGCACCATCATGTCCCTGATGCGCACCTAGGCAAGCCACTAATAAATCAGTCGCTAAATACATATCTTTAAATGGATGTTGCCAATGCTCTATCTGATCGAATAAAACAGGTAGATTTACGCCGGCTAGGCCAATGCCAGCAACAATATTGCTCAGTTCACTTTCGTCAATATTGGCAGCCTGAAGTGCAAGCTTTGCCGACTTAACAATATTGGTCGTCGCTTGCTCAAAACCATGCAAAGGATTGCCTGGGCCGGCAATACCCTCTCCTAGAATATTTTCCCCTCGCATGAGGACGGCTTTGCATTTACTGCCGCCACCATCAATACCTAGGATTAGTTCATTGTTGCTTGAATTCATGTTCAACCCGTTAAACCGTGACGCTGTCGTCACCTTTAGCCATTTGACAACGTTGTCATTCATAGCTTTAGTGTACCAAAAATGACAGCGTTGTCATTTATTTTTTATTACATTCTTTAACAAATTATCAAGTCTATGATTTTGTTATGTTTTTAAGTGTTATTTTTGGTTGCATTAAGGTGCAACAGTGGTGGTTCTACCCTTTCTGTTTGACAATGGGTCAATACTTCTTACCCATACTTGACCAGAAACCGGAATAGGTGCCGTGTAACGCTTCCAGGTATTTGCCTCATCCTTAAATTCTATTGCAAGACCAGGAAAAGCGATATTCGCCTTAAGCGTGCCATTTTCAATAATCGCACCTACCGTGGGTAGTCGGAACTGGATGTTTGACTGACTTAGCTTGGCCAATTCTTTCTTACCGAGAGCATGCGCAAATAAATGCCATGCGTTATCTCGTTGCAGTCGTTTCTCTGTCGTAAACGCACCGCTTGATTGGTCATATTTAGCTCCCTGAAAATTATAGGGTACTGCCCAACTTGGTTTGTGCCACGCACGCTCAGCGAGCGCAATAGCACGAGGAAAGAGTTTATGCTCTGCCATTTCGTCGCTGCGTAGGTTTTCGCTCCATAGCTGCCCTTGCATGCCTAAAAATGAAACATTAGGCGCCAACATCGACTTGGTGTCGTCAGCAACATAGGGGTTGTCTTCTCTATCAAGCCAAAATTCAGCATGAACAGGTAAATTATCCGGCATCATTTGGAACACTTTTTCCGTGTTTGTGTGGCGGCCTGCCCAATAGTATCCATGTTCTTTTGGATCGGCTTCATAAGGAAAATCAAAATACAACGCATCTGGTGAAGAGATAACAATTTGCCACTTTCGGTTTGCCATTTCATGAACTCTAGCGTGTCCACCCCAGAAAAGTGTATCCCAAGCATTTGCTTGAACAATGGCCGGCATTTTTTCAACACGTGTTGCATGCATTCCATCACTCCAGCCAGCTGCCTCTATACCAAGTTCTTCAAGAATTGTTGACACACGCTCGACAAAATAAGCACCTAATTGCTCAGGCTTATCGATACCTTCATCGTTGTTTGCGAGAAACGCTTTACAAATCGGCGATTCAACCCAAGCGCCTGCCGTCTCGTCAGCTCCGATATGGTATCGAGTTAACGGATGATTTGCCTCGCTATGAATAGTTTTAACTTGTTGCATGACCTCAGTTACAAAGTCGTAAGAAGACTCCATACAAGCGTTAATCGTATTATCGCCATAGAACTGAACAGAGTGATACTTAGTTTTATCATCAAAGTCGTGCAACAAAAATTGCGTTGCTTTTTCTTCATCTTCAGCTGCCATATAACGATTATATCTGGCTGTCATTGCTTTAATCGCAGCTCGCGCATGCCCTGGCATGTCTAAAGAAGGAATTACTTGGATGTGTCGAGCTGAAGCGGCCGCTAGAATTTCTTGATAATCAGCAACAGAGTAAAAACCATTGTTTTCAGCATTAGGATCTAAACCAGCACCAAGTTGTGGCATCAAACAATTTTGTTCGCTTGGATCGAAACAACGATGGGCGCCAACTTCTGTCAACTCCGGTAATGAAGGAATTTCTAACCTCCAACCTTCATCATCCCCTAAGTGAAAGTGCAGTTTATTAAGTTTGTATGCCGCCATTTGATCAAGTAGATCCAGGATGAATTGCTTACTTCGAAAGTTGCGAGCGACATCAACCAACACGCCCCTAAAATCATATCTCGGTGCATCGACTATTTGACCATAAGGTACAACAGCAGAATCGATAGAGATAAGAGCAGCCAATGACTGTAAACCATAAAAAGCGCCAGCGGCGTCGACACCAATAATTGTTATACCTACGTCGTTTAGGGTGACTTGATACGCGCCAGAAATATTATCATCACTACTGACTTTAATGGAAACAGCTACACCCTGTTGTTGCTCAGCAATACCAAAATACGCTAAGCGTTCAATGGCAGCTTGAACGTCTTCCCTTGCCACGTTTTCAAAAGAAAAATTTACGCCATTAGCTAAATCTAGCTGCCCTGCTTTTTTGTCTAGTGCAACAAACTCTGGCGTAGGAATGATTTGAGCATCAACCTCGACTTGCGCTTCATTCACCGCTTTGTTTCTGTAATAAAGAGATTCACTATTAAGCCAAGGGGTACTGTCATTTTCAGTGCGTTTAAACTGCGTCTCATAGTCACTAATAGTGACCACATGAGGAATGATTTCCAACCCTGTTTCTGGATCTGTTTTCAATTGGGTGCTTGCCAATACAACAGGCTCAAAACCCTCTACCGCTAAAATGTAATTAGGCATGATATCTGAGTCGGATAAATGCCAGAACATCGCTCTAAAGTCGATAAAGGCTTTCTCGCCTTGCACAAACTGCTTAAAACTCTCTTTTGGCGAAATTACATGGATGTCACCATTAACATGTTTAACGTCAAAAAACTCGCTTTGCGAACTTTGAATTGGCGCCATGTGACTAAAGTAAATCTTCCAATTTTGCGCCTCGAAGTTTGTGTTGCTTAAAAATGAAATACGCGCTTGGAAACAAGTATCCGTTTCAGCACCTTTTGTACATTTGTCATCTGAACGATTAGTTAACACCTGATACTTAACTTGTACTTGCTGTGCGAACGCACTGACCATTTGCTGACTAAGGGGGGTACTAACGTCATTGTCAGGCGTTTTAGAAGACTCGCTGCAGGAGAAAAGCAACAATAAAAATGTAAGTAATGTAAATGAACGTATTGGTTTCATAGCGCTTGATGTAGGGTATTTGATTAATTTTTATTACCTTACTATCGCTGTTTTTGACAGCGCTGTCAAAAACTATTTACCCTTTTGTCATTTACGCGCTACTATAGCTTCTTAAACAGGTAATTAGGCTGCCAACAATTATTTTGTTGAGGGTGATGTGGAACAATTAAAACAACTAAGGCAACAACTTAACGCTGCAATGCATCGCAGAGATATAAGCACTGCGTTACAAGTCGCTGATAAGATTTGCTCTTATACGACAGCAACGGAACAAGACTATGAAATGGTCTTATCTATGTATAGCCAAACTACCCATTACGACAACCTCAAAAGCGCAACTAAATTAGCCATTCATGCCTTTCCATCCAACGCTAGTTTTTACTATACGTATTACCAAGCCTTGCGTTTTTTTCGAGAGACAGAGAGCGCTAAGAACGCGCTACAAGAAGCGATTAGGCTAGCGCCAAACCAAGCGGAGTGGCAACTTGATTTAGGGAATTGGTATCGAGAACATGGTGAGTTCGACGCAGCGATAAAAGTATTTGAGCGTGTTATTAAAACAACACCACATTTGTATAAAACCTACTGGTATCTCAGTAGTATCCAACCAATACTTAACAGCGATGCGTTGGCCCTGTTAAAGAAGATGTTTGCTCAGGAAAACGTCAATCAATCGGATGCAAAAACCTACATTGGTTACGCCCTTTTTAATCATTACCATGCACAACAAGCCCATGAAAAAGCGTTCCACTATTTGACAGTTGCAGCTGAACATCGCAAAAGTTTAGCGCCGTTCAATATTAATAAAGAACGCGCAGATACTAACGCGCTTTTAGACATATTCAATAAATCCTACATCAAATCAAATCTACCGGCGGTTGATCTAAAGACCGATAGTAAGCCTATTTTTATTTGTGGCTTGCCTCGCAGTGGCACGACCCTATGCGAGCAAATTCTTTCAAGCCATAGTGAAGTTACCGGCGGTGATGAGATTTTTGCTTTTTCAGAAGCGGTCGCAAGTATCGTTGAAGAAAATAACGTTACTTCGCCATATCCAGCTTTGTTTAAGGAATTGGATAAAGGCCATTATCACGAAATCGCTCAAAACTACTTGTATCGCACAACATATTTGCAAAACACACCTCTTTTTACAGACAAAATGTTATTGAACTACAAGGTAGTTGGTGCGATTCTGCTCGCGTTCCAGCAAAGTAAACTGGTGTTTTGCACGCGTGATCCGATGGACACCTTATTTGCGTGTTATCGCCAAATACTTGGCAGTGGTAATCAATACTCTTACTGTTTAGATCAAATGAGTGACATGATTGTGATGTATCACCAACTTTTAAAACATTGGCAGAAGCTATTTCCACAGCGTGTTTTTCATCTGCAATATGAGCAGCTAGTCGAGCATCCCGAGCGGACAATCAAAGCACTTGTTGCTAGTGCCGAGCTAGATTGGCAAACTCAATGTTTGCACTTTTATGAAAATGAACGCCCTGTGCATACCTTAAGTAACACGCAAGTGCGTAAACCAATAAACAAACAGCACGTTGCGAGTTGGAAGTGCTATCAAAAGCAATTACAAAAGTATCATGAAAAGTTTGTTGAGAAGGGGCTCTATACTTTTTGAAGACCAAAACGTTTTATTTTTTCTAAAAGCTCGCGATGTTTAGGCAGTCTGTCTAACGCTGTCTGACAATGTTGCTCTAATTGCTGAAAATACGCCTTAGCGTGTTCTTCTTGCCCCGCTTTGTATGCCAAGTGAGTCGCGTCAGTGTCAAAGTGCATGCCATAAAGCACATAAAGGTAATTTTCTTTATTGAAGACAGAAAATTTATTCTCAAAGTCATACGCATGTGGGGGCTGCAACGCCCATCGTTCCAGCTTTTGTTGTAATGATAATGGAATAGAAGCTAATGAACGATTGTCACGCCAGAAAGGCGTATCGTCTCGCTTGCTAATACAGTAATGCAATTTAATAAAATCTATAACATGCAACCAACTGGCTTTGACGCGCTCATTAAAACAATCAGCCATTAGTGGCATTTGTTCTTTAAAGGTAGGAAACTGCTCTGCTAACATTCGGGCTGTAGCATCAAAGACTAAAAGGCCTGTAGCCTCCAGCGGTTCAACAAACCCCTGAGAAAGACCTATTGCCGCACAGTTTTTGAACCAAAACTTTTCTCGATAACCAATATTCATGTCGATAAAGCGAGCACCTTCGACTAAAGCGTCATCACCTAGGTATTGTGCTAGCGTGTATTTAGCTTGTTCGTCACTACAGTATTTAGATGAAAAGACATAACCAGTGCCTCGCCTCGTCGTTAGTCCAATATCCCAAATCCAGCCTGCATCTTGAGCCGATGCAATGGTGTAGGAGGGAATTTCATCTGATGGCGCAACGTAAGGCACCTGAACAGCAAGCGCTCTATCGGCAAAAAGGACGTCACTTTGATCAATGAAGCTAACATCAAGCGTTTTACCCAACAGCAAACTTTGAAAGCCAGTACAATCGACAAAAAAATCACCAGAAATGGCACCTAATTCTTTAGTGATAATCGCAGAGATATCACCTAAAGGCGCTGTTTCAACCTGCTCAACCGTCGCCTTTACATGCTTTACGCCCATGTCGGTCGCATGCTTAGTCAGTAATTTTGCAAACTTTGCGGCATCAAGATGGTAGGCGTAAGAAACCGCACCCTGATATTCCGGCGTAGTGATGAGTTTTGGCGCCAAGTTGTTGTCGCACACTCTCCCCTGAATAGAAACCGCATCAACAAAGCTTTGATGGGTGTTACTATTTAGCCAATACAATGTTGAATCAATGTCGGCTGGCGCAGGATAATCAAAAATATGATGATAACTATGCTCGCCTTTATCGGCTGGATTGTGCTCCCAATTTACAAACTTAATACCTTGTTTAAATGTGGCATCACATTGTTGCAGAAAATCGGTTTCTGATATGCCAAGGTACTGCAACGATTGACGCATCATAGGCACAGTCCCTTCGCCAACACCTACCGTTGGAATATTGGGCGATTCGACTAACGTAATCGTTACATCAGTATTTGAACTTGGTTGGAGTTGTTTGGCTAAATGATTCGCCGTAAGCCAGCCGGCAGTACCGCCACCGACGATGACAATATGACGTATTTTCTCAGACATAATGTCGACCTTACTCCAACCTAATTGACCTAGTTACTTGCTTTTAAGCGAGCAACATTTTTTAGCTGATGAAGCGAACCAAGATGATGATAAATTAAGGCGATAAAACCTTTTTCACGCAACGTCAGATAATCTTCATCTGAAAGCTGAGCAAGCGCTTTTTCGTCAACTAAATAGACTCCTTCAATAAGGATTTTGTCACCACTAAAGTTAAGTGTCAGTTGTTGCTCTTTTAACAGGCCCATATCAGACAACATTTTAACAAAAGCCGTTGTTACCTGTGCATTTTCAAAATAGCGACCGAGTGCATTCTTGCGTTGCGTTAAATACTCACTTTCGTTACCAACATCATCAAATAGACCTTCACCTTCAGTCTTGTTAACCAAAGGGCTTTCTTCGTTGATCAACAACTGCAATTGCGTTTCGTCAGACACAGAAGGCATTAGCGCAAAAGGCTGGTGAGTTAAAATACTCGGAATATAATGACCACGCCATTTTTCATCTTGATAAAATACATTTTCTTTCTGGTTTAAGCCCAGCAATGCTACCGCTTGAAATGCACCAGTTTCTGCATTCTTCACAAACACTACTGGCATCTCCGAACCCGCTGTCGCGAATTCATGCGCCGCTACTGGCACAATTTGTTGTGTTTCAAGCCCAGGAAAAGAAGTGATTGGTTTTACTTTAAGTTCACTATGAAGCTCAAAATTGAGTGGTTTGAAAGAAGACATGTTACACCTAGAAAAGTCATTAAAATTTTAGAAGTTAAATTTAGCGACAAAAAAGGGGAGTTACAACTCCCCTTTTGTTACTTTTCGCTAATTTTAGAAGCGAACCGCTACACCAGCAACAACACGTGTTGCCATTTCATATTGGTATAGTGGGAAGCCGTCAGCAAAGCCACTTGCATTTGTTTGGAACGCATTGTTACCAAATTGCAATGAGTCTTCACCTGTCGCATTGATTACGTCAAGTGACAAATCAATGTTCTCAGTTACGTGGTATACACCGCTGATATCAAGTGTACCGAAACCATCGTGTAAACGGTTACCGTATGCACCTTCTTCACGTAACATGTATTCGCTACGGTAGTTGTATGAAACGCGTACTGAGAAATCATCGTTTTCATAGTAACCCGTCGCATTGAATACGTGATCTGAACTGTCACTTAAGAACGGGTTCATATCTGTAAACGTATCAGAATCAGTCGACGTATCAGTGTATGTATAGTTAGCTAACAAACCGAAACCGTTGCTGAAATCTTGTTGGTATTGAAGTTCTAAACCAGAAACATCACCTTTTTTCGAGTTTTGCTTCTCTTGAACTGTCCAACCGTTTGCGATTTCATCAGGGCGCATGTTTGCTGTGTCGTAACTACCATTTGGTAAGTCTTCTGTCGCAACATTGTATGTCTCAGCAATGCTGATGAAGTTTTCTACTTGCTTCATAAATACTGTTGCAGAAAGTAGAGAACTCTCGTTGAAGTACCACTCAACACCAATTTCAAACTGGTTTGCTAAGAACGGATCCAAATCAACGTTACCCATGATCCAGAATTGGTTATCTGGTACATCATCGTTTGCACCAACCGCACTTGGGTTAGTATACATATCGTTATACTGAGGACGTGCCATTACACGCGCAGCAGCTGCACGAAGAACAACTTCATCAGTTAGGTCATACGCTAATGTGAAACTTGGAAGAATTTCGCTGTAGTCACCTTCTGCTTCTGTTTTATTACCGTCTAAGTAATATGTAGATGTTGCATCAGTTTGTACGTAACGAACACCAAAGTTACCGCGGAAGTTTTCACCACCGTAGTTAGCCATTACGTATAGCGCAGTGTTGGTTTCATCAATTTCACTGTAAGCACCAAGCTCTTCAGTTTCACCAACGATACTTGCTTTCGCCCATGCTTTGATTGCATCTACGTCAAATTTTGAAATTTGGTAGTCGCCGTAGCCTACATCAATTGTACCAACACGTAGGTCAGCTGTAGAAATACGGTTATTAAAACCAGCTTCTTGATCTAAGTACATTTGACGAGAAGTTGTGTTGTGTTGACCAACACGAGCACCCATCTTAACGCTTGAGATAAAGTCCATATCTAGTGGAAGCTCTAAATCAATTTGTGCGTAAGTTTCTTCGTCAGTTTTCGGTGTTTTGTTGAATGCAGTACCAGTACCCATTAGTAATGAACCTGGGTCATAGTCAGCCATAGATTGGCCGCCGATACCATTTGGTAATGACCAAGTTAACTCGTCACCAGTAAAGTCATATGTGCCGTCTACGATAGGTGTGTTTACACCGTCATCAACAACCATTTCAAAGTCAGTACCACCTGTTGATGTTGTTCTACCGATTTGAACATCTAAAGTGAAGCTATCAGCTTCATATGTTGTTACTAAATCGATAACATCAGAATTCATTGTCGCTTCACGAGGACGCGCTTGATAGTAACCTGTTGCTAGTTGACCTTGAACAGCTGTACCACGAGGGTTTACACAATTACCACCTAAACATGCATCTGGTGTATTACCTGACCAAGATGTATCACCTTGCGTTAACCATAATGCGTAGTTTGTATTGTCCGCTTCCATTTTCATGTCTAGCGCATTAAATACAAAAGAAAGGTTTTCAGTCGGTGCGTATTCTAAAGCTACAGTTAAAGCGCTACGCTTACGATCTTGTTCGAATGCAACCGGACCTGCACCCCATTCCCAGAATGCTTCGTTACCTTGACGCTGAAGAGCACGCTCTTGTGCTACAGCTGATACTAAAACACCAAAGTTTTCTGCATCGTTTTTCCAGCTATACATACCTGAAAGTTGAGGTGATACTTCACCTGAATCGTCAGAATGTTCGCCTTCTAATGAAGCGTAAACAGTATTGGCGTCTAACTCTAGCGGAGTGCGCGTGTTTACAATTACAGTACCACCAACACCACCTTCAATTAGGTCAGCTTGAGCAGACTTGTAAACTTCTAAGTCACCAACAAGTTCAGATGGAAGCAACTCATAGTTAAAACTACGCTTAGCCGGCTCTAATACGAACCAACCTGTTGAAGCAACGTTTTGACCATTTAACGTTGTTTTAGTGAATTCAGCACCAGCACCACGAATTGATACTGCAGAACCTTCACCAAATTGTCTTTGGATAGTTACACCCGGAATACGCGCTAAAGATTCAGCTACGTTTCTGTCTGGAAACTTACCAATATCTTCTGCTGTGATTACATCAACTACGCCGTCAGAAAAACGTTTCGCATTGATATTTTCTTTTAAAGAACCACGTAAACCGCGGACTTCAATTACTTCTGTTTCGTCATTAGTAGCATTAGCTTCTTCAGCTGCAATTGCCATTGGTGCAGATACACCAGCGACAGCCATTGCGATTGAAGTTGCTAAGATGCCTTTTTTAAAAGTTTTAGATGACATCGACTTTCCCTTACACACGTTTTTATAGAAATATGCTTGTTAACACCAATAGACAACACTTTCATCTCCCTAATGACAGCGTTGTCAATTTGATTATGTAAACCATACACATAAAAAACCGTCTTGGCTACATTTTATAACAACAAAATTATTACATTATATTAAGGTGCTGATTTTAAAAGAATTATATAAACAAGATTGGAGCGTTAACCACACCGTAAAATGTAAATTTATCGTTAATAACAAGAAAATAATGCTAGTTTTGTAACCAAATTCGCACTAAAAAGATGACTTTTTGTCAATATGAAATGACAACGCTGTCCAATTGATGATTATTTTGTTATAAGATTACTAAAGAATTACATTCACCCAAGAAAATTTGAGCATATTGACTTAAAAAGTGGTAATTTTTCTACATTACAAAACAACAAGATAAAGTGTAAAATATGGCGATCAAAGGTTAATTATCCGTTAATTTTTTGGTTCGCAATAAGTGAGCAATAGCAATGTCTAAAGCAACAATAAATGAAGTGGCTAAAGAAGCCGGCGTTTCAATAAAAACGGTTTCTCGAGTAATGAACAATGAGCCGTCAGTGAGAACGGCAACGCGAGAAAAAGTCTTAGCGGCAGTGGCGAAATTACATTATCAGCCCAACTTAGCAGCTCGCAACCTCGCTGGCACTAAATCTTATAGTTTGGCGTATATATACGACAATCCAAATGCTTACTATGTTATTGATATGCAGGAAGGTATTTTATCTGCTTGTCGGCAACAGGGTTTTGAACTTGTCATTCATCCTTGTAGCGCTAAGAACGAAAATATTGTTGAAGAAATCAGTGAAATGGTGAAGCACTCTCGCGTCTCTGGTTTGATACTTACACCGCCATTTTCCGAACGACCTGACTTTGTTAAAGCGCTGATGGCTCTTGACATAAATATAGTCCGAATTATGTCTGGCGATGCCGTACCTGACGACCTAACACCTTGCATTATGGTAAACGACCATGAAGCAGCCTATACCATTACTCAGCATTTATTGTCTCTCGGTCATAAGCAAATTGGTTTTATAGCAGGGGATTCAAGTCACCAATCTACGGTTGAGCGACTCAAAGGTTACAAGAAGGCCCTAGCTGATGCCAATGTGTCACTTGATGAATCACTGATATACAACGGCAACTACTCTTTTGAAACGGGTGTAGACGGTGCAAAACATTTACTTGCAAATAAGGCTAAACCTACGGCGATTTTTAGTTGTAACGATGAGATAGCGGCAGGTGCATTATTCGCTGCTCGACTTATGAATGTCTCGATACCTGGGGAGCTGTCGCTTGCGGGATTTGAGAACAGTCCCTTCTCTAGACAAACGTGGCCTCGATTAACAACCGCAGATCAACCAAACAAAGAAATCGCGGAAAATGCGGCAAACTTACTGATAGCACAAGGCCGTAAGCAAAAACCTACGCATGTTTCAATGCAGTACACGCCGCAACTGGTAAAAAGGGACTCAACATCGCTGAAAGAGCAATAGGAATATTAATTAGCGTCAGGGTCGATACCCTGTTTGATCTTTTCAATACGCTCATGATGTCGATGGTGAGCTTTAAGCGCTGCCACTAAAAACGCTCCTACAATAGCAACGATAGGAATGAGTAAAGCGAGCGTTTCCGCTTTGAACAGGTTTTGAATCCAATCCATGATGAACCTACAAATAGTTGAAGTTGATTATAAAATTAACACAATATCCTTGCTTTTCAAGCGTATGTATAACTTTTTTCGGTTACCGGGCTAATCATTTATTTCAATACCCCAGCCATCATTGTAGCCATTAAACTTTGCTGACAATTTTTCAAACCACTGCTCTTGCTCAACAATATTGTCGTAGCTTGGTATCTGCTTAACTACACAATCGACATCCCAAACATTTGGTATTTCATCGGGTTTGAGCGTGACTTGGTACTCTTGGTATTGCGTTTCTATGTGGGCAGCTAATGCTTGTGCGTCGTCTTTATTTTCAAATAAGTGGAAATAAACAACATTATGCTCGACCGATAAATCAACACCTGCTTCAGCCATATCGGCTAATACATTGCCTGTATCATCATTAGGAAAGTACACGTTTACCTCATACTCGAAATTAACTTATAGACAATAAACACGATGGCCAATACCAACAAATGCATGCCTTGCGTTACAAAACTTAGATTCTCCTGCCACATAACAACAGCACCTTGCTCCGAAATATAAAAAAGATCGAGTAAGGTAATATGTAGAAAGAGAAACAAAAATAGGTATCGCTTTCGATCAAAAGATTTAGCTTTTCGTACCGAATACTTCATGCGATTACTTCCTTAATTATTTATCCAATGCACTAAGTCATCTACTTGATAGCTGTAATTTAGCCGATCTCTAGTGATGGCGTCCATAACTATTCTATTTTTACCGTCATCATTATTCGGCAGAGCATTAAACTGGCGACCTATCGATTGTGCCGCCATTTTATAAAATTCATATTTGCTTAGATGGCAGTGACTAACACCATGAAATATGCCGCCAAGTTTAGGGCTTTCTATCAATTTAAGTAGTAAACCTATTGCATCTTGCTGGTGTATCAAATTAATAGCTTGTGTGGCACTAATAGTTTGAGCCTTTCTAAGAAAGTTGCCGGGATGCCTGTCTTCACCAATCAGCCCCGATAGCCTTAGTACCGCATTATATTCACTTGCATTTAGTACATGTTGCTCTGCTTGATTGAGTAAAGTCGCTTTTTCTGAAGAAAGGTCCGGAGCTGTTTGCTCATCGACGTCACCGATGTGATTCTCAAATACGCCTGTAGAGCTCACTAGTATGATGCGTTTTTCTGTTTTTTTCGCCATATCACAGACACTTAGGATGTTATCAGCATAATCCTTTTTGCCACGTTTGAGCCCCGGTGTTATCGCAATCACTATGGTGTCATTAAACTGCATTTGCGCCTGTTCAGTTAGTGGCAACTGGCATTCAAATGCATCTATGCCCTGTCGCTCAAGTTTAGCGACACCTGTATCGCTGCGCGAAGTACCGTTGACGCCCATTTGCTGACTTTTTAACGCTTGAGCAAGTGGCGCACCTAACCACCCACACCCTATTATTGTTACCGACACGTTATTTACGTTGCTCATTTTTCTGATATTGACGAATTTGTTTTACAAGAAGTTTTGCGATGTCATTTGGCATGGGTATAGACAAATTGTATTGCGCTATTTGCCAACCTTTAGCTGTTTTTACTAAAACACCCGAACCTCTGGTTTGGCCATAATTATCGTTATGCAGCAATTCATCAAAAAAGGCGACCTCCGCATTAACCTGCGTTATTAGGCGCTTGGTTGGAGTATATGTCCACCCAATACCTTTATCGAAATAAGGTTTTACATAGTCGGAAAACATGTCTTTTGTCCAACGTTCCGTGGCATCGGTACCTAAAAATATTGCTTGTGGTGTTAATGCACCAAAATAAGCGTCATAATTTGCTTCGGACGCTGCTTGATGAAAGCCGTCGAGCAGATTGTTTTGCGCTTTTTCAATATCGCTTGCGTAAACCTTCAATTGCACGACGCAGCAAAGCACGATTAGCATTATTTTTTTCATAGTAAATCCTTCGCCATTTTAAAATGGTTCACCTCGCCATAAAGGCAGTGGCTAAACCCTAACTCTCGATAACCTAGTTTAAGATAAAATGCCAACGCATTTTCGCGAGCGTTAAGCACCACAGTGTTGAGATTTTTGCTCTTCGCCCATTGTTCCAATGCTTCAATCACCATTGCACCAAGCCCTTCACCTTGGGAACTCTCTTGTACCGCCATGTAGCGAATTTGTGCTTCAGATGCTGACGCTTGATGAATTCTGCCTACGGCCACAACCATTCCTGATTTGTCTACAGCGATAATGTGCTTGCTACTATCTTCTAACTCATCTTTTTCAGAACCTATTGGCTGTTGCCAAGGCTGTCGCAGGATTTGATAGCGCAACTGGTAATACTGCTCAAACTCTTCAGGCGTTTGTGGGCTTCGAATAATATATTTCATCATTACACCTTTAGTTGAAAGGTAACCGGTCCATCATTTAATAACGACACTTTCATATCTGCACCAAAGCGACCTGTAGGCGCTTTAAACCCTTTTTCACGCAGGCATTGCGTAAAGTATTTATAGAGAGATTTCGACATATCTGGTGCAGCAGCACTTGTAAAGCTAGGGCGCATTCCGCGCGTTGTATCAGCAGCTAAAGTGAATTGTGATACCACTAAAATATCGCCACTAGCCTGTGATACATTTAAATTCATTTTTCCATTGTCATCTTCAAAAATGCGATAGCCCGAAACACGCTCTGCTAAGCGTTTAGCCTTTGCTTCATCGTCTTCTGGCTCTATCGCAAGCAAAACTAATAAGCCTTTACTTATTTCACCTACAGTCTCGTTGTCTACAGCAACGTTGGCATGCGATACACGTTGAATGAGCGCAATCATGATTTTTCCAAGCAATTAAAAGGTGTCACAGTATAAATCTAGCGACGCAGAAATTCATTACTAATAGCTGCACAATTGGCAGCATTAATTTTGCGAGCGACCTTTCGACTTGATAACCGCATCAAAATTTTGAAGTGCTACTGTGGTCACGGCACCTGATAACACCACAAACCACGAAATATAGACCCACAAAAAAAGTATTGGAATACTCGCTAATGCGCCATAAATCGCTTCATAAGATGGGATTGCAGTCACATAGGCTGCGAAACCTTTCTTTGCAATTTCAAACAGTAAGGCAGCAAATACACCACCTATGGCGGCAAAACGAATGTAAACCTGCGTGTTGGGTACGACAGAATACATAAAAGTGAAAAACGCGACTGAAGCTATGAGCGGTAGCATACGCAACAATATGTCAGCAAAACCAAACAAGTTGTATTCACCGCGCGAGACAAGCGAAATGATATATGAACTTACAGCAATTGAACTACCAAGCAAAATTGGACCCAAGGTTAATACGGTCCAATACATTGCAAGCGATGTTGCAAACTTACGGCGCTTATTCACACCCCAAATATTGTTAATTGTTTTGTCGATTGACGATATCAATAATATGGCAAAAATCACCAATAGCGAAATCGCAAATGTCGACATTTTCTTCGCATTTATAACAAAGCTTGTAATATATTCATGCACCACTTCGCCGGAGGCTGGGACAAAATTAGAAAAAACAAATTCTTCTACTTGGTGTGAGATATCACTGAACACTGGAAATGCCGTCATCACGGTGAAGATGACCATTAAAATAGGCACTAAAGACATGACGGATACAAACGATAGGTACCCTGCTATAACGCCTATTTGTTCTTGTTTGACTCGTCGCCAAAAAAAGCTTGCGAAAAAGAGCATAGCGTTTTTATTAAGCAATTTTTTCCAGCTTTGAGGAATATGAATATCCATTTAGCCCCTAACGAAAGACGCTTATACTGCAACATTAAGCTAAGTTACTGTTTTAACTAATATAGCATGCTGTCTAGAGAGCGTCACGGGTTAGCGTTATGCAACGATAAATATTCACCATAAAAAAAGCCGGATTAATTCCGGCTTTCTTATCTATTTTTTCGCTTGTCTTGATTCGCGTTTACGGTCTGACTCTTTTAGCCACTTCTTACGAATACGAATATTCTCAGGCGTGACTTCAACTAGCTCGTCATCATCGATAAACTCAAGCGCTTGCTCTAGCGTCATCTTGATTGGCGGAGTTAACACCTGCGCATCATCTGTACCCGCTGCACGCACGTTGGTCAATTGCTTACCTTTTAGCGCATTAACGGTTAAGTCATTGTCGCGGCTATGAATACCAATAATCATACCCTCATAAACTTCAACACCGTGACCAATCATCAAGCGACCACGCTCTTGTAAGTTAAATAATGCGTTAGTTAATGCTTTACCCTGTGCATTAGCGATAAGTACACCATTGATACGTTGACCAATTTCACCACCTTTGTGTGGGCCATACTCGTAGAAGGTATGGTAAATTAGGCCAGAACCAGAAGTTAGTGTCATGAATTCAGTTTGGAAACCAATTAAACCACGACTTGGCATTATAAAGTCCATACGAATACGACCTTTACCATCTGGCGCCATATCTGTTAGCTCAGCTTTACGTAAGCCCATTTTCTCCATGATCGCACCTTGATGTTCGTCTTCAACATCAACTGTCACAGTTTCATACGGCTCTTGTAACTCGCCGTCGATTTCACGCATGATAACTTCAGGACGAGATACAGCAAGTTCGAAACCTTCGCGACGCATGTTCTCGATCAAAATACCTAAGTGCAATTCACCACGACCTGACACGCGGAATTTATCCGGATCATCAGTTTCTTCAACACGCAGTGCTACGTTATGTACAAGCTCTTTCTCTAAACGCTCTAGGATATTACGAGAAGTAACAAACTTACCTTCTTGACCGGCAAAAGGCGACGTATTTACTTGGAATGTCATCGTTACAGTTGGCTCATCAACAGACAATGCTGGCAATGCTTCCACTTCGTTTGGACAACAAACGGTATCAGAAATCTTTAATTCACCAAGACCAGTGATGGCTATAATGTCACCCGCTTGCGCTTGTTCAACTTCATTACGCTCTAGTCCTAAGTAACCAAATACTTTACCAACTTTACCGTTGTGAATGTTGCCATTAGCTGCCTGCACCGTCACTTGTTGATTCGGTTTAACAGTACCGCGAGTAACACGGCCAACACCAATAACACCAAGATATGAGCTGTAATCTAGCTGTGAGATTTGCATTTGGAAAGGACCATCTAGGTCTGCATCTGGCGCTGGCACTTGTTCAACGATGGTTTCAAAAAGCGGCGTCATATCGCTGCCCTGCTCACCTTCTTCTAGTGAAGCCCAACCATTGATAGCAGAAGCATATACAACTTGGAAATCAAGTTGCTCATCCGTTGCACCTAAGTTATCGAATAAATCGAATACTTGATCCATTACCCATTCAGGGCGTGCACCCGGCTTATCAATTTTATTGATAACTACGATAGGCTTTAGCCCCTGAGCAAATGCTTTTTGCGTTACAAAACGCGTTTGAGGCATTGGACCTTCTTGCGCATCAACAATAAGTAATACTGAATCAACCATCGACATTACACGCTCTACCTCACCACCGAAATCGGCGTGACCAGGGGTGTCTACGATGTTTACACGGTAATCATTCCATGTGATTGCTGTATTCTTAGCAAGAATCGTGATACCACGCTCTTTCTCAATGTCGTTGGAATCCATAACACGTTCGTCGTGGTCACTACGAGCGTCAAGCGTACCTGACTGCTCCAACAATTTGTCGACTAACGTGGTTTTACCATGGTCAACGTGCGCAATAATCGCAATGTTTCTTAACTTATCTAACACAATAATGCTCTACCTAGAAAATATGGGCGCGAATTATACGCTAAAGCAATGATTAAATAAAACGAAAGGAGGTTTTACCTGCATAAATTGACAAAAAATTACGCAATTAAAACGATTTTATCGAAAAGTAGGGGTTAAATTAACGATTTACGCCCTAGCCCAAAGGCTAAGGCGTCACATCAAAATTACCACCAGACGGTGTAAAACACCACTAAGATCACTGTGACCCCAAGTGCTGCGATGTTAAAAGTACGGTCAGTTGCAAAACTCACTTCGGATAAGTGCACGCTAGTATCATTTTTCTCTTTGTTAGTCATTAATGAGAAGATAATTGCAAGTGCAATACATAAAACGAACACTAAACCGATGCGGTCCATAAACGGCAACTCTGGCCAAAACTGTCTAAACAGTAACGAGAAGCCGGCGGAGCCGATAGCCGCTGCAAGTGCGCCTGTTGATGTTGTGCGCTTCCAGAACATGCCCATAATAAATATAGCGGTAATACCTGGCGAGAATAGACCAGTAAACTCTTGAATATACTGGAACGCCTGATCAAATTTACCGAGCAATGGCTCAGCCATAAACAAAGCAATGACCAAAGACACTAACGTGGTTATACGGCCAACGGTAACGTAATGATTCTGGCTTTTATCTTTGTTAATACTCTTATAAATATCCATTGTGAAAATGGTGGAAATACTGTTTGTCATCGATGCTAGCGACGAAACAATTGCAGCGACTAAAGCCGCAAAAACCAGACCTTTAATACCAATAGGCATTAGATTCATCATTGTTGGATAAGCTTGGTCTGGTTTCGCTAATGTCGGGTAAAGTACAGCAGCTGCGATCCCTGGCAATACTACAATCACCGGCATTAATAGTTTTAGATAGGCTGCAAACGCTATACCCTTTTGCGCTTCACCAACACTTTTAGCCGCCAAAGCACGTTGAATAATGTATTGGTTAAAACCCCAATAGCCAACGTTCATTACCCATAAGCCACCAATTAACACCGAGATACCTGGTAAGCTCATATAGTGTTCGTTTTCAGGACTTAGAATCATATCAAAATGACCAGGCATTTCTTCGGTTAGCTTTGTAAACCCTGCAACAACGCCTTGGCCATCTGACACTTGATTTAGTGCTAAATAACTGAGTAACAAACCACCAAAAACAAGTAATACAACTTGAATAATATCGGTATAAGCGACCGCTTTTAGTCCACCATAAAGAGAATAAGCGACAGAAAACAACGCAAGGAAAATCATGCCGTACAACCAATCAACACCGGTGACAGTTTCTATCGCTAAGCCACCTAGCCAAAGCACAGATGTAAGATTTACGAAGATAAATACCGCTAACCAAAATAGCGCTAAGGTCACTCTAATTCTTCCGTCGAAACGCTGCTCCAGATATTGAGGCATGGTATAAATTTGATTCTTCAAAAATATTGGTAACAAGTACTTACCGACAAGGATAAGTGTAATTGCAGCCATCCATTCATAAGATGCAATGGCTAGACCTAGCGCATAACCTGAGCCCGACATACCTATAATTTGCTCTGCTGATATATTCGACGCTATTAACGACGCGCCAATTGCCCACCAGGGTAATGATTTACCTGCTAGAAAATAGTCTTTGGTATCTCGTTGATGATTTTTGTCTGCTCTTGAAATCCACAATGCTATGGCGATTAGGGCTAACACATAACCGACAAAAACGGTTATGTCGAGCGTGCCTAATTTAAGGTCCATGATTATTCCTTATTATTTTTGTTATGTATAAAACATGTACTTTGTTGCAGCCTCTTGAACAATAAATTGTTCTGTTAATATTGCTTGTGGTGAAGAACTAGCACTCAAATATACCTGCGGTAGGCACTATACTTTGAGGCTTGCTTTCTTTGCAAGAAAACGATTAATTGAAAATAAAAAGACCGACCAGTTTTACAAGAGCGCTAGCTAAAATTTCAAAACATCTAAAATAGAAACCCAAAAAACAAATTTGTTTCAAAGCCGACTCGTATGAGCAAAAGCACCTCATTGCACCATAACAGAACATAAAAGCACCAAATTAGTGCAAAGAACAGTTTTTTCGCTAAACTATAAACACGGTTTTACAGGTTTTATATGTATTTATAATATTGGCACGATAATCGCATACGATTAGCCAACATATTTTATGTATTTAATTATTACTCGAACAACTCTGGAGACAAAACATGTCACAAGCAGTATTAGACTTAATCAAAGAAAACGACGTTAAGTTCGTTGATCTTCGTTTTACTGATTCTAAAGGTAAAGAACAACACGTATCACTTCCATTTCATCAAGTAGATGAAGACTTCTTCGAAGAAGGCAAAATGTTTGACGGTTCTTCAATCGCTGGCTGGAAAGGTATTAACGAATCAGACATGGTATTAATGCCAGATGCTAGTACTGCAGTTTTAGACCCATTCACTGAAGAAGTAACGTTAAACATACGTTGTGACATCATTGAACCAGCTACAATGCAAGGCTACAGCCGTGACCCTCGTTCAGTTGCTAAGCGCGCTGAAGAGTACATGCGTTCTACAGGCATTGCAGACACAGTATTATTTGGTCCAGAGCCAGAGTTTTTCGTATTTGACGACGTAAAATTCCACGCTGACATGAGCGGCGCTAGCTACTCTATCGACGATAAAGAAGCAGAGTGGAACTCTAATAAAGATTATGAAGATGGTAACTACGGTCACCGTCCTGGCGTTAAAGGTGGTTACTTCCCAGTAGCTCCAGTTGACTCTTCACAAGACTTACGCTCTGCAATGTGTTTAGTAATGGAAGAAATGGGCTTAGTTGTTGAAGCACATCACCATGAAGTTGCAACTTGTGGCCAAAACGAAATCGCTTGTCGTTTCAACACTATGGTAGCAAAAGCTGATGAAGTTCAAATCTACAAGTATGTTGTTCACAATGTTGCTCACGCTTACGGGAAAACAGCTACATTCATGCCTAAGCCATTAGTTGGTGATAACGGTACTGGTATGCACTGTCACCAATCTCTAGCAAAAGACGGTGAAAACCTTTTTGCTGGTGACAAGTACGGTGGCCTTTCTGAAACAGCTTTATACTACATTGGTGGTATCATTAAGCACGCTAAAGCAATCAATGCTTTCACAAACGCTTCAACTAACTCATACAAGCGTCTAGTTCCAGGTTTTGAAGCACCAGTAATGCTAGCTTACTCAGCACGTAACCGTTCTGCTTCAATCCGTATCCCAGTAGTTCCTTCTCCGAAAGCTCGTCGTATCGAAGTACGTTTCCCTGATCCAACAGCAAACCCATACTTAGCATTTACAGCAATGCTTATGGCTGGCCTTGACGGTATCAAAAACAAAATCCACCCTGGCGATGCTATGGACAAGGATTTGTATGACCTTCCAGCTGAAGAAGCTGCAGCTATCCCACAAGTAGCTTCATCTTTCGAAGAAGCGTTAGACGCGTTAGAAGCAGACAAAGACTTCTTAACTGCTGGTGGCGTTATGGACGAAGACATGATCGATGCATACATCGGCCTTAAGCGTGAAGAAGTAGAAACATTGAACATGACTACTCACCCAGTTGAGTTCAAAATGTACTACAGCGTTTAATTTCGCATTTATGAAAAAAGCTTACTTCGGTAAGCTTTTTTTTTGCTTTTTTTTCATAATTAAAAAGACAGGCAATCATTTATATTCGCTGGCTTACATCCACGCAAAAATAAGATTTGCCCTTGCCAAAACAACTTTTTTTGTGTCAAAGTCTTTGTTCAGGCTTATTTTTTGAGCAAATTCATATTACACTTATACTTAATGGACTAAGGATTTTTGTATGTTTAAACAGCTGGCATTCGTTTTATTTTGTATAGTCTTTGCTGTACCAGTTAATGCGGTACAAGCAAAAGTATACGTGTGGCGAAACGAAGATGGTGTATTGGTGTTTTCTGACACACCAAAACCAGGTGCCGAAGAAATGGAAGTCGAGTCAACTAACGTCGTTCAATCCTCAGTTGATACCTCTATATTAGACATCAAAAAACAAGCCCCAAAAGACGAGTATACTGTCACTATTACCCAACCTGCTAGTGATGCCACTATCCGCGATAATACCGGCTCTGTACATGTTACAGGCCAAATAGGTCCAGTGTTTAAGCGAGGATTTAAAATTCAACTTATCGTCGACGGGCAACCCTACGAAAAACCTCAAACTCATACCATGTTCGCTTTAAGAGATATTGATCGTGGCGAACATCAATTAAAAATGCAATTAATCGACACAAACGGCAAGGTTATTGCAACCTCAGAAGAAGTAACCTTCTATATGCATCGAGCGGCCCTTAAAAAGCGCGCTAGATAGCACTAATTACGTGCAATATAGATAAAACAACATTAAACTAATTTTATCATGCACAGTTTTGGTGCAACTATATGACTATACGCGATCGTCAAGAATTACTGTCGATTAAAGAAAAATATCAACACCAGTTAGCCAACCAATTGGTTACGGCTGTCTTGGTGTTGGATGATAGCTTAACTATCCAGTACCTAAATCCTGCTGCTGAAGCGCTATTGTCGAAAAGCTTTAACCGCACCATAGGCAAAAACTTTTTTGATATTGCCTATGCTTCATCTATTTCGTCTGAAAGACTGCAACAACTATTGATCACAGGGCAAGAATTTTCCGATGCGGATGTAAGGCTTGATGTGAAAGAAATCAAACCGATGTCCGTAGAAATTACAGCCTCTTACGTTGAGTTTGATAAAGCGCCTCATGTTTTGCTTGAGTTTAAGCAAATCGACAAGCAGAAACAAATTAGTGCAGAAGCATTTCAACAGCAGCAGTGGGAAAACGCGCGTGACCTGATCAGAGGATTAGCGCATGAAATTAAAAATCCTTTAGGTGGTTTGCGAGGCGCAGCACAGTTACTTAATAAAGAGCTAAACGATACGCAAAAAGAATACACCGCCATGATAATTGAGCAGTCGGATCGACTAACTAATCTTGTCGATAGACTGTTAGGCCCTAATCAATTGCCCAACATGTCTGTTCAAAATATTCATCTGGTTTTGGAGAAAGTGAGTCAGTTGACAAGTTTTAATAACCCCAAGGGTATTAAGATTTGTCGAGATTATGATCCGTCGATTCCGGAAATTTGTTTTGACGAAGAAAAGCTGCAACAAGCAGTTTTAAATATCGTCAGCAATGCAATACAAGTGATTGATGCAGACGACACCGTTACATTAAAAACCCGTATTGCTTCAAATCAAACGATCAACAATCAATTAGTCAAAATGTGCGTTCGGATTAGCATAATTGATACAGGTCCAGGTATTCCACCTAATATCCAAGATACATTATTTTACCCAATGGTTTCAGGGCGTGCTAATGGCACCGGTTTAGGTTTATCTATTTCACAAACATTAATTAACCAACACAGCGGAAAGCTTTCTTGTGTGAGCTACCCTGGACACACTGAATTTATTATTTTATTACCAATTTCTGAAGAGGGAAGCCCATGATTACAGAGCAAGTCTGGATAGTAGACGACGACAGTTCAATTCGTTGGGTGTTAGAAAAGGCGCTCTCCGGCGACAATATTACCTGCGCATCTTTTGAAAATGCGAGCAATTTACTGGTCGCATTAGACCATGGACAACCAGAAGTGATCATTTCAGATATAAGGATGCCAGATATAGATGGTATGACGCTTTTGGCTGACATAAATCAGCGATACCCAGATATCCCAGTGATTATTATGACTGCGCATTCCGATCTTGATAGCGCAGTAAACGCATATCAAGGCGGCGCTTTTGAATATCTGCCGAAACCCTTTGATATTGATGATGCCGTAGTTTTAACTAAACGCGCATTAACACATGCTCGTGAAAATAAATCAAACGCTCAACAAGAGCAAGACTCAAAAGTAGCTGTTGGTATGATTGGTGAAGCACCAGCTATGCAAGATGTGTTTAGAGCGATTGGTCGATTGTCTCGTTCAAGCATCAGCGTACTGATTAATGGTGAATCAGGTACTGGTAAGGAGCTTGTAGCACACGCACTGCACATGCATTCACCACGGTCTAACGCTCCATTTATCCCACTTAATATGGCCGCGATCCCAAAAGATCTTATTGAATCGGAGCTATTTGGCCACGAAAAAGGTGCTTTTACTGGCGCCAATTCAGTAAGACAGGGGCGCTTTGAACAAGCGCATAAAGGGACATTGTTTCTTGATGAAATTGGCGACATGCCACTTGATATTCAAACAAGACTACTTCGTGTACTTGCCGATGGGCAATTCTATCGCGTAGGCGGTCACTCACCAATTCAAGTGGATGTGAGAATCATTGCTGCAACACATCAAAACCTTGAAGATTTAGTTAAGAAAAATGAGTTTAGGGAAGATCTTTTCCACCGCTTAAATGTTATTCGCATTCAGATTCCAGCACTAAGAGATAGGAAGGAAGATATAGAGCAACTTTCAAATCACTTCCTGCAATTAGCAGCAAAGGAGCTGAGCGTAGAACCTAAAACATTATCAAAGACTGTCGTTGATTATCTAACCCAATGCAGTTGGCCAGGCAATGTTAGGCAACTGGAAAATATTTGTAGGTTCTTAACGGTAATGGCAAGTGGTCAGGAGGTGTTAGTTGACGACTTACCACCAGAATTAACAGACGAACCACAATCTACATCGGTGAATGGAGAGGGATCTTGGCAAACGTTATTAGCGCAATGGATGGACGACCAGCTCAAAGTAGGAAGAAACGCTATTTTAGATGAAGCAATGCCAGAGTTTGAAAAAATTATGCTTAATCGCGCCCTTGCTTATACAAAAGGGCATAAACAAGAAGCGGCTAAAAAATTAGGATGGGGTAGAAATACGCTCACCCGAAAATTGAAAGATTTTAATATGTAAAAAAAAGAGCCATATGGCTCTTTTTTATTCTGTATTACAGCTATCATCACAAGATTTGCATTGATTGCATAATCTCAAATTAATCCAATGAGAAGCAACAATTAAACCTGCGCCAATAATAATGAACACCAGTTCATAATCTGCAGGTACATCATGCTTCATCCAATAAATAATAATACCCAATACCAGTAAATAAAATGGGTAAAGTTTTCTATGGTATCGCTTAAAACCTGAGTACAGCGCTATTGCACCGAGAACCGCGGTAAGCAACAAAAATATATGTTCCCAAGTATGATCAGCTAGAAAACTCAAACCTAAAAGAGGTAAAACTGGCAGAAGAATGGGAACTAATATACAGTGCAACGCACATAAAGACGTCGCTGTAATACCAATTCTATCTAACATAAAAGTTGGTTAATAATCTGAAGTGTTGTTAGTTGATACAGTATAACACAACCTTTGATACAATATCACATCTTATGCGCGATCAAATGGGAACGTGAGTACTTGTTTTATATTGTTTTTATTTAGAGCAAGCATGGCCAACCTATCTACACCTAGGGCTACTCCAGAACATGTTGGCATACCATTTTCCAGTGCACTAATGAAACGTTGATCAATCGGCTTTTTAACCAGATTCAACTTATTTCTCATCTCATTATCATGTTCAAACCGTTGTAATTGCTCAAAACTATCCGTTAATTCTTGAAAACCATTAGCTAGTTCAACACCTTTAAAGTAACACTCAAATCGGTGTGCAACTCTTTCATCCTGTTTCGATACTTGCGCAAGGGACGCCTGGCTTGCCGGAAAGTCATAGACAAAGCAAGGATGTGTTTTACCGATACAAGTCTCGACAAATTCAGCAAATATAAACTGCAATAACGTATCAATACTTGTTTCTTTGTCTAACCAATCGTCTAACTTATTTTGTTCCAATAGAAATGATTTTAATTGTTCTATTGTGGTTTCAAGCGGGTCAATACCTGTAAATGTTAAAAAGGCTGTCTGATAGCTGTACTCTTCAAAAGACTGACTACCCAATAAGTCTGTAAGTAGAGATTTAATCTCTTCTATTAATTGTCGATAATCAAAACCCACTCGATACCATTCCAACATGGTAAATTCTGCATTATGAACCTTGCCGTTACTTTCATGCCTAAATGATTTTCCTAAAAAATAAATTGATTCGTAACCGTTAGACAATAAACGCTTCATGCCAAATTCTGGGGAGGTTTGCAAATAATAGGTTTCTGTTTTTCCACTATTCGAAAAATCAAAAGATGTACTAAAGCCCTCCAAATGTACATCTGTTACTGTCCCTTTAGATAGCAGTGGAACTTCCACCTCTATGACATTTAAATGATAGAAAAATGCTCTAATTTTAGCTAATAATGCGGCTCTATCTTTTGCAGTTTGCCAATCCATTGTAGATTGCCATTCATTCATACAGTGGCCTAGGTTTAGTTGATGTTATTTAATTGTGCATAATAGCAAGGTCTTTAACATAATTCCCTTTCTATACGCTGATTACCATTCACTAGAGACAATAGTGAGTTATGTAAGATTGCTACATTCCTTACTTTTGGTTAAATTCAAAAGAAACATATTTTACTAGGTTCAAAAATGACTATTGCAAAAGCCTTTATCTACTTTACCGCTATTGTCTTTTTCGGTTACGGTGTCCTTTTTCTTGTCAAGCCAGGGGAGCAATTCTATTGGCTGACACATCAAGTCATTATTGAAAACAACGCTTTTATAGATCTAAGAGCGACATATGGCGGCTTCTCAATCGCCATTGGTATTTCTCTATTTTACTTAGCACGACAAAACGCATTGATAAAACTAGCACTAGCTTGGATAGTAATATTGATGATTGCTATGGGTGGTTCCCGTACTATGGGCATGATTATTGATGGCGAAGCTAACAATTTAATGATCGCTTACCTAGCTTCTGAGATATTCGCTGCAATCTTTGCTTTTTGGTTACTGAAACGATTAGATAATAAATAAGTCACATCATCCACGTTTTCATTGCGGGTTGCGAGCCTCGAGCTACGTGCTGCGTGTAAAAGAACCTACTTTCCTTGTTCCCTTAAGCAACGCGAACCTATAAAGCTGGAGATCCCGTGTAACGACATCACGGGATGACGATGCTTTTTTCGTTCCTATTCTGCTACGTGCTTCGAGCTGTGTGCTGTGTGTAAAAAGACTCCACGTTCCTTGTTCCCTTAAGCAACGCGAACCAAAAACGTTGGAGATCCCGTATCATAGTACGGGATGACGGTGTAAGAACTAGCTATAGGCTATTAGCTTTATGCGATAAGTAAAAACGATTCATACTTCGAGCTTCGTGCTGTGTGTAAAAAGACTCCACGTTCCTTGTTCCCTTAAGCAACGCGCACCAAAAACATAGGAAATCCCGTATCATAGTAGGGATGACGATGTTTTTCTCGTCCCTTTTTTATTCCAAAAAAAAAGCCTGACATAAGTCAGGCTTTTCTTAGGAATAAAAGCTTAGCGATGTCCTACTCTCACATGGGACCTCCCACACTACCATCGGCGCTGCTGCATTTCACTTCTGAGTTCGGCATGGGATCAGGTGGTTCTACAGTGCTATTGTCGCTAAGCAAAAACTTTGTACATGGATGTACTTATGTCGCGATGCCATGGAAGGCAAGGAGCGACGTCTATCCATCTACTTCAATATTGGAAAACTAATAGTTAATACTCAATTCTTATCGATTCAATCAATCGTTACATACGAGGCCTACATGGATGTAGGTCATCAGGTACCTGTCTGGAACATGGTACGTGGCCTAAATCATTTAGGTGTTGTATGGTTAAGCCTCACGGGCAATTAGTACGGGTTAGCTCAACACCTCACAGTGCTTCCACATCCCGCCTATCAACGTCGTAGTCTCCAACGACCCTTCAGGGACCTTAAAGGTCCAGTGAGAACTCATCTCAAAGCCTGTTTCCCGCTTAGATGCTTTCAGCGGTTATCAGTTCCGAACGTAGCTACCGGGCAATGCCATTGGCATGACAACCCGAACACCAGAGGTTCGTCCACTCCGGTCCTCTCGTACTAGGAGCAGCCCTCTTCAATTCTCAAACGCCCACGGCAGATAGGGACCGAACTGTCTCACGACGTTCTAAACCCAGCTCGCGTACCACTTTAAATGGCGAACAGCCATACCCTTGGGACCGACTTCAGCCCCAGGATGTGATGAGCCGACATCGAGGTGCCAAACACCGCCGTCGATATGAACTCTTGGGCGGTATCAGCCTGTTATCCCCGGAGTACCTTTTATCCGTTGAGCGATGGCCCTTCCATACAGAACCACCGGATCACTATGACCTGCTTTCGCACCTGCTCGACGTGTCTGTCTCGCAGTTAAGCTGGCTTATGCCATTGCACTAACCGTATGATGTCCGACCATACTTAGCCAACCTTCGTGCTCCTCCGTTACGCTTTGGGAGGAGACCGCCCCAGTCAAACTACCCACCAGACAGTGTCCCCAAGCCCGATAAGGGCCCTAGGTTAGAACATCACGCATACAAGGGTGGTATTTCAAGGTTGGCTCCACACAAACTGGCGTCTGCGCTTCAAAGCCTCCCACCTATCCTACACATGTAGGAGCAATGTTCACTGTCAAGCTATAGTAAAGGTTCACGGGGTCTTTCCGTCTAGCCGCGGGTATACGGCATCTTAACCGCAATTTCAATTTCACTGAGTCTCGGGTGGAGACAGTGTGGCCATGATTACGCCATTCGTGCAGGTCGGAACTTACCCGACAAGGAATTTCGCTACCTTAGGACCGTTATAGTTACGGCCGCCGTTTACCGGGGCTTCGATCATGAGCTTCGCAAAGCTAACCCAATCAATTAACCTTCCGGCACCGGGCAGGCGTCACACCGTATACGTCATCTTTCGATTTTGCACAGTGCTGTGTTTTTAATAAACAGTTCCAGCCACCTGGTTACTTCGACCGACCAAAGCTTAGGGAGCAAGTCCCATCACCCTAGCCGGCGTACCTTCTCCCGAAGTTACGGTACTATTTTGCCTAGTTCCTTCACCCGAGTTCTCTCAAGCGCCTTAGTATTCTCTACCTAACCACCTGTGTCGGTTTGGGGTACGGTTCCTATATATCTGATGCTTAGAAGCTTTTCCTGGAAGCAGGGCATCAACAGCTTCTGTTCCGTAGAACATCGTCTCGACTCTCAGCCTTAAGGCGACCCGGATTTACCTAAGTCACCAGCCTACAATCTTTCACATGGACAACCAACGCCATGCCTGCCTAGCCTTCTCCGTCCCTCCTTCGCAATATATAGAAGTACAGAAATATTAATCTGTTTCCCATCGATTACACCTTTCGGTCTCACCTTAGGGGCCGACTTACCCTGCCCTGATTAACATGGGACAGGAAACCTTGGTCTTTCGGCGAGGGGGTTTTTCACCCCCTTTATCGTTACTCATGTCAGCATTCGCACTTCTGATACCTCCAGCATGCGTTACCACACACCTTCAACGGCTTACAGAACGCTCCCCTACCACTTATCCAAAAGGATAAATCCGCAGCTTCGGTGACTAGTTTAGCCCCGTTACATCTTCCGCGCAGGCCGACTCGACTAGTGAGCTATTACGCTTTCTTTAAAGGGTGGCTGCTTCTAAGCCAACCTCCTAGCTGTCTAGGCCTTCCCACATCGTTTCCCACTTAACTAGTACTTTGGGACCTTAGCTGGCGGTCTGGGTTGTTTCCCTCTTCACTATGGACGTTAGCACCCATAGTGTGTCTCCCGGATAGCACTCATCGGTATTCGGAGTTTGCAAAGGGTTGGTAAGTCGGGATGACCCCCTAGCCTTAACAGTGCTCTACCCCCGATGGTGTTCGTCCGAGGCTCTACCTAAATAGATTTCGGGGAGAACCAGCTATCTCCCGGCTTGATTAGCCTTTCACTCCGACCCACAGGTCATCACCGCATTTTTCAACATACGTGTGTTCGGTCCTCCAGTTGGTGTTACCCAACCTTCAACCTGCCCATGGGTAGATCGCCGGGTTTCGGGTCTATGCCTTGCAACTAAACGCGCAGTTAACACTCGCTTTCGCTACGGCTCCCCTAATCGGTTAACCTTGCTACAAAACATAAGTCGCTGACCCATTATACAAAAGGTACGCAGTCACCCCGAAGGGCTTCCACTGCTTGTACGTATACGGTTTCAGGTTCTATTTCACTCCCCTCACAGGGGTTCTTTTCGCCTTTCCCTCACGGTACTGGTTCACTATCGGTCAGTTAGGAGTATTTAGCCTTGGAGGATGGTCCCCCCATATTCAGTCAACATTTCACGTGTGCCGACCTACTCGTTTTCACAAAGTGCTTGTTTTCGTGTACGGGACTATCACCCTGTATCGTTGTCCTTTCCAGAACATTCCACTAACGCACACCCGCTTAAGGGCTAATTCCCGTTCGCTCGCCGCTACTAAGGAAATCTCGGTTGATTTCTTTTCCTCGGGGTACTTAGATGTTTCAGTTCTCCCGGTTCGCCTCTTTATCCTATGAATTCAGATAAAGATACCCGCCTGATGACGGGTGGGTTTCCCCATTCAGAAATCTCAGTCTATAACGGTTTTTATCACCTCAACTGAGCTTATCGCAGATTAACACGTCTTTCATCGCCTCTAACTGCCAAGGCATCCACCATATACGCTTAGTCACTTAACCATACAACCCTAAATAATCTACCGATTATTTGCTGTAAGCTGTCAGCGATAAGGCGATAACGAAAAAATCATTAACGCTTTACGGCTAAAAACCTAAAACAACACGGATGTGTATGTGGACTGATTGCGCTCATAATGAGCTTCTTGAGTAAGAATTTTGAGAACGTCTTAATAAATTAAAACGTTATCTGATAAGTCGTTAAACTTATCGTGATACATAACAAGGAAGATTATGTATCAAGTTGGTATTTATAGCGCGACACTATAAACACCGGGTATTAATATCAGCTTTCCAAATTGTTAAAGAGCATGTTCCTTAAAGAAACTAAATCTAAATAGTCGCTCAGTTTGTTGAACTGGCCATTTAGATTTAATTTCTAGCGTAAGAGAGTATGTGAAATTGGTGGAGCTAAGCAGGATCGAACTGCTGACCTCCTGCGTGCAAGGCAGGCGCTCTCCCAGCTGAGCTATAGCCCCATATTTCTATGGCAGGTCTGAGCAGACTTGAACAAAAACAGGCCGACCTCACCGCTTTTTATAGCTTCGCGACGGGGTGCGCTCTATTGAGTATGCATGTTCTATCCAATCATTTAGGATGAATATCGTTAGTTCTTTTATGGCGACGTTTACTTTAGCTAAACGAGTCATGAAAAAATGACGATAGGCGCCTAAATTGGTAGGTCTGGGCAGACTTGAACTGCCGACCTCACCCTTATCAGGGGTGCGCTCTAACCAGCTGAGCTACAGACCTTCTGCAGTTTCATTTCTTCTCTTACATTCGTTATCAAAGCAATTTGTGTGAACACTCTTGGTACATGGATGTACCTGTGTCGATTTAACACGGATGTTATATTATCGACCGATAATGTTGTTTCACCTTTCAAGATAAGGAGGTGATCCAACCCCAGGTTCCCCTAGGGTTACCTTGTTACGACTTCACCCCAGTCATGAATCACAAAGTGGTGACCGTCCTCCCGAAGGTTAAACTAGCCACTTCTTTTGCAACCCACTCCCATGGTGTGACGGGCGGTGTGTACAAGGCCCGGGAACGTATTCACCGCGACATTCTGATTCGCGATTACTAGCGATTCCGACTTCATGGAGTCGAGTTGCAGACTCCAATCCGGACTACGACGTACTTTCTGGGATTCGCTCCACCTCGCGGTCTCGCTGCCCTCTGTATACGCCATTGTAGCACGTGTGTAGCCCATCCCGTAAGGGCCATGATGACTTGACGTCGTCCCCACCTTCCTCCGGTTTATCACCGGCAGTCTCCTTAAAGTTCCCGACATTACTCGCTGGCAAATAAGGATAAGGGTTGCGCTCGTTGCGGGACTTAACCCAACATTTCACAACACGAGCTGACGACAGCCATGCAGCACCTGTCTCAGAGTTCCCGAAGGCACTAATCTATCTCTAGAAAATTCTCTGGATGTCAAGGGATGGTAAGGTTCTTCGCGTTGCATCGAATTAAACCACATGCTCCACCGCTTGTGCGGGCCCCCGTCAATTCATTTGAGTTTTAACCTTGCGGCCGTACTCCCCAGGCGGTCAACTTAGCGCGTTAGCTACGTCACCCACGCATCAAGTGCACAGACAACTAGTTGACATCGTTTACGGCGTGGACTACCAGGGTATCTAATCCTGTTTGCTCCCCACGCTTTCGTGCCTCAGCGTCAGTATTTGTCCAGGTGGCCGCCTTCGCCACTGATGTTCCTTCCAATCTCTACGCATTTCACCGCTACACTGGAAATTCCACCACCCTCTACAATACTCTAGTCACACAGTTTCAAATGCAGTTCCGAGGTTGAGCCCCGGGCTTTCACATCTGACTTATGTAACCGCCTACGCACGCTTTACGCCCAGTAATTCCGATTAACGCTCGCACCCTCCGTATTACCGCGGCTGCTGGCACGGAGTTAGCCGGTGCTTCTTCTGTTGCTAACGTCACAGCTAGCAGGTATTAACTACTAACCTTTCCTCACAACTGAAAGTGCTTTACAACCCGAAGGCCTTCTTCACACACGCGGCATGGCTGCATCAGGGTTTCCCCCATTGTGCAATATTCCCCACTGCTGCCTCCCGTAGGAGTCTGGGCCGTGTCTCAGTCCCAGTGTGGCTGATCATCCTCTCAAACCAGCTAGAGATCGTCGCCTTGGTAGGCCATTACCCCACCAACTAGCTAATCTCACTTGGGCTAATCAAAAGGCGAAAGGTCCGAAGAGCCCCTCCTTTGGTCCGTAGACATTATGCGGTATTAGCAGTCGTTTCCAACTGTTGTCCCCCACCTTATGGCATATTCCCAAGCATTACTCACCCGTCCGCCGCTCGACGCCAGAGGTGCAAGCACCTCTTCGTTTCCGCTCGACTTGCATGTGTTAAGCCTGCCGCCAGCGTTCAATCTGAGCCATGATCAAACTCTTCAATTAAAATCGTTTGTGTATCGATAAATCGATACGATGCTCAATGAATATTAATCGTCTCCGCTTTTAAAAAAAGCAGAAGCAAAAAACTGACAAAAGCGCCTAATCAATATAAACATTGATTTAGACTTTGTGTCACTCACTGAGTTAATTATTTGGTAAAACCAACATTAACGTGAGTGCCCACACAAATTGCTTGATAACTATTTGTTAAAGAACGATTCTTGCGAATCTCGCTAAACATCACACTCGTGTTCAGCGTGTGCTCTACCGTTGAGAGCGGATGCGCATTTTACGCGCCCCTGTTTTGATGTCAACCTTTTTTACAAAAAAACTTTAATTTATTTTGTGAGGTTTTGTTAACTGCTTAATAACCATATTCGCTTACTAAACTTATCAAAACAGCTTCTTGGCTTGTCCCCGAGAAGTGGATGCGCATTTTAGGGATTTTTTAGGTCAATGCAACCCCTTTTTTAAAGTTTTGGTTTGTTCGCTCAATAAACCAACAATAACGATGCAGAGCAAATATCCATAACTGTATGTAAAGCAAGCATTATTAATGCTTTAATATTGATTTTATTAGAATTTTTATTCAAATAGTTGCACTTCATAAAAAGCTCGGTAACATAAGACATGCAGCGTTATTTTCTTTTACTACTGCATATAACAAAATTTAGAATAATAATTAGGTATAACTATGAATAATCGTCATCTTATAACGATATTAATTGCCATTATCTTAGGCACCATCGGGTACTTTGTATTTCCTTATGTTTTAACTAACTTGTCACACCAAGGTGCAATCGGGATATTAGTAGGCGCGTTACTTTCTCCTTATATAGTTCAAGCTATTTGCAAGGATGCCAATAACACCAATCAAGATATTAAAACTTTATATGTTGGCAATCTGCCATACAGAGCTAATGAAGCAGCGGTTCGCACCTTGTTTTCAAACCACGGTTATGTGCACTCTGTTAGACTTATGAAGGATAAGCAAACAGGCAAAAGACGTGGATTTGGTTTTGTGGAAATTGCTGCAAGCAGTGCAAAAAGCGCGATAAATGCGTTGAATGATTCAGAGTTTCAGCAACGCACTCTAAAAGTGAGAGAAGCTAAAGAAAGACCAGAACATAATTAAAGAAAAACATAGACGATTAATTAGGCCCCATTATATGGGGCTTTTTTGTATCTATTACTAAAATAACTATAAATCTGGGTACAAAGCACAATCTTTTATAGTTTTGTATTTGTTAACACGGTTTTTATGGACAACTAAAAATCTATCAGTAGAATTTGCGCGTTTCCATAAAGAGGGTAAAAAATGTTCGACCACATTAAGGCAGAAAACTACGAGTCACAATTAGCATCTAAGCAAGCTAAAATGCGCGAGCTTTTTGAAGATATGGATATGCCAACGTTTGACGTATTCACGTCAACGCCTCTTAACTATCGCCAACGCGCCGAGTTTCGTGTTTGGCATGACGGGGACGACTTGTTTTACATTATGTTTAATAGTGAAACAAAGGAAAAATATAGGGTCGATCAATTTCCTGTAGCTAGTCTAACCATCAATAAAGCGATGGAAGCACTTATCACTTACTGTCGCCAGAATGAAACATTACGACGTAAATTGTTCCAAGTAGATTTTTTATCAACCAAAAGTGAAGAATTACTGGTCAGCCTGCTTTATCACAAGCCGCTCGATGACAATTGGCAAAAAGAAGCCGCATTACTTAAGGCTGAATTAAATAACATTGCACCAACCAATATTATTGGTCGATCGAGAAAACAGAAAGTCGTAATCGACAAAGATTTTGTCAATGAAACACTGACTGTTAATGGTCAGCAGTTTCATTATCAGCAAGTAGAGAATAGCTTCACTCAACCCAATGCTGGTGTAAACGAAAAAATGCTGACCTGGGCGCAAAATGCCACAAAAGGGCTAGGCGGAGATTTAATCGAGTTCTACTGTGGTAATGGCAATTTTAGTATTGCACTTGCACAAAACTTTGACCGTGTATTAGGAACAGAAATTAGTAAATCTTCCGTTTATTCCGCACAGGAAAACATAAAAAGAAACAATCTTGATAATGTTGATATTGTCAGAATATCGGCGGAAGAGTTTAGTCAAGCTATGGCTGGCGAAAGAACTTTTCGTCGCTTAGCTGATTTTGATTTGACCACATACAGCTGGGAGACTGTGTTGGTCGATCCGCCGCGCGCAGGATTAGATGAAGACAGCTGCAAATTGATTAGCCGCTTCAATCGTATCATTTATATTTCGTGTAACCCGGCAACATTAAAAAATAATCTAAATGTTCTGCTGCAAACACACACGATTGAAAACTCTGCGCTATTTGATCAATTTCCCTATACGGACCACATAGAAATGGGCGTTGTTCTGGTTAAGAAATAAACGCACCTATTTTTTATAGCGCGCGTTGTAATCTGCAGCGCCGCGCGCAACGATTCGAAGTTGCTGAATTGTGCGCATCGCTATGATTTCTCTTTCCTTACTATTAGCGTCCAACGCTTCTGAGCCCGCACTAAAGACTATCGTTACAGCCGCATTCGCCTGCAAATAAGCGACTTCCACATCCATACTATTGGCAATTTGCAAATAGTCTGAAAGTTCTAGGGTGAAATAACGAATTTCCCGATTTACCGCCGAACGAAACGCTTTACTTGTTCCTGAGCGTTCACGCAGTAGCAATCTGAAAATATTCGGGCTTTGCTCAATAAACTCCATAAAGGTATGAACAGCGCTCTGTATAACTGAGCCACCTTTTTCAATGCGTTGCCGTGCTTGACGCATTAATTGACGCAATGTCAAACCTGCTTCATCTACTAAAGTTAAGCCTAACTCATCCATATCTGAGAAATGTCGATAAAAACTGGTGGGCGCCAATCCAGCCTCTTTGGCTACTTCGCGCAAGCTTAAACTAGAAAAACTTCGCTCAGCACTCAATTGGCCTAACGCGGCATCAATTAATTGGCGTCTCGTTTTTTCTTTTTGTTGAGCTCTAATACCCGTCATTGCGTCTTACTTGTAATAAATAGTGAAGCATAGTTTACAAAAAATACCGTTTTAATAGCAACTTAGTAAATCAATCAAGATTGGGACTTGATACTTTTAGCGTGAGAATTAAAATAGCGTACACGTGTACACTTAAATTTTTAAAAGATGACTGATAACAAACCACGCATTATTTGGTTAAACGTAATCATATTTGTTTCTACTTTTCTCGTCGCCGCTATTGGCGTGCCATATCGAGCATTCACGCATGGGTTTACTGGACTCGAACTTTTCGCAGCTCTGATTTGTTTTATTTTTTGCGGCATATCTATAACCGCTGGTTACCATAGATTATGGTCCCACAAAACCTACAGTGGACATTGGAGCGTGAGGTTGTTGTTTGCTATAGGTGGAGCCTTTGCACTGCAAAATAGTATTCTACACTGGGCGTCTGACCATCGTGTCCACCACAAACATGTAGATAACAACGACAAAGATCCCTACTCGGCAAAGAAAGGGTTTTGGTATTCTCATATTGGTTGGATGTGCCGAGAGTATACTGCCAGCTCATACAGTGACTACAGCAATGCGCGTGATCTTCAAAAAGATAAAATAGTGATGTGGCAACACAACAACTACATACTATTAGCGGCGCTAACTAATTTTGGTATTCCAATTTTGTTTGGACTAGCAACGGGCGATGTGATTAACAGCTTACTATTGCTGGGCTTTTTACGTTTAGTGCTTAGCCACCACACAACATTCTTTATCAATTCTCTAGCACACATTTGGGGTAAACAAACCTATACCGATAAAAACACGGCACGTGACAACGGTGTTTTAGCGTTTTTTACGTTTGGTGAAGGTTATCACAATTTCCATCATATCTTTGAGAACGACTACAGAAATGGGATCCGTTGGTGGCATTTTGATCCAACTAAATGGCTAATCAAAAGCTTTGCTTTTTTGGGGTTAGCCACCAAGTTACGAGTAACACCTGAAGATAAAATCAGAAAAGCTAAATTGGCCATGATTCTTAAACGTAGTAAATCTCGCGTCGCTAAAAAAGCGCTGCCTAATGCTGACCAAATTATAGAAAATTTGCAGCATGACTATGAGCAATTGCTACTGAAAATGAATGAATTTTATGAGGCGAAAAAACAAGTTATTACCCTAAAAAAGGAACAGTTGTTAGCTGACGTTGAGCATTCTGAATTAATGCACCAATACCAAGAGCTTAAGCAACACTTAAAAATGATGCAAAAGCATTGGATAAGGCAAGCCCAGGCGGCTTATGCCGGCTAAAATTTTCTGGATTTTAACCACTGTGGTATTACTGCTGGGGTGCACTAGCACTCCGGCAGATACACACTCTCATTCGTTTTACTTAGTCCGGCACGCTGAAAAACAAGACACTAAAGACACCCCTCACTTAACTGAATGTGGTCAGTTACGAGCTCTTTCGCTGAGTAAGTACCTGTCCGACGCGAATATCAAACAGATTTTCTCCACACAATACAATCGCACTTATGAAACGGCCCTGCCGCTTGCAAAAAAGCAAGGTTTACCTATTCAGTATTATCAACCACGTGCATTGGCAGATTTTGCCAGTCAACTCCAAAAGATAGATGACAATACGCTGATAGTCGGGCACTCAAACACCACGCCTATGCTCGTTAATGCATTGGTTGGGTCAAACTATGCTTGGATTAATGAAGATGAGTACGATGTTTTGTTTAAAATCAATTACACGAAAGAACACATGCACGTAGAAAAATTAACACATACATTTACTTGCCCTTTAAAGGGATCTGACTAAACATCTCAGCAATCATAGCACGGACTTTTTGCTGAACTTGATTACTATTGTCTTCTTCTTCTAATTTAAGTTCACCGACACTTCGCCAGATCACTCTTTCGTGCTCAGTCTCTAGTAAATCTACAACCAAAGAACCTGGATAGGCTGGTAAGATAGTGCGTTTCTCATCCTCTCTACCATAGGCAGCCAGGCAATATTCACAGAACCTTACACCACGATTGTAACGCTTAAAATTTCGGCTTGAGTTACTGACAATGTAATAGGCAACGATAATATCGCTATCATCAGTTTCTACATAGGTGAGACCGTTTAAATCGAGCGTTTTTTCTATCGCTATTTCAATACTGTTTCGAAACGAAAAAGACAGATTTTGGTAATCTGAAAACTGAGAATTACGTTCATAAAAGCGATACGTTTCGATATCGCCAAAATCATAATTACGTTGATACTTAGCAAAAACTACAGGCGAAGAACTGCATGCACTAAGCAGTGTGAGCAACAATAATGACGAGAGTAGTTTCATAGAGCTAAGGGAGTCTATCCAAAAACATTACAAGATTTTTTTAATGCTATCTATCAAAACAAAAAAGGCCATTGCAAGCAATGACCTTTTTCAATTAAGCGATTGTGACACGGGCAAACTTTCGTTTACCCACTTGAAACACTGCGTGGGTGCCAGATTCGACAAGTAGCTTATTATCCGTAATTTTTTCACCATCAATTTTAGCTGCACCTTGCTTGATCATGCGCATAGCTTCTGACGTACTAGCAACTAAACCGGCCTCTTTTAACAGATTAGCGATTGGCATTTCGGAATCGAAGGTAAATTCTGGCATTTCATCTGGGATCGCTCCTTTTTGGAAACGATTGATAAATTCTTGATGCGCACCTTCGGCCGCTGCGTCATCATGAAAACGTGCAATAATTTCTTTAGCAAGCAAGATTTTAAAATCTCTTGGGTTAGCACCTGCTGAAACTTGACCTTTAAACTGATTGAGCTCTTCAAGTGGTCTAAAGCTTAACAAATCAAAATAGCGCCACATCAAATCGTCGGAAATAGACATTACTTTACCAAACATATCTGATGGCGTATCAGTGATACCAATATAATTGCCCAAAGACTTTGACATTTTTTGTACGCCATCTAGGCCTTCAAGGAGTGGCATCATCAAGACAGTTTGCGGACGTTGTCCTTCACCTTTTTGAAGCTCGCGTCCCATCAACAGGTTGAATTTTTGGTCTGTTCCACCTAGCTCTACATCTGATTCAAGCGCGACTGAATCCCAACCTTGTACAAGTGGGTACATGAATTCGTGAATAGCAATCGATTGGCCAGCGCTGTAACGCTTTTTAAAATCATCTCGTTCCATCATGCGAGCAACTGTTTGACGACTTGCTAGTTTCAACATACCAGCAGCACCAAGTTGTTCCATCCAAGTAGAGTTGAATTCAACACGAGTTTTCGCCGGATCGAGAATTTTAAATACTTGCTCTTTGTAGGTTTCAGCATTCGCTAGCACGTCTTCTTTAGTTAACGGCTTACGAGTTACATTCTTACCAGTCGGATCGCCTATCATACCGGTGAAATCACCAATCAAGAAAATGACTTCATGGCCTAGCTGCTGAAATTGGCGTAATTTGTTTATAAGTACTGTATGCCCTAGGTGAAGATCGGGTGCCGTCGGATCAAAACCCGCTTTTATCTTAAGCGGTTTACCTTCTTTTAGCTTTTCTAACAGCTCATCTTCTAACAAGATTTCTTCGGCACCACGTTTGATTTCTGCAAACGCGTGGTTAACGTCAGTCATTACTTCGACTCCGGGTTGTACAATATTTATTAACACATTAATTGCCGAATTCTACTGTATATTAGACACGTTAGGAAACCCTAAAGCTGTTTAGATTAAACTTTTTTGATATAGTTGCTGTCTATAAACGTATATCAATCCCCTAGTTTGCAGTTAATATCTTGAATACGCTAAAGAATTTATATTTTCAGTTTCCAGAGAAGCACAGAGCGATGATCGTCATCGTGCTGTTGGCCGCCTTTGTTTTCCTTATTTTGTCCGCTTTTTTAGGTAACGATGAACCTGCACCGGAATTTAGTCCGGGCGAACGCTATCACATTGCATTACCGAACGAAGATACGCCTACTATGGTCATTGATGCAGATGCGCCAATACTAACGCCGAAAAAAAAATCTTCGCTCTTTTCTGACCAGTTAACTTGGTTGAAAGAGTCGGTTAAAAGTGGTGATTCATTAGCTAAAATTCTCAATAGACTCGGTTTTAACAGCCGCGTCACACATGATATTGCCAACGCGAGCGGAGAAGACACCGGTTTTCTCAGAAGCATAAAGCCGGGCGATGAGATAAATGTTGGAACAAATACTGAAGGCAAATTAATCGAACTTATTTATGTGGTCTCAAAAACTGACAGCTACCATATTAAATATGACGGCACAGAATATGTTGCTACCAAGCAAGTTAAAGACGTTGAAATCAGATCAGCGTTTGCTCATGGCTACATAGAAACAAGCTTTTGGAACGCTGGAATCACAGCTGGTTTAAGCGATAGCCAAATCATCAATTTCGCTAACATTTTTGGTTGGGATATCGATTTTGCACTAGATATTAGAGAAGGCGACAGCTTCCATATCACCTATGAAAAGCGTTTTGTAGACGGCGAGTTTATCGGTACGGGAAAAATATTAACGGCAGAATTTATCAACCGAAATGAGGAATTTCAGGCCATCCGATTTAAAGATGGAGAGTATTATTCTCCTGATGGAAAAAGTATGCGAAAAGCATTCTTGCGCGCCCCCGTTAATTTTCGATATATCAGTTCAAATTTCCAACGAAAGCGATTCCACCCTATTCAAAAACGCTGGAAAGCACATAATGGTGTAGACTATCGCGCCAAAACAGGTACCCCTGTGGTAGCGGCAGGCAACGGTCGCGTTACACATTCAACATACAACAAATACAATGGCCACTATGTATTCATCCAACATGGTAATGGCATAGTGACCAAGTATCTGCACTTTTCAAAACGAGCCGTAAAAAAAGGCCAACGCGTCAAGCAAGGACAAGTTATCGGTTATGTCGGCTCAACCGGCATGTCTCAGGCTCCACATTTGCATTATGAGTTTTTGCTCAATGGCGTTCACAGAAACCCGAGAACGGTCAAATTACCCGATGCAAAACCTATAGCAAAGGAATACAAAGTTGAGTTTGAACAACTGGCACAACAAAGACTGAGCGAACTGTTTAGTTCAAAACAAGCATTCACCATGTCTTATCCAACGCAGGATGTCGTAACTGGTGGCTAACTATTATCTTGGTTTGATGTCAGGTACCAGCGTAGATGGTATCGACATTGCTTTGGCCGAGATTAACCACGAACAAACAACGTTAGTTACTGCAGAAACCTACCCTTTTTCGATCGAAATAGCGTCACAAATACGTGCACTATTCAATGATGGCGAACGAGAAATAGAACAACTTGGCCGTCTAGACAAGCAACTTGGTGGTATATACGCAGAGGTTGTAAATGATTTTCTCTTGAAGCAGAAAATCAAACCGTCAGAGATTGTTGCCATTGGAAACCATGGTCAAACTGTGCGTCATCGACCTAATATCAAGCACCCTTTTAGCTTACAACTTGGCTGCAATCAAACGCTCGCTACCTTAACTAACATTCCCGTTGTAGGTGATTTCAGAACCAAAGATATCGTATTTGGTGGTCAAGGAGCACCTTTGGTACCTGCATTCCACAACTATTTGTTTTCACAACGAAAGCAAAATTACATCATTGTGAATCTTGGCGGGATCGCAAACATAACGGTACTTCCTGAAGACAAGTCCATGCCAGTTCTTGGTTTTGATACTGGACCCGCCAATTGTTTACTCGATGATTGGTATCAGCAACATTTTGATGGTAGCTATGATGTAGATGGCGAATTTGCTGCTTCAGGACAATCAATAGCGCCTTTGTTGACAAACTTACTAGCCGATCCGTATTTTGCAAAGCCATCGCCTAAAAGTACCGGTAGAGAATATTTTAACTTAGATTGGTTAGCATCTTTTAATGTTAACCAGTTTAAAAAAGAAGATGTTCAAGCGACATTGGTTGCGCTTACAGCACATTCTATTGCCGATTCAATTAAGCATAGCTGCGACGCGGGTCAAATCATTTTGTGTGGCGGTGGCGTGGCCAATCCAGTTTTATTCGATGCAATCAATGCAGCATTACCGAGCTTCACCTTCGACTCTCTTCATAACTTAGGGTACGAAAGCGACTCGTTTGAAGCCCTAGCCTTCGCTTGGCTAGCGTATGCACACCAACATCAGATAGTAAGCAACATACCTTCTGTTACTGGCGCACGAGCGAACACGACATTAGGCGTAACTTTCCTACCGTAGAACGCACTTCAACTTGCACTTTTGTGCACTATTCAATAGTCTGATTTTAAGCAATTTATCCGTGTAAAAAACAGTCATTCTGGGTTGGTGTACATGAAAAAAATAATGATAAGCTTGTTTGCTTGCCTCGCTTTTAGCGTGATAGCGAACACTGAATTTAAACAACATAATATTGTTGTAGATGATCAAACAGGTAAAGAGGTTGCCTTGCGAGAGGATGGTCGAGGAGACCGTGTTGTGGGGGCACCTTGGGCAACGCGCTCACCTGTACTCGCTGTTAACGGTATGGCGGCTACTTCACACCCTTTAGCAACGCAAGTTGCCATTGACGTACTAAAAGATGGCGGCAATGCAGTGGATGCTGCCATTGCAGCAAATGCTGCTATAGGATTAATGGAGCCCACGGGTAACGGCATAGGCGGCGATTTGTTTGCTATCGTTTGGGATCCAAAATCAAAGCAATTATACGGTTTGAATGGTTCAGGGCGAAGTGCAAAAGGTCAAACATTAGCGCAACTTAAAGCCAAAATAGGCGATGTTTCACAAATTCCTAACTGGGGCACACCACCTGTAACCGTGCCGGGAACCGTCGATGCATGGTATGAATTACATGGAAAATTCGGCAAGCAATCAATGGCAAAGAATTTAGCGCCAGCAATTCAATACGCGGATCAAGGCTTTCCTGTAACCGAAGTCATTGCCTACTATATGGATATTTATCAAAAGCGCTATGAAAAATTATTTGCAAACGGCGAAATTGAAGAGATTAGCAATTACAAATCAACCTATCTAATCAATGAGAAGTCGCCTACAGAAGGGCAAGTATTCAAAAACCCTGATTTAGCTAACACCTACAAGAAAATTGCGAAAGGAGGGCGTGACGCATTTTACAAAGGTGACATTGCTAAAACGATGGACGCGTACTTTAAACGTATTGGTGGTCCACTTCGTTTTGACGACTTCGCCTCTCATACCAGCACTTGGGTAACCCCGGTATCCGTCAACTATCGCGGTTATGACGTCTGGGAACTGCCACCAAATGGTCAAGGTATTGCAGCATTGCAGATGCTAACAGTATTGGAACAATATGACCTAAAAAAAATGGGACACAACAGCGCTGACTATTTGCATGTAATGACAGAGGCTAAAAAACTGGCTTTTGAAGACAGAGCAAGATTTTATGCTGATCCAGCCTATCACGATATTGACCTGTCTTACCTGCTTTCTGAAGCATACGGCAAACAACGTGCTAAGCTCATTAATATGGACAAAGCCGCGACGCAAGTTGAACACGGCGATCCAAAACTTATTGAAGGCGATACTATATATCTAACCGTAGCTGACAAAGACGGCATGATGGTCAGCTTAATTCAAAGTAACTATCGTGGCATGGGCACTGGACTTGTTGCTGATGGACTAGGATTCATTTTCCAAAATCGTGGTGCGCAGTATTCTTTAACACCAGGGCATCCAAACGTGTATGCGCCAAACAAACGTCCTTTTCATACCATCATTCCTGCATTTATTACCAAAGACGACAAACCTTATATGAGTTTTGGTCTTATGGGCGGCGCGATGCAACCTCAGGGGCATGTGCAAATGGTCACCAATATTGTTGATTTTGGTATGAATGTGCAACAAGCTGGCGATGCTGCGCGTTTTCACCATAAGGGCTCTACATCGCCGACATGGGAAGGCCGCATGAATGACGGTGGCACGCTTGAACTCGAAAGCGGTGTTAAAGCAAGCGTTGTACGAGAATTGCAAAAACGAGGTCATAAAGTTCACATTACCAGTGGACCTTTTGGTGGCTATCAGGCCATATTAAAGGACCCAAAGTCTGGCGTGTATCACGGTGCAAGTGAAATGCGAAAAGATGGTCAAGCAAGTGGTTACTAAGTAAAGTAGATAAAAACAAAAAGGACGTCAACTTATGAAATATTTAACTACAGCGATTTTGTATTGGAGCCTTATTTTTAGTGTACAAGCAAGCGAATACTGGCTCGATGAGAATACAAACGAAGTGATAAAACTATACGAAAGTGGTAATGGTTTTTACGTGCAACTGCCGTTGGCTTTTGATAGCAGTAAAGATCTTAAAAGAGTGTCCTTTGTTTTTGTAAAAGCAAATAACAGCGAGCTAATTTTTACTATCGAAGGGCGTCGATACCGCACAAAAGTAGATATAAAAAACCAAATCATAGAATTTCCTTCACCACTCAAAGGTAAAGCGGGAAAGTTTCAACGAATAAAGGCTGTTGATGCCAAGCAACTCATCGGTATCTGGCAAGGAAAAATAGAAGATCCAGATGAAAACCTAACGACCCATGTAACAGCGGACTACTCTGAAAACTATGTAACTGTGAGAATGTTAGAACTAGATAATAGCGCTAAAACCTATAATTATCAGACCTATACCAATATGCCTTACAAGTGGTCATATAACCTCTATGTTACTGAATGTGAAAATACTGAAAGCCGCTATGCTTACGCTTTAATTAATCAAAATAAAAACACTAAAGGGCAGCCTCAACTTTTATTGAAAGATGACTATGAGATAACTAGATATACCAAAACAAACGATCCAACACTACCCTCACCTCCTTCTGGTTACAGCCAATCAAAAAAACCGTCGATCACTAGTGGCTGTGAAAGTTAATATGAAGCAATTCAAGAGGAACATAGGTTGTCGACTTCCAAGTTAAAAAATAAGCTTGATAGGCTTAACCACTTAAACGCGGTTAAACAAGAAGTCGCCGCGTTTAACGTTGTTGTAGCCGAGCTTCAGCTTTCTACTAACAAAATATCGTGGGCGAGCGACCGTTTCATAGGGGTTGGTTACAACACTGGCGTGTTTGCCGGTGCTGTTGATACAAAAACGTTTAATTGTGAAGACTGGATTGAACAACACTTTGGCTGGCAAAAAATCAGCAGTTACTACGTGCAGCCAAGACCAACAAACAATTCTAAAACGCTTGCATCATGCAGCGAACTTACTCTTAGCCCAGAAGATTTGGCCACATTTGACCAAGCTCTTAAACTATCTAAACCGGATGGTTTAGCCTACATATTTGGTGAAAGCTTTTCTGGAATTTGGATAAAGGCTAAGGATTGGCAACAGGTAGTACAAAACAGTCAACATACTCATCTCGTTTGGTGGATTGCCTTTTTAGATGATGAAAAAATCTTACAATTAGATTGTTCAAATCATCTTAGTAATGAGGGAACAATCACTCTAATCCAGCATTAGTTGTCTTGTAGCATAAAAAAACCAGCATAAAGCTGGTTTTTTTATAAATCATTAACGTCTTAGAACGGAATATCGTCGTCAAAATCGATAGTAGGCTCTTGTGGGTTAACTTTAGCAGGTTGCTGCTGATTCTGCTGTTGGTTGAATCCACCCTGTTGTTGACCACTAAAATTACTATTTTGTTGCTGTCCACCACTAAACCCTTGATTTTGGTTTTGTGATGGTGGCTGATAGTTATTTTGTTGCATGCTTGCAGGTGCTGCTTGCTGCTGTTGACCACCAAATCCTTGATTTTGGTTTTGGTTGTTAAAACCGCCTTGCTGTGCATTTTGGTTAAAACCACCAGCACCCTGACCTGCACCGCGCGAATCTAGCATTTGCATATCGCCACAGATAATTTCTGTCGTATATTGATCAGCACCTTGTTGGTTTTGCCATTTACGCGTTTGTAAGCGACCTTCTAGGTATACTTTTGAACCTTTTTTGAGGTATTCACCAGCAATTTCAGCTAAGCGGTTATACATCACAATACGATGCCACTCAGTTTTCTCTTTTTGTTCACCTGTTTGTTTGTCTTTCCAGGTTTCCGATGTTGCAACGGTAAAGTTCGCAACAGCACCACCGTTTGGCATAAAACGAACCTCAGGATCTTGCCCCAAGTTGCCGACGATAATGACTTTGTTAATTCCTCTGCTGGCCATATTTCCTCTCTTATATATTAGGTTTTAGTGACTGCCGATGTCGCGTGAGAACTGAGGATCCTTAGGTGCGCATCGGTAAAATTTTCTGTAAAACAGAAGCAACATTGTACTGCCAATTTTTCGCAATAGCGAGTACAAAAACATGCTTTTATTCAACTTTTAAATGCTGCTGCATTTGCGCTCTTATATCGTCTGGAATTTGCGCAGATTTTTGCTTTTTATAGTCGAAATGAACCATAACTGCCTCACCATTTGCACAACATTTTCCGTCTTGCCATACCTCTTGAAACACAGTGAAAGAGCTTCCACCAATGCGTGACAAAGAGGTTCTTATTTCAACCGTTTTTCCGTAGTAAATTTGTGCTAGAAAATTAACGCTGATATTGGCAAGAATTAGTCGCCACTCTTTGGGCGAAAGCGTTGGTGTAAACCATTTGAATATAGGCTCTCTGGCCCCTTCAAACCAGACCGGTATAACGGTGTTGTTGATATGTCCTAATGCGTCGGTATCAGTAAACCGAGGCTCAATATGTTGTACAAACATAGAAATGCCTTACAGGTGATTTTTAACTTGAATGAATTAAAACATAGTTAAACCTTGGATTCGAGAACTGACGGAGTGATCTTCATAAATTCTCAAGATTAATTCATCCAATCTCAATAGGCCATAAATACACTTTGATGAAACTCTTTCCAGGTAACCAACCTCCATAAAATCGACATTGCGATGTCAGTTATCTTTACACTTCAAAACCACTTTTTTGTAGTGAAGACAATAAAACCATGTTTTCTTTATGGTTTTTTAGTCAGGTATATTTTATGCATAAAACAGACGCTACCAAGTAAGGTGGCGCTTACTAACAAGGAGATAATTATGCTGAAATATAATTGTTTGAAAGCAATTTTATGCAGTATGTTGTTTGTAGTTTCAAGCTATTCCTCCGCCGGTTACATTGTCGGTGGAGCTTCAACAACCATAACACCTCAAAGTAACTGCTGGGCATGGGATAGCACCTGTGTGGCAGATTTTCGTGCTGCTTTGGAGAATCCAGACTATTTTGGCCCAGACGGCATTGTAAAAGAAACGATCACCACGGTTACCCTTAGTGAAGTAACCGAGGAATCTCTAAGCGGTGTCAATATGTTCATTGCACCTTGGGTAGGAGATGGCGATGGTTTTGCCTTTTCATCTGCGGTAATCGATTTCTTTTTAAACGGCGGCGATTTGTTTTTACTCCAAGATGACTCGGCCCATGATGTTCTAGGCACATTGTTAGGTATGAGCACGACCGGAAGTGATGGGAGCGTTTCTAATGGTGGCGCTCCACTGTTTGACGGTCCTTTTGGTACAGCATCAAATGTGACTCAACACTACAATGTAGGGCAACTAAGTGAAGCAGAAATACTAGCGAAAAATGGTAATATTGGAGGTGTAAATGCATCAGGCCAAATTACCTCTGCCTACTGGGCAGCTGGCGAGTACGCAGCGGGCGCAGGTTCGCTATTTATCATTGCCGATGTGGATATGATAGCGACCACATCAAATTGTGGCTTGCCTGTTTGTGGAGGCGATTACACGAACTTGAATGACAATGCTATTTATGGCCTTAACGTCTTTCATTTTCTGCGCACAAGTGGCGGATCTAGCAGCCCTCCGGGAGCACCACCTGCTACAGGCGTGCCAGAGCCAGCAAGTTTCATGTTGCTGATGTTAGGTTTGTTAGGCTTTGTAAGAAGAAAGTAATAAAAAAGCCGGGGTAACCCGGCTTTTTCTTAAATCACATAGTTCGCGGCTTATAGCGTCATAGCTAGTTCTGCGGCTTGACGAATTGCGCGTTTAGCGTCTAGCTCTGCAGCTACATTTGCGCCACCAATCAAGTGAGTACTAACACCCGCATCAAGCAACCCTTGATATAAACTACGGTTTGGCTCTTGACCAGCACAAATAACAACGTTATCGACTTCAAGTAATTGTTCTTTACCATCAATATCGATAACCAAACCTTTGTCATTTATCTCTTTATAAGAAACACCCGGAATCATCTGCACACCATTTTTTTGCAACGTTGCACGATGGATCCAACCTGTTGTTTTGCCTAAACCTGCACCTACCTTCGTGGTTTTACGTTGCAACAAAAAGACTTCTCGTTCAGATTTATGAAATTCTGGTTGCGATAATAGTGCGCCAGCATGTTCGTAATTTTTGTCTACACCCCACGCTTTCATCCACTCTTCAGGTTTAGTTGTCAAAGATTCGTCTTCAACCAAATATTCACTGACGTCAAAACCAATACCGCCAGCACCCACAACAGCAACACGTTTGCCCACAGGCTCTTTGTCTTTTAACACTTGGATATAGCTCTTTACCTTTTCATGGTCTATACCAGGAATATCAAGCTTCCTTGGTACAATACCCGTGGCAAGCACTACTTCATCAAAGCCTTGTTTAAGTGATTCTACAGATTGTTCACTGCCTAACTTAACCTCAACACCAAGTGCTTCCATGCGATGAGTAAAGTAACGCATCGTTTCATAAAACTCTTCTTTGCCTGGTATTTGTTTGGCTATGTTAAATTGACCACCAATTTCATCGGCTTTATCAAATAACGTGACCTGATGTCCTTTTTCAGCAGCGTAACAACTAAATGCCATACCAGCTGGACCTGCACCAACAACGGCAAGTTTTTTCGGAGAGGTTGTTTTTTCAAAGGTAAGTTCTGTTTCATAGCAAGCAACAGGGTTAACCAAACAGGAAGCTCTTTGCTGCTTAAATACGTGATCTAAACAGGCCTGATTACAGCCAATACAGGTGTTGATGTCATGTGCTCTATCTTCTGCAGCTTTTATCACGAAATCAGCATCTGCTAAAAACGGCCTCGCCATCGATACCATATCAGCATGTCCTTTTGCCAACACATCTTCAGCGACATCCGGCATATTGATACGGTTGGTCGTTACGAGCGGAACCTTTACTTCTTTTTTCATACGTTCAGTAATCCATGTGAACGCTGCACGAGGCACTGAAGTTGCTATAGTAGGTACCCTAGCTTCATGCCAACCAATACCTGTATTGATAATAGACACACCCGCTTGTTCAAGCGCCTTAGCCATAGTGACGACTTCTTCCCAAGTATTACCACCTTCAACTAAATCAAGCATTGAAAGTCGGAAAATAATAATAAAATCATCTCCTGCTGATTGCCTTACTTCTTTGACTATCTCAACAGCTAAGCGCATACGGTTTTCAATACTACCGCCCCACTCGTCATTTCTTTTGTTGACGCGTTTACAGGCAAATTGGTTAATCAAATAACCTTCCGAGCCCATAATCTCAACGCCGTCATAACCTGCCTTTTTGGCAAGTTTAACTGAGCGTCCATAATCTTTGATGGTCGACTTAATTTGTCTGACTGATAATTCAGACGGTGTAAAAGGCGTAATAGGTGCCTTTATCTTGGTTGCAGACACACTAAACGGGTGATAACCGTATCGGCCGGCATGTAGTAATTGAACACAAATTTTAGTGGGATACTTATGGACAGCCTCAGTTATGATTTTATGTTTTTTTACGTGCCAAAAATGACTCAATTGGCTGCCAAATGGTGCTAATCGACCGCGAAAATTTGGACTGATACCGCCCGTAACAATGATGCCCACGCCACCTTTGGCACGTGCTTCATAAAAAGCAGCCATCTTTTGAAAGCCACCTTTTTCCTCTTCAAGGCCTAAGTGCATAGAACCCATCAGTGTGCGGTTTTGAATTTGTGTAAAGCCTAAATCTAATGGCTCCATTAAATGCGGATATGCCGTATTTTTTGTCATCTTTTTTCGTACCATTGGTCTAACCAGTTATCATTAAGTGTATCGTTCTACGGCGAAAGATCAAGCAATTTTGACAGGTGTCAGTTTAAGTCAAAAGAGGAGTGTTGATTCACGCGATAAAGTTACTCTTTAACTAAGGACTTGCTTAACGCGGTTTATATCTGTTTCTTTGTCATTGAGTTTGACGTAAGCAACTGACTCGGAATGGACAATTGTTGCTTCTAATACGCCTGGAATAGCCGTTAATTTAGATAGGGCAATCTCAGCTGTTTGCTCGTCATATTGTGGCGTCTTAAAACTAAAGTTTTTGCCTTTTGGCGCCATTTTTAGCGATAAATTAAGTAAGAACCAACCAACAATACAGAGTGTCATCACGGCAAAAAGCATATGATCGTTGTATTCTACGGTTAACCACCCACCTACTAAGCCGCCAACGAATGCACCAAAAAATTGGCTACTCGAATAGATACCCATTGCACTGCCTTTTACGCCTGCCGGAGTAATGCGAGACAACAGCGATGGCATTGTTGCTTCTAGATAATTAAATGCAATGAAAAAGGCCATCAATATCACGATTAAATTGATCAAAGTCACAGGCGCAACATATGCGGCAAACATCGCAATAGCTAGAAGCGCTATAGCACTGTTAAACATGCCCTTTTCTTTGTTTTTCTTCATTGCCCAAATCATAAAAGGCACCATAACAAAGAACGAACCAAGCAAAACAGGTAAGTATACAAGCCAATGAGATTCTAGATTTAGACCAGCAGACACTAGATACGTAGGAATAACCACAAAACAAGCAGTAAGCGCCATATGAAGTACAAATACACCAACATTAAGTCGCAGTAGCTGCGGATGCGAGATCAGCTTTTTCATTTGCTGTGGCATAGGCAGATTGTCGCCCTTAGGGGCCTTATTGATGGCATTGGGTACAACAAACTGAATCGCCAACATCGCGAAAAGTGTGAGCAATGCGGTCAACCAAAACAAGCCAGACAATGCGAATGCATCAGCAACAATAGGGCCAATAACCATTGCCAAGGTAAAAGACAAACCGATAAACATACCAATAGTTGCCATTACTTTGGGGCGCTGTTCTTCTCGCGTTAGATCTGCGGCCAATGCTAAGATGGCACTAGCAATAGCCCCCATGCCCTGCAATGCTCTACCAAACACTACCTCGTATATCGTTTCGGCATTTGCTGCAATAACACTACCGAGTAAAAAGACAAAAAGTCCGGCGAGAATAATCGGCTTACGGCCAAATTTGTCCGATAACATGCCCATTGGGATCTGTAAAATAGCTTGCGTTAAGCCATATGCACCTATCGCTATACCGACCCAAAGCGGGCTATATCCCTCTAGTTCAGTGCCATAAATAGCAAAAACAGGCAGTAGCATAAATAAGCCAAGCATACGCAGGCCAAATACTGCAGCTAAAGAGATTGCTGCTTTTTTTTCTGTAGTGTTAAGTGCATCGACACGCATGATTCGTTGAAGGTGTAATAGCTCACGGGATTTTTGTTGCGTTATTCTAGCACGCTTAATTATGTTTCATAAACACAGCTAAACTTTTCTTTTGCTCGTTTTGGTAGCAATGCAAATAAAACAATCCGAAAGTGTTTATTCTTTTTGTATTGATAGGTGAAATCCTGACCAAAGTTATGACATAATGTTTGGTTCCATCATTTAATGGCGCCATTATGAAAAAGATAGAAGTTAGAGGGGCTAGAACCCACAATCTTAAAAATTTTGATCTTGATATTCCCCGCGACAAACTCATCGTTATAACCGGTCTATCGGGTTCCGGTAAGTCTTCTCTTGCTTTTGATACCTTATACGCTGAAGGGCAGCGACGGTATGTTGAATCGCTCTCTGCGTATGCAAGACAATTTCTATCGTTAATGGAAAAGCCTGATGTTGATCATATAGAAGGCTTATCGCCGGCGATTTCTATAGAACAAAAATCAACATCGCATAACCCTCGCTCAACGGTTGGTACCATTACTGAAATATATGATTATTTGAGATTGCTTTACGCTCGTGTTGGTGAGCCGCGATGCCCAGATCATAGTATTCCGTTGGCGGCGCAAACCGTGTCTCAAATGGTAGATAAAGTATTAGCGCTAGATGAAGGGACCAAAGTCATGGTGCTAGCGCCCGTGTTACAAGATCGAAAAGGCGAGCACATAAAGCTACTCGACAACCTTGCTGCACAGGGTTACATTCGCGCTCGCATTGATGGCGAGGTATGTGATTTATCCGATCCACCGGAATTAGAACTTCATAAAAAACACACTATTGAAGTCGTTGTCGACCGTTTGAAGGTGCGCGACGATATTCAATTACGCTTGTCAGAATCATTTGAAACAGCGCTAGCGCTTACTTCTGGTACAGCAAAAGTAGCCTTTATGGATGAGCCAGATCGTGAAGAATTAATCTTTTCTGCTAATTTTGCCTGTCCTGTTTGTGGTTACAGCATGCAAGAACTCGAACCTCGCTTGTTCTCATTCAATAATCCCGCAGGTGCCTGTCAAACGTGTGATGGTCTTGGTACGCAGCAATTTTTTGATCCAAGTCGAGTTATTGTTAACCCAGAGCTATCTTTATCGGGCGGCGCGATTCGCGGCTGGGACAAGCGCAATTTTTATTATTTTCAAATGCTACAAGCGCTCGCCGAGCACTTTAACTTTGATCTATCCAAGCCATACAATGAATTGCCTGAGCAAGCAAAAACACTGATTTTATATGGTTCTGGAAAAGAAGAAATAGAATTCAAATACATGAATGATCGCGGTGATGTTGTAATTCGCAAGCATCCATTTGAAGGTATTTTGAATAATATGGACAGGCGATATCGAGAGACTGAATCAAATGCTGTGCGCGAAGAACTAGCCAAGTATTTAAACAGCCAGCCTTGCCCTGATTGTCATGGTAGCCGTTTACGTCTAGAAGCGCGTAACGTATTTATTGATGATACACCGCTACCTACGATTACTGAGTATTCTATAGCTGAAGCCCTTAGTTTCTTCGAGTCGGCTGATTTTCAAGGACAGCGGGCGCAAATAGCAGAAAAAATTCTAAAAGAAATTAATGACCGTTTAGGCTTTTTGGTCAATGTTGGCCTTAACTACCTAAACCTGTCACGCAGTGCTGACACGTTGTCAGGGGGCGAAGCCCAGCGTATCCGTTTGGCGAGCCAAATTGGTGCGGGTTTAGTGGGTGTCATGTACGTGCTAGATGAACCCTCAATTGGTTTGCATCAGCGCGACAATGAACGCCTATTAAATACCTTGGTCCATCTGCGCGATCTAGGTAACACGGTTATCGTTGTTGAACACGATGAAGATGCTATTAAAGAAGCAGATTATATTATTGATATCGGCCCTGGCGCTGGTGTACACGGTGGTAACGTCATTGCACAAGGTTCACTAGAAGACATTTTAAATAATAGTGAATCACTCACCGGTAAGTATCTCTCGGGTAAGGAATCAATCGATATCCCTGAGAAACGTACGCCGTTCAACGCAAAAGAAGTGGTTGAACTTAAAGGTGCGAGTGGTAACAACCTTAAAAATGTCGATTTAACCGTGCCTATTGGCCTAATGACCTGTATTACGGGTGTATCTGGCTCCGGTAAATCCACGCTAATTAACGATACGTTGTATAAGCTTGCGCACACTGAACTTAATGGCGCAACAACGGCGGAACCCGCTCCTTACACATCGATAACTGGATTAGAAAAACTAGATAAAGTCATCGATATTGACCAGAGCCCGATAGGACGTACGCCAAGATCAAACCCTGCAACCTACACAGGTATTTTTACCGCTGTACGTGAAATTTTTGCTGGTACGCAAGAAGCTCGTTCACGCGGTTATAAACCTGGCAGATTCAGCTTTAATGTCAAAGGTGGACGCTGTGAAGCTTGCCAAGGTGATGGTGTGATTAAAGTAGAAATGCACTTCTTACCTGATGTTTACGTGCCTTGCGATGTGTGTAAAGGCAAGCGCTACAACCGTGAAACATTAGAAGTAAAATACAAAGGCAAGAACATTCATCAAGTATTGGATATGACCATTGAGGATGCCTTTGAGTTTTTCGCGCCAATTCCAGCAGTTAAACGAAAACTGCAAACCTTAATGGATGTCGGCCTAAGCTACATCAAGTTAGGACAATCGGCTACAACCTTGTCTGGTGGTGAAGCACAGCGGGTTAAGTTGTCGAAAGAACTATCAAAACGAGATACAGGTAAAACCTTGTATATTTTGGATGAGCCAACCACAGGTCTGCATTTTCACGACATAAAACAGTTATTACAGGTCATTCATAGGCTACGCGATCACGGCAACACTATCGTTGTCATAGAGCATAATCTAGATGTTGTAAAAACGGCTGACTGGATTGTAGATTTAGGCCCTGAGGGTGGCTCCGGTGGTGGCGAAATTCTCGTCGCTGGTAGCCCTGAAGATATTTGTACTGAAAAACGTTCTCATACCGCTAGGTTCCTTAAACCTATGTTGAAGTAAATAGAAATTATATAGAGGTAAAGTGTGAAGCAATTTTTAACGATTATTTCATTCGCTTTGGCGTCCACAAGTGTTGGTGCGCAGCAGGTTGAACTATCACAATTACAAGCATGTAAAAAAATAAATAATAGCTTAGAAAAATTAAGCTGTTATGAAAAGTTAACTGACGACCTATCGCAGTCAGCAACTGAAACAGCAAGCGCAACTACCGCAGCCGAAACCGTCAAGGAAGCTGACAAGTTACCCGCGCCTACTGAAGCAGAAATAGCTGCGCCGGCGGTTGCGGCAACATCTAGTAGCACTGCTGCACCACAAGCAATCAAAGAAGACAATTTTGGCTTGGAAGAAAAGCGCGCATTAGAAGACGTTATTGATGAAATTTCAGCGACAGTAACCAACGTTAAGAAAAACCCACATGGTCTGTTTATTTTGTATTTAGACAATGGACAAACGTGGAAACAAACAAGTAGTAAACGATTTAAAGTAAAAGTTGGCGACACTCTGATTATCACTAGAGGTTCATTTGGTTCATTTAGAGCGCAACGCCAAGATAGCAACAGAACAATTAATGTAAAAAGGCTAAAATAGCATCAAATTATTGGCGGAAATTGCTACTAATTTTCGCCAATAAAGCATAAGATAAAGCCACTGTTGTTCTAAGTATAATTATAAATGGCTAACCAATCTCGTAGCTCTTTTGCCTACAATCTTTTTATTTATGTTCTCGCGTTCACATCAGGTTTTTCTATCATGGGCATAGAGTTACTTGGTGGACGTATCCTTGCGCCTTATTTCGGATCTAGTGTCCATATTTGGGGCAGTATTATCACCGTGTTTATGTTGGCACTGTCCATTGGCTACCTTATTGGTGGTAAGTGGTCGGTTACTAACGCTAACCTAAAAAAATACGGTTCAATTTTTGGTGTTGCAGGTGTTTTAGTTTTGCCTATTGCGCTGTTTGCTACACCTATCATGGAAGCAGTTTTCCTTGCGATAGAAGACCCTAGATATGGTTCACTTGTTACCTCGATGATTCTGTTTTTTATCCCAACGATCGTACTTGGGATGATTTCTCCTTATTCAGTTAGACTGCTGGTAACTGACAAAGAACATAGTGGTCAAGTTGCCGGTACCTTGTACTTTGTATCAACACTAGGCAGTGCTTTGGGGACAATTTTCACATCGTTTTATTTTGTCCTTTATTTTGAAGTTAACACCCTAATTGTCACCTATAGCAGTTTGCTTGTATTCCTTGGCGTAGTTGCTATTTTACTTAATAAAAAGCATCAAGAGGCAATGGCACATGCGCAATAAACTCTTTGTATTATTGTTGGCGGCTTTAACGAGTACACTTGCTAACGCTGATATTATTCATCAAGAGAAATCCCTTTATCGCAATATTTTTGTTGAAGATAGAGACAATTTACGCTGCTTAAAATTCAACGTAAAAGATACCCTGACGCATCAAAGCTGTATGTTAAAAAATGACCCTGATTACTTAGTGTTTAATTACACTAAAATGATGTTCGCTAGCTTGTTGATGATAGAGCCACCAAAAAGCGTACTTATTATCGGGCTTGGTGGCGGTACAATGTCAAACACCATTCATCACCTATATCCAGATGCGATAATAGACAATGTTGAAATCGACCCTGCCGTTGTAAAAGTGGCAAGGAAGTACTTTGATTTCATCGAAAATGACAAGATTTCCACCATTGAAGCGGACGGCCGAATTTTCATAAAACGTGCAGCACTGCGCAAACAATCTTATGACTGGATTATCTTAGATGCGTTTAACGGTGACTACATTCCAGAACATTTACTTACCAAAGAATTCCTAGAAGAAACAAAAGCTTTATTAAGTGAAAACGGCGTAGTTGCAGCGAATACATTTAGTAGCTCAGCCTTATATGATTATGAATCAGCGACCTATTACGACGTATTTGGAGATTACTACCAAGTCCAAACACAGCGTAGAAGTAATCGCATTATTTTAGCGACTAAGTCTGGTCAAGTTGATAGTGAGCTCATCACAAAACGAGCTGAAGCAGTTGATGCAAGTTTAAAAGATTATGGTATTGATATTTATGAATTAATTAATGCCATGTCATCCACAAAAAACAATCAAGATTGGCCTAAAAATACGCGTATTTTAACCGACCAATATTCGCCGGCTAATTTACTTAACCAGTAAGCAATCTGTTAAAAGAGCATGTCGTTCCTGAGATCAGCATGCTCCTCTCTTTCTAAAGACTATTAGCCAAAGGTCTAATTCAAACTAGCACAATCTCGCTCTAGACTAACTCTTACAAAACCACAATAGGATTGAGGTTATTATGAGTTACGCTGAGCACTATCAACATTCCATAGCTAAACCAGAAGAGTTCTGGCAACAAAACAGCCAACGTATTGATTGGTTTGAATCGCCCAAACAAATACTGTCACAAGATCAATCTGGTTTTTATCGATGGTACGAAGGCGGTATGCTTAACACCAGTTATCTCGCGTTGGACTACCATATTAACCATGGTCGAGGCGAACAAACGGCGCTGATTTATGACTCTCCCGTAACCAATACAAAACGTCGATATAGCTATGTTGAACTAAAGCATCTTGTTGCTAAATTTGCTGATGTGCTCGCTAAAAAAGGAATTGCTAAGGGCGATAGAGTGCTAATTTATATGCCTATGATTCCAGAGGCTGCTATTGCAATGTTGGCAACAGCACGTTTAGGTGCGGTCCATTCTGTGGTCTTCGGCGGCTTCGCCCCTCACGAACTTGCTGTACGTATTGATGACGCTAAACCTAAAGTAATTGTTACCGCCAGCTGCGGTATAGAAGTTAGCAAGCTCATTCCTTATAAGCCATTGGTAGATAAAGCAATCGAAGAGTCTGTAAACAAACCCGAAAGCTGTATTGTTTTTCAACGGGACATGCACATCAGTGAGCTCATTGTTGGCCGCGATTTTAATTGGCAAGAGCTAATGTCAGAAGCCACAGAACACCCTCCCGTACCGGTTAATGCAACAGACCCGCTATATGTACTTTATACCTCCGGCACAACAGGTACGCCAAAAGGCGTGATGCGCGACAATGGCGGCCATGCGGTAGCCATGCACTATAGTATGGAGGCGGTTTATGGCATGCGCCCCGGAGAAGTCTTTTGGGCGGCTTCAGATGTAGGTTGGGTTGTTGGTCACTCCTATATTGTGTATGCACCTTTGATTTATGGATGTACGACCGTGCTGTATGAAGGTAAACCGGTTATGACACCAGACGCAGGCGCTTTTTGGCGGGTGTGCGAAGAATACAAGGTGACCGCTTTATTTAGTGCGCCAACTGCTTTTCGCGCCATTCGCAAAGAAGATCCTGACGCCACATTGATGGAAGGCTATGATCTTACTTCGCTCAAACGCCTATATTTGGCGGGTGAAAGGCTCGACCCAGCAACTTATCATTGGCTGCAAGAAACAACCAAACGACCTGTTATAGATCATTGGTGGCAAACAGAAACCGGATGGGCAATTGCAGGAAACCCTGTTGGTATAGAACCAATTGCTACTAAAGCTGGCTCTGCTGGCAAGCCTACACCTGGCTACCATATAGAAATACTAAGCCCTGAAGGTCAGCCGATGCCTCCTGGCGAGGAAGGCTGCATCGCGATCAAACTTCCGCTGCCACCAGGCACGCTGCCGACTATCTGGAATAACCCCGAACGCTTTAAAGCGGGCTACTTAAATACCTTCCCTGGCTATTATATTACTGGCGATGGTGGCTATATTGATGAACAAGGTTATGTACACATTATGGGGCGTACCGACGACATCATTAACATCGCAGGACATCGCTTATCTACCGGTGAAATGGAGCAAGTTGTTGCTCATAATCACTTGGTTGTAGAGTGCGCTGTTGTTGGTATTAAATGTCCGATTAAAGGACAAGTTCCGCTCGCTCTGGTTGTAGTCAAAGATGGAATAGACTTCGAAAAAGCGAACTTAACATCAGCTCTCAAACAGGACATTCGTCATAAAATTGGTGCAATCGCGTCCTTAAAGCAAGTGCTTATCGTGCCTCGTTTACCTAAAACACGCTCGGGAAAAATACTGCGAAAAGTGATGCGACAAATGGCCGATGGCGAACAATATGTGGTGCCATCCACCATAGACGAACCCGATACAATTGATGCGCTTGATGTGCAATTTAAACAAGAGCTTGAGGCAATAATCTAAACCCCATAAAAAGCGAAGTAGAATTACAATTTTCAACAACTATAACTTTGCCTATCAGATGCTTATGCGATATAAATAGCATAGAAAACAGGCCAAAGGAGTAGCATTATGGGTATTGCAGAACTGACTGCGTTTTTTGGTTGGATGACAGTAATTAATCTTTCAATTATTGCCTTTACTGGTATTTTTCTGGTGTTTTTTATCAATGTTGTGAGCCCCATTCATCAAAAAATGTTTGAACTCTCAGACGTTGAAATAAAAAAGGCCTATTTCAAATACTTAGCTAACTACAAAATGCTTTTTATTACCTTTAATTTGGTACCGTATATTGCGCTAAAATTTATGCTTTAAGAAAAAAAGCCAGTGGTTATCACTGGCTTTTTCTTATGTAGGTTTCTTTAGCGAAAGCTTTCCTTTCAATGGCTTTTTGTGCCTCGTTTCTTGTTGTTTGGCTCGAACCGGTTTTACAGCAGGTTTTTGCTGATATTTTTCCTGCATTTCTGCTTTGACAGAGGTTTTTCTGCTGCCTTTAACAGCGTCATTAATCTGCGCCATTTCCTGTTTTGTCAAATTGCGCCACTTTCCAACGGGCAAACCTTCAAGGGTAACGTTCATTATGCGCGTCCGTCGTAACTTTTTGACTTCATAACCGAGATATTCGCACATACGGCGAATTTGCCTATTAAGTCCCTGTGTAAGCACTATTTTAAAAACAAACTTAGAAACTGGATAAACCTTACAAGGATTTGTGATGGTACCTAAAATAGGAACACCGCGTGACATACGCTCGACAAAGCGCTCACTAATAGGCTTATCAACGGTGACCACGTACTCTTTGTCGTGAGCATTTTCAGCACGCAGAATTTTATTAACGATATCGCCATCTGAGGTAAGAAAAATAAGCCCTTCTGACGGTTTATCGAGTCGACCTATGGGAAAGATACGCTGCTTATGTTTAATTGCGTCAATGATATTTCCTTTAACATGACGCTCTGTTGTACAAGTGATACCAATAGGCTTGTTATAGGCAATATAAACGCGATCTGATTTGTTGTCCGGCATAGCAGCGATAAGTTTGCCATTGACCGCAACCTTATCCGTAGGCATAACCTTAGTGCCGAGGGCGGGAATGACGCCATTTATCGTCACTTTTTGTTGTTCTATTAACTTGTCAGCTTCTCTTCGTGAACAAAAACCTGATTCGCTAATAAATTTATTGAGTCGTTTACCTTCACTTTCTGTCATTGCTGCCTCCCGGCGTTTTATGTTGCGGTTGAATTATACCTGCGACAGCTTCACAAGACCAATTAACCTTTAATACCGCAAGGCACGCTATTCATCATCTCCAAATAGTCTTCCAAGCCAAGTATTAATTTTACCACGGGGCTGTTGGCATTGCTCAGAGACTACGATACCAGCAACAATAGCTGGATACTGCCTTGTATCAGCGCAATAGTCTGTCACTGCATTACCTGTGGTGTTTTCAAAACGCATCATAGCGACGCCATCTGGCGCTGTTCGTTGCAAAGGTACAACACCCTGCTGTTTCATAAATTCTGCAAATACCACCAGCGCACCGCTACTACCTGTATGTGAAGTCGCTTTGTTGTCATCTCTACCAACCCAGGTAGTAACAAGGTGGCGATTATCATAACCAACAAACCAACTATCGCGTTGCTCATTGGTGGTGCCGGTCTTTCCTGCGAGCGTCTGCTCGGGCAATCGCCATTTTAGTGAACGCGCTGAGCCTCGTTCGGTGACTTGCTGCAGACTATAATCAATTAAGTATGACGCCTGCAAAGACAACCGTTGTTCCTTAGGATGGTCATATTGATACAAGGTTTCACCTTGCGCCGACAACACCTTTTCAATCGTATGTGCGCGCTGATATCTACCATGATCTGATAATGGCAGGTATATCTGATTGACTTGCCAAGGGGTCATATCTATTGCCCCTAACAACATCGATGGATTATGTCGTACGTCTTCATCATAACCCAATATGTGTAATAAATTAGCAACCCTGTCCAGACTAATTTCCATGCCAAGATTTACGGTAGGCACATTGAGCGAATACACTAAGGCATCGAGTAGACTCACCCTTCCTCTAAATTCGCCGTCATAGTTTTTGGGTTGCCATGTTTTTCCTGCGTCACTTGTTAATGTAATTGCTTCGTCATTAAGTATACTACCCAATTGATAAGACTCGTATTGCTCCAATGCGCCAGCATAAACAATAGGCTTTATTAACGAACCAATGGGACGCGCCGCATTTAACGCTCGGTTAAAACCAGCATATTGCGTTTCCTTTCCGCCGACAATTGCCCGAACTTGGCCACTATAGCTATCAGTAACAATCATCGCACTTTGCAATGCTTGCTCACCATCTTTGGCAAATAGTGACAAGCGCTTAGCCACTGCTTGTTCTGCATTTTTTTGAATTGATGGCGAAAAGCCAGTAAAAATCCGTATCCCAGATTGTTGTAATTGAGGCGACAATATATCTGCTAATTCTCGTTTAACCTGTTGAATATAAGCAGGGTAATCTTGTTGGCTTAACCGGCGTGTTTTGCGCACGGACAAGGGCGATTCAACGGCGTGCTGATACTCAACATGGTTAATTAAGTTGTTTTCAGCCATCATGCGTAGAATCAGGTCGCGCCTTTTTGTTGCGCGCTCAGGGTAACGCCAAGGGTCGTAGTAACTCGGGCCTTTAATCTGACCTATTAAAGTAGCCATTTGCGCAGGTGACAACTGATCGATTGTTTTACCAAAATAAAATTTTGCCGCTAAGCCAAAACCATAAATACCATTGGCATAATGCTGCCCCAAATACACTTCATTAATGTACGCTTCAAGTAATTGGTCTTTGCTGTAACGATATTCCAAAATTAGCGCCATTAACGCTTCGTTCGCTTTACGCGTGAGTGTTTTTTCACGCGTTAAGTACATATTTTTCACCAATTGCTGAGTAAGCGTACTCCCGCCCTGCACGGTTCTGCCAGCAGCTAAATTGGCAAAAAGCGCTCGAACGATAGCTAACGGCGCAACCCCTTTATGAAAATAAAAATCTCTATCTTCAACTAATAGTAAAGTGTCTATTAGTCGTTCAGGTACCGTTTGCAATGGCGCTATGACGCGGTCTTCTTTATTGTCAGGCACAATCCTAGCGATAAGTTTGGGTTCTAAACGCACAACAAATGCTGGGCTATCTTCTAAGTAAACTTGGCTAACCTGATTGTCTTCAACGTCGATAGTTATCCGCACGGGTTGCTCGAGTCCACTGCCAAAATCGAACGACCGACGATAAATGATGATGCGACTTTCTGACATGGCAAACTGCCCAGGCTCAAATACCGTTTTAACTTTTTGATAGCCCAATAGCGTCAAGTTTGTGCGCAGTTCAGATAAATTTAGAAAGTTGCCTTGGGCAAAAGTTTCTATCTCACCATAGACTTGGACAGGTACATGCCAACGTTGCCCTTCAAACGTTTTTCGAACTTTCGAGTCTAAATAAATAACGTATAAACCAAGGGCAAGAATAAACACCAAGCTTGCTTTGAGACAAAACAAGCTGAAGCGTTTAAGTTTACTTTGAGGAACGTTTGAAGACGGTTTGCTGACTGCTTTTTTTGATGGGGATGTGCGTCTTTTCTTACTCATCAGAATCTGTATCACTTACGGTGATTTTAGGGTTTGACCTTACGCGGGCACGATAGTTCTTTTTCGCCAGTGCTTGCATGTCTTCTACTTGGTCACTTTCGTCTACAATTTCTCGCCCAAGCAAGGTTTCAATCGCATCTTCTAAAGTAACAATGCCCGCTGTTTGACCATATTCGTCTTCAACTAAAAAGATGTGCGCCTTGCGTTTAATAAACAAGTCTAACAATGCTAGTACTGGAAGGTTCTCTGACACGCGCTTCAATGGCTTAGTATATTGTTCGATTGCTTGGTCGCCATGACCTTGGCGATCTTGTTCATACAACGCACTTTTATGAATAAAGCCAACCACTTTATCAATAGTGCCGTCATAAACCGGTATGCGCGTAAAATTCGCCGTGCTTTCCTGCTCTAAAGCTTCTGATACCGATACTGATTTGTTAAGCGCATGAACGACTGTCCTTGGTGTTAAAATATCGTCAGTTTTTGCTGCTCTTAAATTAAGGATATTCTCCACAAGAATACTTTCGTTATAGGCAATAGCACCCGCTTTGTGACTCAACGCGGCAAGGGCAAGGACTTCTTCTCTACTGATCACGTCACCTTGTTTACTATTGAACAAACGGGTAATTTTGCTCGACAACCAAACCAGTGGGAACACTAGTTTAACCAATACATTGATCAAATAGGCTGAGGGTAGAGCGAGTTGTCGCCAATACCTAGCACCCAGTGTCTTAGGAATAATTTCTGATAAATACAAAATGGCAAGCGTTAGAACAAATGCGACTAGCGTTTCTTTTTCCGGCCCAAATACGCTAATGGCTTGAGCACCTACACCCGCTGCACCCATAGTATGAGCAAATGTATTTAAAATTAGAATGCTTGAAATCGACTGATCCAAGTTGTTCTTTATCTTAACTAACAGCTTGGCTGCTCGCGGCGATTCTTGTACTTTTTGCTCAACAAAACTAGGCGTGACAGACAGTAAGACGGCTTCAAGAATAGAACACAAGAATGAAACGCCAATCGCGATACAAAGATAAAAAATTAGTAGAGTCATATATGTTTAAACGTTGCTGTTAAGTCAGATTTAACCATTGAAACGTGATGTAAACATTGTAACCAGTTAAACAACCTGGGTATAGATCTTTATATTACATGCGCCGTTTGGTTTTAATGGTTGGTTTCGCTTGAGCAGGATTGTCAGGCCAGAAATGTTTAGGGTATTTCGCTTTCATGTCTTTTTGCACTTCACTATACGAACCTGCCCAAAATCTAGCTAGGTCTTGAGTTAACTGAATCGGTCGACCTGCTGGTGACACGATTTCAAGTAAAACTGCTATACCTTTTCCTGCGCTGGAATCACCCACTTCTGGTGTATTTTCTTGCCCATAGAGTTCTTGCATGGGTACAGACAAAATCGGTGATTTTTCTTCCCCATAGCGAATAGGGCATTTTCTTCCGGTCGGGCCAACATAATGACTTGGTGCTACCTTAGTTAGTAATTGCTGTTGCTGATAGGTGAGCAATGACAATAGCTGCGCTTTTAAATCGAGCTGTTTAAGCTTTTTCAAAGACACAATGTCACCAACAAAAGGCACCAACCAATCGTCCAGTTTACTTAGTAATGCCTGTTCATCGAAACTGGGCAGCTCAAGGTGAGATTGATGCCGATTTAACCAGCGTAGCTTAGCTAAAAATAATTGATCAGCAGCTTGCCAATTTAGGCAACCTAACCCTTTCTTCTCAATGAACGTGCGCCACATATCGCTAATTTGTTCAGCGGTTAATGTCTCTTTTATTGGTTTGCTGTCCAATACAATACGACCAATAACAGTTTGTCGTTGCGCAATAACAGCTTGTTTTCGTTCGTCAAAATAGACAGTATCCACATCTTCCGGCGCAATTATGTCCAATGCCTTTAGTTGCGTTAAAGATGCCCTCGCAGCCATCCTCACCAAATTCTGATGCTTAATGGTGTAACTGCTCGCATAGACGATGACCTCTTCAAAGCTCAATTCATCTTGCACAGGCACAACAACCCCTTTGCCATCATAGGTTAAATAGCGTCCTTCACTTTGGGTTTGTTTTGCAATGTTTTCGGGGAAAGCCAACGCCAATAAACAGCCACTATATTCAAGGGGCAGGCTGTCTACTTTTTTAACATTGAGCGCTCGCGATAGTCGCGTTACTTGCCGACCAATATGTTCAAAGCGTTTTGGCGCGTCACGCCATAGCATTACTCGCCTGTTAATGTCTGTTTGATTACGACCTTGATCGCCGCTTAATATATCTTTTTCCTCAAGCAATGAAACTAGTATGCAGGCCAAATAGGCTAAGCCATGAATTTCATGTTTTTGTTCAATTGATTTGCCGCCAATTAACATATGTGCAAATCTCGGCGACGTTGGAAATGCGGCTACAGAATCGCCATGGGCAGTAAGTTTTCGATTGTCATCAACAATCTTTAATTGTTTAAGCTCTTGCCAAGCCAAGTTTTCCGTAACCAAAACGGGGAGCGTAAGTAATGGAAGTTGCGACAATGCGGTTACACCCCATCGAGCAGCCTCGAGGACCACAGGTAGTAAATCAGTCCTCAAAATCTCACTTTCATGCTGTGCAGGCCGTCTAGCGTAAGCTTCTTTGTCATAAAGCCGGATACATACGCCCTCACTCAATCGCCCTGCTCGGCCAGCACGCTGGGTTGCTGAAGACTTTGCTATTTGCTGAACAACTAAGCGATTACTGCGTACATTTGGATCATACTTTGCCGCTTTTTCAAAGCCCGCATCAATAACAATACGTATACCTTCAATCGTTAAACTCGTTTCAGCGATATTGGTACTTAACACTACTTTACGTTGCCCCGTTTGATGCGCGATGGCAAGTTGTTGCTGTTGCGGCGTCAAACTGCCATGTAAGGCGACAACTTTTACGTCTTCATGTTGGCTTTCCGATAATTGACGAGCGATAAAATTAATATCTTTGACACCAGGTAAAAAAACCAAAATCGAGCCTTGATATTGCGTCAAAGCCCGTTTAATTTCTTTCGTAGCATGTAACTGCCAATCAAGTGCATTAGCAGGCGCATAATGAATATCAACTGGAAAAGATTTGCCCTGACTATGCAAAAACACCGCGTCTGGAAGTGCGCTTTGCAAATACTCCACATCTAGCGTCGCAGACATCAAAACTAATTTCAGCGATTCGTTAAAACCTTGTTGAATATCACGAGCAATCGCAAACGCTAAATCGGCATGTACCGACCTTTCATGAAACTCATCAAGCAGAATCATTGCGCAATCATTCATCTCTGGATCTGATTGCATTATCTGGGTCAATATCCCTTCAGTAATCACCTCTAATTGCGTGTGTTTTGAGACACACACGTCATGTTTTAAGCGATAGCCCACTCGCTGCCCAACCTCTTCTTGTAGCTGACTTGCGAGATATAAGGCAATCATCTTTGCGGCAATTCTGCGAGGTTGTAACAAGTAAATCTTTTTACCTTTAAAAGCATCGATATCTAACAGCCAAAGCGGTAATACCGTAGACTTACCCGCACCTGGAGGTGCAGTTAAAACTACAGTGTCATGTTGCAAAATAGCATCAATAAAAGGCTGTTGGATTTCAGATATAGGGTACATACAACTCGCTGTTTTACTTTTTAAACTATTATATCTAGATGCAGGTAAAGACGTGAGTAAAAGTTTGGTCCAATACAACCGTCTATTTAACTTGCAATTGGAGAAAAATCTGCTTACTTGGCTTTAAAAAAACAACTTGATATAAAAACTTATCCACTCACCCTAGGTCTAACATATGCTTAAAGAAGGCACATACAAACTCAACGTTACCGATAATATTTTGTTTGTGGAAGCACGTGGTCCATTTGATGAAGATGTTGTGAAGCAGTTTTCACAAGAAGCGCAATCCAGCGCGCATCAATTTAATGGACGCCGTTGGGGTAGCATTGTCACCTATTATGGAAAGGGGATTTTTACACCTGATGCGGAAGAAGCGCTGATATCCCTAACCAAACACCGCGTTGAACATGGCATGGTTGCTAATGCCAGTATTTTGCTAGAAACCAATCATGGTGACCTACAACAAATGCAATTACAGCGCGTATATCAAGCATGTAATGTGCAGTTTCATACCTTTTGTGACAAGCAAAGTGCGACCGATTGGATGCAAACCTTTTTAGCAAAAAAATAACTGATAAATCAATCTAAACAGTGCTTAGTCATTAAGGCATAATATAACCAATGATGTTTTTGTGACTGTTGCTATGAAGCTTACTCTTTTTCGCTCTACCCTAATTAAACGCTATAAACGCTTTTTAGCGGATATTTTTTTACCCAATGGGCAACAAGATACGATCCATGTTGCCAATACCGGTGCGATGACAGGCTGCGCTGCCCCCGGCGACACTGTTTGGTTTAGCGAAAGCAATAGCAAGACTCGCAAGTACCCACGCAGCTGGGAAATTACGCAAACAGCCCAAAATCACTTTATTTGTGTGAATACCATTCGCGCTAATCAACTGGTAGAAGAAGCTTTAATGAATGGCGTTTTCGATGAGTACTTTACCTTTGATACCTTAAAGCGAGAAGTAAAGTACGGCAACGAGAATAGTAAGGCCGATTTCATGCTTTATCAGGGAGACTCTGCCCACATCATTGAAGTTAAATCAGTGACACTGCTCGAAGGTAACCAAGGGTATTTTCCTGACGCTGTTACGCTGCGAGGTCAAAAACATTTGCGTGAACTTGCAGATATTGCAAAAAGCGGTGACAAGGCAACACTTATATTCGCGGTTCTACACTCTGGCATAGACTCTGTAGAGGCAGCTGAGCATATAGATGCAAAGTACGCACAACTCTGTGTTGAAGCCCAAAATGCAGGTGTCAATTTTCTGGGCATTAAAGCGCAATTTGCTCAAGCCGCAGAATCATTCGACATTTCTCTACTTAATCATGTGCCCGTTTTACAAAACCAGTAACAAATAAGTAACATTTTTAATCGAAATTATTTGACGAGCATGGTAAAAAATTGCTAAAAGGTCATGTTCATTCATAATGAATGGCCGTTTAAAATTGGTCTCTGCGCTAATATTTTCATAAGCTTTTGATTTAATTAAATAATAAATAAAATCATTCGGTTTACTTGAAATTACAATTCGAGACACAATATAAGCGAGTAGTTTTATCAGATGTATTGGCAGTCCAGTTTACGTTTGCCAGAGCGTTAACTGCTAGCATTAGGAGAGTCAGCATGCCAACAAACAAACCTTTAGGTATTTTAGCCCTTGCCGGTGTTGAACCGTATCAAGAAAAGAAAGGCGAAGAATACATGAACCCTGAGCAACTAGAACATTTTAAAAAGATTCTAGAAGCTTGGCGTAATCAACTTCGTGAAGAAGTAGATCGTACGGTTACACATATGCAAGATGAAGCTGCTAATTTCCCAGATCCTGTTGATCGAGCAGCGCAAGAAGAAGAGTTCAGTTTAGAGTTAAGAACACGTGACCGTGAGCGTAAACTCATCAAGAAAATTGAAAAAACACTTCAGTTAATTGAAGAAGATGATTTCGGTTTCTGTGATGCGTGTGGCATCGAAATAGGCATTCGTCGTTTAGAGGCACGCCCTACAGCGGACCTTTGTATCGAATGTAAAACATTAGCAGAAATTAAAGAGCGTCAAATGGCAGGTTAGTCCTGCATGCTCAGTACAGTAAGTCAGCGACCGACTCCTTATCGCGGTCGCTTTGCTCCCTCTCCCTCGGGCCTGTTACACTTTGGCTCCCTGATCGCAGCACTCGCGAGTTATTTAGACGCAAAAGCCCATCAAGGCCAATGGTTACTTCGAATAGAAGATATCGATCCACCTAGAGAAATGGAAGGAGCTGCCGACCAAATACAACGTACGCTAGAGGCATACGGCTTGTATTGGGACGAGTCGCCACTTTATCAAAGCCAACAGTCGAGCTATTACAAAGAGTTATTGGCCGAGTTGCATGCTAGGCGGTTAACCTATCATTGCAATTGCACGCGAGCACAAATAAAAGCTGATGGCGGTATTTACCAAGGTCGCTGTAAAAACAAAGAAGATGTTAGCGCACCTTATGCTATTAGACTGAATAATCAGCAAGCTATTTATCAATTCAATGATTTGATTCAAGGTAAAGTCGTCTGTGACAAAGCACTCGCTGCAGAAGACTTTATACTGTTTAGAAAAGACGGGTTATTTGCATATAACTTAGCAGCGGTTGCCGACGATGCCTATCAGAACATTAGTCATGTAATTAGAGGCTGTGATTTACTCGAACCAACAGCAAGGCAGCTGTCTTTATTTCATACCTTGAATCTGCAAGCGCCGACTTACGGTCATTTTCCTTTAGCAACAACGGATCAAGGATATAAGCTGAGTAAGCAAAACAAAGCCCCAGCGATAGACTGTAACAACCCCACTCCAACACTAATAGCCGCTTTAAACTTTTTGGGGCTGACAACACCAAAAGAGTTATCAGAAGGAACACATACAGAAATTTTAGGTTGGGCCATATCTCATTGGCAACGCCAATTAGTTCCTCAAACCACAACTATCGAAATCAGCTAGAAGTACACATATTTTCGTAGAAAAAACCATCAAAATACAGCAAAATTAACCGAATTTGCATTCTCATTTATACGCGCTTGGTATATCATACTCGCCTTATTTTTAACCAAAACAAGCACTAAATCTATCTTCTAAGGATTTGGTCTACACTAGTTTCTTACATCATTTGATTAAACGAATTTTATCCAAACTTAAGAATGGCAAGGCGAATATGAAACAGGCCGGCACAACCAAATTGACACGCGATCAACATCCCGTGTCGCGCAAGATGCTGAGCCCAAATGCCGTAAAAGTAATGTATCGTCTCAACAAAGCTGGCTTCAAGGCTTACTTAGTTGGAGGTGGCGTTAGAGATATTCTGTTAGGTCTTAAACCCAAAGACTTTGATATAGCGACCGATGCAACGCCAGAACAAGTTAAATCTGTATTTAGAAATTGTCGCTTAATTGGACGCAGATTCCGTTTGGCGCATATTTTGTTTGGAAAGGAAATCATTGAAGTGGCGACCTTTAGGGGTCACCATGACGCGAATGAAAAGGCGCATCACGACAAAATATCTAAAAAAAGTAACGAAGGCATGTTACTTCGAGACAATATCTACGGCTCGATTGAAGAAGATGCGCAGCGACGTGATTTCACCGTCAACGCTTTATATTACGGCGTGGATGATTATTGTGTATATGACTACGCCAATGGTTTGCAAGATATTGCCAATAGGCAAATCCGATTAATTGGTGACCCCGAAACACGTTACCGTGAAGATCCTGTGCGCATGATCAGAGCGATTCGTTTTGCCACTAAGCTGGATATGACCATTCATCCAGATACACAGGCGCCTATCGCAGAGCTTTCGTCGTTGATGGGTAATATCCCGCCAGCACGTATGTTTGAAGAATACACCAAAATGTTTTTATCGGGCAAAGCGTTGGCTAATTTTGAAATGTTGCGTCAGTACGGTTTGTTCCGCTACTTTTTCCCTGCAGCAGATCGCATGCTAAACGATGATAATCCGCAATTACTGGCTTTTATCAGACAAGCTCTGAGCAACACAGATCAACGTATAGCGAATGAACAGCGGGTCACGCCTGCCTTTTTATTAGCTGTTATGTTGTGGGTTCCGTTACAACATCATTATCAACGTTTCATGGAAAAGAAAGGCGCCGTTGCACAAGATGCAATGTACGCTGCCATGGGGCAAGTGATCGACGAGCAGCAAGCGGCGATCGCGATACCTCGCCGTTTTCAAACGGTGATGCGAGATATATGGATGTTGCAAGAGCGCTTAACTCGTCGCGAAGGAAAGAAAGCATTTCGACTCGTTACACATCCTAAGTTTAGAGCCGGCTACGACTTCCTATTGCTGCGCGCCGATACTGCAGAAGTAGATAAAGAAACCTTATCTGCGCTTGCAAAATGGTGGACAGATTTCCAACAAGTGCCTGCACAAACGCAAAACCACATGGTAAAAGCTGTTAATAGTGGAAGAACGACAAAGAAACGTAGTTATCGCCGCAGAAAAAAGCCGAGTACAGGTAACTAATGAATACCGTGTTTATTGGTTTAGGGAGTAATTTAGACGACCCTCTAAATCAGCTAAAGCAAGCGATTGAAGCATTAAAGCGTTTACCTCAGTCTACGTTAACAGGTGTGTCGTCCTTATATGGCAGCAAACCAATGGGACCGCAAGATCAACCTGATTATGTTAATGCCGTTGCACAATTATCTACGTCTTTGGAGCCCATTTTATTACTAGATTCGCTACAAGCCATTGAGCAAGATTTTGGCCGTGAGCGCATTAAACGTTGGGGCGCGAGAACCTTGGATCTAGACATTTTGCTTTATGGCCAACACATTATCGACGAACCGAGACTTGTTGTGCCCCACTATGGCTTAACTGAACGTGAATTTGTGTTGATCCCACTTGCAGAAATTTCCCCAGAATTAACGCTTCCAAACGGACAATCTATCCAAGCATTAGCAGAGACAATTGACCGCAATGGTCTTGAACGTCTTTGTACAATATAATAGGCAAAATTTAGCACGCAGTATCTGCTATAACTTTATATAAAAGCGAGTCTACCTATGGCAAAAATCACCACCGCTACACTTCGAAAAATGAAAGACAACGGTGAAAAAATCGCAACTATCACCGCATATGATGCAAGTTTTGCGAAGCTTTTTGATCAAGCTGGCGTACATGCCATTTTAATTGGCGATTCATTAGGCATGGTATTACAAGGCAATGACGATACGCTGCCAGTATCAGTCGATGATATGGCCTATCATACCCGTAGCGTTGCCAATGGTGTAAGCGAAACCTTAGTAATCGCTGACATGCCATTTATGAGTTATGCCACCAAAACACAAGCGTATGAGAATGCCACTAAGCTTATGCAAGCGGGTGCCTCAATGGTAAAAATGGAAGGTGGCCGCTGGTTGGTTGACACCATTGAAGGGCTAGTAGAGCGAGGCATTCCTGTGTGTGGTCACTTGGGCCTAACCCCACAGTCAGTCAATGTGTTTGGTGGTTTTAAAGTGCAAGGTCGTAGTGAAGAACAAGCTGCTGATATGATTGAGCAAGCCAAAGCACTAGAAAAAGCAGGCGTGCAGTTAATTGTATTAGAGTGTGTCCCTGCATCATTAGGCAAAGCAATTACAGATGCTGTCAATGTGCCAACAATTGGCATCGGTGCAGGTAAAGAAACAGACGGTCAAATCTTAGTCATGCACGACGCACTTGGGATTTCATTTAGCTATATGCCAAAGTTCTCTCGCAATTTTCTGGTTGACACCGGCGACATAAAAGCGGCTGTTGAACTTTATATAAAGGAAGTTCAAAACGGAAACTTCCCTGGTCCTGAGCATACCTTTAACTAAAAGACGCTAATATGATCACAGTAGACAACATAGAGCAACTTAGACAACAAATTCAAGCGTGGAAACGAGAAGGCCTAACCATAGGTTTTGTACCAACCATGGGCAACTTGCATGCCGGCCATATTTCCTTGGTTGAGGAAGCACATAAACACGCGGATAAAATTGTAGCGAGTATTTTTGTCAACCCAATGCAATTTGGCGCTAATGAAGATATTGATAACTACCCGCGCACTTTGGAAGATGACAAGTCAAAATTAGTCGCAGTTAATACGGATTTGCTGTTTTTACCTACCCCTGAAATCATGTATCCAAAAGGATTAGACAAGCAAAGCTTTGTCGAAGTGCCTAATGTGTCAAACATATACTGTGGTGAAAGCCGCCCAGGCCATTTTAGAGGCGTGGCTACTGTGGTGTGTAAACTTTTCAATTTGGTGCAACCTGACAACGCCTGTTTTGGCCTTAAAGACTATCAGCAGGTCAAAGTTATCCAAACGATGGTCGAAGATTTATCTATGCCTGTTGAGATAATTCCTGTTGCTACAAAACGTGAAGCAAGTGGACTTGCCATGAGTTCGCGCAATAACTACCTGAGCGATGAAGAAAAGGCGCAAGCCGCTGAGTTGTTTAAAGCGCTAAGCTGGTTGGCGGAAAAAGTGTCGCAAGATTCGGACTTTATTGGCTTGTCAAAGCAAGCAGGTGAAATGATAGATAATGCAGGCATGCAGGTGGATTACATCCATATTGTTAATGCCCGTACATTACAACCTGCTAGCGAAGACGATAGAAACCTTGTCATTTTAGCGGCTGCCCATTGCGGTAAGGCGCGACTAATCGACAATCTAGCGGTTAGTCGCAAAGCCTCTTAAGTAAAGTCAGCGAGTAAGTGCTGATGCTGTTCAGCAATAGCAACTTGCTCGTTGAGAATCTCTTGTAATACTTCCTTACTGGTCAGCGGATTCGCCAGTACGACCCGAAAGACAACTACTAAACGATTATTGTATCGTTCCATATTAATACGCGTCCGTGATACAAAAGATTGACCGCTTTCACGTTGTTGCTTTTGTATCACTTTAGTTAATCTATCAAGTTTAGCGTTGATAAGTTCTTCCGTCGCCAAAGGCGTGTTCTTGTTCTTCAGCTTTTGTTGCAACCAAGCAGGCACGTAACGATAAGTGAGTAAACACAGCTCAGGTGCTGTCATCAATTCAAAATCATCATGCTGTGCTATCAGCTGAGCAAAATAATGAGCTTTTTCAATGCCCTTATCGATTAACAGCTCATATCCAGGGCGGCTGATAATGTGCAAACTTGCATACAGTAACAAAGCCATACCCGGTCTTGAACCTTCTAACGTATGAGAACCTAAATCCTTAGAGCCCTTACGTAAAATATACTCTGCATGATGTTTAATGATATTAGCAGCTTCCGCATCTTTAAATACGACTATGCCTGCTCCCATCGGGATATACATCTGTTTATGAGCATCAATAGTAACAGAGTCTGCCTCGTCGATACCTGCCAATAGATGACGATAATTGTTAGACAATAAAGTGGCTCCACCCCAAGCCGCATCAACATGAAAATGCGCTTGATACTGGCGAGCTACCTCTGCCATTTCAGCGAGCGGATCAACTTTGCCGGTTTCGGTAGTACCTGCAATACCAACGATTGCCATGATTTTTTTGTTCTGTTTTGACAGCGATTCACAGCATTTTCGCAGTTGTTCAATATCGATTTTTTGCTCGGAGTCTGTTGCTACTGCGATCACGTTGTCGCGCCCTAATCCAAGCACGTCAGCAGACTTTTTAATGGAGTAATGGCCACGCTCAGACACTAAAATTACCGCATCGTCATAGCCGTAATACGCTAGTGCTTTATGCAGCCCCTCAGCCGCGATGCCTTTAAACGAACCTTGTGCCTTAAAAGCGTTGTTTCGCGCCACCCAAAGCGCGGTTAAATTGGCAATAGTGCCACCTGAACAAAACGCACCAAGCGCATGAGTGCGGCTGTGCATATGAGCGTCATAGAAATCGTCTGCTTGTTTATATACAAGATTGTGCATCATCCCAAGCACTTGGCGTTCAAGCGGAGTAAACGCTTTCGATGTTTCAATTTTGACGAGGTTTTGGTTTAGACCCACCATGATTTTAGACAAAGGCAAAACAAAATAAGGTAATGCCGAAGTCATATGGCCGATAAAGCTGGGGCTTGCAGTATGGACAGACTGTGCAACTAATTTATCAAGGAGGTGTTGAGTATGATCTGAAACAAAACTTGGTTGCTCAGGTATGTTGGCGCCGCTAAAGTCTTGTTCGATTTCAGTCAAAGGCTTTTCTAACGCAACAATATGTTCGTTTAAGAATCCACCCAAATTTTCAGAGATTTGTCTTTCTATTTTTCCTAATGTCGTTTCTGGCGACTCAGGTATAGTAAAAATGCGATTGAGCGTTGCTTCTGTCGCTTTCGCTTGTTGTTTTTCAATGGTCATAATTACGGATCGTTATTCTTTTTAGCTGAGCTCTTATCATCTTCTACCCAACCTAATACGTCCTTTATTATCGACCATCTTGAGCCTTTAGGCACGGCATTTTCACCTAAAATCCAATAACTATACAATTCATTAACAAAACCTGAGGCATGTTGAATGGTTAACCAGTTGTTTAAGAATGTATGTAAAGACTCATTTCGCTTAGCTACTGCATAGGAAGCAGGATATGACTTAATTTTTTCTCGATTAAACAGCGTGGTATATCCAGGATACAAAATTGTCCAAGCTTTACCCGCCTCTAAGCTAATCAATAAACCGTCCCAAGTCTTGCCATCATCTTCAAAAAAGGTGCGATCTGAATCTATATTTTCTACCACCAAATTAGGATAGCGTTTCTTCAACTGTGGAATAATTGAATAGTCACCAACTGCTGCAAGCCGCACTTCTCTGTGATCAAGTATGTTTTTCTCGTTACTAAATTCTTGTACACGATGATCTTTTACAACAACCGAGTAATGAAGCTCTAGTACAGGGTCGGTATACATAAGGCGCTGGATACTGCTCGTTGTCATTTGCAAACCCGAAACAGCAATATCAAATTCACCACGATTCATCGCTGTCGATGCTTGTGATATACGATAAGGAATAAACGCAATTTTAACGCCAATTTCAGACGCTAATTGCTCCATCATATCAACATCGAAACCAACCAATTTACCATTTTGATTAAAATAACTAAAAGGCACCTGCTTAGGGTTGTAGCCAACACGCAATACACCGCTTTTTTGGATTGCAGCAATATTTCGAGGTGGTGTTGGCTCGGTATTCGTGTCTAAATGGTATGTGCGTACTTCCTCTGGTAAATCCTTGGCTGTACTCATTTGCGCAATCACTTCATCCATTACGTATTCAGTATCGATAAAGCGATTTAACGTTACCGTTGTAGCAACCAATATGCCGCCAACGACAACAGGCGTGAGTAAGCTGTATGCAAGCAAACGTTTCGCGTTAAATTTGGCTCTACCAGTTAAAATAGCCGTGCCACCAACAGCGAGTACAAAAATATTCATGGCAGCAAGCAAAGACGTAAAACGACTGGTAAACAAACTTGAAACCATATAGAGCTGGAATAAATCGGCTGGTAATTCAAGCGAGTCTAATAACATAGGCACTGTTAGGTAGACACTACCAAAGAGGCTAATCAAACCGTTGATAGCCATGGGAATATAACCGACAAAATCGACATCCCTGCCGGCAAACCAACCCGCAAACAAAACAAATACTATGGTCAGTAGCTTGCCTAGATTTGGGAAACTAAAGACGATTGGAATAATAATATTGGCGTAGTCATCGGTACTTTTATCGCCGATATCATATTTGTGAAACAGCTCTTTGGTGCGCTCAATAAGCAGCGGCAAAATAATAAAAATATTACCAGCTGCAAAGGCCGTAATGAGTGCATCGCGAGCAATCGTCGTGATATCGCGATAACTAAATGGCGTAAAGGCTGCCAATATTGCCGGCAATAACCAATAAGTAAGAATGACGGTCATAATGATATGCGCGACAAAATATACTTGTAGCTTTTCAAACTCGCCGATATCCATTGTGCCAGCGGTAGATGCGGTCATCGCAAAAATACCCAAAGGCATCAATTTAACAATGTATTGTGTAACCTTGTTAAATGCCTCTCCCAGCAGTTGCATAGGCTCTAACAATATTTCTTTTTTATCCATTGAAATAAGTGCAATACCTGTTGCAACACAGAACAATACAATGGCAGGAATATAGCTATTAGATAGCGAGAAAAATGGGTTTGACGGTATATACAAATCCAATAGGTTGACCGTAGGTGGCGCTTCCAAAGTTTTTAAGTTGAAGAAATCCCCTGCTTCCCAAACTGGAAAGGTAAACTTAATCAGGTAGATGAACAGCAGGCCAAAGAACCAGATGACCAACATAAGTTTGCCCACCTGCACACCCAACGATCGTGCCTGCTGGTGAGACAATCGTCCTAAACTTGAAATGAGGCTCACCAAAATATATGGAATGATGGTCATTTGCAGTAATTTGATGAAGGCATCACCAATAATGGCCATCCAAGCCACCATTTCACCAAAAAACAAACCAACAACGATCCCTATTGCAAAAGACAATAGGATCAAAGTAGACATACTCATTTTTAGTTTTTTAAATGCCATTAACACTTCTCATTTTGGCGCAATACGATTGCCTGTTGATACACAGCTTCATACTCACTGACCTTCTCTTCCCAAGCAAAGGTTTTAATGGCATGCGCTCTGCCTGCATCAGCCATTTTTTCGGCCAACACACGATCACTTAAGATTTTATAACACGCATCTGTTAATTTTTCGACATCTAACGGGTCTGCCATAAACCCTGTAACGCCATCAACAACAACTTCTGGTATGCCATCACAATTGCTCAGCACAGGCGGGACTCCACATGCCATAGCTTCTAGCGCCACCATGGAAAACGATTCATTAAAACTTGGTTGAATAATACAGTCAGCAACAGGAAGCAAAGTTTCGACATTTCTGACCTTTCCCAATGCAGTAACTTTATCGCCAATACCCAGTTCGGCGCACATGGTTTTTGTTCTTGCAAGCTCAGGGCCGTCCCCTAATAAAATTAGTCTAGCATTTACTTTTTCGGTCAAGTTCTTAAATACCTTAATCACCGTATCGGTATTTTTCACCGGTCTGAAATTCGAAATATGCATAATGATTTTTTCATCAGCGGCAGCCAATTTCGCGCGTGTTTTATCACTGTAGTTATTCGGCGTAAAAACTTTTGAATCGATAAAGTTATGCACAACAACAATTTCTTTTTCGATATCAAAATGTTTCTCGACATAATGTTTTTGGAAATGAGACACAGTGGTTACCATACAACTGCGATTGATACTAAACCGATTTAATGGAAATAACGGCTTGTCACGACCAACAATGGTGACATCGGTGCCATGTATGGTGGTAATTACGGCAAATTTATGTGGACTAATTTCATTTGCTAAATAACAACTTAGCGAGTGTGGAATAGAATAGTGAGCATGAACGATATCAAGTTGAAACTCGGTGGCAACTTCGACAATTTTTGCTGTTAACGCAAATGTCACCAAAGGGTCGTCAAACAACGGATAGTTAATGCGCTCTACGTCATGAAAGAATACATTGGGCAATTCATCTAACTTGAAAGGTCTCATCTGTGCGATAAAGTGCACTTCATGGCCTTTTTTTGCTAGCCCTACACCTAACTGAGTCGCAACAAGACCCGAACCACCTATGCTAGGGTGGCAAACAATACCTATCTTCATCGCTTTGCTTTCTAATACCTGATGTCTGGAATTTTGTAGACACAACAAACGTCACAAAACAAGGTGAACTGTTTATATATTAGTAGCTTAGCTTTTAAACTTGCAACTATTTATTAACTTAATTTTAACTTGAGTTGCCAGCACTGTTGACTGCTGTTTTGGTACTTTGCTTCAAAGGGAGTAAGCGCTTGTTGCGCAGGTGCAACAGCACTGATTTCACTACTGATATTCAACAATTGAGCGGCGTATTGAAACTCTTCTAGATATAAACGCCAGTTACTTCGCAAAATCATCTCTTTGCCAATATTGAGCATCGTTGGAAAAACAGCACTGCCATGCCAGCGGCGCTGAACATGCTTAGATTTTGGCCATGGATTAGGGTACAACACATAATGCTTGGTTACCGGCCACTTTGCTTGTTCAACGAGTCTGAAAAAATCATTTAAATCTGCACGCACTAAAACATAATTATCTGCAGACCAAATATCCTCCACCTGCCGTTCGATACGATTAGCTGATTTGTCCACCCCAATCACTAAAGCGTCAGGATGTTGTTGTGCGAGAATTCGCGTGCTTTGCCCGACACCGCAGCATGCATCAAGAATAATGTCGCCTTGGTGTGCCTGAACTAATTTATTAACTTCATCAAAGGCGATTTGCGTATGCGCTTGAATAGGCTTTTGAAAAGCATGCTTAGCATGCTTCTCAACGATTTTCTGCAAATTGTCATGTATGCCCGTCTGGTTGCTGATGATCGCCTTTGAATCACCCGATGGTGTTGTTTCAATATCAGACATTACGAGCGTAACCCTATCCCTTTAGTTATCAGTGTCATTGCAACGGTAAACAAAGTCACAATAAATACGCCAAGCACGGTAAAACTCAAGGTTAAATCGACATCGGTATAGCCTAAAAATCCATACCTAAACGCGTTAACCATATAAACGATTGGATTGACTTTTGACACCCACTGCCAAAACTCAGGTAATAAGCTCAATGAATAAAACACGCCACCCAAATAAGTTAATGGGGTTAATACGAAAGTTGGGATGATTGATATATCATCGAAACTGCCGGCAAAAATCGCATTAATCAAGCCACCAAGCGCAAAAGTAGCAGAGGTAAGTGCAACGGTTACGATGATTACCCAAATATTGTGAATTTGAATTTGAGTAAAAAACATCGCAATAATGGTAACAATGATACCGACTAGGATACCTCTTGCCATGCCGCCACCCACGTAGCCGGCGACAATAACCCAATTAGGCACAGGTGCTACCAACATTTCTTCAAGGTTTCGCTGCCATTTAGCCGAGAAAAAGCTCGATGCCACATTAGAGTAGGAGTTTGTTATTACACTCATCATAATCAGGCCAGGGACGATAAATGACATATAATCAAATCCCCCCATTTGACCTATTCTAGAACCAATCAACGAGCCAAAGATTATAAAATATAAACTTATGGTAATGGCAGGCGGTACAAGTGTTTGCACCCAGATACGCATAAAGCGGTGTGTTTCTTTATGTAGAATGCTTTTTAGAGCAATGTAATTCACACTCGATGACATGTTATGCGTTCTCCTGTTGTGCGCTTTTTACAAGGTTAACGAAAAGCTCTTCCAAGCGGTTTGATTTATTGCGCATACTGATCACGTCGATGCCTTGCTGTGACAGCTGAGCAAATACCTGGTTTACGCGACGCGTTTTCTCAACATCTACTTCCATCGTTGTTTCGTCGATGCGTCGATACTCGAAACCTTCCAGAATTGCTTCGCCACTACCTGTCGCTAGATCCAAGACAAACGTTTCTTTATCAAGTTTTGCCAAAAGCGACTTCATATCGGTATTTTCAACGATGGTACCTTTGTCGATAATAGCGATATTGCGACACAACATTTCAGCTTCTTCGAGATAATGCGTTGTCAAAATAATGGTGATTCCTTGCTGATTTAGGGTGCGCAAAAAATCCCACATAGAACGTCTTAATTCGATATCTACGCCAGCAGTTGGCTCATCGAGTATAAGAATTTTTGGTTCATGCATTAACGCCCTTGCGATCATCAAACGACGTTTCATACCACCTGACAACATGCGAGCAGCATTGTCGCGTTTGTCCCATAAATCGAGTTGCTTTAAATACTTTTCGGCGCGTACATGTGCTTCTTTTCTTTCTACGCCATAGTAACCCGCCTGATTAACCAAAATTCGGGTGAGCGATTCAAACTGATTGAAGTTGAATTCTTGAGGCACTAATCCAATATAACTTTTGGCGGTTTCCAATTCGCTGTCGATACTATGCCCAAAGACTTCAACTTGACCAGCAGTTTTGTTGACTAGCGAGGTAATAATACCGATGGTGGTAGACTTGCCTGCGCCATTAGGCCCAAGTAAAGCAAAAAAATCGCCCTCTTTAACAGATAGGTCGATACCTTTTAACGCCTCAAAGCCACCTTTATAGGTCTTTTTTAATTGCGTTATTTCCAATGCATGTTGCATATAAAACGACTCCTCGCGTAGGAAAATTAGTGCTAATCATATGATAAGTCAGGCAGTTTAGCAGATTCACAATCAACTTATTAGCATTGTTCATTACTAAGCCATCAAGCTCAATTATAAGCCCCGTCAACACCTGTTTAAACACATTTTGAAGATTGTATACAATTAGTTGTAACTCAAACTTAAACAACTTATAGTGTTTGCGTACAGTCTATATGGTATGTAAACATGAATTTTAAACCCTTTACAAAGGCATTGCTAATTTCGGCGGCCACTGCCTCCACATTATTTGGTTGTCAGCAAGAAGATAAAAACACCCAACACATAAATGACACAGCGCCATCATTAACATTGGAACAAATCTACAAAGACCAAACTTTTCGTTCTGATGGTATAGGCCGCATCAGATGGTTAGCCGACGGTTCAGGTTATACCGCAGTAGAAAACGGCGAAAGCGGCAAAGATATTGTCGTTTATAATCCGGATACATTAGCCCGAACTGTTTTGGTAAGCGCGGCTCAATTGACTCCCAAAGGAAGCGACAAGGCATTAACCATCGACGATTACAGCTGGTCAGCAGATCGTTCAAAGTTACTGATTTACACCAATAGCAAAAAAGTTTGGCGCTCAAATAGTCGTGGTGACTATTGGGTGTTGGACTTATCAACAAATGCACTTAAGCAATTAGGTGGCGAGATGCAAACGCCTAGCAGTTTGATGTTTGCTAAGTTTTCACCCGATGGTGAGCAAGTTGCCTATGTACATGCTGACAATATTTATGTCGAATCCTTGAGTAGCAGTGCAATAGATGCGCTAACCAAAGACGGTAAAGACGGTATTATTAACGGTTTGTTTGACTGGGTTTATGAAGAAGAATTCATCATCAGAGACGGCTTTAGGTGGAGCCCTGATGGACAACACATCGCGTATTGGCAACTCGATACTAGCGGTAGCAAAGACTTCATCATGATTAACAACACCGATACCTTGTATCCAACCATTACCAAATTCCCATACCCTAAAGTAGGCGAAACCAATGCACTTGCTAAAGTCGCTATTGTTAATCTAGAGACCAAGAAAACATTATGGCCAGAATTGCCTAACAATTCCCGAGAAATGTATATCCCGCGAATGAATTGGGCCGGTAATAGCGACGCTATTCTGATTCAACATGTCAATCGCAAACAAGACACCAATTTGCTTTATCTTGCCGATGCTAAAACCGGTAATACACGCCATGTTTTTACCGAGAAAGAAGAACACTTTTTAGATTTTTATGATGATGCGCATTGGCTTGACGGCGGCGAGGATTTTATCTGGACAAGTGAACGCAGTGGCTGGCGTCATTTTTACAAAGTATCTCGTGACGGTTCGTCACTTGTTAACTTAACGGATGGCAATTTTGACGTCACCGGTTTACAAGCCATCGATCAAACCAACGGTTGGTTGTACTTTATCGCTTCGCCCGATGACGTTGCTCAACGCTATTTGTATCGCAGTAAACTTGACGGCTCTGTATTAAATCAGCGCGTCACGCCAAACAATTTCTCTGGTTCGAATAACTATTACATGTCTGACAATGGTCAATGGGCTATTCACTATCACTCAAGTTTTACTGAGCCAACACAAATCAGATTAGTTGCTGTTGATGGTCATGAGACTAAACACACCTTGATGGATAACAAAGCATTACGGGATAAACTTGCCACATTTGAACATGCGAAAACAGAGTTTTTCCAAGTAAAAGCGCAAGATGGATTACCACTAGATGGTTATATCACAAGACCTGCAGACTTTGATCCAAACAAAAAGTATCCGATTATCTTTTTCGTTTATGGCGAACCATGGGGACAAACGGTACAAGACAGGTGGCGTGGCAACAGTTATTTGTGGGATCAGTTACTCACCCAAAAAGGCTTTATAGTTGCTTCAATAGATAATCGTGGTACGCGAGCGCCAAAAGGCCAGGCGTGGCGTAAATCAATTTATGGCGCGGTTGGTGTGCTATCTTCACGAGATCAGTCTGATGCATTAACAGCTATGGCAAAGCAATGGCCTTATATCGACACAGACAGAGTGGGTATTTGGGGACATTCAGGTGGTGGTTCTATGACACTTAACATGTTGTTTAGATATCCGAAACAATACCATGTAGGTATTTCTTCTGCACCGGTACCCGATCAGAAGCTTTACGATACTATTTACCAAGAACGTTATTCAGGATTATTACCTGAGTATGAAGAAGGCTATGTAGAAGGTTCACCGATTACTCATGCAAAAAACTTAGAAGGTAAGTTATTGCTTATTCATGGTACAGGTGACGACAACGTGCATTATCAGGGGGCCGAAAGTTTAATTAACGAACTTATTAAACATAATCGTCAATTTGATTTTATGTCGTACCCAAATAGAAGCCATTCGATTCGAGAAGGCGAAGGTACGGTATTGCATTATAAAACCATGCAAACAAACTACTTTGTTGAACACTTGAAACCAGAGTAATTTGCTACAAAAAAAAGCCAGTAGCATGCTACTGGCTTTTTTATTTCTTTCGCTTGATTAAAACAGCGAACCAATCTCTAGTTTTACCACAGTTAGATCGAGGTCTTCCCCGCTATTTGTGCTGACAAAGTTCATGCCGACACCCGCACGTACAAAACTATAGTTATCAAATTCATACTTCAAACCCACGGCGCCATTGTATGAAAAGCGCGAGTCATTGTAGGTCGCTTGATAGGTGTCGCAAATCCAACCCCACCAAGGATCCCACCAACAAACGCCTTCTGGCGGCGCGCTGGCAATGTTCGAATCAATATAGGTCCAGCCAACGCCAGCTTGAACGTACGGCGTAAACTTTGTGCTAAATACGTTATAAACCAGATTAAATTGGCTATGCCAAATATCTGCTTTGTGATGAATCTCAGGTACTTCATTACCATTGTCATCGATTAAGTTGGCTTTATAGGTAGGTCTTGTCGCTACCATTTCAAAATTTACGGCGACGTGTGGGTTAAAGTTATACCCTAAAGTAAAACCCCAACCTAAATCATCTTTAATTTCGAGTGTTGAGCCTTCGTAACTTTCAATGAATTGATCATCAGCACCAATAATTTGGAAACTGCCTTCCCATTTGCCCGAGCGAATGGATTCATTGGCAAGCGCTTGTGTCGTTGTGATCCAAAAGAGCAATATACTCCCGACGATAGTACCCCATTTACTCATTTTCATATCTCGTCCTTATTGTTGCTGCGATGTCCTCTAAAAAGTTAACACAAAATTTACATCGATGACTAGCGTATGTCGATATATAGTCAGAAATACAAATAAAAAAGCCACGCTTTTGCGTGGCTTATCAACATTATATGGGCTTTCTATTTACCAGCACGAGAGACGTATTCACCTGAACGAGTATCAACCTTTACTACCTCACCAATCTGAACAAACAAAGGTACTCTGACTACAGCACCCGTTGTTAAAGTAGCTGGTTTACCACCAGTTCCGGCAGTATCACCTTTAAGGCCTGGATCTGTTTCAGTAATTTCCAACTCAACAAAATTTGGCGGGGTTACTGAAATTGGAGAACCATTCCAGTTAGTGATCGTACAGATATCACCTTCAACTAACCATTTTGCCATGTCACCAACTGCTTTCTCGTCAGCAGCAATTTGCTCAAAGGTTTCATTGTTCATGAAATGCCAGAATTCACCATCAGCATACAAGTATGCTAAGTCAACATCCATAACATCAGCGCCTTCAACAGAGTCACCTGACTTGAATGTTTTTTCCAGCACTTTACCCGATAATAATTTGCGAATTTTTACGCGGTTAAATGCTTGTCCTTTACCTGGCTTAACAATTTCGTTCTCTAAAATGTTGCAAGGTTCGCCGTCAACCATTATTTTAAGGCCGGCTTTAAATTGGTTTGTACTGAAATTAGCCATAATATAAATTCTCTTATGGAAGCTTTTGACTTTACGAAATATAGAAATGCCGCAAATAATAACGCAAATCGAACCAAATTTGCACACTTCTTGGAAAAAAGAATTGGCAGAAGTGATCACAGATCCCAAAGAACTGTTGCTCGCTTTATCCATTCCACCTGAACAATACGAACAAGCCTTTGCTGCGCGTAAACTTTTTCCTGTGCGCGTACCGCGTCCGTACCTATCACGAATTGAGCAGGGCAACATCAACGATCCGTTGCTAAAACAAGTGATGCCGATGGCTGACGAGTTTGTGGAAACACCTGGTTATGTAACCGACCCGTTAGAAGAGCATGATACTGCGGTTGAAGGTTTACTACATAAATACAAAAATCGAGTGCTGTTAATCGTAAAGGCCGGATGTGCAATCAATTGCCGTTACTGTTTTAGGCGACACTTTCCCTACGAAGATAACAGCCCCAATAAAGTGAGGTGGCAACAAGCACTCGACTATATCGAGCAGCACAGCGAAATAGACGAAGTGATTTTTAGCGGTGGCGACCCATTGATGGCAAACGATCAGCAATTAGCATGGTTTGTCGAAAAAATAGAGCAGATAAGCCACATAAAAAGGTTGCGCATTCATACTCGATTAGCGGTGGTAATACCGAGCCGTATCACTCAGGCCTTTTGCCAAATGTTAGCGCAATCGCGCCTTAATGTTGTACTAGTTACTCATATCAATCACGCCAATGAAATCGACCAAGATGTCGCTGATGCTGTTGAAAAACTTAAACGTGCAGGTATCACGCTGTTAAACCAAAGCGTTTTACTTAAAGAGGTTAATGACAATGTTGAACAGCTAGTTGCGTTAAGTAATGCATTATTTGATATCGGTATTTTACCCTATTACTTGCATACTTTTGACGCCGTCCAAGGTGCAGCACATTTCGATACAGGCATCGAGAAAGCGCAAGCTTTGTATGAACAATTGTTAGCAAACTTGTCGGGCTATTTAGTCCCTAAATTGGTAAAAGAAATCGCAGGCGAACCTAACAAAACGCCTATAAATTTGAGATAATAACTGGGTCTTGTAATTAAACCCTAAGCCTTATCATGAGCGATATTAATCAACAATTGATCGACAACATATCGATAATTCTGAAAAAATCTTTGGCAGCAGACGCCACGTTGGCTGATTTACGAGCTAACGACAAAGCGAAGTTTAAGTCTATTTTTACGACAGATTCAGCGTTCAGTGTAAGCGCAGATACCTTTCAACCTTATGTCGAAGAACTAGCGGATGATTTAGTGCGTTGGCAACAGTCGCAAAGCCAAACCACGTTAGTGGCAATGGTGAAAAAGATAGAACAATTGTTTGCGGTACTTGGACAGTTTGAAAGTAGTTACAGCGACTAAATCACGTCGCTGTATTCATGTCGATAGTATATACTACTTTAACGTCATGTTTATTAAGCAACTCCAATGCTTGCAAGTTAATCTCACTTGTCGTACTTAAATACAGCTCCCAATCCAAGGTACCCACGTACGCCAGTACATAAAGATCTAACCCTTGAACGGTAAAGCCCCGCAAAAACACACGACATGGCTTTTCCAAAATCATATCATGAGCATCAAGCAGCGCTTTAAAGTCGGTCATAAATGCCTGTAACTTTGCATGCTTAGTATCTGGCGCTACCCGAATTCTTGGTCTGTAAGCGATTCGCTCGCGTTCCGTATAGTTTTCGATTTGTAGGTCAACAAACTGAGAATTGGCAATATGAACAACTGTGCGTTCAACAGTACGAATACGCGTTGCTCTTAATCCTATTTCTTCAACCACACCACGTTGCGTGCCAAAACGGCAATAGTCGCCAATTTTAACGGGCGCCGAAGTATATAAGGTCACCGCACCAATGATGTTTTCAATAGTTTTTTGGGCGGCCAAAGCAAACGCGATACCACCAATACCTAAACCCGCTAGCAGCGTGGTTGCGCTAAAGCCAAGATTTTCCAACCAAACTAAAAAGCCGACGATAACGATAATACTTTTAAACACTGTACCTGCTGGACGCAGTAAGTAGACGGCTAGCGGTTTTTCTTGTGAAATAAAGCGCTCTTTCATCACTTCATTAACAAGATCTACCGCGCGGAAGAAGAACCAACACCATGCAAATATCAGTATGGTGGCCCCTTCAAATATCGCCCTAACGGCAAATGTCATGTTCTCTTCGACTAGAATTGATCGTGCAATAATAATCGTAGCGAGCAAGGTAACAGGACCACGAATAAAACTAATGGTGTAAGGTTTAACTTCTTTATTGACGCGTTTAATAATCAAGGTAGCGATAAAGGTTACGATTGCCACCGCTAGGTAATACGCAAAGGTAATTGACAAGTAATACAGCCATTGCCAAAGCTCAACACCAAACGCACTTGCTGAAGGCAGATGACGACTTAACCACTCTCCGTACGCGTCATAACCAAATTCTTTGTATAGCGCAGGAATTTGTTCTACTGTTGCGTTTGAGATTTTCCAAATTCGTACCCGATCTTCCTTGCGCGGAATACGCTGCAGTAGCACGTTCACGCGACCATTTTTGGTTGTGATTTTGCCTACCAGTTCTCGGTAACTAGGTACTTCTTCAGTCAAATTCCCTTTGGGGTGTTCACTAATGGCATGCAAGTCTACCCATAATGATCGATTCAGTATGACGTAAAGCTTACGTGCAAGTTCTTCACCACCATACACTTTGGTCGCGTCTGATAGGTTGCGTAAATCAAGATAGTTTGCCGCCAATGCAAAGTCATTATTTCTTGCTGCACGCAAAAAACCCGCCATTGCACTTCTTGGTTGGCCGCGATTAAATTCGTCAGAAGGCACATCAAAGGCATTTTCAGCTCCTTCTAGCTGTTCTTTTTCAGCGTCTTCTTGTTGCTCTAGCACTTGTTTAACGGATACACCTTCCTCCTGATAAGCGAACGCTTCAGGACTCAAAAACAATAGTAAGCTAGCAAACATTAAGACTCTGACCATAAATCAACAACTCTATCTATCTGAAATAAAAGTAGTGTTTTGTAATAACAGCATATAAGTAGATCAAAATCTAGGCAACAAAAAGCCGCACAGTATGCGGCTTTAGTTATTTTCTATTCAATTAAGATTGATAATAAGGTTTATATGTTGATTCAAAACTGTTACTCAACATATGTTTCATTCACAATAAAAAAGCCGCTTCAAGAGCGGCTTTTTTTAATGTTTAGCTAAACTATTTTGCTTCGTAAAATTCACCAAAGGTATCTTTGAACCATTTATCGAACATAAATTTCTCATGTCCTAAAAAGTCTCTACGATATTTCAAGGTAACACTTTGTAAGAAGTTCATGTCTTTTACATTAACATCTGTAGCTTCAGCTACAACCTTACCTGTGTTGTCCATCAATTTGTATGAAAAATCAAAGCTTGGGTAGTATGGCTCTTTAATCACACGGATTTGATTTGTGGTCATAATCGTATCACCAGCTAAATCAACATTGGTAACAACCATATCTAACTTGTAACCTTGTGGTAAGTTACCCATAAGCTCATTGAAATGTTTGTTCATAGTATTGAATACACGCTCTCTAAAGCCCTTGCGAGACTCTTGTCCGGAGCGAATATCACGATACTTGTCAAAGTCTTGCCAAGTAATTTTTACCGTTTCAAAACTATCAGAAACATACGAAGTTTCTTGCTCTCCAGTAGAAGAACAACCCGCCATTAACGCTGCGCCAAACACTAACACAGCTATTTTAGAAACTAATTTTTTCATACGCTCTCCTCAAAGCAATAAAAATTAATTCAGCTACAAACTAAATATACGACAATTTCACTAAATAATTGTATTTATTTGTAATTATTTTGGCTGATATTGTTTAAACACTTGTGAAACGATATTTTCTGTACGTGCAATACGCTCATTTACAGGCAATTCTTCATGCACAAAACCCTGTGCAGCGCCACGCCATACACGTTGCATTTGTTCTGCATCTTCTATAGCAACAAGAAAGCTGCCCTTTTCTAAACCGTCTGTATGAGGTAATCCAGGTACAACGCCAAATTTCTCCGCAATCGTCGCATCAGACACATCTTCTTCTAGGACAAGCGCAAAACGCACCCATATCTTGGCTATTTTTGGCTCCTGAACAACAGTGTAACCTCTGTCGATCATCTGTTGTGTGATCGCATTAGCATAAATGTGGTAAGCGCCGTCGACCTCTTCGTCGCTATAACGTTGGTGCTCGACCTTTATCGGCACAATGGCAAATGTGCTACCTTGTTCAAAATTAGCCGGCATATCTTGTACTGCAGATACAGCTAAGCGAGATGCCTGAGTACTGTTTTCTTGCACTTGAACGCATGCACTTATTAAAAGGATAGATGCAATTAAACTAATAATACGGGGAGTAGTCATTGTTATTATTTCCTTGTGTTATTTACTTCATTTTTACACTTTATCAGCAAAAAATCATAACTATTTTGCAACGATTTGTATTCACGTTAGCAAACTGCTGTGATGGCAGTTTTCAAAACCTACGTCTATTCTTTGGCAGCAAAAAGATGTTTAAACGTAAATGCTTGCTCTGTCTCACCATGAGCGCGTAAATAATGTAATTTTTGCGCGGCTTCTTCTAGCGAAGGGATATGATCTTTAGGAATCCACCATAGTACATAACTAGCGGCTTTTATTGGCTCAAACCACTCTTTCTTACGACTTAGAAAGGGTTTGTGTTGGTCACCCATCATAAACTGCTTGAGCGTGTCTGGCGAGGTCCAAACGGACATGTTTACGATGACATTTGATTCGTTAAACAGCGGGATATTAGCCGTTTCCCCCTCTGTTTCTTGCCAACGCCAAACAAAGCCTTCGCTTTGTTCAGCATTTAAATTCACGGGTTCAAGATTCTCGACAAAGGGCTGTATTTCTGGTGCATCTAACGGGTATTTAGCTTTAGCAATATTTAGTTGGGCAAGATACATCATGTTTTCCTTATTGTTGTATAAAAAGCCCTTGTAAAAAGCGCTTAACTTTCGCCGTAACCCCAACGCGGCATAATCGATTGATCGATTCCCAAGTGGTCTAAAATACGACCCACAACAAAATCAACAAGATCGTTTATATCTTTAGGGTTGTGATAAAAACCTGGGTTGGCTGGCATTATCGTGACGCCCTGCTCAGATAGACTAAGCATGTTGCGTAAATGAATGGTTGAAAATGGCATCTCGCGAATCAACATCACAAGTTGACCCTTTTCCTTGATCACTACGTCAGCAGCTCGCTCAATCAAAGTATCACTCAAACCATTAGCGATAGATGCTAAGGTGCCTGCAGTGCACGGAACAACAACCATCTGTTTTGGCGCTGCAGATCCCGATGCCACAGGCGAGAACCATTCGTGTTTGCCAAAAACTTTGATCTGCTCTGCTTTCGCATTAAAGTGCTGAGTAAATTTTTCTGTTGCAGCATCCGGTGATGAAGGCAACTTAAAACCTTCTTCTGTATCTAAAACGATTCGCCCTGCACTAGAAACAAGGATATACAGTTGGTAATTTGCCGCCAGCAAGCACTCTATCAAACGCATGGTATAAGGCGCACCTGACGCACCTGTAATTGCTAACGTAATCGTTTTTTCAAATGAAGCCACATCTTCTCCAATCATTGGGGTCAGAACATGTTCTGACCCCAAATATAAATATTAACTCGCGAGCGCCTTTAATAGTTTGTCATGTATTGCACCAAAACCACCGTTGCTCATTACCACAATGGCATCATCAGGCATCGCATCTTTTGCTATTTTATCAACTAATTGCGAAAGTTGCGATGTGGCAAACCCTTTTGCTTTATCCGCAATAACATCATCTACCGACCACTGCACATCTTCACCCTGATAGAGATAGACATAATCTGCAATAGCTAAAGCATCGGCGAGCGCCTGCTTATGTATGCCTAGTTTCATTGTATTGGATCGCGGTTCAAGTACCGCAATCACTCGACCTTGGTGTTTATCCGCCTGCACACTTTTTAACGTTTGAGAAATAGCGGTTGGATGATGGGCAAAATCATCGTAGACCTTGATTTGATTAACCTCGCCTTTTAACTCTAGTCGGCGTTTAGTATTAATAAACTCGCCTAACGCTTGGCACGCAATATCAACCGTAACGCCGGCATGCCTTGTAGCTGCTATCGCTGACAACGCGTTCTCAATATTAAAATCGCCGATGAGTTGCCAAGCGACATGTCCCACTTTTTGTTGGTCAAAATAAACGTCAAAAGCACTACCATTGCCATGGGTTTTCACTGCTTGCCAGCCATTGTTAATCTCGTCTTCTGAGACCACACCATGACTCACTTCTTGTTCACTCCATATACCTTTGTCTATAACTTGTTTAATTGATTGAACCGGCGGGTAAATAACACGGCCGTTACTGGGTACCATGCGAATGACATGATGAAACTGAGTTTGGATTGCGCCAAGGTCGGCAAAAATATCAGCATGGTCAAACTCTAAATTGTTTATCACCAACGTTCTTGGTCTGTAATGAACGAACTTAGAGCGTTTATCAAAAAATGCGGTGTCGTATTCATCAGCTTCTATCACGAAAAAAGGGCTTTCACCGAGTCGTGCAGACTGACCAAAGTTTTGTGGCACGCCGCCAATTAAATAGCCAGGGGATAACTCGGCGTATTCCAAAATCCAAGCCACCATTGACGCAGTTGTTGTTTTGCCGTGCGTACCCGACAATGCAACTACCCATCGATCTTTCAATACATGTTCCAGCAGCCATTGTGGTCCTGAGATATAAGGAATATTGCGATCTAATACATACTCAACCATTGCATTACCACGACTCATGGCATTACCAATAATCACCATATCAGGTTCATCATTTTCTAAGTGCTTACTGTCATAGCCTTGATAAAGCTCGATACCAAGTTGTGCTAATTGAGTGCTCATCGGTGGGTAAACATTGGCGTCAGTGCCGGACACCTTAAAACCAAGTGACTTAGCAATAGCGGCAATGCCGCCCATGAAGGTGCCACACACCCCTAAAATATGAATATGCATAATAGAATTCTTAACAGTGCAATGAGCAAAATATACCGTAGACGTGAAGTATTTGCATTACCCGAATTTAGCTTTCAAAATAAAAGCCTATAATTTTTTACCCACACAAAGCTATGACTGACATTTTTGTATCCGACATCGTCACCTACCCGATAAAATCAATTAAAGGCGTGCACCTATCTAATAGTTGGATTGACGACTATGGATTATCCTTTGATAGACGATTTGTTGTCAGTGATTTACTCGGTAAATTTATTACTGCTCGCAGCGATAGCAAACTTTGTTTGATTCAGGCCAATATTACGCCAACAGGCCTAATACTGATCGCGCCCGATATGCCGAAACTCGAGTTGAATTATCAAAGCTTTAGCCAACGCTACCAAACGGTTACTGTGTGGAGTAGCGAAATAGCAGCGCAACATTGCGGCCAGCAAATAGATAAGTGGTTTAGCCAATATCTAAATAAGCCCTGTCAATTACTGTACTTTGGCAGCGATTCGAGCCGTCTGGTAAAAAATTCTACCAAACAAGTCGCGTTTGCCGACGGTTATCCGCTATTACTCGCTTCGCAATCATCTCTTGCCGATCTATCCGACAAAGCCGGGCAAACATTTTCAATGGCGCAGTTTAGGCCAAACATTGAAATTTCAGGTGCTGAAGCTTTTGCTGAAGACCAATGGCTGCATATTCGAATCGGCGAAGTAGAGTTTGAAGTTGTGAAACCCTGTACGCGCTGTAACTTCACGACAATAGATCCCAAAACGGGCGAAGCATCTTCCGACAATGAGCCACTTGCTACATTAATGAAATATCGTCGCGACGAAGAAGGAGAAGTGCTGTTTGGACAAAACATGATCCCCCTTAATCAAGGCCAAATTAACGTTGGTGATAGCGTAGAGATTATCCGCACAAAAGCAACAAGGCCAACGTTAGTGCCGCAAAAAAAGTCTAACGAGAAAACAACGGAAATTGAAAAAATCGCACCACCTTCAAATGAAACAAGCGTTAATATACTTTTTGACAGTTGGGACACTTACCATAAAGGTAACAACCAAGAAACTATACTAGAGCAAGGTGAAGCGGCAGGTCTGATATTGCCCTATTCTTGTCGAGGTGGTATTTGTGGTCGCTGCAAAATCAAAGTGGCAGATGGGCAAGTACTGCAGCTAAAAGATGATGCATTAACAGATCAAGAAAAGGGTGAGGGCTATGTGCTTGCATGTAGTAGTATTCCACTGGGCAACATAACCCTCGTTCAGGGATAAATTGTTAATGGAGTGCGTATGGATGGCGCTCAAAATAAGCAGAGAGCCACGGCGTAAATTCGGTAATTTCTAATGGTTTTTGCGCCGCATGACCCTGCGTCCAGTTGCCACCGCTACCTCTAAATATACGTACCACTTCTTGGCTGTCCACATTAATACCAATAACAGGTATATTCATGCTTTGAGCCAGTTGAATAAAAGTGAGTAGTATCGCTCTATCTGCGCCATTGTCGTCTTGTTCAGACAAGTGTCCACAATCTATTTTTATTTCATCAACCGCAGTGCGACGAATGTAGCGCAGTGATTCATAGCTACCTGAAAAATAATCAATTGAGATGACCACACCAATTGCTTTTAACTGGTCAACAATAAACTTGCTTCGTTCACACGCGTCAATTACTACCTGTTCATTAAGCTCTATTTTCAATCGCTCTGCCGGGATATCGTGCAGTGCCAACTGCATTTCGATAAAGTCGATAAGGTCTGCTTCTAGCAGGTCGGTACTCGATAGGTTAATTGCTACTGGCAGGTGACTATTAAGCTCGTTTAGTTCCTTAATCAGCGCAATCGCATGCGTAATCGCGAGCTTAGTTACGGCATAAACGTCACCACTATGCTCTGCAATTTTAACAAACTCATTCAGCGGCAAGACAACGCCCGTATTAGTTACCCATTGCACCTTAAGCTCAAAGCCACACAAGGTATCTTCAGTTAGACTAACTTGCGGCAATACTCGCCATTGCAAGTTGTCCTGAGCGATATCTTCTTGAAGTTGTTCCATTTGCGCTAGTTGTGTATCGGTATAAAACGCATCCGCCGCGTCATAATGGTGAATTAACTGTTCTTGCTGCTGAGCAACACGAAGCGCATCCTCAGCTTTTGCAATAGCATCAGCAGGCGAAGTATTAAAATCACCGATAATGGCGCTACCAAAAGATAATTTAAAATTTAATGAAAAATTCTTAAAGCTCATCGCATCGGGCACGGCGCCAGCAATCTTTTTGGCCATATCTCTAATCATGATATCTGCGGGATGATTAGTGCTAGTTAAATTCAATGCCACAATAAATTGTAAGCCGTGCGCGCGTGCTACTCGTACAGGCGAAGCCGAGCCTTCAAAATTGAGAAGTGATTCTTCTTCGGCGAGTGCAAGCTGCAAACGATAAGCAAACTGCAACAACAAAATATCAGAGTTCTTATGGCCAAGAATGTTGTTAACCTGAGAAAAATTGACAGGTTTAAAGACTAAAACGGCAAAACGATTATCGGGCGATTTTTGTAGCTGACTTTCGATCTTGTGGACAGCATGTTGTTCGGTTGGCAAGTTAGTTGCCGGATCATGGCTGTATACGAACAATGATTCATAATCTTGCTCGTCACGACCGGCCTTTTCTGACACATAGGTCAGTAATTTAAGTACCATCATCCAACTACCATTAACTAAAGCGACGAGATAACTTGTCACCGTATACACAACAAGCGCTGTATCTGTAATGGCATTAGTTAAATAAAAGTAAGTTGCTACGGCAAATATAAGTGCACCTGCCCATTGGCTAATATAGCGTGCAAAATGATGCTCGCTGTTGGCGCTGAAACTGATCATTCGATAAGCACCAAGTAACAGAGGCACACTGGCAAAAGCAATCCAGGTAAGTCCAGCTGACATATCTGGAAACAGCCATAAAGCAAACACATAAAAACCGGTAATAAATCCAGTAAGGTAGGTTAATCCATTAAGCACCATGCCTTCTTTCTTATTTAGGATGTTGAACGGCCACATATACACAACCAGCAAAAATATTGCCGCGCATGACAGCATCAACGACTGCTGATAAGGGGAAGACTGAGACAAGGCGTTAAGCATGGCAAGGGCACTGCCGGAAAGTAACAATGCATACTTAAGTTTGACCGAGAACATCGGCTTTATGAGTACAGCAAATACAACAACAGGCAGACTAATACCAAGGACAAACGCGAAAATAAAATCGACAAACGTGAAGCCTGAATCACTAGCCGAAGCTGGTAATGCAAACAATAGCGCAAAGAACAATACGAACTTACGCCCTGAATATGTAGAAGAAAATATGCCGTCCATGAATAACTATATAGTATTGTTGTTTTTTTACTTAGGCTAAAGATAGCAAAGTACGAAATCCATTGTAAGTACTTTTATCAACTATTTTTCACGCTATCGCCTATATTTCCTGCAAGAATATCGTTTTATATTTACTATCAATAAGTTACTAATACGCCTTATTGTTTAATTTTCAACCACTTGTTGACCATTAACGATAAGAGTATGTAGCGGATTAACACCGAATTGATAACAAAGGCTTGCAGGCTGTTCTATATTCCAAATAGCAATATCTGCGTCCATACCCACTTTAAGTTGACCTTTAACGTTTGATAAACCCAACGCTTTAGCGGCGTTTATGGTAACGCCTTTTATTGCCTCTAAAGGAGTTAGCCTGAATAAGGTGCACGCCATATTTAGCATAAGCTGTAAATTACACAGTGGTGACGAACCCGGGTTTGTATCCGTTGCAACGGCCATGCTTACCCCGTGTTTACGCAATAGCTCAATTGGGGGTAGTTGTGTTTCTCTTAGAAAATAAAAAGCGCCTGGCAACAACACCGCAGTGGTACCAGAAGACGCCATCGCTTTGACACCCTGTTCATCTAAGAACTCGACATGATCTGAAGACAATGCCTGATATGAAGCGGCTAATTCTGTGCCGCCTAAATTTGATAATTGCTCTGCATGAATTTTGATAGGCAAAGATAATTTTGTCGCAGCGTCGAATACACGCTGAGTTTGTGCCAAATTGAAGCCAACGCCTTCGCAAAAAACATCCACCGCATCGGCAAGACCCTGCTCGGCAACTTTTGGCATCATTTCATTGCACACTAGATCAATATAGCCATCGGCATCGCCACTATATTCTTTAGGCAGAGCATGTGCTCCCAAAAAAGTCTTTTGAATAGTAACCGGGTTACTATCAGCTAACGTTTGCGCTACGGCTAACATTTTCAATTCAGTTTCAATATCAAGCCCATATCCTGATTTAATTTCTACTGTAGAGACACCTTGTGACATTAACGCAGATAATCGTTGCTGGGCACCTGCTAATAACTCTTCTTTAGAGGCTTGGCGCGTAGCGGCGACGGTTGAGACAATACCACCACCAGCATTTGCAATTTCTTCATAGCTGGCGCCATTTAATCGCATTTCAAATTCGTTGGCTCTACTACCACCAAACACTAAATGTGTATGGCAATCAATCAAACCAGGGGTGACCCAGCGACCACCACCATCGATTACATCAACTTGCTCTTGTGGATAGTTTGGTAGTTTTGAAGCTTCGCCTAACCACACAATTTTGCCATCACTTATCGCAATAGCACCATTTTCAATAACACCATATCCTTGCTCATTTTCAGACATGGTCGCGATATGAACATTGATCAAGAGGGTTTGCCAGCCAGATGTTTCTTGCATGATGAATTCCAAGGTTAGTGATAACAGCAGTGTAGACAGTGCATACGAATTGGTCGAATGCTTTGCGTGAGCACTCTAACTGAAACTATTTTGCAACGCAAGGTTGTATATACAACTAAATCGGTTAAAATAACCTGTATATACAACTTGAGAATTCCCTGATGAGCACACCAAAGTTCCAACAAATAAAAGCTTATATCATCGCTAGAATTGAAGCGGGCGAATGGCCTCACAATAAAAAAGTGCCTTCAGAAAATGAACTTTCCCAGCAATTCACTGTAAGTCGAATGACCGCTAGACGTGCATTGCAGGACCTGACTGAACAAGGCGTGTTAGTACGCTCGCAAGGTGCCGGAACCTTTGTCGCTTCGTTGAAATCTCAATCTTCGCTGCTCGAGATTCGCAACATAGCGGACGAAATAACGGACCGCGGGCACAAGCATCATGCTGTGCAATCCGCGCTTAACACTATCTCGGTAAATGAAGAGCTCGCCATACTGCTCAATGTGCCAACAGAAAGCCAGATTTTTTACTCTGAAGTACTACACTTTGAAAACGACGCCCCCATTCAGTTGGAGCAAAGATACGTGAACAAACGCCTTGTACCTGAATATCTTGAGCAAGATTTTTCAGCGCAAACACCACACGAATACTTATCGTCTGTTGCCCCATTAACAGAAGCAACACACGAAATAGAAGCCGTTAATGTCAATGGTCATACATGCCAATTACTCAACATTTCGGCAACAACTCCCTGTTTACAAATAAAGCGCCGCACTTGGTCAAGCCAAGGGGTGGTGAGCTTTGCTATTTTAACTTCACCTGGTGATCGCTATCGTTTAGGCGGCCACCTCGTATTTTGATTTTGAGGACTTTTTCATGTCGACAGATAATCGTTTAGACACAAGTCGCACTATTCGCGCCGACCGTGGTAGTGAAATAACCGCAAAAAGCTGGTTAACCGAAGCAGCTAAACGCATGCTTATGAACAACTTAGATGACGAAGTTGCCGAACATCCACAATCACTTGTTGTATATGGTGGTATCGGTCGTGCTGCTCGCAATTGGGAGAGTTACGACAAAATTATTGAGGTACTTAACCGTTTAGAAGACGACGAAACCTTAATGGTGCAATCGGGTAAGCCAGTTGGCGTGTTTAAAACACATGCTGATGCACCTCGTGTGTTGATTGCCAATTCTAACCTTGTGCCAAATTGGGCAAATTGGGAACACTTCAATGAGCTCGATAAAAAAGGCCTGATGATGTATGGCCAAATGACAGCAGGCTCTTGGATCTATATTGGTTCTCAAGGTATCGTTCAAGGCACTTATGAAACCTTCGTCGCAATGGCCAAACAACACTTTGGTGGTGATGCCAAAGGTAAGTGGGTGCTTACGGGCGGTTTAGGTGGCATGGGTGGTGCGCAACCACTTGCAGCGACCATGGCGGGCTTTTCAGCGCTTGTTGTTGAGTGCGACGAAACACGCATCGATTTCCGCTTAAAAACACGTTATGTCGACAAGAAAGCGACAACATTAGACGAAGCCCTAGCGATGATTAATGACGCATGCGCGAAAGGTGAAGCGATTTCTGTTGGGTTACTAGGCAACGCCGCTGATGTATTCCCAGAGTTAGTAAAAAGAGGTATCACACCTGATGTCGTTACTGATCAAACATCTGCTCATGACCCACTAAATGGTTACTTACCGCAGGGTTGGAGCATGGCACATGCTGCAGAAATGCGTAAGCAAGATGAAGCAGCCGTGGTAAAGGCAGCAAAGCAATCTATGGCTGTGCAAGTACAAGCAATGCTTGACCTGCAAGCAGCGGGCGCGGCGACGACTGACTACGGCAACAACATTCGTCAAATGGCGCTAGAAGAAGGTGTAAGCAATGCCTTTGATTTCCCGGGATTTGTCCCAGCATATATTCGTCCACTATTCTGCGAAGGTATTGGGCCATTCCGCTGGGTTGCACTATCTGGCGATCCAGAAGATATCTATAAAACCGACCAAAAAGTAAAAGAGCTTATTCCTAACGACCCACACTTGCATAACTGGCTTGATATGGCCAGAGAGCGCATTGAGTTCCAGGGATTACCTGCACGTATTTGTTGGGTAGGGTTAAAAGATCGCGCTCGTTTGGCGCTCGCTTTCAACGAAATGGTCAAAAATGGCGAATTAAAAGCGCCTATCGTGATTGGACGTGACCACTTAGATTCTGGTTCAGTGTCATCACCAAACCGCGAAACTGAGGCGATGTTAGATGGTTCAGATACTGTTTCAGATTGGCCTTTACTTAATGCGTTATTGTCTACTTCAGGTGGCGCTACATGGGTAAGCTTGCACCATGGTGGTGGCGTTGGCATGGGCTTTAGCCAGCATGCTGGTGTGGTTATTGTAGCTGACGGTACAGATGCAGCGGAAAAACGTCTGGCTCGCGTATTGTGGAATGACCCTGCTACGGGTGTCATGCGTCATGCCGATGCTGGTTACGATATCGCAATTAACTGCGCACGTGAGCAAGGGCTAGACCTGCCTATGGTTGAAGGTGCAAACGGCAAGAAAGGAGCGTAACGATGATAGATACGTTAAACATTGTTCCCGGCACATTAACACTGGCGCAACTGCGCGATGTGAGTCGCTATGATGGCATCAACTATTCTTTGGATGAAAGCGCCTTTGAAGCGATTAATAAAAGTGCTGAAGCGGTTCAAAATGTTATTCGCGAAGATCGCGTAGTATATGGCATTAATACCGGCTTCGGTTTACTAGCGAGCACCCGAATCAAAGAAGACGAATTAGAGCTTTTACAGCGTTCGATTGTATTGTCTCATTCAGCAGGTTTTGGCGAATACATGGAAGATGCCACGGTTCGACTGATGATGGTGTTAAAGATAAACTCGTTAGCTCGCGGATTTTCAGGTATTCGTTTAAGTGTTATTCAAGCACTTATAGCGCTACTAAATGCGCAAGTATATCCGTGTGTTCCTAAGAAAGGTTCTGTTGGCGCATCTGGCGATTTAGCGCCACTGTCACACATGGTGTTACCGCTGTTAGGTGAAGGCGAAATGTCTCACAACGACCAAATTATTCCTGCCGTTGAAGGCCTAAAAATAGCAGGACTTGAGCCAATCACTCTTGCCGCTAAAGAAGGTTTAGCGTTGCTAAACGGCACACAAGCATCGACAGCATTCGCACTAGAAGGTTTGTTCTTTGCAGAAGATTTGTATGCCGCAGGCACCGTTGTTGGCAGTATGTCGGTTGAAGCCGCTATGGGTTCTCGTGCGCCTTTTGACGCACGTGTGCACGAAGTTCGCGGTCAAATAGGTCAGATAGATGCGGCCGCACTTTACCGAGACATATTAAGTGATGCTTCCGAGATTGGTGCGTCACATGTTGATTGTGAAAAGGTACAAGATCCTTATTCACTGCGTTGCCAACCACAAGTTATGGGCGCATGTTTAACGCAAATTAGGCAAGCCGCGCAAGTGCTTCACACCGAAGCAAACGGTGTCACTGATAACCCTCTCGTTTTTGCCAATGAAGATGACTTTATCAGCGCTGGTAATTTCCATGCTGAGCCGGTTGCTATGGCTGCGGATAACCTAGCGCTTGCTATCGCTGAGATTGGTTCATTGTCAGAGCGCAGAATGGCGCTACTTATTGATGCGAACCTAAGTAAGCTACCTGCATTTTTAGTCGACAATGGTGGCGTAAATTCTGGATTTATGATCGCACAAGTCACCTCTGCAGCGCTTGCTTCTGAAAATAAAACACTGGCACATCCTGGTTCTGTTGATAGTCTACCAACATCAGCAAACCAAGAAGATCACGTGTCGATGGCAACTTTTGCCGCTCGACGTTTGCAAGATATGGGTGAAAACACCTGTGGCGTGTTAGCGGTTGAGTATCTTGCTGCTGCCCAAGGTCTTGATTTTAGAGCGCCATTAAAGGGCTCTGAAAAAGTCGAACAAGCCAAAGCAATTCTGCGTGAGTATGTCGCGTTCTACGACAAAGATAGATACTTTGCGCCAGACATCAACGAAGCTTCTGGCATTATCGCTGATGCAGAATTAAACACCTTGATTCCTGCTGGTATTTTGCCAAGTATGTAAGCAGTGTACATGTGTGAAAATAAAAAAAGCAGTTGCCATTGGTAACTGCTTTTTTATTGGTTGAACTAAACGCTTTACATTCAAAATAAAACGTTTTCGCAAAGGCGTTATTTACCCATTAATTCCATCAAGGCTAATACCGTAGTTTGTACGCCAAAAGGTACTGAGTCGGCTGATACTTTGAAAAACGGTGAATGATGGCTAGCGATTGAGCTACCACCACCGTTGGCAGCCTCTAGTTCTGCTTTCGGTGTGCCACCTATCGCCCAATAAACGCTAGGGATATAAGGGTCCATAATAAAATAGGAAAAGTCTTCGGCGCCCATCCCTTTGTTTGGCAAGTCAACTACTTTGTCTTTGCCAAGGGCCGCTTTCCACGTTGCTTTCATGCGCTTAGTCAGCAAGGTGTCGTTTAGCGTTGGTGGCGTAGCTTCTTCTTTGGAAATGATCACTTCTGGCAATTTATCTTCGGGTAACCCATTGGCGCGGCCGATATTGGTAGCGATGCGCTTAACACCGTTTAGCAATAAATCACGCGTCTCAATGCTGGCATTACGCACTGTTAACTGTAAATGAGCTTTATCAGAAATAATGTTGTGTTTAAAACCCGAGTTAAACGCGCCAACAGTTATTACCCCCGCATCTTTTGGCGGTAGCTCTCGACTAATCAAACCTTGCAATGCGATAACAATTTGAGAACCGATGTAAATAGGATCTTTACCTGCATGTGGATATGCGCCATGCGCCCCTACCCCGTGTACGATAATATCGACACTATTTGAACCGGCATATGCAGCACCTTCTTGAACATCAATTACACCCGTTTCTAAACCCGCACTGACATGAAAAGCAAAAGCATAATCCGGTTTACCATATTTATCCCAAATGCCTTCTTCCATCATTTTGCGCGCACCCATTATGCGCTCTTCGGCCGGTTGGCCAATTAGCATCAACGTGCCTTGCCATTTGTCTTTATTAGCCGCCATATAGCGCGCTGTACCTACCAAAGAAGTTATGTGTACATCATGACCACAAGCATGCATTACCGGCATTTCTTGACCGCTAATTGGGTCAACCTGCGTCACTTTTGACTGGTAGCTTAAGCCACTATCTTCTTTAACAGGTAATCCGTCCATATCGGCGCGCATCATCACGGTAGGGCCATCCCCGTTTTTCATAATTGCGACAATGCCAGTTTTACCTATGCCCTCATGCACTTCGAATCCAGCGGCACGAATCTCAGTGGCTAAACGTTTAGAGGTTTTAAACTCAGCCATGGACAATTCTGGATTTTGATGAAAATGGATAAATAGAGATTTCAAATGGGCTTTGTAATCTTTGGCAACCGCTTTTTCCAAGGCAACATTATCAATGGCAAAAGCCGAGGTACTAATCGCGAGTAGCGACGCAATAATTAGTTTCATACAAATCCCGTTTTTAAGTTTTATTGTCTGTTTTTATCAATCCATTGTTTAAAAATAACGCAATTCAGTCAATAAATAAAAAAGCCACGCGAAAGCGTGGCTTTTTTTAGTAACTATTGGCAAGCCTATTTTTCAAAATAAAACGCGTCGCGTTTGTTATCATAATTGCCAATTTCATTCATGGTTTCAGCGTCGAATAAACGACCATTTAACATGGTGTGCGTTACCTTATCACTGATATAAATATCCGAGGCTAAATCACCGTCAACAACAATTAAATCGGCAAGTTTACCCACCTTGATCGAACCTATTTCTTTGTCTAAACCTAACGAGATTGCCGGTGAAATAGTTGCTGTTCTCAAAGCTTCTAATGGCGACATACCACCTTGTGCCATCATCCAAATTTCCCAGTGCATCGCTAAACCTTCACGTTGACCATGGCCACCTGAATTAACTTCGATACCTAGGTCTTGAATTTCTTTGGCCGTGCGAGCAACGTTGAAATGATTATAATGATGATGCGGCGCTTTTTGACGGCGCATTGAGATAGGATCTAGCACTTCCGCCGGCACATACTTGCTTAAACGTGGGTGCTTCCATACGTTGGTAGTGTCATACCAAAAAAGCTCACCTTGAATACCGCCGTAAGCAACACCCATGGTAGGTGTATAAGCCATTTTTGAAGCTGACCAAAGTTGCTTGATATCGTCATAAATATGCTCGGTAGGAATCGAGTGCTCAAGCGTTGTATGTCCATCAACCACCATAGTTAAATTGTGTTGTAGTAATGAACCACCCTCTGGCACAACCATTACACCTAGCTCACGTCCAGCTTGAATGAACTGCTGACGTTGATTGCGTCGCGGTTGGTTATAGCTTTTTACGCTAAATGCACCCGCTTTTTGCAAACGCGTAATATGGAACTTGGCATCTTCAAGACTATCGACATGTGACGTATAACCTGGCACCGTTGCACCGTATAAAATCGTACCGGTAGACCAAAGGCGCGCCGCCGTTATTTTGCCTGCTTTTTGCATTTCGCTAGCAGCAAAGAAGGTCGTGGTATCGTTTGACGGATCGTGAATACTGGTAACACCTAATGCAAGACCGGCGTAGTTCTTCCAGTTTTGCTGAGGAATAAGTTCACTCGTACCTTGCGGGCCGTGAGCATGGGCATCGATTAATCCCGGTGCAATAGACTTACCAGTAATATCAATCACTTTGGCATCACTTGGAACTTGTACCTGATCTTTACTGCCAACAGCTGTAATTTTGTTGCCTGTAACAACAACTACGCCGTCCTCAATCACTTGCTCACCTTCCATAGTGATCACTTTACCGCCAACAAACGCAATGCTTCCTTCTGGCTTATCCATTTTGTATTTGAAGCCGATATTAGTGACACTTGGTTCAATCGTTTGCGCCTCTGCGTCTTTTGCTTTGACATCAAACAGCCCAGCGATATTCGCCTGATATAAATCTGGGCCTAATGTCCAATAAAGTGCATTGCCGCTACCTGCCCAGTTTAACCCTTCACCAGCGCGTACAGACGAAAGCTGTTTTACCGGTACGTTGCTTGCCTTAGGCCCAACGGTAACAACATCACCTCGTTCAAACATTGGCGTAACAAAAACCTTGAAACGTTCTGCAAAGGCGACATATTCACCATTAGGTGAAACGCGATACTCTGTTGAGAACGACCCTTGGAATAATTTGGTATCGTTTTGACCATCTAAGTCGATGCGAGAAATACTTGGCATCTCGCCAGCACGTGTCACGTATATGCGGTCATTGCGTTTGCCAAAATGAGGCTTTTGACCATAATCCGTCACCAAGGTCATTTCACTACCGTCTGCATCTACCTTATAAATACCTGGATTTAATCCCCATTTAGGGTCGGTAATATAGCCACCGCGAACCTTTCTAAAGACAACGGTTTCACCGTCTGGCGAAAACTCTGGCTCAACATATTTACCTGGCTCTTCAGTAATCACTTTACCACGGCCGCCACGTGCAGAAACCACGCGTACACTGCCTAACTTGTTGTCATCCCAAGTGACGTAAACCACTTTTCTGCCATCGCGAGAGAAACTCGGATTAAATTCAAAATGATCTTTCTGCTTGGTTAGTCTCTTCGGTTTGCCATTGGGTAGATCACGAACATATATATTACCCATGGCTTCAAAGACTGCTTTTTTACCATTAGGAGACACTTTTACATCGCGCAGCATTTTTACATCAAAGGCGTCCATATCGATTTGTTGATCAAATCTAAGCGCCGTTTGAATTTGTTTTTTGGTGTTAACTTCAAACGGGATGTTTTCTGCTTTTTTAGACTCAATATCTAAACGGTGGAAGGTACCACCTTGCCAATAAATGATTTCTTCACTGTCAGGTGTCCATGCCATTGTTGGGTATACGCCATGTATCGCCCATGTTTCTTGCATGTCTCGTTCCATTTTGTCATGGATTAAAGTGTGCTCACCGCTCTTAAGATTGTATAGATAAAGCTTTGATTGGAAGTCATCGCGACTAATATAAGCCAAATACTTGCCATCTGGTGATGGTGTTGGACGAATCGCGCCACCTTTTCCAGAAATAATGGTATCGATTTCACCAGTCTCTAGTTCAAAGCGTTTGATCTTATAGATACCCTTTTCAGAGTCCTTACTGTAGTGAAAGGTTTTACCTGGCGTCGCATCTTGAGAAAAGTATACGTATTTACCGTCAGGAGAAAACGCTGGCTCACCCAAATCTTTTTGTTGGTTAGGGCGCTTGGTTAGCATTACGCCGCTACCACCTGTCTTGTGGTACATCCACACTTCCCCCGCACCTAATGAGCGAGAGCCGGTGTAATGTTTACGTCCAACTAGGTAATTACCATCTGGAGACCAAGCTGGGCTATTAACCAATCTAAATGTTTCTTTAGTAACAGGGCGCGCATCACTGCCATCAACATTCATTATCCATAAGTTATCGCCGCCATCTTCATCTGAAGTAAAGGCAATATATTTGCCGTCAGGACTGAAAGTTGGTTGCATTTGCCAGGCGATGTCTGTCATTAATGCCGTTGCTTTACCGCCTGATACAGGCATGGTGTAGATGTCACCAAGCAAGTCAAAAACCAACGTTTTGCCATCTGGGCTAATGTCTATGTTTAACCAAGTACCGTTTGTTACGTTTATATCAACGGTTTTGAATTCGCCCATAGGTTCATTAACAGACCAAGCTTTGTTTTCCTTTTTCTCTTCTGCCTTGTTTGCATCTGCTGCGAGTGCACTAGGCACAAGTAACGCTGCGCTAAGCGCGAGACTTGCTAAAGAAACACATGTCTTTTTCATTATGTAGTTACCTTTTTTTATTAACGCGATTACTAAAACACACTTACATTGCAATGTTAAGTCTCTGTCGATGAAGGGTAACATTTAAGCGGTTAGGGAGTGTAAGGAAGAGCATACTGCATGTTAGCTCTTCTTAAAATTATTGCTATGGTTTGTTTTGCTCTTTTAGTTGTTTCTCTGCTTGTTTTCTCGCCTCAAGATATGCGGGGTCTCGATGGCTTTTAAATACATCGCTAACACATTTGTCGTGTGCATTTTTTGAACGTTGCCAACAATGATCCTCATCATCTGCCAAACAATGCTCAAGTAACTTAACTGCTAGCTTTTTGCAGGGCACAAATTCATTCGCCGTTGGCGAGGCAAGCACACTCGATGTGACAAAGCACCCAAGGACGAAAACGAGAATCCTAGCCATAGCTTAACTCCTGTATTTAAAATCTGCGTCATCAATAACATAACATGAAAATACGCATATTGTTCACCTTGATACACGCGCAACAAAAAAGGCTCCACAGAGGAGCCTTTTTCATATATTCACTAGGATAGTGATACATCATGCCGCCCATATAAATATAAGTTATTGTTTATATTGGGATAATATATTTTTACGGCGAAAAGATACCCCACTTTGTACCCCACCCTGAAAGCTGATGGGGCTGCGAGGTGTTTCAAGAACGGCAGCCCACATGAAATGACACCAATAGAACCATCATCGCATTTTACAGCATATAAATGAAGATACTTTGCTCATCTGCAAAATCAAAGATAATATAGGCATAATAGCTTAAAGCATTTACGGATTATTAACTTTATGGCTGATTCGGCACACATCGACTTTTCTGAAGGCAGCTCCCTTCAATCGAAGGCGCGTGCATACCAAAAAGCCTCGGCGGCTCATAGAGATATTGAAAACAGCATGGAACACGCTGACGCAGACAATGACTGGGCGCAAAGACTAGGCTCTGCGCAAGAACTCCAGGATGCTAAGAAAATTATTGAAAACAGCCGAATTCAGGCTGCCAGATCATTCACTACAGAAGATATTCAAGAAGCTACAGAGCAAGAGCTTATTTCTGAGCAAGAAGCTCGACAGCTTATAGCCATCAGAAGAAAAGCGGAAATGCAGGAACGCGAAAATGGACGCTCCTCCTCCAAGTCACGCTCTAATTCACGCAAACGATAGCAACCAGCTTTTCAAAGATAAATCGACCCAGCTCTGAGCTGGGTCGATTTTTTTGGGCTACCTTAAAGTAGTCCATGTTCAGCAAAGCTATATGGTGAATCATTACCCACGATGAAATGATCTAAAACTCGAATATCCAGCAAACCCATTGCATCAACAATCCTTGTTGTGATCTGCTTATCTGCGTTACTCGGTGTCATATCACCTGACGGGTGATTATGAGCAATAATCAATGCCGCAGAATTATGCTTTAAAGCAGCCTTGGCAATTTCTCGTGGATATACTGCTGAGCTATCAATCGTGCCGAAAAACATCTTCTCAAACTCAATAACCTGATGACGGTTATTCAGAAAAATAACAGCGAATACCTCTCGCTCTTCTTCACCCAACGCCAAGTGCAGATAGTCTCGGACTGCTTTTGGTGAATCCAGCTCTTTTCCTTCATTCAACATACGCTTATAAAGAATATTCTTTGCCTCTTCGATAAGCTCCTGCTCTGACAGCTCTGATAAAAGTTTCATAATCTTTCCTCTCAAATCTTTAGATTTCAAAACCCCATCCCTCTGGGGTTGAAAACCCCAAGAACACGAGCAGAGCGAGAGGAAGCTCGGCGCTTTTCTATGTCCAGATCGGGGAACCGCCCAGGTTGCAGGGAATGAAATGAGCGAAACTAGGGGGATATCTGGACTAAAGAAAAAGCCGTGCTAGTCTGCGGCTTTAGCCCAGAGGGATAGTTTTTCCATGCATAGCATGGCTACGTTAGTGATCGGAAAGGCAGCGAAGCTGTTCCAAAGGAATGAAGCAAATTGCGGAACCTGAGAGAAGCACGACTCTCATCTAGAATGATGAGAGAAACGCCAATCCCACCCCCTTCCGTTAAGGGTATTTTGATTTGCACAAATACAATTTTTGAGTATAAAGACTATGTGTATTTTTTAAACGATCAGAAATGAAAATCGCCATCTATAACCTCAAGGGTGGTGTCTGAAAAACCACCATTGCCACTAATCTTGCCCTGGAACATGATTACTCTATCGGCTGTAACAATCCGTTCCCTGTTTATGATGGCCTGATTCATTCTGACCGGGTGCTTTATGTTCACCCAGAAGAGACTTTCCCTGAGATCAACCAAGATATTGATATGGTTTTTGACCTTAACGGTTCGATCAGTAAATGATCTAAAAGCATCACCTCTGCACTCAGTCAGAGCGATGTTGTTATCGTACCTATTTGTAATGACGACAGAACGATTGAGGAGAGCTTGTACGCCATTTCAGAAATCATGTATTTCAACACTCGAATACTCATTGTAGGAACCAAGCTCAGAATGCGTGGAAAAGATGATGTTTTTGAAAATTGGGAAGACTGTGAAGATATGCAGGCAATCAAGCAAGCTATTCACATGAGAATCAACCCAAAGATTCCTGTATTACCCTTACAGTACAGTCCAGCATTTGACCTGATAATAGATGAAGGAAAATCGCTGACCTGGCTGGCTAACACCTCAAAACAGGCAAAGCCGTATTTCAAAAAACTATTAAGGCAATGGCAGGACATTGGCTCTGCAATTCAAGCTCTCTTAAGCAATTCCTCATAAGCCTGAGTAAGCTCAACGAAAGCCTTCTCAGAACCGCCTTGATCAGGGTGAGCTTTAAATCGCATTTTTCGATATTGCTTTTTTAAATCTGACTTAGAATAGGTTTTACTTGGATCAAGCCCCATGAGCCTATGCATCCGCTGCCGCCTTTCTTCGGGAGTTTCTTCATAGGCTTCATTTTTAGACTCCTCTTGATAGGAGCTATTTGAACTGCTGCTTTTGCGAGAATCATCAGAACGCTTATAAGAACCCTGCGACTCTCCAGTTCGACCTCTACTCGAAGAGTGACCTTTTGAACGGCCTTGGCCACTTGAATAACTTTCGCTGGATGACTCGCTTCGTTCACGCTGGTTTCGTTCTGCTTCCTCTCGCCTTCTTTGTTGCTCATAACGCCTGCGCTCTTCATTTGCCTGATCACGCGCTCGCTCATAATGAGCTTTGGCTTCCTCGGCTTCACGCTGCTTCCGTTTAAGATCATCAAATTCACTCTTATAGCGAATTTTATCTATAAAAATACTGATGGAATTTGTAATTCCTGCAAAGATCGAAGCATGTGGTATCGCATAGCCTATCGCAAATGCAACACCGGAAATTATCATGGAAGTTTGTTTAGCTTCGCCAAAAAATAGATACAGAACAAATGCTGCTGGCAGCAACTTCCAGAAATTCATATTTCTGGATTCTGCGATTACATACCCAATAGCAAACGGAAAGATTGTTATATAGACCAGTGTTGATATTGATGGCACAGCTAATCCCTTACAGCAAAAAAGCGATAGCAAAAACCTAATGCTACCGCGATAGATAAAACGCTATTCTGCATATCTGCAACCATTGCGTTATATAAAAGAACTGTTAGTCCCACAGTAAAAATAAAGAAGCCGCCGATTAACACACCGTATCGTTCCCAAATCGATTGAAGGTTTTTAAAAAAATAGGCGGTGAAATGTCCTAACAACATACAACCTAAGCTATAAATAATGAGATAGGATTCGCTCATCTTCTCCACCTCTCAAACCGGTGATATTGAGAACGGATATGTTCAACCCCATGAAAACCAATGATTGCTGCTATCGCAAAAGGAATAGTCATCCATAACTGATTAAATGCAGCCATTATATCGAGCGGGTACGGCAAAATAACAAACCATGCTACAACCTTCCAAAAGCTTATATCTCTAAACAACCAGCCAGCCCAATATCCGAAAGCAATAGCAGCCGCTACAAAGGGCAAGGCTCTAGTGATTAGAATGTCTGGACTTTCCATGCGTTAAAACCTGATCTACTTTTGTTTTTACTTGGTGTTCAATTTTTTTGAACACCTGTTTTATATTTATGTTTTCCGCGCTTTCTCATCATTTAATCGGCACTCGCACAAACCCTGATCGCTTATCATTATGTATTTCTACGGGCGGCATATTGGTTGCTCGATTGAACGTAGGATTTTGATAGTATCGAGTGTTCTGCATAAGCACCGGCTTTTTATTGCTCGATACGATGAGTTGTTGCTGATCTTGGATTGTTCTGATTTCAGCGGCATGTATCAGGTTAAATTCCCGATACTCATGCACCAGATCAGTCAGGTTCCGTTTTTGCGTTTCCCTGACTTTACCGATCATGTTTTCAAAGAATTGTGCTGTTTGATTATCCGAACCTGAATAGGTGATATAGAAACCGAAACCACCCATGATGACATTTGCTAGGTCATCGTTATAACGGGCATTTAGTTGTTTGATACTCTGAAGCACGATAGAGATAGAAACATTGTATTTCCGTATCGTGGTAATCGTTGTCGGAAAGCTTGGCAGCGTAGCATGACCAAACTCATCAAAGAGTACATAGACAGGCAAATCATTCTTGCTCGGTAGATTTCTCATCAAACCATTAAAGAGCGACTGGAAGAACAAACTCACCAGTGGCGCGTAGTAATCCAAGTCCTGACTGTTTACCGAAAAGTAAACTATCGTCTTTTCCTTTCGTAAATCTTCTATTGAAAAATCCGAGCTGGCTGTCACATCCACCACATCAGGATTAGAGAAAACCCGTAAGCTGGTTCCGGCAGTCATCAATACCGATTGCAAACCATCGTTGTGATGACTGGTCAAACGCATCCATTCTTGCCACAAACTATCATCATCAATGTTGTCGTTATAGATGCTGTAGTTCGACATAAATTCCGTTAAACCCTCGCCTGCCTCACCAAAGCTTTGAAACAGCCTGTAAAGGTTCCCCAGGTTGTAATAATCTGGATTATCAATCTGTGAGTTTTTTAGGCATTTAAGAAACAGGCTAACGAACTGAGTTGCACCTTTCGCCCAAAAATCATCTTCATCCAAACCGGCTCGAACCAATAGCGTTGCCATCTTGTCGATCTCAGTATTGGTCTTGGCTTCCATCAATGGGTTAAATCGATGAGACGTTGTAAGATTGTCTGGCGTGATATGGATAACCCGAAAACCTTTGCTTTTCATATAGCCGGAAGTTTTTTGAAATAGCTCACCGGATGGGTCGTTGACCACCAATGAGGCTTTGTCTTTTGCCTTATCCAAAATAACAGGGGCGATATATCCGGCGGTTTTACCACGCCCTGTTTTAGCAATGACACAGATATTGGAAAAACTGTCTGTTGATGAGATGCGCAATCTGTTTCCATCAACCAATACACCATCGTTACCGCTATTCAGGTATGAGCTGAATTCATGCCGTTTGGCAAAGGATGCGCCTTCCTGTTTGGTCAGCACTTCGCGCTTAAACAGAAAACCAATAATCCTGAATGGCAGTTTGAATATTTCCCAAAGGGATTCTGTTGGTGATTTCATAGCTTTATTCTTTAGAAGGTAAACGGTTTCTTGCCCTTGGGTGTTTTTCCCTGAGCGTTAGTCGCTGTCTGATAATTCACTTCTTGCGGCCTCGACCACCCGAACCACCATCGGTATTTTTACGGTTAGCGGTTCTAGATTTGAATTCAGCTTTACGTTTTTCAGCCGTTTGCTGTCGTTTACTTTTCTCCTGTGACTTCTTCTCCTTGTTGCTGGACTGATGATCACTTTTGCTTTGTTCTTGTTTTTGCTTTTTGTCCTTTTCTGTCTTCTGTTCAGCTTTTTGTTTTGCCTTCTGCTCAGATTCGTGAGTGAAAACATACTGCATTTCATCAAACTCTTCAGACAGACCCAGTGTAGTAATTCTGTGTCGTCTGCCATTGTCCTTATTGATAAAACCCATTGCGTTTCCACGAATATAGGACTCAATATTCGCTTCTCGCAGTCTTTTAATATAATCCGTTTGTGAAGTTGATTCTTTAAAAATCTCAGCGAGTTTGTCTCGCATGATGTCTTTCTGTGATGGTTTCTTTGTTCTTCGTTTCAGTTCGGCTTCTTTGTTCGAGTTTTTGCCCTTCTTGTCTTTGTTACTGATGAGCTTTTCCTGCTCCAGCTCTGGGTATCGCTCAAGCGCATATAACTCGGCATTAACCTTGGCATCATCAAACTCATTTTTGCTGAGCCGGTATCGCTTACTTTCACCAATCTGGTTGGCACTGATGATGAAGTGATAGTGAAGCTGGTTATCTTTTTCATCGTGCATCCCACCAAAAGCCAAACATCCGTTTGCTCTGGATTTGAGATATTGCTGTGCCAGGTCACGCAGGATTTCTTTTTGCTGTGCTTCAGACAGTTGCTTGCTACGGGTGACAGACAGCACTTCGTGATAAAGATAGTTACCACCTTTTCTTCGCCTGAGCAGGCTGGAGTTATCCATAAACTCATCCAGAATTTGCTCACGATTAACCCCAAAGCAGTTATGTGTGAAGTTGAATTTCACATCATTATCTTTGTCTCGCACTATGTAGTCGTAAAGCTGCTCAAAGCTTGGCTGCTTACGGGACATGCTTTTGATAATCATGGCTACTACTGGTTAAGTTCTCCTTCGATGAAGGCTTGTACTTTGGCATCCAAATCGCGCAGGTGTTGGAAAACGACTGCCTGATCGACCTCATGGAAAATATTGGTCTGATGGGCAATCTGATTGAGGTTGTTGGCTATATTCCGAATCAGGCGGTTATGCTCCTTCATGCCCTCCTCGAACTCAGGAGGGATGATGGTACTCCCGTCCAACTGAGCAAAAGCCAGTTCTCTGAGGTAGGTCGATGTCGGCTTTTTGAGCTTTTTCGCTCTGGCTTCCAGACGCTTGAAATCCTTCATTTCGAGCCGGACATTAACGTACTTATTTTGCTTGTCGTACTCCTTTCGATAGTCACGAAAGTAGTCTGATCTGCCTTCTTCGTTATCCATCTTGCCAACCTATTTAGGGTGTAAATAAAGGAAGTTTTTTGGCTTGTATAAGCCGCAAACCTGCTGGTTTGACATCCCTTAAATTCATGGGATGATTAACTTTCCTTATGTTCATTGTATGGATAACTGTAAAAACGCAAGTTTTTTTCAGGGGATTCAAAAGGGGATATTTTTTAAAACATCCCCTTTGTGGGTCTCCAGGGCAACGCCTTGGGCAAGTTGCGATTTACAGTAATATCTTTGATGTTACTATGTAAATTGCAATCTTGCCATGTGCTTACGCCCAAGTTATGTGAAGACTTCGTGAAGCGTGTTTTTTAACCCAGCTTGACAAGGTAATGCATTTGCATTACCATAAAGCATATAGGTTAATTTCAACGTAGGAGGTTTCATCATGGCTGAAATACTATATGCCGAAGCTACCCTGACTGAGCGTTATCAGAACACCGTTCCAGCGGCTGTGCGTAAAGCCCTGCACCTGGAAAAAGGAGATAAGGTTCGCTACGCCGTCAGCGATACTGGCGAAGTAAAACTATCGCGTGCCGACTCAGAACAAGCCGATCCTGTTATTGGTCAGTTCCTGAGCTTTCTGGCAGACGATATGCAAAATCACCCAGACCGACTGCAAGCTGTTACCCCTGCTTTGCGAGGTCGCATTGATGCGCTGGTTGGCGATATGGATGTTGATCTGGATGCACCGCTTTCTGAAGAGGACGAATAAATTTGTCTGATTCAGAAATGCTCGTTATAAATGGATGGACAATTTATGCCCATCCATTTTTTTTGGATCAGCTTGAAGAGCTGATTCAAAAGGTAGAAAGCCTGAAGGCGAAAGACCCAAAAGGCTACAAGAAGAAAAACGCGACCAAGCGTTTGGCTGCCATCAACAAACTGGCCTTTGAGAATATTCCTCAAGACCCGACAATGGATAAGTATCGCCAAGGCGATACGCTGGGTGGCGAATACAAACATTGGTTTCGCGATAAATTCTACCAGCAATACCGCCTGTTCTTTCGCTACCATAAAGAGGCAAAAATCATCATCTATGCCTGGGTGAATGACGACAAAACATTGAGAGCATACGATAGCAAAACAGATGCCTACAAAGTATTCGCTGGCATGCTAGATGATGGCAACCCACCCGATGATTGGGATGAACTATTGAAAGCAGCCAAGAAAGAACAGGCGCGCTTGGACAAAGCAATAAAAAAAGAGGGCTAAAATTCGCCCCCTAATATATTGCAGTAAATGTCTCGCGCTGTTTCTTCATAAGCCAGCCACGCCAGAAAGTTCTTTAAATCATTCTGACCAATCTCAGGCATGATTCATTGTTCTTCAAGCTCCATACGCCAATACTCAATTTCATCATAATGTTCATCGAAAAAAGCGTGAGTGTCATGGTAGCTGATCATCGATCAAATCATCCCTGACTGGCAACCATACTCCAGTAGGTTTTGAAAGAAATCATCAAATGATGAGTAACCGCTAGTAAGGGCTTCTTGAGCAACTATAGATTTAAGCCCAGCATCGCTATTAGCGATTTCAGTTAATGTTTTTATCGTGTCCATAAGCATACGATTAAATAATAAAGTGGGCATGGTAAATCGGGCAGCCTTTTCTTAGGCGATAGCCGCCGAGTCAAAGAACCGTTATTTCGCCAGAAATCGGTTATTGACTCGAAGAAACGCCCGATACCATTGCCAAGCTTTATGATTGTTTTTCTTGGATTCACCACCCCACACTGCCGGAGAACGCGAAGCAAAAAAGCCCAACCGCAAGGTCGGGCTTTTAATCTGATTGAAAGCCGCAAGCGATTGCTTACAGCTCGAAATCGAAAGCAACTTGCTCACCTGTTGAAATATTAATTTTATGGCATCCTGAACCAAGTTGTTGTGGTGGCGTTTTTTGAATTCCCTCCTCTGTTGGTGACAGGTGATCGCAAGTTGTGGATTTTGATGCTGTGAGTAGTGCTTGCATCCTTAGTCGGTATTCCCAGTTGTTAAGATAATGTGCTGGCGTTAGCCAGCGCTCTCTCATTTCCATCGACAGGGCATTACCAACGATGATTTCACCTGGAATATTCCAAAGACTAAGTTGCAAGTACGCCATCAGCGCAGCGACACGATTAATGTCGATACAACTGACCCAAAGCTTATCCGCAGGATTATGCTTATGACTTAACATGATTTTAGCGAAAGCTAAAACCATGCCGCCTGCGCCGCAGGCTGGTTCGCTTAGTGTGACAAAAGGCTTATCCAAATTTCGTAAACCATCCCCGTGCCCAATTTGAGCCATGAGTTCTGAAACCGCCGCAGGCGTAAAATACTGCCCGTTTTGCTCACTACCCAAACCAATTTCCATATACAAGCCTCCAAGAATGTCGGTCGGTTCTGGCTCCAATAACATCGTCAACAAACCTAACATCTCGCACATTCGTTGAATGTCCTCTGAATTGTAGGTATTGATAATGTTCAGGTATTCCGTCTCCAACTCTTCATTCATATTGACTGCATTATGAATTGCGATTGCTGAGGTCGTTACAAAATCCCTAAAGACATCATGGCGATGTCTTTCAAGTGCGATACCCCTAAACAATGTTAGGAATTCAGACCGCATTGCTGACGGTGAGAGTGAGTTTTTTTCCATTAGTGACTCCATTAAAAATGAAGCGCACCGCTGGCACCAAGCCAGCATTGCGCTGACTTGATTTGCCGAAAATCTTCGGCACCCACGTTTCAGTTATCCATCACATGAATGATGAATAACTGAAACATAGGATGGAGGATTTATTTTTTACCTTATTGAGAAACTGTACTTTGTCAAATTTTAATAAAATGCAGTCTCTGTATTTATTAAATGTTCTTATCCTATGTATTAAATGATGTACTCATTTTTTGTGTGACTGCTATGCTAGCCAAAAACTGATTACTTATTTCCGTAAAGAGTCGTGATGATTGGCACAAGGAATCTTACTGGCTGGCGAAAAGTATCTAACCGGCTGACACAAACTGTCGTGCGTTCTCTGGTCTATACTCGCAGCCTTTATCGCAGGGTTTAATCCAGCCATAACCTAGAGAGTGCGCAACTCGATGAAGCACAATACTAAAGTATTTTGCTTTGCTTCTTACGCCTCAATCCCGATACCGTTCTTTGAATTCACCTAGCGCACGGTGAATTGCATTTTCGCTATAGTGAAGTGCAAACTTTTTATAGAGCGAAAGATTTTCTTTGCCTCATACGACTTCGTAAATTTGTGACGCAAGGTAGCTGACGATTGCAGGGTCAGAATTTTTGATAGGCAAACTAACAGATTGTTGAGGCTTAGACAGGCTTCACTTAACGGTTCTAAATCGGCACTTCCAGTCTGCACCGTCAGACGTTTTTAAAATATCAATTTTAAGAATACTAAGGGTTGAAAGCATCTTACCATCCAGTGAAGCCTTAAAATCTTCAAGCAAGGTTTTACGCTTGCTTTTGTAAGCATAACGGCTTGCACTTAAATTCAAATCATCGACCAGATTCCTGGCCGTTCTTTCATAGATACCGTTCTTTACCAAAAACAGGTCAACCATATCGTAAAGCACCCGTTGTACGGGTGAGTTGATTGAGTGCCTGACACTCAAATTCATAGGGGCTGTTTTTTTGTTTCTGAGATTCTCGATGATCCTATCATCGAATTGAATCTCACAGGTTTGGTCAAACTGAGTTGAAGCAGAGCTTCGTTCAGACGGGCTGCTGTAATTGTACTGATTCAGAATATGCTGATTCTTCACCGTTTGCGGTGATGACTCATCCGCATAAAAAGACAGCACCCAACTAATCGTGGTTTTATATAGACAGTCCAACTCTTCAGAAACAATTTTTGACCATTTTCCGTTAGATGGTACGCCCATGTATTTGATGATTTCGTTGATAGAAGTTGTGATGATGCCTTCAGTCATTCATCGCTCATAAAAAATCTGTGTGAGAGCCAGATAGACTTCTTTAGTTCTGTCGGTATAACAACGATTTGCCTTGGATGGCTCGATCACGATTTTTCAGACCGCCTTCAGGCTGTCTGGCAACTTTATCTTGAACGCCTTTTCTCTGACCAGATTCAATCACCTGGACTTTCTATGAGGAAAGATAAAGTTGCTGAATTTTTCCAGATTCAGCTCTGGTCGAATAATGGTAATAACCTCATTTTCTGAAAGACTGATTTGTTCAATATGTGAGATTTGTCTTTCCAAAGGTTTGGTTAAGCAAGGAACTATCTTATTCGCTGTTTTATTCATAGGGGGATGATTAGAAAATAAGCCTGCGACACTTTGTGCCAAACCCATCTTACTTATTTCGGATTAAAAGCAAGCTTAATCCGTTGACAGTTGCTTAAACTGTTATTTAACTAGGCTCAGGGAGCAATCATTTTGCCTTTAGGTAGCAAAAACGGTATTTTTATTAGATGGAGCCACCTTTTTCTGAACAGCTATGCCAGATTGCCGACAGTATGGGAATCGCAATGTATCAGCGATTTACCATCGCTGAGGCAGCACTGTTTTTGCGTTGTCCAGTTTCCGACCTTGAAGAGCTGATCAACAACAATAGCATCTCATTTATTCAGGTTACAAAAACGGAAATTAACTTTTTTGGCTTTCAATTGCTCGAACACTTACTTGGAAACGTCAACGAAGCACCCACACCAAAAACGCAAACCGCCCACGCCCAAAGTGAAGATAGAATTATGCGAATTCAGGAAATCATAGAAATCACTGGCGTGTCTCGAAGCACTATTTGGAGAATGGAGCGCCGAGGTGAATTTCCTTCAAGGGTTCCGCTGGGAGCAAGCAGTATCGGCTGGTTAAAAAGCGATATCGATACCTGGCTTAAAACAAAGAAAGAGTAAATGCGGTCATTCATAGTCAAGACTGCCAAATACGACTCAGAGGCTTTAGCTGTCATTAACAGTTCAAACTTATTGATTTAGAGTGCTTTCGAAGCAGCCATTCAGGATGTATGCATATGTTAAAGCAAATACTAATACTTCAAGATTATATAATAACCTTCTATTACGAAAGTTTTGTGTATACTAAAACAAATTAAAGTAAGAACAGGTCATCGCAATATGCTTCTGCATTTATTTAAATTGTCTTTTTCAGCGCTAGTATTCGTCCATCTTATTACCCCAGCTATTGCTGCTACGTATAACGTAACATCTACAAACTGTTTGGGGTCAGACTCAATAACCGAAGCCATATCATTGGCTAATGCCAACCCAGGTGAGGATACAATAGAAATTTCGAGTGGAATTAGTATATCTGGCTGTGGCCCGTTAGACCCCAGAGCTCCTTTCTATCTTGTTATTACTGATTCGCTTATTATCAATGGTAATTTTTCAACCATTCGTGGTTTTAACGATTGGTTAACGCCAAATGGCAACCTCAGCCCACTTTATCCCGATGATGAAAGCTGCCCTAGTCAAGCAGTCGGCTGGAAGTTTATAGGTGCTTCAAATGGCCTATTCCAGATCGGTGAATATCAAACAGATAATTCAGGGCTTGTCGTTAAAGTTAATGATCTTTTCGTTGAAAAAATGTCTATGCTGGCTGAAGTAGAAGATAATGCTTCTTTAGAGTTAACCCGTGTGTTCACTAATAAAATAACTAGCCTGCTTTCATCGTGTCAAGCACCGCTAATTTTTGCCAACCCTGGGGCAGATATCAGTATCGAAAGTTCACTATTTCAAAAGTCAAAATCATGGTCAACATTACCCCCAAGTGTAAAGGGCATGATAAAAAATTCCGGTTCCAGCCCACAAAGTAATTCAGAGCTACTAATTAAAAACTCTACATTTGACGCTAACTACCAAAAGGCCGCTATTGTTTGGAGAGGTGATGTCAATATTGTTTCTTCAAAACTCTATAATTCTGGTGGATTGTTCTTTTACGATGGTACCGCAAATCTTATCAATTCTATTGTTTTTCAGGATGGCAGATTAAATGGTCGTGATAGGGATTGGATTTTTGTTTGGGATGCAGACCTTAATGTTATTGCCTCTACACTTTCTTTTGGGCACACAAGTTGTGATAAAACCTTGTTTCCTACTACCTGCGTAAGCCCTAACTGGCCTAACTTTGATTTTGTTAATCGATCGCTAATTATGTCATTTTTATCAGGAAGTATTTCATTCAAAGAATCAGCAGTACAAGTTCGGTTACCAAGCTTCGGAGATGAGCAGCAACCGCTTATGCGGGCTTATGACGCAAGCACAATAACGGCAGATGCTAATACTTTTATACAACCAGTTCCCCTACAGGATGCAACTGCTCTGGAAACTTTAACCTCTCAACCTTCCCTCTTAACAGGCAGCCCTTCAATGCCTGTACTAGCTAACGAGGTGGAGCTTTTACAAACTTACCCTCCTTCTGTCGTTACACCAATTATCAGTCAATCAAGCACGCCTGGTATATTAATCGACGCTATCGATAATGCTGGTAGTGGGCAAATAAACGAGCTTTTGGATCATGAGGGTAACCCCATTACAACGGATGCTTTAGGTAACCCTCGAGTAGATAGTAACGACAGAAGAAATATTGGTGCCGTACAAACAACTTTATCCCCCCATCTTATTGTATCAGGTATAGATAATGGCTTGGTTCAATTAGCTTGGAGTAAACCTATTGACCCTGTTGGAGGGGCGCTAACAAACTATGATGTTTGTTATGGCTCAGGAGCTAGCCCTGACCCTGTTGCATTAGGTACATCTTGCAGTGGCACGCTTCAAGTTATTGCCAATATGCCTGACACCCTGTCTGGTGATGTAAGTGGTCTAACGAACGGTACGAAGTATTGGTTCTTGGTGAGAGCGAACAGTGCAGGTGGTGCTTCTCCATGGAGTAATGTAGTTGAAGAAACGCCTTATGGCCCTATAGCTGCTCCCGTCATAACCGCAACACCCAAGTACAATCAAGTTGATTTGCAATGGGGACATATTGATGCTGGTGGAAAACAAGTTTCTCACTACATCGTAAAATGGCGAATACAAGGTACTGATAATTGGTTAGGGTTTAAGCAGGTTGAACTGCCTAACAATGGCATGATCAATGTTGGCACTACTATCAAAGCCAGTGTCACCAATACCGAACATACATTAGGCACTTATTACGAATATGCCGTTTTTGCTCAAACTACGGATGGTGACAATGGTGAACGCGGCTTTGCTACCGTTCCCACGACAGCCGAACTAGGTAAAGCAGAGACAGGCACCAAAAAAGGTGGTGGTAGCTTATCTTTTGTTTTACTGCTTGGCGCTATTCTTGTTTTTAGGGTTCGAAAGTTAACAACTCTGCTGTCTAAACCTTTATTGTTAGTTTCAACTTTAGCCTTGTCTACTTTTTCACAAGCAGAAGAAACGGGGTCAGATAAATACAAAGGCTTTACCGTCGATTTAGGTCTTGGTGTTTCTTATTTGTCGCCTGATCTAGACGCTACTGACTGGGAACAGGATAAAAAAGCTCAACCTGCTTTTGGTTTCGGCATTGGTTATCAATTTGATGAAAATTGGTCTGTCGACATCAGTTACCACTGGCTTAACCATGTAAAGCTTCAATCTGATAATCTTAACTACCCTGAGACAGAGCTTCATTACCACATGCTTAGCGGTAATGCGAAATACAGGTTAAATCAATTGTGGGGGAACAATTACGCACCGTTCGTTATGCTTGGTGTAAGCCATTTAGACGTAACTGTAAGCGGAAGTTCCTCTCTAATTGAAGAAGATAAAAATACTCAAATTGATTACGGCATAGGAATCAATTTAAGTGATACTGATTTAGGTAAAGTAGACTTAAGCTGGAAAAAAGTTACTGGTGACGTTCAATTATTAGAGATTAGAGTTGTTGTAGATATTACAGACTGATCATTTTAAAAGTAAATAATCTTTCTGCTTGGCTTTTTGGCGCGGCCGTTTTCCTAGAATAGGTCAACTCGAAAGACTTAAGCCCAAAGGTAGCTTCAGCCTCATTTCTGACATGTATTGAATGTCTGCTTTTCTGGAATATGTTAAATTACGAACTTGAAATCCAATGACCGCTATAGCCTCACAGCAGACTAACACCTTAAAAATATGAATGGCCACTTTCAGGTGCGGTCTATCCTCTGTCATTCTGAGTAAAACGAAGAATCTCGTTTTTGAGTATTAGGATCGAGATCCTTCACTGCGTTCAGGATGACAAATAGAGGAGGCAGTTAAAGCCTCTAGGCAGTATATCGACAATGCAGCTTTGAGTGACCGCTTTGTGAGCCTTTTACATCTAATATTTTTCTTTTATCTCGTCCAAGTAATCAGCCCAATACTGCATCAATTTCTTTCTTTCAGACAAGTAGATAGACCGGTTATATGCTCGCGAAGTTGCCGTGCCAATCAAGTGAGCCAACTGCACCTCAATAACATCATGTTCCCACCCCTTTTCATGCAAAATCGTGGATGCTGAAGCTCTAAATCCATGTGTGGACATTACATCTGCGGTATAACCTAAAACTCTTAAACGGTTCGTCATTACATTTTTACTGATTGGTCTGCTGCTATTCCTTTCACTTGGAAAAACATACTGCGAATAGCCAGTAGCCAGCTTTATCTCCTGGAGTTGCTTCACCACTTGATCAGCCATCGGCACCAGATGTTCACGCTGTTTTTTCATTTCCTCTTCAGGAATACGAATCAGCCTGTCTTCAAAATCAATATAATCCCATTTCAAATTCCTTATTTCCGTAGGTCTGAGAAACACGCGAGGGATTAATTTCAGCGCCTCACTGGTGCAATAGCTGCCAGAAGTATTGCTATCAATATCAGAGATCAGCTTCCCTAGCTCCTTCGGATTAACAATCGCAGCCAAATGCTGCACTTTTGGTGCTGGCTTTAGAATATCTCTTAAAGGAAGTCCTTGAGCTGGATTGACCCTCGTCAGTCGGTGAGCCAACGCATAACCAAAAATTCTATTGATAATCGACAGTACAACCGGCGCTTTTTTCCTTGCACCTGTTGCCTCAATAGACAGCATCAAATCTGTTATGTGTCCTGCATCAATTTCATCAATAGGAAGATCGGAAATATCTTTCATATCATTTTGAATCCAGCGCCGCACTCGCCCTGCATGATCGACTGACCAAGCACCTTTTTGCTGCTCCCACCATTTCATTGCAACAATGCCAAAGGCTTGATCACCCGGATTGCTCGACCTTTTTCTTTCTCTTCGCTCTTCCATTGGGTTGATAGCCTGAATAAGCGATATACGGGCTTCTTCCGCCATTTTTCGGGCGTCACTCAACGAAATAGTGGGGTACCGACCCAGCGCCATCTCTTGGTGCTTGCCAGCATACTTGTAGCGGAAGCGCCAGAACTTCGAGCCATTACTTTTTACTAATATAAACAAGCCCTTACCATCAGATTTTTTAATCTGCTTCTTGCCTGGAGGGCATGACATGCTCTTGATTTCTTGCGCTGTTAACATCACTTCTCCCTCTAAAGTGGGGTACCATTGGGGTATCAGGTGGGGTACCAGTCTATGAAATATAGCAATAAATGACCACTAAATTTTGCGATACCCCACCTTCAACTCACCAGCACCTTAAACTCACTGAAGAAAAATGAAACAAACTGAACAGCTGAAAAATAAAAAAGCCCTGTAAATCAACGATTTACAGGGCTTTGAAACGCGATAAACGCGGATGAATAATCTACATCAAGATTACATCATACCTGGCATGCCACCCATGCCGCCCATGCCGCCCATGTCAGCTGGCATAGCTGGCGCTGCATCTTTCGCTGGAAGCTCTGTAATCATCGCTTCTGTGGTTAGCATTAAACCTGCAATTGATGCTGCAAATTGCAATGCACTACGCGTCACTTTTGTTGGGTCAAGAATACCTTCAGCTACTAGGTCTACATACTCACCTGTTGCTGCGTTGTAGCCTTCGTTACCTGATTTTGCTTTAACCGCATTAACAACAACTGATGCTTCTTCACCACAGTTGTCTACGATTTGGCGCAATGGCGCTTCCATAGCACGTAATGCTACGTTAATACCGTGGTTTTGATCTTCGTTGTCACCTTTAAGGCCTTCAAGTTTAGCCGCTACACGCACAAGTGCCGTACCACCGCCTGCTACAACGCCTTCTTCTACCGCTGCGCGAGTAGCGTGAAGTGCGTCATCTACACGATCTTTTTTCTCTTTCATTTCGACTTCAGTGGCTGCACCAACCTTGATTACGGCAACACCGCCTGCAAGCTTAGCTAAACGCTCCTGAAGTTTTTCTTTGTCGTAGTCTGACGAAGATTCTTCGATTTGACCACGAATTTGGCTTACGCGTGCATCGATATCAGCTTCTTCACCAATACCGTCGATGATTGTTGTATTGTCTTTTGAAATAACAACTTTCTTCGCTTGGCCTAAATCTTCTAATGTCGCTTTTTCAAGCTCCATACCAATTTCTTCAGAAATCACTGTACCCGCAGTTAGGATAGCGATGTCTTGCAACATAGCTTTACGACGGTCACCAAAACCTGGCGCTTTAACTGCAGCTACTTTAACGATACCGCGCATGTTGTTTACAACTAATGTCGCTAGTGCTTCACCTTCTACGTCTTCAGCAATGATAAGCAATGGCTTACCTGCTTTAGCAACACCTTCTAGTGTTGTCAGTAGTTCACGGATGTTAGAGATTTTCTTATCAACCAATAGGATGAATGGATTTTCTAGTTCTACACTGCCATTTTCTTGGTTGTTAATGAAATAGGGCGAAAGGTAACCACGGTCAAACTGCATACCTTCAACAACGTCAAGTTCGTCAGTTAATGATTGACCTTCTTCAACAGTGATAACACCTTCTGTACCAACACGGTCCATTGCTTGCGCAATAATTTCACCTACTGACGCGTCAGAGTTTGCCGAAATTGTACCAACTTGCTCAATAGCTTTGTTGTCAGCACATGGCGTAGAAAGTGCTTTAAGCTCTTCTGTTGCTGCTACTACAGCTTTGTCGATACCGCGCTTAAGATCCATTGGGTTCATACCAGCTGCGATAGACTTAAGGCCTTCGTTAACAATTGCTTGCGCTAATACTGTTGCCGTCGTTGTGCCGTCACCTGCTTCATCATTCGCTTTTGACGCAACTTCTTTCACCATTTGTGCGCCCATGTTTTCAAACTTGTCTTCAAGTTCGATTTCTTTTGCTACTGAAACACCATCTTTAGTGATTGCTGGACCACCAAATGCTTTGTCCAATACAACATTACGACCTTTCGGGCCTAGCGTTACTTTTACTGCGTCTGCTAAAAGGTTTACACCTGTTAGCATTTTAATACGTGCATCGTTGCCAAATTTTACGTCTTTAGCTGCCATGATATTTTCCTATCTATTTTTTCTAACAAAAGCCGGCGCTTTTGATTGGATAATTATGTTAAGTCTTATTCGACGATCGCTAGGATGTCTGCTTCGCTTAGGATAAGTACTTCTTCGCCGTCAATTTTTTCAGTTTTAACGCCGTAACCTTCGTTAAAGATAACTTGATCACCAACTTTTACGTCTAATGCACGGACATCACCATTTTCTAAAATACGGCCATTGCCAACAGCAATTACTTCACCGCGCGTTGACTTTTCTGCAGCACTACCTGTTAAAACAATACCGCCAGCTGATTTAGATTCTACTTCTTTACGCTTGATGATAACGCGATCATGTAAAGGACGAATGCTCATTTGTATCTCCTGAGTCTTAAATTTTGTGTGGTTAACAATCTATGTATGCTTGCTTTTATGGGGTTAAATTTAGTCGACTCAACCCCAAATACTATTTTTTTTACTCTTTTCTTTCGAACTCACCATCTATGGTGCGATCTTGCTTTGATTTTTCTTGCGTCGTGTAGACGTTATGGCTTTCAAATTGGGTAAAACCATTGCGTTGCATTTGCGCAACAAATACGTGCTTTTTAACGCCATTGATCAAGTTTTTTCGAACCTGCGGAATTAATAAAGACAAGCCAAAGATATCAGTAACAAAACCAGGCGTTACCAGTAACACGCCGGCAACAAGCAAAAGCATACCTGCAACGATATCGTCTGAAGGCATTTCGCCTTGTGCCATTTTAAGTTGCACTTTTTGCATAGTAGCAATGCCTTGTGCTCTTACATTTTTAGCGCCAAGCCATGCCGTTAAAATAACGATTGCGACCGTTGGCCAGACGCCCAATATCGATCCCACTTGGATGATCACGGCTATCTCGATAATCGGGATAACGATAAAAAGTAAAAACAAAATCTGAAACATATCATGCCTTTTTCATTTATGATGAAACTAATATGAGGGAAGTTAGGTCAATTTCAAGTAATCTAGCAGCAATTAATGAGATAAACATGTATCAAATTGTTTTAACCACGTGCCCTGACAAGGAAACAGGGCTCGCAATGGCGCGTACTTTAGTTGAAGAAAAACTCGCCGCATGTATCAACATTATCGACAACATCACGTCGATTTACCAATGGCAAGGTGAAATGCAACAAGGTACAGAGGTACAACTGGTGATCAAAACCTTAGCTAACAACTTTGACGCCGTGCGTGATAGAATAAACCAATTACACAGCTATGAAATAGCCGAGATTCTCGCCGTTGATATTCAAAAAGGCGATAAACATTACCTACAGTGGGTTTCAGAGAGTTTGGCTTAAGATGATGAAAAAATTACTAACTATTTGCTTACTGTTTGTTGCGATAACAGTAGGCGCGACACAACAGTCCCCATTTGATACTTCCGATCAATCGCTATTTTCTAACCAAAGCGACTTTTTGCCGGTAGACAAAGCATTCCTATTCGACTTTTATCAAAATAAGAATACGCTAGAAATCAGTTTCAATATTGCACCAGGCTACTATTTATATCGCCATAAAACGCAGTTTAGTGCCACCAATGCTACGCTAGTTGAACCACAACTTCCTGTTGGTATTGAACATGAAGATGAATACTTTGGGGTACAGCAAATTTATCGCCAGTCGCTAGATTTAACGTTGAACTTCGACGAAATTGGCGAGAATGCAACCATCGCTATTAAGTATCAAGGCTGCGCTGATAAAGGCTTGTGCTACCCTCCTGAAGTGATCAACTTGGACTTAACCGCTGTTGCAAGTGCAGCAAGTAGTAGCGATGTTCTAGGTGCACTTTCTCAACAAAGCGGTGACTCAAGCAGCAATAATATCAGTGAACAAGGCAAACTGGCTCAAGCGCTAGCAAGCGGCAGTTTATGGATTATTGTTACCGGCTTTTTCATCGGCGGTATCGTTTTAGCCTTTACGCCATGTGTCTATCCGATGTACCCAATCTTAACCGGTATAATCGTTGGCCAAGGTGACAAACTAAGCAATAAGCAGGCCTTTAGATTGTCGTTCGTTTATGTACAAGGCATGGCAATTACTTACACCTTATTAGGGGTCGTTGTTGCGTTAGCAGGCGCACAATTTCAAGCCATGTTCCAGCACCCAATTGTATTAGGTGTTCTAAGTGTACTCTTCATTGTATTAGCCTTATCTATGTTTGGTGTGATTACCTTATCTATGCCTGCATCATGGCAAACCAAACTGAACAACTTAAGTAATAAGCAAAAAGGTGGCTCATACTGGGGCGTATTTGTGATGGGCGTTATTTCAGGTCTTGTCGCATCGCCTTGCACTACTGCGCCGCTTACTGGTGCACTGTTGTATATCTCGAACACTGGCGATGTCGTTATTGGTGCTGCAGCGCTTTACGCGTTAAGCCTTGGCATGGGATTACCACTTCTGGCACTTGGTAGCTCGGGTGGCAAGTTACTACCTAAAGCAGGTGCTTGGATGGATGTTATTAAGAATGCCTTTGGCTTCTTGTTATTAGCGGTACCGATCTTCCTACTTGAGCGCTTTATTCCTGCTGCGTGGACTACGGTGTTGTGGTCTATCCTTGGGTTAAGTGCTGCAACGTACTTGTATGTTGTTAATCAAAATACAGTAAAAGGCTTTTTCTACGGTGTGCGCAGCTTGGTGGTATTTGTATTGCTATTCTTTTCCGCAATGCAATTGTACCAGCAAGTCTTTCCACAGCCAGTGGTTGCGCATCAGCAAGCTGACATCAAACACTTTGTCTATGCCAAAAACAGCGCGGAGCTAGATGCGCTAGTCGCGCAAGCAAACGCCAATGGTCAAACTGTAATGGTAGATTTGTATGCTGACTGGTGTGTTGCCTGTAAGGAATTTGAAGAACTTACCTTCCCAACACCTCAGGTGCAAGATGCGCTGAGTAATACGCTGCTAGTACAAATCGACTTAACCGATACCGGTACTCCCCAAGCACGTGAGCTAATGAGTCAGTATCAAATTTTTGGTTTACCTTCTATTTTGTTCTTTGACTTAAACGGTCAAGAATTAAAGAACAATCGGGTAACAGGGTTTATGGCGGCAGATCCTTTTGCAGCCCATATCAACCAAATATTTGCACAAAATTAACTCGGTTAACATCGTTTTACTACCCTTCCTTTCGTAGAAAGTCGCTTGCAAACGCTTGTTGTAAGCGACTTTTTTATAACCCTCTCAAGAGATAAGACCAGTATTTTGCTGTGATTTTCTGCGAAAAGCCTATAATAATCGTCAAATTTCGAAAAAGTGTGTTTTTTTGTTATTTGCTAGTTGCAAGCAAGTCAAAATATGCAAAGATAACAACATAGCCACTTTTACAGGTATTATTACAGCAAATGTCGACAAAATTTGAAATTTTAGTGTTAAATGGCCCAAACCTAAACATGCTAGGTAAAAGAGAGCCGAACGTCTATGGCAGCAAAACACTTGCTGACATAGAGCAAGCACTTGCAGCACAGGCTAAAGACCTCGCTGTTAACATTTCGTTTGTACAATCAAACGCTGAACATGAGTTGATCGATGCAATTCATCAAAGTTTTGAAAAAGTCGACTTTATCTTGATTAATCCTGCCGCATTTACCCATACAAGTGTTGCGCTAAGAGACGCGTTACTTGCCGTGAGCATCCCGTTTATTGAAGTACATTTGTCAAATGTGCATCAGCGTGAAGCGTTCAGACATCATTCATATTTGTCTGATGTTGCAGACGCGGTAATTTGTGGTTTAGGAAGCGATGGATATCACTATGCATTGGACGCTGCTGTTAAAAGATTAAACGGTTAATAAGGCATTAACCTCAGAACAAACAAAACTGAAAAGGTGTTTAAATGGATATTCGTAAAATTAAAAAATTGATTGAGTTAGTAGAAGATTCTGGCATCAATGAATTAGAAATTTCTGAAGGTGAAGAGTCGGTACGCATTAGCAGAGGTGGCTCTGTTGTTGCTGCACCAGCGCAAACTGTTGTACAAGCGGCTCCAGTAGCAGCGCCAGCAGCTGCACCAGCTCCTGCAGCAGCACCAGCGGCAGCAGAGAGTGCGAGCGATGACCTATCTGGTCATGTTGTTCGTTCACCAATGGTTGGTACATTCTACGCTTCTCCATCTCCAGACGCAGCGTCATTCGTAGAAGTAGGTCAGCAAGTTAACGTTGGCGACACACTATGTATCGTTGAAGCAATGAAAATGATGAACCAAATTGAAGCGGACAAAGCAGGTACTGTTAAAAAGATTCTTGCTAAAAACGAAGACGCTATCGAATTCGATCAACCGCTATTCATCATTGAATAAGCCCACACTGAAAGGGTCATTCTATGTTAGATAAAGTTGTTATCGCCAACCGAGGCGAAATAGCGCTGAGAATATTACGTGCTTGTAAAGAGTTAGGTATAAAAACGGTCGCAGTTCATTCAACTGCCGACAGAAACCTAAAGCACGTGTTATTAGCAGACGAAACGATTTGTATTGGCAAACCGCCAGCAACCGAAAGTTACCTTAACATTCCGATGATATTAACAGCAGCTGAAGTGACTAACGCAGTTGCAATTCATCCAGGTTACGGCTTCTTAGCGGAAAATGCTGACTTTGCAGAGCAAGTAGAGCAATCAGGTTTTACCTTTATTGGTCCAAAAGCTGAAAGTATTCGCGTAATGGGTGACAAAGTTGCCGCTATCCGTGCAATGAAATCAGCGGGTGTACCTTGTGTACCAGGTTCTGATGGTCCATTAACGGACGATGATGAAGCAAACTTAGCACACGGTCGTCGTATTGGTTATCCCGTTATTATTAAAGCGTCAGGTGGTGGCGGTGGTCGTGGTATGCGTGTTGTGCGCGAAGAAAGCGAACTACTTGAGTCTATCCAACTTACGCAATCAGAAGCTCGTTCTGCATTTGGTAACGACATGGTTTACATGGAAAAATTCCTTGAAAACCCTCGTCACGTTGAGATCCAAGTCATTGCAGACGGTCAAGGTGGTGCAGTGCACTTAGGTGAACGTGATTGTTCAATGCAACGTCGTCACCAGAAAGTTGTAGAAGAAGCACCAGCGCCGGGTATTACTCCTGAAATGCGCAAGCAAATTGGTGAGCGTTGTTGTAGAGCCTGTATCGAAATTGACTATCGCGGTGCAGGTACATTTGAATTCTTGTATGAAAACGGTGAGTTTTATTTCATCGAAATGAATACGCGTATTCAGGTAGAGCATCCGGTAACTGAAATGATCACTGGCGTCGATTTGATCAAAGAACAACTGCGTGTTGCTGCTGGTCAACCGCTATCAATCACGCAAGAAGATATCAAGATTAACGGTCACGCTATTGAGTGTCGTATTAATGCTGAAGATCCAAAAACATTTATTCCTTCACCGGGTAAAATTACACGATTCCACCCACCGGGCGGTCTAGGTGTACGTTGGGATTCGCACATCTACGCGGACTACTCAGTACCTCCTTACTATGATTCTATGGTAGGTAAGCTAATTACATACGGTGATAACCGCGACGTAGCAATTGCACGTATGCGTAACGCGTTAAATGAACTCGTGGTAGATGGTATTAAAACCAATATTGAACTACACAAAGACATTTTAAATGACGAAGGCTTCGTTTCAGGTGGTGCAAATATCCACTACTTGGAAAAGAAACTTGCCGACGAGTTATAAATCAACATCCATTGATTGTATAAAGAGCCCTGCATTGCAGGGCTTTTTCATTTATAATGCGCGAAAAGTAGGCAGTAGCAGTAGAAACGAAGTAGATTTATGTCAAACAGTGTATTAGAAAAACCTTTCCCACCAGCAGATGGCGAATGTTGCGAAAGTGGTTCTTGCCAGCCATGTGTGTGGGATAATTACTACACAGAGTTACAAAAATGGCGCATTGAACAAGCTAAGTTAAATGAGCAAGTTCCTACTAATTCTGGTGTCTAAACTCAATCTCAAAGTTTGTTAGTTCACAAGCGCCCACAATATTTTCGTATAATAACAAGTGAGCAATACTTAGAGCTTGCTTTTCTTTTTGAATCAGTTGAATATTCTCCCTACATAAGTGGTTAGGGGATGTTAATTTGACGCGAGGTTACCAGTACAACTTCTCAGACAATGGTACTGAGATGTTCAACACAGAAGGCAGAAGGCGTAAAGCCGAGACAATGGTTAGAGTATCGTCTGACGTTCAAGGACCTTCTTTAAAATCCCTTAGTGTGCTGAATATCGGTGGTTCCTCTGGAATAATAGATGATTATCTCTCACAGTTTTTTTCAGAGGTCACCTGTATCGATATTGATCACAAAGCGATAACTTTCGCTAAAGAAAATTTTGAGCGTGAGGGACTTCACTTCATAGAAGGTGATGCGCTTAATACCGGTTTTCCGTCAGATAAATTTGATACTATTATCTGCTCACAAGTATATGAACATGTTGCTGATGCAAATCAACTTGTCAAAGAGATGTATCGAATACTCAAGCCCGGTGGAAAGATCTACTTTGCGGCTGGGAATCGAATTATGTTTAACGAACCGCATTATAACTTACCATTACTTTCAGTACTTCCGAGGTTTTTCTCTCACCTGTATTTACGGGCATTTGGGAAAGGAAAATACTACTACGAAAAACATTTAACTTATTGGGGACTGAAGAAACTTGTAAAAGAATTTGAATTGATCGATTACACCAAAAAAATACTCGCTCAACCTAGCAAATTCGGTGCAGAATACATGATCAAACCTGGTACGATTAAATATAAGGTTGCTAATTTTGTCGCTAAATACTTTTTTTGGCTAGTGCCTGGTTATGTTTGGGTACTAAAAAAGCCAGACAATTTAGATACTAGTTCAAACGGATAAACTACTGTCTTGAAGGTCGCTTTGCTAAAAAAAAGCGGCTCGTTTCGTAGCGTTATAAGCCACATATTTAATGGCTGTTCACATGAATATGTATAACTTACAATGTAAAACGTTAGACCTACAGTGCTTGCGATCAACAACTGCCCACTTGTACAAACGCCCTAGTGACAATTTAAAGGCCGCTTATGCGGCCTTTTTAACAATATCAGTTACTCATTTCCAATTGGCGAGCCTGGTGGCAATTTATCGTCATTCATTGGTTGTACCGCCTCTTTGTGCTCAAGCGCATAAGTAATTTGCTCGTGAAGCAACATAAAATGGGTCGACAACGCCTTATACTTGCGTGAGTCAGCTTGATCTTCTAATTGCTCTAGCATTTCACGCAATTGATACGTTACCTCTGCTTTTACTTCAGGTACTAAGCTAGCGTCTTTGTTGAGCGCGATCAGATGATCAACCACTTGCTGATTAACTCGTTGCTGCACAAGAACGGCAAGGCCACTGTTGGTTGGCTGTTGAAGTGTTGCTTTGTTCAATTGAGTGATCAGATTGCCTACGCTAGAAATGTCAGTTTGCAATTGGTGCTGCTGAGCAAGTCTTGCCAAACGCCCTTTATTTAGCATTAATGCTATGGTGTGTTTTGCACTTGCGCTCGCTGCACTTACCGGATCAAATGCTAAACCTGTATTTGACTGAAAACTCTCTCGACTGCGGTAATAGCCATAAGCCTTTGGTGGAATTAACGCAATTAGCTGTGGCGATAGTGTTAACGTTTCTGCAGATAGCGTGGCGAGCAATGCATCTATAGCTTGCTGTTGCGCTTTTGCACTTACCATAGTAACGCCTTTCGGCGTTTCTGCTGTTTTCACTTCGTAGCTATAGTCGATACCAGCAATAAGCTTTGCGGCAGCTTCAACTTGATAACGATGGAAGTTATAAATAGGCACCAATGCTTCTTCGATTTGCGACAGCGGTGTGCCCGTTGCGATACTATTAATGCCAAAGTCGCTAAGCGCTTTAGCACGCACTTGCATTACTCGGTTAAGTTCAACGGCAGGGTTTTCACCGTTGTCCCATAAATGAGCACTAGCATGGCCACCTGATTTTGGTCGAGCATCGGCATCGGAAATATATTGCAGTTTGTTTTGCTGGGCGCTACTAATAATCGCATTGAGTTGCTGCGCTTCATCAGCGGCAAAGTCGCTGTAGCCATACGCGACAACATGCTTATCCCATTCACCCATACCAACTGCATAAGCCTGCGATAGATCGATTTTATCATTCACAATCTTTACCAGCGGGTGCGGATAGTCCATAACCGAAGCACGATTGTCAGCACTAGCGGCAAAGTTATGTGCAATACCTAAGGTATGACCGACTTCATGGGCACTTAGCTGACGAATGCGTGCTAAAGCCATTTCTTTCATTGTTGACGTATCAACGTCAGCGGCTGTAAATGGTGAAGTTAAACCAGTAGCAATTAAGTAGTCCTGTCTAACACGCAGCGAACCTAAAGTAACATGCCCTTTTAAAATTTCGCCAGTTCGAGGGTCAATAACTGATGCGCCATAGGACCAACCACGTGTAGCACGATGAACCCATTGAATCACGTTGTATCTTACATCCATTGGATCTGCATCAGCAGGTAGCATTTTTACCACAAAAGCGTCTTTGTAGCCGATGGCTTCAAACGCCTGATTCCACCAACGTGCGCCATCTAGCAATGCACTTTTTACAGGTTCTGGCACGCCAGCATCTAAATAATAAACAATAGGCTCTATTGCTTCTGATACGTCGGCACTTGGGTCTTTCTTATTGAGCCTGTGTCGCGGGATTAAACGTTGCTGAATCGGCTGATCGATAGCCGTTGCATAATCGGCGTATTCCACTGACCAAAATCCACTATAAGGATGAAAAGCTCGCGGCTTATATTCGTTGTCGGGTAACGCGATCAATGAATGATGTAAGTGCACAGTAACTGCGCTTTCCTCTGGCGTTACACTGCGTAAATATGCACCTGCGCCACTCCCCTTAAACGTAACCATGGCTTCAAGTTCAGTATTGCGAGGAAACGCTTTAGTGCGTTTTTTATATACTGCGCTACGCGCTTTATCTATTGCATAATTACCTTGTTTAGTGCGTTTTAAGGTATTGGCTAAACCGTGAATATCAGACAACAAAAATGGGGTGTAATCGATTAATACTTTGCCCTTACTTTCTGCTGCGACCGTAAAACCCCAGATAATAGAGCTTGCAAATGCTTCATCCATTGCTTGTTGTTCTAATGCATTGTCAGAATCCGCGCGATAATAGGTATTAAGTTGGCGCAGGAACACTTTGTCACCAGCACGTTCAAAGCGAACAATTCGGGTGTCACCCAATTGCCCTCTATCTAATCCAATATCATTTGAGCCTACGCCATGCGGTAAACTGCTTTGAAACAGAAAATCTTGATCAAATTTGTCTATTTCGATAAAAACTTTCGCCTTACTTTCATCGTAGTAAAATGAAAAATACCCTTTTTGATATTGTTTTCCCTTAGTAAATCCTTGATATGCGTCAGCTGACACAGCTGAAAACGCTAACAAAGCCAAGAAAGGCAAAAATAGTCGTAAAAATTTCATGGTTTCCCTTGTTTTAACTGCACAAACGCAATTGAATGTTGTTATAATTCGCCCGTAATTTATTTTGAAAGTTTTCACGTTAAGTGATCAAACTTCAAAATATCGATTTGTATAAAATATGCATTACTTTACGGCAAATAGGTATCTCTATGCAACGACTTGCGCCAGCGTTAAGGGATGATGAAGTTCCTTTAGATCTGATCTCACTCATTAAAACAATTTTAGCGGCCACAAAGGAAATATCTTTCCGTGTAAGCCAAGCTCATTTGGGCGGTTTAATGGGCTCTACCCTTGATGAAAATATTCAAGGTGAAATCCAGAAGAAGTTGGACGTTGTTGCCAACGAACTGTTTAAGGATATCCTACTCGAATCAGGCTTTGTAAAAGCCATTTCTTCTGAAGAAGAAGATACCTCAGTTGCAGGTGAGGAACACGGTAAGTTTATTGTTTCATTTGATCCGCTGGACGGTAGTTCAAATATCGAAATAAACTCACTTATCGGTACAATTTTTTCTATCCATTATGCAGATCCAGACCTAGCAGCTAATGACCCCGACCAGTTTAAACAAGCTGGTACAAAGCAATGTTGTGCCGGTTATGTATTATACGGCCCATCAACAATGCTTGTGATGACAACAGGTAAAGGTACACATTTGTATGTCCTTGATCGCACACATGGCGGTTATCTTTTGGTAGAGCGTAATATGCAAATTCCTCAAGATACACAAGAATTTGCCATCAATATGTCAAATCAACGCCACTGGCAAGCGCCGATGCAGCAGTATATAGCTGATTTACTTAAAGGCGAAGAAGGCCCGCGCGGCAAAAACTTCAACATGCGTTGGATTGCAGCTATGGTTGGAGATATTCACCGTTTACTTTGTCGCGGTGGTATTTTTACTTACCCAACGGATAACAAAAACCCTGATAAGCCCTACAAATTACGCTTAATGTATGAAGCTAATCCAATGGCGTTCTTAGTTGAACAAGCTGGTGGCCTAGCTGTAACAAGTGAGGGGCGCATTATGGACATTGACCCAACCGATATTCACCAGCGCGTTGAAGTGATTATGGGTAGTAAAAACGAAGTCGAACAATGTCTTAGCTACTACAAATAGCTACCTTATATTAGGTAAAAAAAAGCCAGCAATCTTGCTGGCTTTTTTATTGAGGTAAGATTTACTTACTGTCTTTTTTCTTTGCATCCATATTTGCTTTATGGTCGATTTTGTATGGAGGCATCGCTTTCTTACCCGCGATTAAATAGTTATCCATCCAACGCATCAAACGCAAGCTATAGTCATATTGTGCCGCTACTTTGCGATTTCCATGACCTTCACCAGGGTAATAAACTAAACGTACGTCTTTACCTTGTACCTTCATATAACGATACATTTCCATAGACTGTGCAGGATGAACACGAGGATCGTCTTTACCGTGCATAATCAATAAAGGCGTTTTTGACTGTGCTACCCAGTAAATAGGGCTACGCTCTAGATAATATTGCCACTTTTCCCAAGGGTAAGAACGTGCGTGGACTAAATGCATTTCGTTTGAAATATCAGTAGTACCAAATTTAGATGTTTGGTTAGCAATACCAACGAACATAACAGATGCTGCAAAATGCTCTGTTAATTTAGTTGCACCCCAAGCAGACGCGTAGCCACCATATGAGCCACCTGTAATACCAACACGTTTGCTATCAACTAATCCCATCTCTACCAAGTGGTTTTTAAAACGTACCAAGTCGTTAAATTCTTCTCCGGCATAATCATTTTGCCCTAATTTAGAATAGGCAACGCCTTTACCTGTAGAACCACGATAGTTTGGATAGAATACTGCATAACCGCGAGCAGCACCCATTTGACCAGGACGAGAATAGGCAGTTACCCAACCGTCTTTGTCATGTGCTTCTGGACCACCATGAACAGACATAATTAGCGGATAACGCTTACCTTTTTTATAGTCTAGCGGATACACTAGTACGCCATCGAGCTCTGTGCCATCTTCCGCTTTAAAGCTCACTGTCTCTTGTTTTGCAAAACGCTTATTTGCAAGCCAAGCATTAGAGTTAGATACGCGTGTCTCTTTGCCTTTTCTGACCATAAACACCTCATTTGGATGTTTAGCTGTATGGCCTTTTGTTACTAAGGTTTTATCAGAATTTGATACTGAAAGGTTGCTCGCGATAAATGTGCCATTTTCTACAATTACGTCTATGTCACTGCTACCCGGTTTGATAGTTGCTATGTAGCTTTGCGTGCCGACATTAGCAACAAAGTGCAACGTATTGCTCTTATTTGCCCATTCTATATCGCCAACATGCCCCATGAAATTAGGTAACCAATCGGTCAATTTGCCGGTTTTAGTCTCAACTAAAAATAGTCGGCCTGTTGCTGGGTCATGCTTATCTTCAGCGCCAACAATAGCAATGTATTTGCCGTCTGGAGATAATTCAGCACTACCTAACTTACCTTCTGTCGCAATAGACAAAGCGACCTTCTTTGACGCTGTGTTAAACACGTGCCATTGAGATTTCATGTATTGGTCGTCGATAAGAGAAGTTGGCTGAGTTTTTACCAATAAAGTATCTTGCGCTTTACCCCAAGAAATGTCACTGACATAGGCGTCAATGGCAACCGCTTTAGGATCTATCGCTTTATCACTGGCAACAAGATCAACGAAAAACAGCTGCTTGTTTTTCAAGTTTTCTTCATAAACTTCAGCCATAAAGCCAAGTTCTTTTAATTGTTTTTCAGACTTGTCTTTAGCTGGATTTGCTAAAATTGCCACTTGCTTGCCATTAGGGCTCAGTTGATAGCGGCTGACTGATTTCTCTTTTAACGCGATAACTACCTGACGCTCACCACCACTAAAAGGTATACGGTAAAGCTTAGTGAACTTGTCGTCGTCAAACTTACCTAGAAAGTAGATAAATTGGCCATCAGCTGACCAAGCGATGCTACCAAGATTGACTTTACCTGTAATAAATGCGCGCTCTTCGCCCTTTGCATTGGTAACAAAAAGGTTACTGTAGTTACGGCCATTTTTATCCACATAAAGCTCACGTGGAATTGATCGTGTGAACGCTACATAGTCGCCACTTGGGCTGACTTGCGATTGAATAACCGATTTAACTTTCGGAATGTCTTCAATTGTAATTGTGTTGTTCGCTGCTGCACTCACACTTAACGTGCCAATACATAGCGCAAACAATGCTTTGAACTTAAGCATAATATTCCCATGTTTGTAATAATTGCGATCAGTCTAGCGAAAGATTAAATCAAAACCTAGATGTAGATTACAAATCGATACGCAATTCATCTACTTTTGTGTTCACCTGCCGTTACAACGCAAAAGTCTGTCACTATTGCTCTCTTTCCGGCTTAAATCCGTATAAAAGTACAAAATAACAGCATTTTCGCACTCGAAATTTGGCAAAAATTTGCTAGAATACGCGCCAATTAAAGGAGAAAGATTTATGCCAGCATATGTGGTGGGACACAAAATCCCAGATTCAGATTCTATTTGTTCAGCAATAGCTCTTAGTTATTTAAAAAATGCTATTGGTGAAGAGTGCGTTCCTGCGCGATTAGGTGAGCTTTCACCTGAAACACTTTTCATTTTAGATAAGTTTGGTTTTGAACAACCAGAGCTTAAGTTAAGCTATGCTGGTGAAAGCTTATACATTGTCGATCATTCAGACCGCGTACAAGGCCCTGACGATATTGATGATGCAACTATTTTAGGCATTATTGATCACCACAAGCTTGGTGATATTACAACGTCGACGCCACTAGAGTGTTGGATTCGCCCTGTTGGTTGTACAAATACCATCATCAAAATGATGTATGATTTTCACGGTGTAGAGATCCCAGCAAACATCGCTGGCGCAATGATGTGCGCTATCTTAAGTGACACAGTTATCTTTAAATCACCAACCTGCACAACGGCTGATATCAAATGTGTTGAAGCACTAGCAGAGATTGCGGGCATTGAAGATCCACAAGCATTGGGCATGGAAATGTTCAAAGTAAAATCTGCTGTTGAAGGCACGCCTATTCGTGACTTAGTGTTACGCGACTTTAAAGACTTTGACATGAGCGGTAATAAAGTGGGTATCGGCCAACTTGAAGTTATCGATCTAGCTATCTTTGACGAAATGAAAGATGACTTACATGCGGACCTAGCAGCTTTGAAAGAAGAAGGCGGCCGCCACAGTGTTATGTTACTGCTTACCGATATTATGAAGGAAGGTTCTGAAATCCTAGTAGTAAGTGACGATGACGACTTAACAGCAAAAGCTTACGGCAAAGCAACAACTGAAGGTCGTGTATGGATTGACGGTATTATGAGTCGTAAGAAGCAAGTAGTACCACCACTACAAGATTCATTTGCAGGATAACTTAAGAGCGAAGCTCTAAGTGCTAAGTGCTAAGTGCTAAGTGCTAAGTGCTACAAGATGTTAAATTAAAGCCCAGCATTCGCTGGGCTTTTTTATAACTCATCTATTTTACTCGACAAATCATATTGTTTATCTGTGACAATCGCTTCTAATACTTCGATGCGTTTGCTTAACTGGCTGAACTGTTGATTGACCTGTTCAAGCGACTTTTCTGCTAGCTGCTCTTGCGCTTGCAACATACTTAACTCTATTTGCTTCATTTTACGCTTATGGCCAGCATAAATTGCAAAGAAAGCTAGCGGAACACCAAATACAACGGCGGTACATAGAAATATCCAAAGGTTCATCTATTATTTACTCACAATGACTGTATCAGTGTTTAAGCTATCAAAAACTATTTAAGAATCAAGTTGCGCGAGAACATAATCTAAACCACCGACGATCGCTGCCACTTGCGCCTGTACACAATTTTCGTCATCGACTAGCTCTGAATCTGGATAAACTTCCGTTGTAGACACATAGCTAGCGTCTGTCATGCCAGCACATAAACTTAGGCCTTTGCAGTCATAATTGATCACGCCAAATTGCTCTAATGCAACGCCAATGTATTTACCGTTTTCATCCGCTGGCGCTATATGAGTCACTTGCTTTACGCTATCGATTATCGCCTTTTGAAATGCGGGATCGTCTCTACCCGTATCTCCGACACCATAAAATCCGTCGGGAATATTCCATGATTTTTGATCAATAGCATCTCTTGCTGAAAGTGCAGGGCGAAATTCAGTATTGTCGGTATCGGTTGTTTCGTGCAAATCGATATGCATAAGCGGTTTAATATCGTGCTCAGCTAAATACGCCATAATCGCTGCAGATTCCTGCGCCGGCGTATCAGCGTAAAATGAGCGATTGGGATCAATTGCATCAACATTCCAGCGATTAATCGTTTCATAACCCCATGGACTAATGCACGGTGCTACAACAAAATTAACGCGACCTTGATAGGCTTTAAGTTTGTCTTTTACAAATCTTAATGCGCCGTGCACACCGCTTGTTTCATAGCCGTGGACACCACCTGTGATCAAAATGGTAGGTTTATCCTGCTGCCAATCAAGCGATTTTATAACAAACAACGGATAATCGTTATTGGGATATTGCAACAATCCATATTGTTCGACTTTAATGGTTGCAGCCATGGTAGCGGCAATTTCTTCGAGCTCTGATAGTACAAGCTCAAAATAACTACGTTTGATCGTTTGCGCTTGATACCATTGATATTTTTCTTTGCTAGACCAAGGTGTGCCAGGCGTACCAATAGGGTAACTCATGATAATTAATCTCTTCTATATTGATTAAGTCTTTCTTCACCGTTGCGGGCATAGGCGGCATAGGCCACTTCTTTGTCTACAACTGTTTTACCAACTGGAGCAAAGGAAATTTCAGCGAGCTTTAAGTGCTGAATGCCAAACGGTATGCCAATGATGGTGATAAACCAAAAGACTGCATGAAAAAGGTGGAAAATAGCCAGGATTAATCCCGGGAAAATAAACCAAATGATGTTACCCAAAAGGCCTAAAGCGCCAGTACCAATATCTTCTCTTCCGGTTAGTGCGTCTCGTGCAATCACTTCTTTACCAAACGGGAATAATGAAAATGCGCCTAACACAAAACATGATCGAGCCCATGGAATACCGACAATACTAATCAGTGCGATTACACCTATTGCCCACCAAATCAGTGCCATCGTTAGGCCACCCAACAGTAGCCATAAAATATTTCCTAGTAATCTCATTAAGCTTGCTCGGCTAATATTTGATTAATAATACTGACATAGTTTTCGACACCCTGAGCACCAGCGACAAGATACTTATCAACGATTATCATCGACGGGACACTACTAATGCCATGCCCAGTCCAGGTATTTGCCTGACTTTGCACACGTTGTTGCAAGCTTTCATCTGCAAGAGCAAGTTCTGCTTGCGCCACATCTAAACCAACTGAGTCCAAAATTTCCATTAAAATTGCAAGGTCGCTTATGTTTTTGCCTTGCGAAAAGTAAGCCTCAAACAAAGCGAGCTTTAGTTCGTGTTGCTTATTATATTTTTCTGCCCAATAAAGTAACACATGGCAGGCAAAGGTATTATAAATACGACTTTCATCGGCAAAGTTGAAAGTAATCCCCAAATCTTCACCAATAGTTTGTAAGCGCGCTCTCGCGTCAGCACTTTCTTGCGCTGTTGAGCCATATTTTTCCATAATATGCTCACGCAAATTCTGCCCTTGTTCAGGCATTTGAGGGTTTAGCTGAAATGGTTGCCAGGTGATATCAAGTTCAACACCTAATTGATTTGCTGCGGTTTCTAATTGTTTGTATCCCACATAACACCAAGGACAAACAACATCTGAAACAATGTCTATTTTTAATGATTGAGCCATAAGTCAACACATCGAGTTAAAGATAACTATGATCTTGGGTCGAATCACTTTGTTTCAACCCTTGGCTAAATTCTTTACTTCGATAAGTCGCTAATGTAATTCGTTTCGAAAGCTCTCTTATATTTATCACTCCTATAGGAGCAATAGTCCAGGGGTGTTGCGTGACACCCCTAGGATTGGGACTTAATACCCTTAGAAATCAACTCTGCAGTAACTAATTAAAAAGATAGCAAGGCAGATTCGATGGTCTGTAGCTAGCTACGTCCGAGGATATACTGCAGACAGGTTTTATAAGTAGTTGCTGCCCGAAGGGTGCTTGTAAATCCAAACTGCTTTTTGTTGCTCCTCCAAGCATTAGATGACTAAAGCATTGAACTCTCGCCGCAAGCACTTCGGATTTTCAAAGCACAGCGTTAGATTTTTAAGGGTAGTAAGTCCCTAACCCCCACGCCCCAACTCGGTTTGACGACCCCGCTATCAATTTTCGATGATGTCGATGTACCGTCTCAATAGCACATCCTTGTCCTATTTCATCTTATGCTTCGTCCTTGAAGACAAATACCAATCCACTTTTAAAATTAGCTACTCAGCAAGAATTGAAGGGCATTACATCAAGGCTTTAGGTGTAGGGAATGATATTTCATTTGCAAAGCTAGTAACGCAGATGTAAAGAATTTCAAACTTGCCTAGCAGGGACACATCAAGCAGAAAATAATTGCGCTAAATTAATAATGAATAGATGACTATATCAATAATAATTTAGCTTACTCTTTTCACCCTGATGATGTCCTGAGTAGCTAATTTTAACAGTGGATTGGTATTCGGACATGATCATCAAAAAATGATATCGGCAACCCTCAATGGGGAATTGGTTATGTTGCACTGCTCGCTTTGAAAGTAGCCGAACAGATAAATAGCGTCTCGCTTAACATCTTTTTAACTTATTGTTTTACAGTAGATTTTTGTTCTTTAATAGGTTTTAATAGGAAACTCGCTAAATAAATCAATAAGTTATTGGGACTCATTTTTTAAAACCATAATTAAAATGTGGGGTATTAACAGGAATTCCCGATATTAAGCGTTAGTTGTTTCTCAGGTATGGAGTAAATGAAAAGTATGGATGCTAATCAAATAAAAGCCTTGATAGCTTCAATTGAGGCTGAATTACCATTCACTCCTCCATTTCAATACAAAAAATTTGGTGAAGATCCTTATCCTCTAAACTTTTCCGAAAATGTAACTTATTTAGGAGATTGGTCGGCACATTGTTTGCGCCCTTATTCCAAAATTGAGTGGTTTTGTATTAGACCTCAGTATCTCAAGAGAGTTGGAAAACTAGTGCCTCCTAAAGTAATTTCGTGTGAGTCAGATTTCATAAGTCTTTTACATAAATTAAAAGTTTCTTTTGTATTTCAGGGTGATAGTATTTTAATCCATTGTAATAAAAACAACTAACAAGGTGCTCAACATGATAAGTAACATTGTCACAGTTTTAGCAAAAGACGCAAAAAGCGGTGCCATTATTATTTACACGTTAGCTTAGCGTTATGTGTACCGGAAAGGAAGCGAGTCTTGCCTAAATATCAAATACCAAAATCCCCAGGCGAATTCGAAATTGTTGAATCTAAATCTGGAACACCTTTAATTTGGAACCGCAAGAATGGTAAAGGTAAGGTTTCTATTCCTTGTAGAAACTGGAGCCATGCTGAAGAGGTGTTAGAAAAGTTAAATGACTTAAAGAAAGGTGGCGAGTTGTGGGTTTAAAAATTCACCCTCATTGCGTTTTGTACACATAACACATATGAACCTTCCACCCGTCAATAGGCAATAAGGTTTTTTATTAGCTACCGCAAGGTAGCTAATTTGTTTAGCAATCAGCAAAATCTATTACTTCGCTCTGTCAGTTAACCGTTAAATCATTTACGGCAAACACATATTGAGGCTCTCTTAGTGTGATCTCATCACTGCCAACCTTGTCATTCCCTTCGTTAAGCTGGGGCACTAGACAGTTATCGGTTAACCTTAGTTGGCACTATTCAAGCGAATGATTCAGTGGCTAATAGCCCTGTTCAGTTAGTGTCAGGCTCAGCTAAGGTGTAAACGATTTTGCTCATTGTTTATTAGTGCGCACCAATAGGGTGTCTAATCAAGCCGACAAGGCTTATACAACGACAACACTTACCTGCAATGGGATGACAATTTCATACTTAATCGCAAATAATGCAAGGTTGTTCATGCTCATCCAGTTAGGTGTTCAGCTCACCCCATTGTGCGACTTAAACCGTTAAGAATCGTTCATCATCAAACACCGTTTTATGTTTCAGCATGTAGTAAACGCAGCGACCAATTTTATGAGCGAGTACTGATAAGGCTTTTGCTTTGCTCATGCGCTTTTGCAGTTTGTTCAAGTAGCGACGGGCTTTGTCATTTCCACGTAAATACAACACGGCTGCTTCACTGAATGCCCACTTTAAATGGCCGTTGCCTATTTTATTGCCTGACGTGCCGTAGGTTTTACCTGCCGATTCGGCTTTGCATTTGACTAAGCGGCAATAGGACGCAAAATTTTGTACAGATTCGAATCTGTCGATGTCGCCAATTTCATACAAAATTGTCATCGCGAGAATAATGCCTATACCTGGGATAGTTCTAAGTTGTGCGTAATAGTCTGGTCGATGCTGTTTGGCTTTTCGCTCAATAAAGTATTCAAGGTACTTTAGCTCTTTGGCGTAGCTATCGAGTATTGCTAAATCAAAATTCACATTACGTTGCACCACTTCATCGTCAAAGCGGTGACGAAAGGCTTCGCGCGCTGACGGATTTTTCATATGCAACTCTAGTGCTGGGTAGTTGTATTGGCTATTGGTATTAACGATATGCGCTTTAAGTTGTGCGCCATGCCTGACGAGCTTGGTTCTTCTGCGTAGTAAATCGCGCGTGGAGCGCATGGTTTGTGGGTAGGTATAGGCTAATGGGAAATTACCACCACGAAGTAAGCTGGCAATTTTATAGGAGTCTATTTTGTCATTTTTGGCTTTGCCGCCGTGAATGGCCTTCATATAAAGTGCATGACCGAGAACAAAATTAATGCCTTGTTGTTCGCACCAATCACTCACCCAGTACCAGCAATGCATGCATTCAACACCGATAACGATATTGCCAAAGTACGGTGAAAGCAGTTGATTTAATGCTGCTTGTTCAGCCTTAATTTTTTGGTGAACGACTTTTTCGCCGTCTCTATTCAAAATGCAGACATAAAGAATTCTGGCGTGTAAGTCGATTCCACAATAAAAATCGTGTAATTTAGTATAGAATTTCATTGAGCTTTCTCCTTTTGGTTTGGTCGCCTTGAAGTTTAGCCAATGGTTAAACTTCGGGGAGAAGGTTCAATAAGTATCAAGCCGATTAAAATAGACAAAACACAGTTGGCTTGTGCTCCTTCGTTGCTAATTTTATCCAACATTAGCATTGCCCTGCTGCAGAGTGTTGCAAGATTGATAAGAAATATTGTAGTTGTACTTTGTTCCTTGCTCCTTGCGCCTTGCTCCTTGCTCCTTGCTCCTTGCTCCCTGTTCAACAATAATATTTTGACTTTAACTACCTAACACTTCAGAATATTTTTAACCTATTGCTATGGCTGTTTACTGATGTCTGAACTTGAACAATTGATTGCCAATTCAAGAGTAAATGAAAGCATTTCACGCAAACTTTTTGCGATTGAGACAGAAATTCTTGCTTGTCGTTCAAGCAACGAATTACTCAAAACCTTGCTCGATTCCATTCAAGATAAATTTAAACTTCAAGGGATTTGTTTACTCCTTGTCGAGCCATCGCCCATTAGCTATATCAACCATGCAGAAAATACGTCTGACTGGCATCAACAACATATATTAAAAGTGTCGTCTTATGAGCTCAACGCTTTTCACCATGACGACAAGCCCTTTTTAACAAATCAGTTGGCTGAACTAGGTAATACCTTGCCACTCAATATACTAGCGCAAGCGAGCTCTGTAGCGCTTACGCCTCTAAAAATGGAAAACAAGTTGTTTGCTAGTTTGGTGTTTATTTCCAATGACCCACAACGCTTTCATAGTGGCCTTGGTACTTTTCATCTAGAGCAACTTGCCGTGAAAATAGGCCTGTGTTTGTCCAACGTATTGATACGAGAACAGCTCGAATACATGGCGCTTTATGACAATCTTACAGGCGTAGGTAATCGTCGCTTGATGGAAAATGATTTAAAAGAAGAGCTAATGCGCCACCAGCGTTACAAAATTCCATTTTCAGTGCTGTTTATCGACTTAAACAAGTTTAAACCAATCAATGACACCTATGGTCACGATTGTGGTGACGCCGTTTTGCATTATGTGGCCAATACCTTAAAAGAACTAGTGCGTGAAAATGACAAAGTGTACCGCTATGCCGGGGATGAATTTGTTGTTTTACTCTCGGGACAAAACTATCAAGAAGCTGAACTTGCTGCGAAACGTCTTAGCGATTATTTCTTTGCGAGAAAAATGCCCTATCAAGACAAGCAACTCACGGTTACTATCAGTGCTGGCGCCGCGGCAAGCGATGCTAAAAAGAGTGTAGATCAATTGCTAAAGGAAGCTGACGAGCAACTATATCATTACAAAAAGCTTGCCCATCAACGATTGGCTCAGGGTTAAGCAGACATTAAAAAAGCCGGCGATTGCCGGCTTTTTTATTAAATCGAAAATGAGGCGCCACAGCCACAGGTGGTTTCAGCATTTGGATTATTCACCAAGAAGCGGCTACCTTCTAGCCCTTCAACATAATCCACTTCACCGCCGACAAGGTATTGTAAGCTCATTGGGTCTACAACCATGGTTACACCATTTTTCTCAATCGTCATATCACCTTCGTTAACTTTTTCGTCAAAGGTGAAGCCGTATTGGAAACCAGAACAACCACCGCCAGTTACGTAAACACGTAATTTTAGCGCCGGATTTTCTTCTTCAGTGATAAGCGTATGCACTTTTGAAGCGGCTGCATCGGTAAATTGAATTGGTAATGCGTCAGACATTAATGAACCCTCTAAAAATTCTAGGCGCGAATTATCTTAAACTTGACTATTTTAATCAAGTATAGACCGCTTTATTTCGATTATGATTTTGTAAATAAGTCAGACCAAGGGTAATGTTTGTCGATGCGCTGATATTTTTGCCACGAATTTTGCGTTAAAACACCGGCTACAACCACTTTTTCAGGTTTGAAATCTTTCGGTAGTGTTAACTCGCCATCAATAATTTGAAAGTAACGGAAACTAAAACTCAAATCTTTCTTTGAGACTTCCGAAACATCACCCACGTCATAAGTTACCGGTCTACCTTTCAAACTGCCCACCAACTTAATATCAATATAACCCTTAGCATATTGTTTCTTAAGTACTTGTTGCACGAGTACGGTTTGAAAGCGGTAATGGTTTAAACTTTCTGTTTTGAAAATATTGAAATCATCAATAACTAGACCGTCGGCTTGTTTCTCTGGCGCCATCACTTTTTCATAAAAAGCGAGTTCTTTTTTCGTTTGATAATAGTCCTTCTCAACGCCTTTTAAAGTGCTTTGTGCGCGTTGATTGGCCATTCTTTCAACTTCTAGTTCAGTCTCTAAAATATGGATATGACGTTGCTGATCTTGTTGCTGCTGATGCAGCTTTTGCAGTCTCTGCTTTTGCAATGCAAGTAAGTTATTTTGATAACCATGATAAAAGTTACCTACTCGATAACCACAAAACAAACACGCAGCAATAAGTGCGATAAGTAAGATTGCGCTTCTTAACGGACCAAGTTTGGTAACGATAATATTAAGGTCGATTTTTGCTAACCAATTCATTTAAATAGTATTATGATTATTAACTAGTAATGTGATGTAAATTTATTCGGCAATATAACAACATAAGCCCATGTCTTTCGATAGTCTAAAACAACGATTAGCTCTGCCACAAACAACGTGGCAACTGTGTTTACTGGCTGTAATTGTCGGTATCGCTTCTGCTTTTCTTATCATCGCATTTAACTTATGTATTGAAAAGCTACAATTATTGTACCTGCACCGAGAGAATGATTATACCGATATTGATGAAAATATTCGGTTACTCGTGCCAATCATTGGTGTGCTGGTGATTTTGGCCTTTGCGCGCATTACTGGCTACAAATATATGCGTACAGGTATTCCTTTCGTGCTGCATCGCTTAAAAGTTGCACATGGCATGATACCATTTCGTAATACGCTCAATCAGTTTTTTGGTTCGGTTGTTGCATTAAGCTCTGGCTTTAGTGTCGGTAAAGAAGGACCCGCCGTACATTTAGGCGCTGCATGTGCCTCTTTTATTGGTGAGCGCTTTTCTTTGCCCTTTAACAGTGTAAGAACATTGTGTGCCTGCGGGATTGCCGCCGGTATTTCTGCGAGTTTTAATACCCCTGTTGCAGCGGTAATTTTTGTTATGGAAGTTATTCTGCGTGAATACAAGGTGTACATGTTCATTCCTATTATGCTCGCTTCCATCATTGGCGCCATGATTACTCAAGGCATCCATGGGTTGAACTATGAACTCTCCTTTTTTAAAGATTTTTCGCTCACCGTAACGCACTACCCCTACTTAGTGTTATTGGGGCTCTGTTTAGGTGTTTTAGCGTTCTTGTTTAATCATTATTTAACCCGCCTAATTAAGATGTCAGCACGTTTGTCGGTGACCAAACGTTTATTAATTGCAGCAGTACTAACTAGCGCTTTAGGTTATATCGCGCCACATGCGATGAGTAATTCTTTGATTACCGACTTCAGCTCCGCATCGCAATGGCCAATGCAATTGTTGTTTACCTTACTACTAGCGAAGTTGCTGATGACGATTGTGGCCATCGGTCTTGGTATTCCCGGTGGCGTTGTTGGTCCTATTATTTCCATTGGTGCAATCGCTGGGCTATGTGCTGCTGTGCTACTAAGTAACTATTTCCCGAGCAATCAAATTACCAGTGACTTTGCCCTGATGGGTATGGCTGGATTTATGGCTGCCACGTTAAATGCGCCGCTGGCGGCCTTGATGGCGGTTACAGAACTATCCCATCAAATTGACTTAATCGTGCCCGCCATGATTGTCATTACCTCTTCATGTTTATCTGCCGGCCAATTCTTTAAAAATCGTTCGCTGTTTACCATGCAGCTTGATATTCAAGGTTTAACGTATAGGCAAACGCCTATCGAGTCGTCTTTACAAAAAATTGGCGTACTTGCGGTCATGCAACGCACATTCAAAATGATCAAAAGTGAAGAAAAGGAAGCCATAATTGAACACTTTAATGATGAAAATGACGAACTCATTGTGATCAAAGTAGAAGAAGAGCAAACCCATTATCAATTGTTAAGTAAGATTGACAACAAACTGACCGGCACGCCTCTTTATCCGCTTTCGAGCAAGGTAACGTTAGCGGAGGCTTATCAATTAACATCAAGGCATCGCAGCGGCGGTGTGTTAATATATCAAGATAATGTAGAAGAGTTTCTAGGTATCGTTACCTTTGAACAAATAAGGCAATATTTATTGCAAGGAAAACTGAGTTAAATGACATTACTATGGTTAAAAGCATTTCACGTAATTTTTGTGGTTACTTGGTTTGCTGGTATTTTTTATCTCCCCCGTCTATTTGTTAATCACGCTGAAACCACCTCAAAAGAAGTCAGTGAGCAGTTAAAAGTGATGGAAAAACGCTTACTGTATTTCATTACACCCTTTCCAATTTTTGTCATCGTATTGGGTATCGCGCTTTGCTACCAGTACAGTTGGGCATGGTTTGTACAAGCCACATGGTTACATATAAAGATTACATTGGTTGCTATTCTGGTGCTTTATCATCTTTATTGTTTCAAATTGGTGAGTGATTTTAAGCAGGACAAAAACACGCGCAGTGGTCGTTGGTATCGTGTATTTAACGAAGTGCCTGTGCTGATTCTTTTTGCCGTTATCATACTGGTTTATATCAAACCTTAACGCGCTAGCGTAAGCGCCTGACAAGGCGCTTGATACACTGTTATCTAGAGCGGAATTATGCTATATTCTGCGGCAAAACTAAGCTATTACTAGCTGATGATTCTTAAGGTTTATCCTGTTAGGACACGCATATGATGAAGTTTCAGGGAAGTCATATACTTTCCGTTTCGCAATTTGATCGAGAATCAATCACTCGCATTCTCGATGTTTCTGCAAAAATGGCACCTTACGCAGCAAGACAAAAACGCTGCCATGTTCTAGACGGTGCAATCCTAAACAATTTGTTTTTTGAACCAAGCACCCGTACTCGCGTAAGTTTTGGTACTGCGTTTAATTTATTAGGCGGTTTCGTGCGAGAAACTGTCGGATTAGAAAGCTCTTCATTAACCAAAGGTGAGTCACTTTATGATACCGCTCAGGTGCTAAGTGGCTATTCAGATGTTATTGCTATGCGTCACCCTACGATGCACTCTGTTAGTGAATTTGCCGAAGGCAGCAGCGTCCCTGTAATTAATGGTGGCGATGGTGCTAATGAACATCCCACGCAAGCGCTACTTGATTTATTTACTATCCAATCAGAAATGAAGCGCTTTGACAAAGGCCTTGATGGCTTAAATATTGTGTTAATGGGCGACCTAAAACATGGCCGCACCGTGCATTCATTGTCTAAATTGTTAAGCCTTTACGAAAAAGTAAAAGTTACAATGATCTCACCTGACGCATTACAAATGCCGGACAGCGTTGTTTCTACACTGAGTGATGCAGGGCATGAAATAGTTATTGCTAATCAAATTGATGAAAATTTAGCGTGTGATGTCATTTATCAAACACGGATTCAACAGGAACGCTTCGCTTCTCCTGCTGAAGCTGATCTTTATCGTGGCCATTTCAGTTTAAATAAAGACGTGTATCAACAATATTGCAAAGACCACACGGTTATTATGCATCCACTGCCGCGCGATTCACGCCCGGAAGCCAATGAACTTGATACCGATCTAAACGACCTAGAGAATCTCGCTATTTTCAGACAAGCGCAAAATGGTGTGCTAGTAAGAATGGCACTTTTCGCACTGACACTGGGTGTTGAAGATAAACTGACACAATATGAAAAGCCCGTTTCGTGGGTTTCAAACAAAGGTACAAATTTTTAGTATGACGCGTTCACAACAACTTTTTGAACATGCCAAGGATATTATTCCTGGTGGCGTAAATTCACCTGTACGAGCTTTCAAAGCAGTAGGTGGTACTCCTCGTTTTATTAAGAAAGCTGAAGGTGCGTTTATTTACGACGCAGACGACAAAGCTTATATTGATTATGTCGGTTCCTGGGGGCCAATGATTTTAGGCCATAACCACCCTGCAATATTAAATGCTGTTGTTGAGACGGCACAAAATGGTTTAAGTTTTGGTGCACCAACTGAACTAGAAATCACCATGGCTGAAAAAGTTAAAGCTATCGTACCGTCGATGGAAAAGCTACGTATGGTAAGTTCAGGGACTGAAGCAACGATGAGTGCAATCCGACTTGCTCGCGGTTATACCAACAGAGATAAAATCGTTAAGTTTGAAGGTTGTTATCACGGCCATGCAGATTCATTACTAGTAAAAGCAGGATCTGGCGCATTAACGCTGGGCGTGCCTAGCTCACCGGGTATTCCAGAAGATTTTGCTAAGCATACACTTACGCTTGAATACAATAATCTAGATGAAGTAAAACAAGTATTTGCTGAATTAGGCGACCAGATCGCTTGTATTATTGTAGAGCCTGTCGCTGGTAACATGAATTGTATTCCGCCAGTCGAAGGCTTTTTAGAAGGTCTTCGCGACGTCTGCACTGAGTACGGTAGTGTACTTATTTTTGATGAAGTTATGACGGGTTTTCGCGTGTCGTTAGGCGGCGCACAGCAGCATTATAATATTACCCCTGATTTAACCACATTGGGCAAAGTCATTGGTGGCGGTATGCCAGTCGGCGCTTTTGGTGGTAAGGCTGAAATAATGGATTACATCGCGCCTGTTGGACCTGTTTATCAAGCAGGCACACTGTCGGGTAATCCAATTGCGATGGCCGCAGGTTTAGCTGCGCTTACAGAGATCGAAAAAGGCAATTTCCACGACGAACTTGCCGCTAAAACTGAAACGCTTGCACTGGGCATAAAAGCATTGGCAGACAAACATAACATTCCAATGACAGTGAATTATGTCGGCGCTATGTTTGGCTTTTTCTTTACCGACATAGAAAAAGTAACCACTTACCAACAAGCGATTAACTGTAATCAAGATCAGTTTAACCGTTTCTATCATATGATGTTGGAAGAAGGTGTTTATATGGCGCCCGCATCTTATGAAGCGAGCTTTTTATCAGCAGCGCACAGTGACGAACTTATTGCACAAACGCTCGATGCAGTCGATCGCTGTTTCGCAAAATTGTAAATGTAAAAAGGGAGCTTAGGCTCCCATTTTTTATAGAGAAAGAGACATTTATGTGGCATCAACAAGAGTTAAAGTTATCAGCTAGATCGCGAGGCTTTCACCTGATAACCCAGGAGATAGAGCGACAGCTTGATCTGTCGAATATTGCCGTTGGTGTATTGCATTTGTTCATTAAGCACTCTTCCGCGTCCTTAACCATCAATGAGAATGCCGATCCGACAGTGCGTACAGATATGGAAGCTCACTTTAATCACTTCGTGCCTGAAAATGCGCGTTACTATCAGCATACCTATGAGGGGCCCGACGATATGCCTGCTCATATTAAAGCGTCGACATTAGGCAGTAGCGTGTCTATCCCGATTAGTAATGGCAGACTTAACTTAGGCACATGGCAAGGTGTGTATTTGGGCGAGCATAGGGATTATGGTGGTAGCCGTACACTGGTAGCAACGATTAATGGCCAATCAAACAGCTAGTTTTGTTGGACTAGTATCGAAAATAAGGGCTTGCACCTTATGTCAAAGCGCATTGCCGCTTGAAGCTAAACCCATCGTTCAACTTAATCAAAATGCACGTATTCTTATTGCCGGTCAAGCGCCGGGCATAAAGGCCCACAACAGTGGCATACCGTTTAACGACGCGAGTGGGAAACGCCTTCAACAATGGCTTGGTGTAGATCAAGCGACCTTTTACAACGAAAACATCTTCGCTATCTTACCCATGGGGTTTTGCTACCCAGGTAAGGGAGAAAGTGGCGATTTGCCTCCAGAAAAACGGTGTGCAAATACGTGGCGAGAACAGGTGCTAAATAGCTTAACAAAAATCGAGTTAATCCTTGTACTTGGCCAGTACGCTCATACTTGGCATCTGCCCCATAGAAAGGGCATATCTTTAACCGATAGCATTAAACAAAATGAATATAAGACGGGCACTACGTTTGTTTTGCCTCACCCAAGTCCTAGAAACAACATTTGGCTAAAGCGCAATGCTTGGTTTGAGCAATGCCATGTTGAACAACTACAACAGCGCATACAAACAGCACTGGCAAGATAATTTATAGGTATAAAAAAACCCGCCAAATGGCGGGTTTTTTATTTGAACTAATCTGTTAAATCAGCAATTAAGCTTTTTCAACAACGTCCACTAATGTCCAAGATTTGCTCTTAGAAATTGGTGCACATTCACGAATAGTTACTACATCACCCATTGCACATTGGTTAGTTTCATCATGTGCTTTCAACTTAGTTGAACGCGTAATGAATTTACCGTAGATAGGGTGCTTAACACGACGCTCAATCAGAACAGTGATAGACTTGTCCATTTTGTCACTGATTACGCGACCTTGTAGTGTACGAATTTTTTCGCTCATTACTTACCTGCCTTCTCAGTTAGGATAGTCTTAACACGTGCAATATTGCGACGTACTTCTTTCAACAAGTGAGTTTGTGCTAACTGACCTGTGCTTGCTTGCATGCGGTAGTTAAACTGCTCGCGTAGCAAGTTAAGTAGTTCTGCATTTAACTCTTCAATGCTTTTTTCTTTAAGTTCGCTAGCTTTCATTACATCACCTTACGAGTTACGAAAGTTGTTTTGAATGGTAATTTAGCAGCTGCTAAAGCAAATGCTTCGCGTGCTAATTCTTCAGATACACCTTCCATTTCATAAAGAACACGACCTGGCTGAATTTGACAAACCCAATATTCAACAGAACCTTTACCTTTACCCATACGAACTTCTAATGGCTTCTTGGTAATTGGCTTGTCTGGGAATACACGAATCCAGATCTTACCTTGACGTTTAACGTGACGAGTCATAGCACGACGAGCTGCCTCAATTTGACGCGCAGTCATACGACCACGTTCAACTGATTTTAACCCGAAAGTACCGAAGCTAACTGAGCTACCAGTGTGTGAAAGACCACGGTTGCGCAATTTGAACTGCTTACGGAATTTGGTACGTTTTGGTTGTAACATAACTTAACTCCTATTTGCTTTTGCGCGCGTTTCTTTTCTTAGGCTTAGGAGCTGGTGCTTCTACCTGAGCAGGTACACCGCCGATAACTTCGCCTTTGAAGATCCACACTTTAATACCGATAACACCATAAGTAGTGTCAGCACGCGCGATTGCGTAATCGATATCTGCACGTAATGTATGTAGAGGTACACGACCTTCACGATACCATTCGCTACGCGCGATATCAGCGCCGCCTAAACGACCGCTAACTTCTACTTTGATACCTTTAGCACCTAAACGCATAGCGTTTTGTACTGCACGCTTCATAGCGCGACGGAACATAACACGACGCTCTAATTGGCTAGCAATGCTGTCAGCAACAAGCTGCGCATCCATTTCTGGCTTACGAACTTCAGCAATGTTGATCTGAGCAGGAACACCTGCAATTTTAGATACTTGTACACGTAACTTCTCTACGTCTTCACCTTTCTTACCGATAACAACACCAGGACGAGCTGTGTGAATAGTTACACGGATAGATTTAGCTGGACGCTCAATCACGATTTTTGATAATGATGCACGCTTAAGCTTTTCAGTTAAGTATTCACGAACTAAGTGATCGCCGTGAAGGTTATCTGCAAACTCGTTGCTACTTGCATACCAAGTAGACGCGTAAGGCTTTGTGATACCTAAGCGAATACCATTTGGATGGACTTTTTGACCCATTCTAATATCTCCTAGCTATCAGCAACAACCACAGTGATGTGGCTAGTACGTTTAAGGATACGATCCGCACGACCTTTCGCGCGAGGCTTAATACGTTTCATTGTTGGACCATCGTCAACCATGATAGTTTTTACGAATAGTTCATCAATGTCTGCACCTTCGTTGTGCTCTGCGTTAGCAATCGCTGAGTTAAGTACTTTCTTAACTAAAACAGCAGCTGATTTGTTGCTGTATTCTAAGATTTCCAAAGCTTTCTCAACGTGAAGACCACGGATTTGATCTACTACTAAACGTGCTTTTTGAGCAGAACCGCGGGCAAATTTATGTTTAGCTACAGCTTCCATTTAATTTCCCCTTATTTCTTCTTCGCTTTCTTATCAGCAGCGTGGCCGCGATAAGTACGAGTTGGTGCAAATTCACCCAATTTGTGACCGATCATTTCTTCAGTAACAAATACAGGAACGTGTTGGCGACCATTATGGACAGCAATAGTCAATCCGATCATTGTAGGAATGATCATTGAACGACGAGACCAAGTCTTAATTGGCTTTTTATTCCCGCTTTCTACTGCTTTCTCTACCTTCGTCAACAAGTGTAGGTCAATAAAAGGACCTTTCTTGAGAGAACGTGGCATGGCAATTCCTCTTTAATTAATTTAAATAAAGTACTAATTACTTAGTACGACGACGTACGATGAACTTATCAGTACGCTTGTTCTTACGAGTTTTGTAACCCTTAGTAGGTACACCCCAAGGAGATACCGGATGACGGCCTCCAGAAGTTTTACCTTCACCACCACCGTGTGGGTGATCAACCGGGTTCATAGCAACACCACGAACAGTTGGGCGGACACCGCGCCAACGGTTAGCACCAGCTTTACCTAGAGAGCGAAGCATGTGCTCAGCGTTACCGATTTCACCTAAAGTTGCACGACATTCCGCTTCAACTTTACGCATTTCGCCAGAGCGAAGACGTAATGTTACGTATGCGCCGTCTTTCGCAACTAATTGTGCGTAAGTACCAGCAGCACGAGCGATTTGTGCACCTTTACCAGGCTTTAACTCGATTGCGTGAATAACACTACCTAGAGGCATGTTGCGTAGTGGTAATGTGTTACCAGTCTTGATTGGCGCATCAGCACCAGACTGAACAGCATCACCCGCTCTTAAACCTTTAGGAGCAAGGATATAACGACGCTCGCCGTCTGCATAAAGTACTAACGCAATGTTTGCGCTACGGTTTGGATCATATTCCAAACGCTCTACAGTTGCAGGAATACCGTCTTTAGTACGTTTGAAGTCAACGATACGGTAATGATGCTTGTGACCACCACCAACGTGACGAACTGTAATACGACCAGTATTGTTACGACCACCAGATTTAGAGTTTTTCTCTAAAAGAGGAGCGTAAGGCTTACCTTTGTGTAGATCAGGGTTAACCACTTTAACAACATGGCGGCGACCCGGAGAAGTTGGTTTACATTTTACAATAGCCATTACTACGTCTCCTATGCTTCTGCGCCAACGAAGTCGATGTCGCTACCTTCAGCAAGAGTTACGTAAGCTTTCTTCCAATCGCTACGACGGCCCATACGCATACCAGTGCGCTTAGCCTTACCCTTAACGTTAAGTGTACGAACACCTTCAACTTTAACTTCGAATAGTTTCTCAACAGCTGCTTTAATTTCAGCTTTGCTAGCATCAGTAGCTACTTTGAAAACAACAGTGTTGTTTGCTTCAGCAGATAAAGTTGCTTTTTCAGAAATGTTTGGTGCTAATAGCACCTTCAGTAAACGTTCTTCGTTTATCATGCGAACATCTCCTCAACTTGCTTAACTGCGTCTGCAGTCATTAAAACTTTCTCAAAGCCAACTAAGCTAACTGGATCGATAGCTTGTACGTCTACAGCGTCAACTTTGTATAAGTTACGTGCAGATAAGAATAAGTTTTCAGTAACTTCACCAGTTACGATTAAAACGTCTTTTAACTCAAGACCTTTTAACTTAGCTACTAATTCTTTTGTCTTTGGCGTTTCAACCGCAAATTCGTTAACTACTACTAAACGATCCTGACGAACTAATTCAGAAAGGATGCTCTTAATAGCACCACGGTACATTTTACGGTTAACTTTTTGGCTGTGATCTTGTGGCTTAGCAGCGAATGTTACGCCACCAGTACGCCAGATTGGACCACGAGTTGTACCAGCACGTGCACGGCCAGTACCTTTTTGACGCCATGGCTTCTTGCCACCGCCGCTAACTTCAGAACGAGTCTTTTGAGCACGTGTACCTTGACGAGCACCAGCTGCATATGCAACTACTACTTGGTGTACTAATGCTTCATTAAACTCACGTCCGAATGTTGCTTCAGAAACTTCAAGAGCGCCTGACGCGTCTTTTAATGCTAATTCCATCAAAATTCTCCTCAGACGTTAGGCTTTAACAGCCGGCTTAACGATCACGTTGCCGTTGATTGCGCCAGGTACTGCACCTTTAATAAGAAGCAGATTGCGCTCAGCGTCTACGCGAACAAGTTCAAGGTTTTGCGTTGTAACTTTCGCAGCACCCATATGGCCAGACATTTTCTTGCCTTTAAATACACGGCCTGGTGTTTGACACTGACCGATTGAACCATTTGAACGGTGAGAGATAGAGTTACCGTGAGTAGCGTCTTGCATGCTAAAGTTCCAACGCTTAACGCCACCTTGGAAACCTTTACCTTTAGACGTACCAGTAACATCTACTAATTTTGTTTCGTTGAATAGTTCAACAGTGATTTCGCTACCTGCTGCTAATTCAGCACCTTCGCCTTCAGTAAGACGAAATTCCCATAAACCACGACCTGCTTCGATACCTGCTTTTGCGAAGTGACCAGCTGCTGGCTTGCTTACACGGTTTGCTTTCTTAGTACCAGTAGTTACTTGTACTGCTGAGTAACCATCGTTGTCTACAGTTTTAACCTGAGCAACACGGTTTGCTTCAACTTCTAGGACAGTTACAGGAGTAGAAACGCCATCTTCAGTGAAGATACGAGTCATACCAACTTTACGTCCAACTAGACCTATAGTCATGTTAAAACTCCTTATTAACCCAAGCTGATTTGTACGTCAACGCCAGCTGCTAAGTCTAAACGCATAAGTGCGTCAACAGTCTTATCAGTAGGTTCAACGATATCAATTAAACGCTTGTGAGTACGGATTTCGTACTGGTCACGCGCGTCTTTGTTAACGTGTGGAGAAATCAATACTGTGAAACGCTCTTTACGTGTAGGAAGTGGAATAGGACCACGAACCTGAGCACCTGTACGCTTAGCAGTGTCAACGATTTCAGCTGTAGATTGATCAATCAAACGATGATCGAACGCTTTCAAACGAATGCGAATTCTTTGATTTGACATGGAATCAAATCCCCTAATAAAAAAAGAACGAACAAAGTACAGCCCATCACCTTTCTTTTTGAGAAAGGGGGGAGTACCGCTTGTAACATTCAACCCCAAATCGGGGTTGCTGTAATTGCGCTTTACCTCAGTAAAACTGTGGCTTAGCGACATAATCACACTTAAGCTTACCTAAGTGCGGACGCGTATTATACGTAAACTGCACATAAATGCAACAGTTATTTATGGTTGCTTTATCGCTGCGCAAAGAGGGGCGTGACTTACTGGGTCGCGTTGCAGACGTAAATGGTCTTACTAATACTGCGAAAGCATGGACGCGTAACAGCAGTGAAAGGGAACAAGGGACACGCAGCAAGCAGCTGGGGACGAGGGACGAAAAAATCTTAGCTCTTATCGCTAGACGAATATGCGCTGCGCTGAAGGGGCAAGGGGCATGGTGCATGGTGCATGGTGCATGGTGCATGGTGCATGGTGCATGGTGCAAATTGTTTCATTTAAAGCTTATGGCAAATATTTTCTACCGTCATCCCGTGATGCTTTAACACGGGACCTCCATGGGGTTAATTGTGCGTTTAACATATAAGATTGCTATTGGTGCCAAACACCATTTCTTCTTTCATTAATAGTAGAGATCCCGGATCAAGTCCGGGATGACGTTTACTTGGGAGCTTTTCACGGAGCCCGTAGCTCGAAGCCAGCAGCATTTAGTCAATAACTCCGTCATCCCACTATATATAAGAAGAGCCTACTTTCTTATTAAGTCTGCATTTTTACCAAATAAGTGAAATCGCGATAACTGACATAATAATGCCGATAGCAATTTCTAACACCTTCCATGACAGCGGTTTTTCAAAGATTGGTGCTAAGAATCTTGCACCAAAGCCAAGAGAGAAAAAGAACACAAAAGAGGAGGTAATAGCACCAGCGCCAAACACCAATTGCGCAGGTGCATATTGTGTTGAAATAGATCCCAACAAAACCACAGTATCTAGATAAACATGAGGGTTTAACCAAGTAAACGCCAAACACATCAATACAGTTTGCCAAAGACCCGCATTGGTATCGGCTTTTGCTTTTAGGGCATGGTCTGTTGTTAGCGCACTACGAAAGCTTAACAACGCATAACATCCTAAAAATAATGCTCCGCCATATCGTGCAAAGGTTTCTATTTCTGGCACCTGTTTCACAATCGCGCCAAAGCCAGCAACACCTAAGGATATGAGTATTGCGTCAGATATTGCACATACCGCACAAACGATAAAAACAAAATGATTTTTGAGGCCTTGCTTTAAAACAAATGCGTTTTGAGCACCAATAGGTAAAATCAGCGATAGGCCTAGCGTAAATCCAGCCAAATACGTTGACATATAAAAAGTATCCTGTGATTTGTTGCTAGACAATGAAGCGTTATTAGAGCGGATTTTGTCAAAGAGTGCTAGCGCGAATTAACAACCATGATGCTTTCAATGCCAACAAGGCCACAAAAAGTTACTGCTGCATATATGCTGCATATATATAAACAAAAGTAACGTTTACCGATCTATTACAACAATTTTTGCATCAAACTATGTAGCTTTGTTAGATCTTCTGGTATACTCGCGCGGTTTTTATACACTAAACCCAATTTTTATATTAAATAGAGCAGAACAATGGCAGATTTAAGCAAATACAGAAACATTGGTATTTTCGCTCACGTTGATGCGGGTAAGACCACAACAACTGAACGAATTCTGAAACTTACAGGTATGATCCACAAGATTGGTGAAGTACATGATGGTGAGTCAACTACTGACTTCATGGAACAGGAAGCTGAGCGTGGTATTACAATCCAGTCTGCTGCTGTTACTTGTGAATGGAAAAAGCACCGTTTTAACGTAATCGACACTCCTGGTCACGTTGACTTCACTGTTGAAGTTTACCGTTCATTAAAAGTACTAGACGGTGGTATTGGTGTATTCTGTGGTTCAGGTGGTGTTGAGCCGCAATCAGAAACGAACTGGCGTTACGCTAACGAATCAAAAGTTGCACGTCTTATCTTCGTAAACAAGTTAGACCGTTTAGGTGCAAACTTCTTCCGCGTTAAAGATCAAGTACAAAACGTACTTGGCGCACGTCCTTTGGTAATGACTTTACCAATCGGTGAAGAAGATGGCTTCAAAGGTGTAGTAGACGTATTATCTCAAAAAGCATACATCTGGGATGATTCAGGTCAGCCTGAGAACTATGAAATTCAAGATATCCCTGCAGACATGGTAGATGATGCAGCGGCATACCGTGAAGAAATGATCGAAACTGCTTTAGAAGCGGACGAAGATTTACTAATGGAATACCTTGAAGGTGAATTAGACCCAACAGAAGAGCAAATCAAAGCGTGTATCCGTAAAGGTACTAACGAATTGTTATTCTTCCCTACATACTGTGGTTCTGCATTCAAGAACAAAGGTATGCAACTTCTTCTTGACGCTGTTGTTGATTACTTACCGTCTCCAACTGAAGTTCCACCACAGCCACTAACTGACGAAGAAGGTGAGCCTACTGGTGAATTCGCTATCGTTGACGCTGAAGAGCCTTTCCGTGCATTAGCATTCAAAATTATGGATGACCGTTTCGGTGCTCTTACGTTCGTACGTATATATTCAGGTCGTCTTAAGAAAGGTGACACAGTACTTAACTCTTTCACAGGTAAAACTGAACGTATCGGCCGTATGGTTGAGATGCAAGCAGAAGACCGTACTGAACTAACTGAAGCGCAAGCAGGTGACATCCTAGCTATCGTTGGTATGAAGAACGTTCAAACTGGTCACACATTATGTGATGTTAAGCAACCTTGTACACTTGAAGCAATGGTATTCCCAGAGCCAGTAATCTCAATCGCTGTTTCTCCTAAAGAGAAAGGCGGTGCAGAGAAGATGGGTATCGCTATCGGTAAGATGGTTGCTGAAGATCCAACGTTCCAAGTTGAAACTGACGAAGATTCAGGTGAAACAATCCTTAAAGGTATGGGTGAACTTCACTTAGATATCAAAGTAGACATCCTTAAGCGTACTTACGGTGTTGAATTAGAAGTAGGTAAGCCACAAGTAGCATACCGTGAAACAATCACGCAAGAGATTGAAGATTCTTACACGCATAAGAAACAATCTGGTGGTTCTGGTCAATTCGGTAAGATCGATTACCGCATCAAGCCAGGTGAGCCAAACTCAGGCTTCAAGTTCACATCAACAGTTGTTGGTGGTAACGTACCAAAAGAATTCTTCCCAGCGATCGAAAAAGGTTTCGCGGGTATGATGGAAAATGGTCCGGTTGCTGGCTTCCCAGTACTTGACGTTGAAGTTGAACTATTTGACGGTGGCTACCACGCAGTTGACTCGTCAGCAGTAGCTTTCGAAATCGCAGCGAAAGGCGCTTTCCGTCAATCAATGCCAAAAGCTGGTGCACAATTACTTGAGCCAGTAATGAAAGTTGACGTGTTCACACCAGAAGACAACGTTGGTGACGTAATCGGTGACCTTAACCGTCGTCGTGGTATGATCAAAGACCAAGAAGCTGGTAACACTGGCGTTCGCATCAAAGCAGACGTACCATTATCAGAAATGTTTGGTTACATCGGTCACTTACGTACTATCACTTCAGGTCGTGGTCAATTCTCTATGGAATTCAGCCACTACGCTGCAGCACCAAACAATGTTGCTGAAGAAGTTATTGCTGAAGTTAAAGCACGTAACGAAAAGAAATAATGTAGCATTTTGCTAGATTAAAAAAGCCCCGCAATAGCGCAATGCTGATCTATTAAGAATGTGATCAGTTGACCGATCCAAATGATCGTGCAAAATCCGTAGTCAGTTTTCTGATTACGGATTTTTTTATGCCTGCCTTCACCCAGTTTCACGATTTTATCGAAGAATCCCCAGTAGATATTGCCAAGTTAACCACCTTTTGTGAGCACATTCCTGACGATTGGGTTTATCAAGCGACAGGGTTGTCAGCCAAAGCTACAATCCGAAGACGGCGTTTGCCCAGTGATATGGTGCTTTGGTTGGTAGTTGGTATGGCATTTTTTAGAAACGAACCGATTGCTGAAGTAGCAAGGCGTATGAACATATGTGCTGAAGGCTTAGCTGATGAAAAACTTTTAGCTAAAAGTGCATTAACCGAAGCGAGAAAACGTCTTGGCTCTGAATCGATGGCATGGCTATTTAGGCAATGCAGCAACCAATGGGGATTAGAGCGTTACCCAGGTGACACTTGGCACGGCCTTCAGGTTTTTGCTGTTGATGGGGCTTTATTTCGCACAAATGATACGCCTGAATTACGTGAGCATTTCGGCTCTGGAAATACGAGCACAAATCGGCAAACGCCATTTCCTATGTTAAGGCTCGTGACGCTAATGAATGTTCGCTCTCATGTGATTGTTGATGGCGATATAAGCCCTTATCGAAAAGGTGAAATTCCTCTCGCAAAGGGGTTCATGGATAAGTTGCCAGATAACTCAGTTACCCTACTAGACAAAGGTTTCTATAGCGCAGAGCTACTTCTGGGTATAAACAAACTGGGAGACAACAGTCATTGGCTTATTCCCGCAAGAAAAGGTTTAAAGTACACGCTGCTCGACAAGCAAGAAAGTAATGACCAATTGGTCGAGATGAAGGTCTCCCCTCAGGCAAGAAAGAAGAATCCTGACTTACCGGAAACTTGGAAAGTTAGGGCTGTAACGTATGAAGTTGCTGGCAAAGTAAAAACGGTATTCACATCATTACCTCGTGATAAATACAACGCTCAAGATGTTGCCGAGTTATACCATGAGCGTTGGGAAATTGAGCTAGGTTACCGAGACATCAAATCATCAATGCAACACAATGCGATCACCCTTAGAAGCAAAACAGTTGATCTTGTATATCAAGAGTTATGGGGACTTGTGCTGGGTTACAACCTTGTTCGAAGAGAAGCTAGTCAAGCGGCCGTTTCTCATCAAAGAGCTCCTAACGAAATTAGTTTCAAATATGCTTGCCAGTTCATCGCCAGTCAATTGAAAGTGATGGCAAAAGCGCTATCACCTGGTAATACACCAAAACGATTAGCTCAGCTTCGAGGTGACTTGACCATGCTCTTCAAAGAAAACCGCCCTAGGCCATCAAGACCTAGGGCGGTAAAGATATCAAAGACCCGTTATCCAATTAATCGCAATGCTGCTCCACTAAAGTGAACAGCATTGCCGCAATAGCGGGGCTTTTTGTTTTAGGGTTCCCCATGAAAAATGTGGGGCGTGTACGCTACGCTTATGGAGCGTGGCGCAAGGGGCGTAACCTGATGGATCGCGCTGCTTAAGGGAACAAGGGACGTGGAGTTCTTTTCGACACTCTGCACTTAGGCCGCAGTACATAATGCTTGTTCATAGTCTCTTTCTCTAGTGCTTAGGCAACAGCCATATCCGACTTAAATCGCGATTTGACTACCAGATAATGAACGCAAGTCATCACGATAAATGAAACCGCGACACACATAGGTACTGGAATATTCATAATATTGCCGATCGCACTTGCTAATGCCAAACCAAAGGTTAAGAACATACGATAAAAGTGGCGCGAGACTCTCTTTTGTTGAGACACTTGTTCTGCAAAAGCAAAGCGCAAATCAGCAACCAATAAGCTCACGACAAGGACAATGTGCGTAACTAAAACGAATACTCGTACTGGTATTTGAAAATTTTGTTTTAACAAGGCTGCTAACCCTATGACCACGAGTATTAAAATAACAGCAAAGAAAATATGGCTTGCTTTTCTAACCTTGTCATAACGTTTAAACGATAGAATAGCGGAGCTCACAAAGTACAAAGCTAACGTTGCACCAAGTACCTCAAACGGCCCTGTCGGCCTTTGATAAAAAAAGAAGTATGCGGTTGCACTTGTCACTGCGATGGCGGCGACAAAAAACCATCCAAATTTTCTATGGTGGCTTCCACCTTTTACCACAGACATAGCGACTAGTGCAGCGAATAAGCTGAGTAACCCAACAACTGCGTGAGCAATATACGTGATGGGTTCAAAATGCCCCATTTGATCGAACATAGTGTTTCCTTATTTTTATTGTTTTTTCCAAGCGTTATAAATGTAGAACAATCAAATAAAAGGGGCAAGGTTACGAGGGACGCGAGGCGAGTAAATCAGTATGTCGCGTTGCTTCAAGGGGCGAGGGACAAGGAACAAGAAAAGGGCCGTCATCCCGTGATGCTTTTACACGGGATCTCGCTTAACAACGCACGCAGCTCGAAGCACGTAGCATGAAGCTACCCTCCTACTAATCCGGTATCTCTTTGCAATCGTAGTTAAACTTTTCGTTAATCTCAGCGCAATAAGCTTTTAATGTAGGCAAACCTAGTTCAGCTCGCCGAGCATTTACTGCGCTTGGGTTTTCTATCGGTTTAAAACTCACGCCATCAACCTTGATATCAACTTGTGTACCATAGCGTTGCTTCTTTTTCTGCTTAACGAGCACGCGGTCTGTTAACAACGCTAGTTGTACACCCGAAATACCAGCATCCTTTTGAAAGGCTTGATGCAATTGTTCAATCATGGTTAATTGAAATGATTGATCGTGTGAATGCTGAACAATGAGGGAAAACGCATCTATCGCAATATCACCTGATGCCAAAATTGCGTTGAGGCCCTCAGATTTTAGCATCGCTTTTAATGCGATAGTGTTATCTCTATCAACTTGATTATGCTGCTCTATCAGTTCTGGTGTTACACCCTGAACTCCGCGCATTTGCACCGTTAGTCGTACTTTTTCTCGTACCGCTTGATCAGCTTGCTCCAACGCAACCAAGCGATCTTTAACTGACTCTGCGCTCGTTGTAAAAGAAAAAAAGGCAATAAAATAAATAAGATAACGCAACAAGTTACTCCTTAAGCTTTACCTTAATAATAGAAGTAACTTAACCGTTTTTACAAGAAGCCTTATGCCCCATTTGCCGGGCTGATGTTTACCGCGACATGTTTAAACGCTGGTGTTTTGCTGCGAGGGTCGATGGCAAGTCCCGTTAGCACATTTGCTTCTGGGTAGTAGGACAAGAAATTACCTTCGGGCACATCAAAAGCAAACACCTTGACGCCTTTCATTTCACCATTTGCAGAGGTTAAATTCGCTCGTCCACCCTCCGTTAAACCTAGCGATGCAATATCTTTTGCATTCATCATGACCGCCCAACGTTCATCGGTTTGGCGATAACTGTCTTTGTATTCATAGATGATGGAATTAAACTGGCCTTCGCTTCTCAGGGTACTTAACTTGAAAGGAAAATCGTTGGACACTTCATGTTGGGGCAAAGAGACCGCTTGAAAATGTGCGTTATTATCCGGTGTATTAAAATGCCTGCGATGAAGAATACGGCCTTTAATATGAAATTCTTGTTTGGCTACATCGATATCTTTAAGTTGCTCCATACCAGGCACAATTTCGGCAATTGCTTGTCGAGTTTTCTTATGATCTTTAAATGGTGCAAAAGAAAAATTCGAATCAATCAATACACCATCTGCAATATCCGCTAAAACAACACTTTCTGGACGAATATTGGTATGCCTAATGATGCCGCCATCACTGAGTCTAACAAAATTGAACATGGATTCTTGGGTCGTAGGACTCCATTCCTCATCCCTAGCGGTGACGGGTATGATTAACGATTCACCGTCTACACCGTGAATGTGCCCAGCATTGATAGTGGTCGTTAAAAAGACTTTAAAAGGCACAGCATCTAATGCTCGTCCAGCAAATGCGGAATCTGGCGTTGCCTCATATAGGTTTCCTCCCAAGATTAACGCCGCATCCATTTCCCCTCGCTCTGCTGCCTGCAAACAAGCGAGCGTGTGCATCCCTTCAGTTTTAGGTAACTGAACGTTAAATTGCTGCTCGATATTTTCAATCACCGTTTCCGCTAGCACCGGCTTTACACCGATAGTGCCAATACCTTGCACATTAGAATGACCGCGCAGAGGCAGTAATCCTGCATGCTGCTTACCTACCATACCGCGAAGCAGTGCCAAATTAATAAGCGCTTCAATGTTTTCTACGCCATTAGTGTGATGGGTCAATCCCATCCCCCAAGCAAATACTGCATTTTTACTCTTTGCGTAACATGCAGCTACCGCTTCAAGTTGTGCTTGGGATAAGCCAGATTCATTTTCAATTTGATGCCAAGTTACTTGCTCGACACTGGTTAAAAACGCTTGATAACCTGTGCTCGACTGCTTGATAAAGTCATCGTCTTGGGCATCTAAAGACAACACTGCCTTTGCAAGACCGATCATTACCGCGACGTCGCTACCTATGTTAGGTTGCAAATAATGACTGGCGATTTCATCGCCCCCTTTTAATAAAGATTTAGGGCTTTTAGGCACCGCAAATTTTACTAGACCAGCTTCCTTGGCAGGATTGATTACAATGACATCACCACCGCGCTCTCGCACAGCTTTTAGTTTATGAATAAATCTAGGATGGTTTGACGAAGGGTTAGCGCCAACAACAAAAACGAGATCACAGCCATTTAAATCAGCCAATTCTACTGTCGCTGTGCCAGTACCAATAGTTGAACCCAGAGCAACACTAGTCGCTTGATGACAGTAGTAAGAGCAGTTAGTGACATTGTTGCTGCCATATAGACGTGCAAATAACTGGAAAATAAAACCTGCTTCATTGGATGAGCGGCCCGATGAATAGAAAAAGCTGCGCGCCGCCTCGGTTTTTTGAAAGCCCTTAACAGCGATATCCAGTGCTTCTTGCCAGTCAATGACGCGGTATTTCTGTTCACCTGCTCCTTTATAAATAGGCGAGGTTAAACGGCCGAGATGTTCTAATTCGTAGCCATCTAATTCTCGTAATTCCGCCAAACTATGATCGAAAATTTCATGCGGAATGGCGGCTTGAACATCACTAGATTGTGCTTGTACGCTTTTATTACACACCGAAGGAAACTCGCCAAGCTCGTTGGTCATGCCGCCAAGTTGTCCGCCCATGCCGAGTCCACAAGCTTTGCAGGTATTATTCGCTTTTAGCGCCTTTGCAGCCTTTAATGGGCCCATTTTTCGCACCGTATCTAAGGTGTATAGTACCTTTTTAAAGCCACCACCGATGACTTGTTCTTTCGCCATTTGAATGTCCAACGTCGCGTATAATAATTAAAGAATATAACAAGGTTAGAATAAACAAACTGTTATGTCTTCTTGCACAAATAACAAAAAGCCGATGCTGGGCATCGGCTTTCTTAAGCTTCTAAAGTTCGTTTTTACTTGTGATAGGCCTTAGATAATCTTTTTACTTCATTAATAAAGTGACCTGCATGTTCCGGGTTCACGTCTGGGTGAATACCATGGCCTAGGTTAAATACGTGGCCCGTGCCTGTATCACCATAACCGGCTAATATTTTCTCTACTTCTTCGGTAATACGCTCTTTAGGGGCATATAGCATTGAAGGATCCATATTACCTTGCAAGGCAACTTTATCGCCTACACGAGCTTTGGCATTTTCAATATCAATCGTCCAATCTAAACCTAAAGCGTCACAACCTGTGGCAGCTATTTTTTCTAGCCACATACCGCCATTTTTTGTAAATAAGGTAACCGGTACTTTGCGGCCATCGTTTTCACGCGTTAAGCCATCTACAATTTTAGCCATGTATTGTAATGAGAAATCATTATAGTCGCGCGGAGAAAGCACTCCACCCCAGGTATCAAATACCATCACTGATTGAGCACCAGCCGCTATTTGTGCATTTAAGTATTCAATAACAGAATCAGCCAACTTATCTAACAACAAGTGCAAAGTTTGTGGCTCTGAATACATCATCTTTTTGATTTTTGTAAAGGCCTTGGAACTACCACCTTCAACCATATATGTCGCCAGCGTCCATGGACTGCCAGAAAAACCAATTAACGGCACTTCACCTTTCAGTTCACGGCGTATCATGCGCACTGCATCCATTACATACTTTAGTTCGCCTTCAGGATCTGGCAAACCAATTTTATCTACGTCTGCTTTCGATTGAATTGGACGCTCAAAACGTGGGCCTTCCCCTGTTTCAAAGTACAAACCTAATCCCATCGCGTCAGGAATTGTCAAAATGTCACTAAACAAAATAGCCGCATCTAATGGAAAACGACGCAGAGGTTGTAATGTTACTTCACACGCTAACTCTGTATTGCGACACAAAGACATAAAATCGCCTGCTTGCGCGCGTGTCGCTTTGTATTCTGGTAAATAACGACCGGCCTGTCTCATCATCCATATTGGGGTATGTTCTACAGGTTGTTTTAAAAGTGCTCTTAAATACGCATCGTTTTTTAGTTCGGTCATGTAGGGGTCTCAGAAATCTTTATTTAATTGGCGCGCATTTTACCATCGCATTCCCAGCGATGCCATTAGCTACTACAAATCAATTAAAAATAAAAAAGTTCAAATTTTTTTCAATTAATTTCAAGGGTGTTTTTTACATAAATTTAACAAATAATCTAGTTCTTGTTTAATTTTCATCCAAACATTGACCAAAGGTACAATTTTACATATCAGACCTCGATTAATATTTGTACACTTAGCAGTATGTTATTAGCGCTTTAAAATTAAGTAATTAGCGTAATCTATTGTCCATAATAACTACCAAAGCAATCGTCTCATACCAAGTATACGAAAAGTTTCGTTGATTTGGTTTTGTATACAAAAGTCAGGAATTTTTATCGAATAATTACTCTATTAAAGTTATTGCAGGGCTAAAATTGCTTTGCTATAACTTGTCTCGCGCTAACAAAATAATTAACAAGAAGCTAGTTAAACTAGACCTTACAGCGAGCATTTCAGGCCTTTCTTCGGAAAGGCTTTTTTATTTCCTGCGAATCAATCTAGCCGCGCTTAGCTATGATTTCTTGAGCGAGGTTTTCACCCCAACTGATCAAAGCTTGATTGAGTGCGCCATAGTAGCGTAACAATTCTTTTTGACCATGGCCGGTAAGATAATGATGCCCAAATTGCGCTATTTCGCCTGGTGAGAAAGGTTGATAAAGGTACATGTAGCGATAATGTAGATGTTTAGAAAGTTGCGGTTTAATAGTGGCAAGCCAGCCTGATGCCTTTTGATTGACAATCCGCTGAGCCTGCAAGCGAGACATGTTGTCGACCGTAATAAGTTGTGCGATGGTAATTTCTTTCAGTGCTAGTAATACCGCATGAGCGTATCTTTCTACCATCCGTGTGCGTGACAAAAAGTGGCTGACCGCTAGCAGTTTTTCTTCTGATACGTTTTGTTGTTTAGTTGACTCAATGTATTGCGCTAGTTTTATTTGAAATGTATCACTCTCCAAGGCACCTTCTGCTTGCTTGATACGAGCGGCTACATCACTTTGATACCAACTATTGATCTGTTCAATTTCGTCGACTTCAAAACCAAGAGCCATCCGCCATTGCATCGAAAAAAGAATATCGTCAACAAGCAAGGTTTCATTCACCATAGACTTTATTTCGTCATTCAAACGAATCTCAAGAAGGTTGGCTTGTGTAAATGCGATATGTTTAATGGAATGTGTTGTGCCGGCGACAAGCCCTTGCTGTTGGCTCAGCGCATAATAGTCCCGAATAGCAAGGTATTTTTGTACATTTGGCGTAACTACAATGAGGCAAAGCGCTACAAGCAGCCCCACTAATACTAGCTTTTTCATCAAAATCCTTTTTGTACTAGCCGTGATTAAAGAAGCATCAATTTTAAGCCTTTATTCAAATATATCAATAGGCTAAGGCAACAAAAAAAAGCCGCTATATAGCGGCTCTTATTTACAGATTCGTGTCCGGTTATGCTATTTAGCTAACGCCTGACCTAACTCAGAACCCCACGCGCTAATTGCGGTGATCATACTCTCATTAACAACAGATAGTTCTTTTTGACCTAATGATGTTTTGTAGAAATCTGCATATTTGCCTATTGCTTCCGCCGAACTATCTTGGAAAGCGTAACCAAAAGCTAACTTCAATTGAGGCTCTATTTGACTGCGTAACATGCCATCCATCGCATTCACTTGAGCAGCCACCTGTTGGTCGGCTACTTCAGCAGTAACCCCCTGAGCACTTTGCATAATTGGCGACATCATAGCTTTTGTAAGTGTTAAATAAACATCTGCACTATTGTTTGTCGCATCAGTATTTGTGATCAGGTTAGCAATTGCCGCTTCTTGTTCTGGCGACGGCTTCTTACCCGCTCCCATATACTGCATTATCTTGTTATTGATATCAGAATCAAAAAGCTTTTGTTCCGCTTGTTTCATTTCTTTACCAACACCCTCAGAAACAAAGGTATTAAGCTCTGTTAATTCTTTGTCACTGAATTTTTGACTCAACTCAGAGGCAACTACTTTTTTCATATCTGCTTTTGCTAAAGAACTTTTCACTGCAGCAAAAAAAGCCTGTTGTTTAGTCGTATCACCCATACCCATTGCAAATTGTTGCGACAATCCATCTATTTGCTGCGAGAGACCATCAATTGATTTATTTAGTCCTGAAGCATTCATGTAGGCTTGCACTTGATCAGCTGTTGGTTGTTTTGCCGAAAGCGACGTGGAAATTAGCATCACTGCAGATAAAAAGGCGACCGATATTTTTCTAATCATTTTTCCTTTCCCGTAAATTAATGGTTATTATCAAAACTATCTCTGAGGCAATTCAATCTATATGAGAAATGAATAAATTACCAACACTTCACAAACTATTTACATTCTTAAGCATCACCTTACTGTGTCTTAGCACTTTCTTATTTTCGCTTGATGCATATGCGTTTGGTAAAAAAGGTCACAAGCTTGTTTGTCAATTAGCCTTTGAACAACTCACCAAAGAAAAACAAGTTCAGATTACACAATTGCTTGCCACATTGCCCCAAAAACACGTAAGCCGACTTAACAAATACAACTATCAGCCGAGCAAACAATCTATAGATTTTGCCACCGCGTGTACCTGGGCTGACGCGATCAAAAAATGGGATTACTACGACAAGTTTAAACCTTGGCACTACATGAATGTGCCGCGGAACGCTCGAAGTGTTTCTCAGTGCAAAAATTGCGTGCTTTCAGCAATAACTCATCACACAGATGCGCTAGCAACGAACACGCAATCATGGGATAAATTGCAAGCATTGATGTTTTTAGGCCATTGGGTCGGTGACATTCATCAGCCATTCCATGTCAGTTTTGCTGATGATTTGGGCGGCAATAAAATTCAGATAAGTAATCAAGATATCAAGTGTAAAAATCTGCATTGGTATTGGGATGAATGCATGCTTAATGTTAAAAGTTCGCAAGATAAAGACCTATACCAGTCTTTGAAGGAGCAATGGCAACACTATAAATTAAAACCACAAAGCGTGAGCCATTGGGCAAATGAATCATTACACTTAGCACGCAACCCATCACTTTTATACTGCACATTAGACGCCAGCAGCGTATGTTCAAAACCTAAAAATAGCAAGGTTACTTTGCCAGCCTACTACCAAGCTGTACACCAAGAGGCACTTGAACTCAGGCTATTATTGGCGGCAAAAAGATTGCACTATATTTTACAAAAAACCAGCTTTTAAACTTGTCTGACCATGCATTTATTTGTTGATTTTTTAACCAGAGTTGTTAAAAAGATGTTTCCAACTGACTGTTTCGGGAGGTTTTATGCTCACGCGAGTTGAACAAGCACAACGCCAATGGGGCGGCGCTAATAATGTCATTGATAAATGGTTAGCTGACCGTCAAGCTATGCTCGTTGCTTACACCGAACTTGCTGGCTTACCCCCATATCAAAGGCAAGACAGTGCATTACCTTCCGTTACCGAGATCAAACACTTCTGTCAGCTACTTGTAGATTATATCTGCGCAGGGCATTTTGAGGTATTTGAAACCATCAAAGCGCAAACACCCGATAAGTCGCAGGATATTGCGGAAATTCTTGATCGTGTCTATTACTCCACCGATGCAGCGTTGCAGTTTAATGACAAGTATACGCAGCTTAACGACACAGAAATTTTAGAAGGCTTTGACGACGCGCTATCAAGGTTAGTGCAGTATTTAGATAAACGCTTTGAACTGGAAGATAAACTGATAGGGTTTTTATTGAAACACGATTAAAAAAGGCACCGTACGGTGCCTTTTCTTTTTTACTTAAGCGTTTCTGCTTCTTTTTCTTCAGCAGGCTGAACAATTTCTAGTAGCTCTACTTCAAAAATTAAGGTTGCATTACCTGGAATGCGAGGTGGATTTCCACGTTCGCCATAAGCTAATTCACCTGGAATAACGAAGGTGTACTTTTCGCCAACAGACATAAGCTGTAGGCCTTCAGTCCAACCGGCAATAACGCGGTTTAATGGGAAGGTTGCTGGCTGACCACGTTCAACTGAGCTGTCAAATACTTCACCATCTAAGAATTTACCTGTGTAATGTACAACAACGCTGTCAGTTGCTAACGGCTTATCACCCTCTGCAGCTTGCTCTACTTTATAAGCGATACCTGACTCAGTTTTTTGAGCATCTGGGTTAGCCGCTAAAAATTCTTCGATAAACTTCTCGCCAGCTTCAATATTAGCGATTGCTTCGGCAGCGATTTTTTCTTGCTGAACTTGTTGCATCTCTTGTTGCACAGACATAACAACTTCATCGATTTCTTCTTTTGTTAATACAGACTTGTCATTTACGCTGTCTGATAAACCACGAATGATCAATTCACGGTCTAGGTGTAAACCTAAATCTTCTTGACCTTGTAGATTCTTTTTAAGGTAAATACCTAATGAAGCGCCTAAGCCATACGCTTGTTTTTCTTTTTCAGTTTTTAGTTCAACTGCCTTTGGCTCTTCTGCCGCGTCTTGGCATGCCATCAGGCCAGTTAGGGCAACTGCAACCATAGCTGGTTTAAATAATTTCATTCTCTTCTCCAAATACTTCTGCTGGAAAATTCCCCGAAGCCTGTTGTTTGTAATAAAGCGTCTAATACTAGCGATAATATGCGCAGTTAGAAAGAGTATTTGCGATAAAAATTGTTCTTTTTGCGAGGATATTGAGATAATCACACTATCGTACACGATAGATTTTATCTTATATGACAGAAAGTGACCGAACAATACAGGCACGTATCGACGAACTAGAAGCCAAAGTGGCGTTTCAAGACGATATAATTGAGCAATTAAATCAAGAGATTACGTTGCACCAAGCGCAATTAACCGCTGTATCCGAGCAACTCAAACTACTTGCAAGTCGAGTAAAACAAGGTAGCACCATGCAAATGATGAAGCCTGAGGATGAGCCACCGCCGCCACATTATTAATGGAACTATTCAGGTTTGAATACGCCTATCACTTGCTCGGATTCACGTGTTGCTTTTTCAACACGTGCTTCAGGTTGCGTCATTTGCTTGCCGCAGGCTACACAAGTGACTTTTTCCACACCCATTTCTTTGGTTAGCGCCATGGTATCTTGCTCGCCACATGAAGGGCAAATTGCACCGGCGATAAATCGTTTACGCATATAATCACATTTTAAAACGTTTGATTGTCAGCGCTATTTTAACTTGAATAGCGATGACGGTAAAAGCGACAATATTAGAAATAAGGTTTTTTTAACTACCATTATGATTCTCGCCAGCAATTTACGCCTAAATCGCGGAAACAAAACACTCTTTGATGGAGCCCAATTCGCTATTCACGCTGGACAAAAGGTTGGCTTAGTCGGCGCTAATGGTTGCGGTAAGTCGTCTTTTTTTGCAGCGCTGTTGTCCGAACTAAGCGCAGATGAGGGTGAGCTCACGCTACCTGCAAACTGGTCAATTGCCAATGTAAAACAAGAAACGCCTGCGCTTGCCATGAGTGCTATCGAATATGTGATTGATGGTGACAAAGCCTATAGAGCATTAGAGAAACAATTGGCGGCGGCTCGAGAAAACGAAGACGGCACTTTGGAAGCTGATATTCTCACCAAAATAGATACCATAGGTGGCTATTCCTTGCAGGCAAGAGCAGGGGAATTGTTGCATGGCTTGGGTTTTAGCCAAGACCAGTTGTCTTTGCCTGTTAAAGATTTCTCCGGTGGCTGGCGTATGCGCCTCAACTTAGCCCAAGCGTTAATATCAAGAGCAGATCTATTATTGCTCGATGAACCGACAAACCATTTAGATCTTGATGCAGTGATTTGGCTTCAAAAATGGTTAAAACGATATCAGGGTACCTTGGTTCTGATTTCTCATGACCGTGATTTTCTGGACGATGTTGTACAACACATATTGCATATTGAGCATGCCAAAGCAAAGCTTTACACGGGCAACTACTCTAGCTTTGAAAAACAGCGAGCAGAGCATTTGGCTCAGCAAGACGCGCAATATCAAAAGCAGCAAAAAGAAGTTGCGCACTTAACCGCATTCGTTGATCGATTTAGAGCCAAAGCCAGTAAAGCGAAACAAGCGCAAAGCCGATTGAAGCGTTTACAAAAATTACCTGATTTAGCGCCAGCGCATGTAGATTCTCAGTTTACCTTTTCTTTTGAAAACCCTGATCACATGCCCTACCCTTTGCTCAGCATAGATCAAGCTAACTGTGGCTATGGTGAAAATGCGCTCATTATTGAGCAGGCGAAACTAACACTAGTGCCAGGTAGCAGAATTGGATTACTTGGCAGAAATGGTGCGGGTAAATCTACGCTGATTAAATCGCTCGCAGGTGAGTTAGACTTAATGTCTGGTGAACGCTATCGTGCGCAAGAGCTAACCATTGGCTATTTTTCGCAACACCAGTTAGAACAATTACATGGACCGTCTACGCCGCTAGAGCATATTCTTAATGCTAACAAACAATTCGGTGAGCTAGAGGGACGCAATTATTTGGGTCGTTTTGGCTTTTCCGGTGATCAATCTTTGTCCATTGTCAGTAGTATGTCGGGAGGAGAAAAAGCGAGACTAGTATTAGCGCTTATTGTGCTTCAAAAACCACAACTATTGCTGCTAGATGAACCAACCAACCACTTAGATTTAGAGATGCGACAAGCACTCGTCATGGCATTACAAGCGTTTAACGGCGCCATAATACTGATTGCGCATGATCGCTATTTATTGGAAAGCTGTGTCGATGAATTCTACCTAGTAGGAGATGGCGCGTTACAACCTTTCAGTGGTGACATTGACGACTATCATCAATGGTTACATAGCGACAAAAAGGCTCAGGTTTCGAAAACAACCAGTGCTAGCACGCAGGTAGACAAGAAACAGCAACGTAAGGCCCAAGCGCAACTTCGACAAAAAGTTGCTCCGCTTAAAAAACAAGCACAAAAATTTGAAATGGACATCGGCAACTGGCAAGCTGAACTTGATAATGTAGAACATCAATTGGCAGACTGCGCTACATACAATGCTGAAAACAAAGAGATGTTAGCTCAGCTGTTGAAAACACAAGCACAATTAAAGCAGTCCATAGAAGATGCCGAAGAACAATGGATGATGCTTGAAGAGGAGATAGAAGCGGTCATGTTGTCGGAACAAGCAGAGTAACCTAGCTGCATTCCGCGCCGTTCAATAATTATGATGACGACAATCATTCGTTTATTTATTCCATTTGCCATTGGCGCACTGCTAATAACCGCAGTGCTGATTCCTAAAACGCCATCCACGCCAAAGCAGCAGCTCACCCAATTGCTTGAACAACACCAAGGCAAGGTAGTTTTTGTTGATTTCTGGGCCTCTTGGTGCCTGCCATGTCGCGAAGCTATGCCATGGCTAAATGAAATGCAGTCACAACATACCGAAAAAAATTTCCAAGTGATTAGCATTAACTTAGATGCTGAAAAACAGTATGCCGATGAATTTTTAAACGAGTTTCCAGCTTCTTTTCCTGTTATCTTTGACAGCGAAGGCGAAACGGCTCAAGCCTATCAGTTGAAGGGCATGCCAAGCAGCTATATTTATGACAAAACAGGCAAACTTGTTGCGGTACATCAAGGATTTAATCAAGACAAAAAACAACAGTTCGAACAAGAGATAAAAACACTTATAGAACAATAAAGGAGCTAAAAATGGTTAAAGCATGGATTATCATTTTTTTTGCTGTATTGATTTGGTCAGGCATTGCGCCTAAAGATACCTTCACTTGGTTTTTAGAAGTGCTGCCAGCAATGATTGGCGGCGTCATTCTAGCGGTCACCTACAACACCTTTAGATTAACCTCATTATTGTACGTATTAATATTATTGCACTGTATCGTCCTTATGGTGGGCGGTCATTACACCTATGCCGAAGTCCCCATGTTTGATTGGTTCAAAGACTGGTTTGGATTTGAACGCAATAATTACGATAAAGTAGGGCACTTTATGCAAGGCTTTGTGCCAGCGATGATTTGTCGTGAAATTTTTATTCGTAAAAACGTGATCAATGGCACAGCTTGGCGCAATTTTCTATCCGTTTGCTTTTGTTTGGCATTTAGTGCTTTTTACGAGTTGATTGAATGGTGGGTTGCATTAGGTACTGGCGAAGATGCCGAAGCCTTTTTAGGCACACAAGGGTATGTTTGGGATACCCAATCAGATATGGCGTGGGCTTTAGGTGGTGCGATCATAGCACTTGCGATACTGGGCAAATGGCACGACAAACAATTGAGCCAACAACACACCTCATAACAATATAGAAAAACAAAAAAGGCTGGATAACCCAGCCTTTTTTAATGCATTTATCCTGATTATTCTGCAGGAATCATATGTACATCGCGTTGCGGGAATGGAATTGTTACACCTTCCTCGTCGAACGCTAGTTTTACTCTTTCCATCATATCGAAATACACTTCCCAATAGTCATCTGATCTAACCCACGGACGCGCATACATGTTAATAGAACTGTCCGCATGTTGACCCACCCAAATATCGATAGCAGGGCTTTTTAGTACGCGTTCATCCGCCTCTAATATGCGTTGTAAAATTTCTTTCACTTTAGGGATATCATCGCCGTAACTAATACCAAAAATTAAATCTACTCGGCGTGTAGGTTCCGCAAACACATTTTTCACAATACCATTTGAAAGCATACCATTTGGTATGATCACGCGTTGATTGTCTATCGTACGCATTATGGTATTGAAGATTTGAATTTCTACGACTTCACCAGCAACGCCTTGGGCTTCAATGTAGTCGCCCGCCTTAAAGGGACGAAACATCAACACTAAAATACCACCGGCAAAATTAGCTAAACTGCCCTGTAGTGCCAGTCCAACCGCCAAACCTGCAGCACCTAGCATAGCGATAAGCGACGCTGTCTCAACCCCAATCATCGAAGCAAAGATTATGATTTGAATGGCTTTAAAGGTGATGCTAAATATCGATACTAAGAACTTATGAAGGGTTACCTCCACCTTCTTTCGGTTCATGCCGAGTTCAATGACTTTTACCACCCTGCCAAATATCCAACCAATGACTAAATAAACGAGGACAGCCACTAGCAGGCTAGAACCAAACTCTACTCCCCAATCTGTAATCTTTTCTAAGTATTTTGTAATTAAATCGACTTTTTCTTCTATATTTTCTTGGACTTCTTCTGCTGCAAACATATTTGTTATCTCAACGTTAATAAAACCTATCTAAAGTGTTACTCTGCTTTTAAAAAAAAGTCAAAAAAGTGAGGGGTTTATCTACTAGTTGCGAAGTTGTCTATTGGTTATTTTTTGTACTATTATAAGTGAGGTATAAGGAAAAAAAACAAACAACATGGGCATCTTCAGTGAATTAAAACGACGTAACGTGATTAAAGTCGCGATCAGCTATTTAGTATTAGCTTGGGTCGTTATACAAGTAACCGCAATTGCCGTTCCTGCCTTGCACTTACCGCATTGGGTCAATACCCTTGTGTTTTTTTTCGGCGCCATTGGCTTCCCATTTGCGTTGTTTTTTACTTGGACATTCGAATTAACACCTGAGGGTATTAAGCGCTCTAGAGAGGTAGAAGCCAGCGAATCTATCACCCATCTTACCGGTCGAAAATTAGACTTTGTTATTATTGGTCTGCTCATCATTGCTGTTGTAGTTTTATTGATAGAGCGACAGTGGAAGTCGGGGATTACGGATCAGCCAAGTAAAAATATCGTCGCTGATATACCAACCACGATACAACAGACAAGCAGTGATGAGACCAGTGAGAATATACCCGCATCTATTGCCGTATTACCCTTTGTCAACATGTCGTCCGATCCCGAACAAGAGTACTTTAGCGATGGTATTACGGACGAAATACTCAACTATTTAGTAAAAGTAACGGACTTACGAGTTGTAGCGCGTACATCTAGTTTTGCTTTTAAAGGCAAAAACATCGATCTGCGTGATATCGGCGCACAACTTGGCGTTGAATATCTGCTTGAAGGTAGCATAAGAAAATATGACAACGATATTCGTATAACTGCCCAACTGATTAGTGTAAAAGATGGCATGCATCTTTGGTCTGAAACTTATGCCCATACCCTAGATGACGTGTTTCTTGTACAAAGCGAAATTGCTCAGGAAATAGCGAGAGAATTAAGAATAAATTTAGATGCAAATGGCAACGATGCTATTCAAGTTGTATCTCCTGACGCACATAACTTCTACCTGCTTGGTCTAGAACGGTTGAAAAAAGGAGAGTACCAGCCTTATATTGAAGCAAGGGAATATTTTGTAAAAGCGTTAGAAGTGGAGCCTAACTATATAGATGCGCAAATTGGATTGGCAAATTCGCTGATTGAATTGTTTCGCTATGGCAATATTGAAGAAGTCGAGTTTTTACCCCGCTTTAAGGCTGCCATAGATAAATTGTCTACCATGGTTGAACCAGATCATCCCAGTCTATTGGTATTCAAAGCCTATTTTTACGTAGTCAAAAAAGAGTTTGAATTGAGCTCTCAATTAATAGACCAAGCCTATCAAATTGCCCCTAATAATCCTGACGTTGTTGCCGCTTATATCATTGCAACAGGTTTTAAGCTAACCGACAAACAAAAACTAGATTTTACCCTACAACAATTGCAGTCTGATCCACTAAATTTAAAGCTACATATGGCGTTAGCAAGTCAGTATCAATGGGTATTTTATGAGTACGAAAAAGCCTATAAAGTAACAGACGACATGGAACGTATAGATCCAGAATATTCTGGTCTTTATCTGCTTCGAACGCGCATCGCAATCTCTAGAGGCAATATGGTAAAAGCGCTACAGATGGCGCTACTCACCTTCGAAAAAGATAGAGATGACCCTGAAGGTGCGGCTCAAATCGCTTTGTTATACGCGCAATTGGGCTTTTATGACCAGGCTGAATACTACATTAAAGTAGCGGACAGTCTTAAAAAAGATACGTCTCTTGCGATCGGCTCAAGAATCTATTTATTGTGGGCACAAAATAAAAATCAAGAAGCTTTTGAGCTATCGAAGGAGTTTATTTTTAGTGAACGTACCGGCAGATTTTGGTCGGATGGTGTTCCTAAAAGCGTTTATATCAACACCTTATTTGAGGAGCAAAAGTATGACGAACTAACGTCTTACATCTACAAAAATAGCGATAAGATTATCGACAATAGACTTAAGATAATTGCAAGTCGTGACATGTCATGGAGAGACGTAACGCTCGCCGTTCAGTTGGCTCATTTACTGAAAGCAAAAGGAGATGAAAGCTACCTATTGCTGGTTGAAGACATAAACCAATTTTTTGAGCAATGGAATATGCTAGTGACCGAAGAAGATATTGTCGATAATACTTGGTTTAGAATGAATATGGTGGATTTAAGCGAGGATTTTAATTCGCTATATGACGATCTGTTGGCGAGCCATAAACGGGAATCAATGCTGCGATACTTTGCATTAGGTAAAGGCTTTATTTCCCCACATTATCTATCAAAGCAACCTAAATACATTGAATTTGAGGCATTGTTAAACCAAGAAATGGAGCGCCAACGCAACATTATTATTGACCAGCACCCTGAGCTCATTGATATACCGATGAACAACCTCTGACCCGCTTTTATTGCTGACTCACACTTTCAATCACTCATTGTCTAAATGCTGCAATTTAAAAAGGTGAAGGATACTGCTTCAGAAACTGCTGAATGATGTCGAGTTGTTGACTCGACAAGGTTAAATCAAATGCTGCAATATTTTCTTCCAATTGGGCAAGTGTTGTGGCGCCAATAATAGTAGATGAAACGCCATTAACATGATTGCACCAAGCCAGTGCGAGTTGTGCAGGCGACATCGCAAATTGGTTTGCTAGTTCAACAAAAGCTACAACTGCCTGATTAGATTGCTCTGTGTCACGAAACAAGCCATTGCGCTGTAGCATTGACCAGCGGCTCCCCTTTGGTCTTGCGCCATCAATGTACTTTCCAGTAAGTGCTCCGCCTGCTAGTGGTGACCATGGCAGATAAGCCACATCTTCATGCACACAAGTTTCAATTAAGTAGGGCCAATCTTTAGTGTGTAGCGCACTAAATTCATTTTGAATCGAAACCATTTTTGGCAGGTTTAAAGACTTAGCTAAGTTCAAATAGGTGTGAATACCCCAAGGAGTTTCGTCAGACAAGCCAACATGTTTTATTTTGCCTTGTTCAATACACAGTTGTAGCCCTTCCAATATATTGGCCATCTCTGCTATTTCTGCATCTTTAGATGTGTCGGTGAATTTGTAGCTACCGGGCCAATGTCTAGAAAAATGTGGAGAAGTGCGATTAGGCCAATGAATTTGGTACAAATCAATCGCTTCTACTTTTAACCTTTTTAGCGATGCTTCTACTGCATCAACAACCGCTTGTTT